>JBJXDY010000119.1:0-25935 GCA_046154965.1 Dongiaceae bacterium | reverse complement strand
CATCCGGCGGATTTTTCCGCAATTTCCCTTCCGGAACTTGAGCCGGTTCAAGGGCTTACAGCTCCTTGCCGCCGGCGAACCCCGGCATAGGCCATTGATTTTCCTTGCCGATTCGGCGGGAGCGCGGTGTCGGCGCAGGGTCCCCCTGTTTTCTGAGAACGATGCCATGCAAGGGAATCCGGCCACCGCGGCCGCCGACGGGGGAGACCGGGCCATGGGACATCGCCCGCCGTTTTTCACTGCGGTGCATGCGGCGTGCCGAACCGGATGTGGAGAATCGAGGCCGGAGGATGCGAGCCTCGAATTATGCTAGGGCCGAACTAGGAAAAAAGTCAATAGGAATGAAGTCTGGATCGGGCTGCCGCGGCGCGCCGGGCCTTCGGTCACCGCCCCCGCGGCGCGGCGCCAGTCGCGCAGGGCCCCGCCGGTCCGACGGACGAAACGGGCCGGGGCGCTACAGCCGGTGTTCGGCGGCATCCACAGGATGAGCACGCTGGCGCAGTTCGCGAAGATCCAGGTCCTGGACCTCACGCTGGACAGCCCGGTGTTCGAACGCCTGCCGACCCTCCGCGGCGGGAATGACGAAGCCTGGGATCATGCGCAGCTCTTTGTGGTGCGGGACATCGTGGAGGAGGATCTCGCCTATTGAGTCCCGTTGCGTATGGCTTCAATCGAACACTCGCGCCAGATGATCGAAGCGCGGCGCGAGGCGGCTATAGGCGCAAACGACCGCCGCGCCGAGAACCAGGATCACAAGCAGATTGAGCATTCCGCGCAGCACCGCTTCCAACAGCCAGTAGGCAAGCAGGTTCAGCTGCGCGGGCAGATCGCGGTCCCGGACGAAGTCCCGCAATAGCGGGAAAACATACTCATGCGCCATCTTCAGGCTGGCCAGCGGCAATGCCGCGAGAACGCTGAGCGCGACCAGGCGCAGGCGATTTCCACGCAGCCGGCGCCACCCCTCGCGGATGGGCGCCTCATGCAGCTCGAAGGCGGCGATGGGCAGCGCCAGCACGACGGCCGGCGCCGCCGCCGCGGCCCAGGCCCAATAGAGCGCCAGCAGGCTCCAATAGCCCAGCCAATCTTCGCGGATGTCATAGATTCCGAAATAGACCCGCAGCCCCTGCACGGCGACGGTCGGCACCAGATTGACGATCAGCCAATAGATGCCGAGATGCCGCCAGAAGCTCCCCATGCGGTGCAGCCGCAGGGCATCGCCGATATGCGGCTTGCGCCCGCTCATGATGGCACGGCCGCAGGACAGGAACATCAGGCCGCCGCCCGCCAGCAGGCAGAGAATCAGGATCGTGAAAAAAATGAGGGTGTTGACGAGGGACGCGCCCGCGACGATCCAGTCGATCTCCGCCCAATCGAAGAGCGCCTGCAAGATCCGCATCGGAAATTCCGCAATCCACAGCAGGACGGCCCAGATGAACAGATGCCCGAAATAGACCCAGCGGTGGCGCCAGAGGTGGCGATAGGCGTCGGCAACCGTGGTCCATATGGGAAGCGATGCTGTCGCTGTAGAAGCCTCTAGACGCTCGCTAACCATGCATCCTGCCGCTGGAATCGCATTGCATTGCCTTCAGTGCTAGCGGCTGAATCATAATGCCCACACCGTTCTTGTTGCGCTGCACAATAGCGGGGCTCTAATCTAGCCGGAATTGCAGCAGCCGAGGCAAGCGCGGTGACGAAGACTTCAAAGCCAACCAATGGGGCGACGGAAGCCGCCGCTGCGGCGGAAAAGCCCAGGGCCCGGCCGCGCGATCCCGTCTGGCTGATCCGCACCTATTCCGGCCATTCCTCGGCCAAAGCGTCGAACGAGCTCTACCGGACCAACCTGGCGCGGGGGCAGACGGGGCTGTCGGTGGCGTTCGATCTGCCGACCCAGACCGGCTACGACTCCGACCACCCGGACGCGCGCGGCGAGGTTGGAAAGGTGGGGGTGCCCATCTGCCATCTGGGCGACATGGCCGCGCTGTTCGACGGCATTCCCCTGGGCCGCATGAACACCTCGATGACAATCAACGCGACGGCGCCCTGGCTGCTGGCGCTTTACATCGCGGCGGCGGAGAAGCAGGGCGTGGCGCGCCACGATCTCGCGGGCACGGTGCAGAACGACATCATCAAGGAGTATCTGTCGCGCGGCACCTATATCTTCCCGCCGAAGGCGAGCCTGAAATTGACCGCCGATGTGATCGCCTTCACCTACCGCGACGTGCCGAAGTGGAATCCCATCAACATCTGCTCCTATCACCTGCAGGAGGCAGGGGCCACGCCGGTGCAGGAACTGGCCTATACGCTGGCGACCTCGATCGCCGTGATGGACGCCGTGCAGGCCTCGGGCCAGGTGCCGGAAAGCGAGCTGCCGCAGGTGATCGGGCGGCTGTCGTTCTTCGTCAATGCGGGCCTGCGCTTCATCACGGAGATGTGCAAGATGCGCGCCTTCGGCGCGCTGTGGGACGAGCTCTGCCGCGAGCGCTGGAACGTGCAGGACGAAAAGCTGCGGCGCTTCCGCTATGGCGTGCAGGTGAACTCCCTCGGCCTCACCGAGCAGCAGCCGGAGAACAATGTCTATCGCGTGCTGCTGGAAATGCTGGCGGTGACGATGTCGCGGGATGCGCGGGCACGGGCGGTGCAGCTGCCGGCCTGGAACGAGGCGCTGGGCCTGCCGCGGCCCTGGGACCAGCAATGGTCGATCCGCCTGCAGCAGATCGTGGCCGAGGAGACGGACCTGCTGGAGTACGACGACATCTTTGCGGGCTCGCCGGTCATCGCAACAAAGGTCGCGGAGCTGGTGGGGCAGGCGAAGGAAGAGCTGGCGAAGATCGAGGCCCTCGGCGGCGCCGTGGCGGCGGTCGAGTCCGGCTTTATGAAGGAGCGGCTGGTGGAGTCGAACGCCCGGCGCATTGCCGCCATCGAGTCCGGCGACCAGACCGTGGTGGGCGTGAACAAATACAGGGAGTCTGCGCCATCGCCGCTGACGTCAGGCGGCGGCGCGGGGTTCCTCGCCGTCGATCCCCAGGCCGAATCGGATCAGGTGGCGCGGCTGCAGGCCTGGAGGTCGGAGCGCGACGCTGCTGTGGCGTGGGACGCTCTCGCCGAGCTGGAACTCGCCGTCAAGGAGGACCGCAACGTCATGCCGGCCTCGATCGCTTGCGCCCATGCCGGCGTCACGACCGGCGAATGGGCGGCAACCCTGCGCAAGAAATTCGGTGCCTATCGCGCGCCCACGGGCGTCAGCCTCGCGGCGGCGCCGGCGGCGAGCAACTATCTCGCGGATGTGCGTGACGATGTGAAGCGCATCTCCACCCGCATCGGCGCGCCGCTGAAAATCCTGGTGGGCAAGCCGGGGCTGGACGGCCATTCCAACGGCGCCGAGCAGGTGGCGGTGCGGGCGCGGGATTGCGGCTTCCATGTGGTCTATGACGGCATCCGCCTGACGCCGGCGCAGATCGTCGACGCCGCGGTGAAAGAGGGCGTGCATATCATCGGCCTCTCCATCCTCTCGGGCTCGCACACCGTGCTGGTAACGGAGGTGATCGAGAAACTGCGCGCGGCCGGATTGAAGGACGTGCCCGTCGTCGTCGGCGGCATCATCCCGCCGGAGGACGAAGCGCAACTGAAAGCCGCCGGCGTCGCCCGCGTCTACACGCCCAAGGACTTCGACCTGACGCAGATCATGCGCGACATCGTCGGCGTGGTGGACCGCGCGAACCAGGCGGCGGCGTAGTTCGGATCGCCGATGAGGATGCAATTATCAGTTGTAAAGAACAAAGATATGTGAGAACATTTCATGAACAAATTGGATGCTTTCTAAGTCGTGGCAACAGATGGCAAAGACGCTGAAGTTCGATGAGGTTGGGTACTGGTCCGAGATCAAGCTCGACATCGTGAAACAGTATGCGGTTGCGTACTCGAAGATCATGGTCGGCAGCGGGCGTTTTCGTCATTGCTACATTGACGCGTTCTCAGGCGCCGGAAAGCATGTTCGCAAGAAAACTGGCGAGATGATCCTCGGGAGCCCACTAAATGCGTTGGAGGTTACGCCGCCATTCTCCGCCTATTGGTTCATCGACCTCGATGCAGGCAAGATCGACTACCTGAAAGCCGCCGTTGGGCCGCGAACAGATGTCGAAATTCTATCAGGGGACTGCAATGAAGTGTTGCTTAGTGTGTTTTTCCCCCGCGTGACATACGCCAGCTTCTCGCGTGCGCTCTGTCTCATTGATCCATACGGGCTGCATCTTGATTGGAGGGTATTGAAGGCGGCAGGTGCCAGCAGGACAATTGAAATATTCCTGAACTTTCCTGTTGCCGACATGAATCGCAGTGTCCTGTGGCGCAATCCTCAACTGGTGGCGGCTGATGATATTGAGCGCATGAATCGATTTTGGGGTGATGAATCGTGGAGACAGGCGGCTTACGACACTTCCGGCGATTTGTTTGGAAATCCACATAAGACTGACAACGATTCAATTGCGGAAGCATTTCGACAGCGATTGGAAAAAGTCGCTGGTTTCAAGTATGTCCCACTACCTATTCCGATGCGAAATTCACAAGGAGCGACTGTCTACTATTTGTTTTTTGCTTCGGAGAACAAAACCGGTGCTAGAATTGTGACATGGCTGTTCGATAAGTATCGCAATAGAGGAAGTTTGCTGTAGTGGCCGGAGCATCTGACATCGAATGGACCGAAGCGACGTGGAATCCCATTGCGGGGTGCAAAGTCCTCTCGCCCGGATGCACCAACTGCTACGCCATGCGGATGGCGGCGCGGCTGCAGGCGATGGGGCAGTGGAAGTATGAGGGCACGACGCGCAAGAGCGGCCGGCGCCATGTCTGGACCGGCAAGGTCGTGCTCGATTTCGATGCGCTGGATGTTCCGCTCAAATGGCGCAAGCCGAAGCGCATTTTCGTGAACTCGATGAGCGATCTGTTTCAGGATGCCGTGCCGCAGGATTTCATCCGGAAGGTGTGGCTCACAATGGAGCGGGCGCATTGGCATACATTTCAGATCTTGACGAAGCGGCCGGATCGCATGGCGGCTGTGTTGAAGCACGGTGGGTTTTCTGTGCTGCCGAATGTTTGGCTTGGGACCTCCATTGAGGATGCTGAGCGCTTGTCCCGTCTTGAAGCATTGCGGAATACACCCGCACAAGTTCGCTTCATCTCATTCGAACCGCTCCTCGGGCCGATCCCCGATGTAGATTTGAGTGGCATTCATTGGGCGATTGTCGGCGGCGAGTCGGGGCCGAAATCGCGGCCAATCGGTGAGGCTTGGGTGAATGACATCAAGCACAATTGCCACAGAAACAGTGTCGCGTTCTTCTTCAAACAGTGGGGCGGCCACAACAAGAAAGCGACCGGCCGGAAGCTCAACGGCCGCACGTGGGACGAGTATCCCACTGCCGCGCATTCGGCTCTCTGTGTTTCGGCGATGGCTCAGACAGACTAACGCAAAGAGGGACTTGTTTTTGGACCCCACCGCCGACGTCACCTCCATCGCCCATGTCATCCAGATCTCGGTCGCGCCGGTGTTCCTGCTCACCGGCGTCGGCGCGATGATCGCTGTGCTGACCAACCGGCTGGGGCGGGCGGTGGATCGGGCGCGCTCCCTGGAGGGGCGCTATGACACGGCGGCGGCGGAGATGCAGGCGAAGCTGCGGTCGGAGCTGCGGGTGCTGGAGCGCCGCTCGCGGATGATCTATGCGGGCATGCTGCTCTGCGCGCTCTGCGCGCTGCTGGTCTGCAGCGTCATCGTCGGGCTGTTCGCCAGCACCATCACCGGCGCCGCCATCGCGCCCGTCATCGGCGCGCTGTTCGTGGCCGCCATGTTCGCCTTCATGGGTGCGCTGGTGGCCTTTCTGGTGGAGGTGAATCTGGCGCTGCGCACCCTCCATATCGGCCCGCCCTAGCGGCGCCGGCTGATACAAGTCATGGCGTGGCCGGGCGCCGCCGCGGAAACTCGCGCAATTGAAACACGTGGTCCGCCACCATGCCCAAACGCATCCTCATCATCCAGGGACATCCCGATCCGGCCGGCGGGCATTTCTGCCATGCGCTCGCCGATGCCTACGCGGCCGGCGCCCGCGAGGGCGGCCATGAGGTGCAGATTGCACCGCTGGCGATGCTGGATTTTCCGCTGCTGCGCAGCCAGGCGGAATTCGAGCATGGCGCCGTGCCGCCGGCTCTGCGGGTGTGGCAGGAATTGATCCGCAACGCCGAGCATCTGGTCATCATCTACCCGCTCTGGCTCGGCACGATGCCGGCCTTGTTAAAGGGATTTCTCGAGCAGGTCTTCCGGCCGGATTTCGCGTTCAAGAAGACCGCACCGGGGCGGATGTGGCGAAAGGGCCTTGCCGGCAAGAGTGCGCGCATCGTCGTGACCATGGGCATGCCGGCCTTCATCTATCGCTGGTACTTCGGCGCCCACAGCCTGAAGAGCCTGGAACGGAATATTCTGCGTTTCGCCGGAATCAAGCCGATCCGGGAGACGCTGATCGGCAGGGTCGAGGCGATCAGCGACGCCAAGCGGCAGTCTTGCCTGGATGATTTGCAGGCGCTGGGGGCCGCGGCCCGCTAGCGGATCGGCAGATCCCGCTGTATCGGCCGGCCGATTCATGTAAGAACCCTTCACATGAGCTGGCACAAGGACGACGACCGCCATCCCCGCCGGGGCTACCACCACGGCAATCTGCGGGAGGCGCTGATCCGCGCGGCGCTGGAGCTGATCGGCAAGAAGGGCCCGGCGGGCTTCACCTTCGCCGAGGCGGCACGCGCCGCCGGAGTCAGCTCGGCGGCGCCCTACCGCCACTACCGGGACCTGCCGGAACTGATGGCCGACGTGGCCCTGCTGGGCTTCGAGAAGTTCGAGGCCAGCCTGTCCAGGGCCTGGAGCAACGGCATGCCCGAACCGGTCGCCGCCTTCGAGAGTGCGGGCAAGGCCTATCTGGCTTTCGCCCGGGAGGAGCCAGCGCTCTATGCCGCCATGTTCGAGTCCGGCCTGGCGCTGGAGGCGGTGCCGGCGCTGCAGCAGGCCTCGGACCGGGCCTTTGCCGTGCTGCGGGCGGCGTCCGAGGCCGTTGCCGCACAGATCCCCAAGGAAAGCCGCCCGCCGGCCCTGATGCTGAGCCTGCATATGTGGGCCTTCGCCCACGGCATCGCCTCGCTGTTCGCCCGCGGCGACGGCGCCCGGCGCAAGCTGCCCATGTCGCCCGACGACCTGCTGGAAGCCGGATTTCTGATCTATCTGCAGGGCCTGGGCGTGCCGCCGAAGCGCTAGGTCGATTTTTCTAAGCGGGTCTCTTGACAGCGGCTGGGGATTGGGCCATTTATGTGAATGTTACTTACATTCACATAAGGGGCTGCCATGGATATCGCTGCAAGGATCGATGAGCACGGGAAGGCCGCGTGGATAGCCTTGTTAGTGCTGTCTTTTGTCCTGTTCTGGCCCATCGGGTTGGCCCTGTTGGCCTATGTCATATGGAGTGGACGCATGGGATGCGGAAAGCATGGCGGCCCCGGCCGCTGGTACTTCAACAACGAGCGCGAAGGACGGCCCGAGGGACGTCACGGCCCCTGGGGCCGCTGGGGCTTCGGCCGCCAGGAATCCAGCGGCAATCGCGCCTTCGACGAATACCGGATGGAGACATTGAAGCGCCTGGAGGAGGAGCAGAAGGAGTTCAAGGAATTCCTCGACCGCCTGCGCCATGCCAAGGACAAGGCCGAGTTCGACCAGTTCATGGCCGACCGCGGCCGCCGCGGCCCGGATATCGAGCAGCCGCAAGCCTCCTAGTTACAGATCCCCAAGGCCGGCCTTTCGTCCCCCCGAAGGCGGCCACCCTGCAAACCCCGCTCCGGAGCGATCCGGAGCGGGGTTTCGCGTTTCGGACGCCGGCTAGAACATGGTGATGTTGTCTGCGAACTGCGCTTCCGCCGTCGCCGTGTCGACGAAAGCAATGTCGGTAAAGGTGCAAAGCGTGACCGAGCCTCCAGCGCCGGCCGCGCCATCAGCGTCTAGCACCAGGCAGGTGGCGCCAGCGCCGTCATCGGCGAAGCTGAGATAGCCCTGGATGACGGCGTCGGCGAGACTCAAGGTCGGCACGCCCAGCGAAGCGGCGACGATGAGCGTATCGCCGCCGGCCGCCGGATCGCCGGAATCGAAGCCGGTGATGAACTGCCCGTCGATGCCGAGATTGTAGTAGACGAGATCGCTGCCCGCCGTCGCAGGGTTCTCGGTCAAGTCGATCAAGTCGGCGCCCTTGCTGGCCTGGATGTAATCCGCGCCGCCGCCGCCGATTATCGTGTCTGTCTCAGTCGAACCGTTCAGATTGTCGTTGCCCTCGCCCCCGTCGATGACGTCGCCGCCGAGCAAGCCGACGAGCGTGTCGTTGCCGTCGCCGCCGGTCAACGTGTCGGCGCCGTCGGCATCCATCACATAGTCGTCGCCGCTACCGCCGCTGATATTGTCGTTGCCCGCGCCGGAGTTGATCGAGTCGTTCTCCGTTCCGCCGTCGATGTAATCCGCGCCGTCGCCGCCGATCAGGGTATCGTTGCCGCTCTGGCCGAACATCTGATCGCCATCGATGCCGCCACCCTCGACATAGTCATCGCCTTTGCCGCCGATGAGGCTGTCATAGCCGTCACCGCCCAGGAGCGTGTCGTTCTGATTTCCGCCGTCCAGCGTGTCGGCGCTCGCGAAGCCGGCGAGCAGATCGAGCCCGGCGCCGCCGATCAGCGAGTCATTGCCCTCGCCGCCATCGAGGCCGTCATTGCCGGCGCCGCCGTCGATGGTGTCGTTGTCGTCCAATCCACTCAGTGTGTCGTTGCCGCCGTGACCGAGCATCAGGTCGGCGAGATTGGTGCCGTTCTGGAAGTTGTTCTTGTTGTTCAGATTGAAGACAGCCATTGACGTCCTCCGGTCCAAGTCTGATTGAGGGAAATGCGAGGGGCCACTCTAGGGATGCTGCGGAAATCCATCGGGGGCTGCAGCGGAAAAGGACCGTGAAATCCGGTGAAATCCCCGGAGCGCGCGGTATATTGGTGTGACGCCCATCACAGGAGACGCAGATGGCACCGGGAATCTCTGGCTTGTTTCGCAGCATCTTCGGCGGCGGCGGCGCGGCCGGCGCGGCGAAGGAAGGCGATGCGACCGAGTATAACGGCTACACCATTCGCCCGGCGCCGCGGCGCGAGGCGGCGGGCTGGCTCACCGTCGGCACCATCGCCAAGGAATTCCCCGAGGGCGTGAAGGAACACAAGTTCATCCGCGCCGACACCAGCTCGAGCTGGGATGACGCAGTCGCGCTCAGCGTGCGCAAGGCCAAGCAGATCGTCGACGAGCAGGGCGACCGGATGTTCCGGGAATAGGCCCGGCGCGGATGTTCGGGTGGTTGCGCAAGGTCCTGGGGCGGGAGAAGCCGCCCCTGCCGCGGGTCACACTTTCAGATGATCTGGTTCGGTTCGAAAGCGGCGCCGCGCCGGCGAGCATGGCGCTCGGCGACCTTGCCGCCATCGTCATCGAGACCAACGACTCCGGTCCCTGGGGCGACGATGTTGTCTGGCATCTGCTGGGGCGCGCGGAAGGCTGTTGCCTGTCGATCCCGCAAATCGCGGAGGGATTCGCACCGTTGCTGGAGCGGTTGCAGCGCTTGCCCGGATTCGACAACAAGGAAGTCATTGCCGCGATGGGTTCGTCTACGCTCAATGCCTTTCTCTGTTGGGAAGCGGAAGCGCAAGTGCGGCCGGATAGCGCGTTGCTCGGCTTCGCGCGGTTCCGCCGCCAGCAATCCTAAAGAGTCAGTCCCGGCGGCAGCGGCTCGTTGATCTGCTTGCGGATGCGGCCGAGGGTCTCCAGATCCCGCACCCATTCATAGAAGATGCCTTTGAGGGACGTGACGGCAATGCCGGCATCGCGCAGGCGGCGCAGCCCATGCTCATGGTGCGGCGCGGGCGATGCGCAGGCGTCGTCGATGACGAAGGGGCGGTATCCCGCGCCCGCCAGCCCGAAAGCCGAGTGGGCAATGCAGACATCGGTCTCCAGCCCGGCGAGCACGAACTGATCGCGGCCGCCTGCCGCCATCGAATCCACGGCGGCGCGGGTATCCGGCTGGTCGCACAGGCCGAAGATCAGCTTGTCGAAGACTTTCGCGCCGGCAGGCAATTCCCGCTCGAGCTCCGGCACCAGCGGGCCGTCCTTTGCCATATCCTCCGCCGTGGCGATGATCGGTATCTCCAGCAGCCGCGCCATCTGCATCAGCCAGGCGATGCGCCGGACCAGGGGCTCGCGTTCATCGAGCGCCAGCTTGTCGAGGAAGTACTGCTGGACATCGATGACCAGGAGACAGCACCGCGCCCTTGCGGCAAGTCCGTTCGTGCGGCGGTGCACGGCTGCTTCCATTTTCGACAGAAATTCTCCCCTGCGGAGACGGCACATTACCGCTCCGCCGCCGCGAAATCAAAAACGTCGGCGGCCCCTTTAGGAGAGCGAACCGATGATCGACCGGTAGTCGGCCTCGGAGAAGGCCTTCAGCGTCTTGGTGCGCACATTGCCGCTGGCCGCCAGCGCCAAGGCAAACTTGGCCACCGTGGCGTCATCCGGCGCATCCACATGGGCAACCATGTCGTACTCGCCCATGGTCATGTAGAAATCCTTCATTTCCGCGCCGAGCTGTTTCGCCAGGCCGCGGGCGATATCCAGCCGCTTTGGCGATTCCTTGACATTGCGCGCCCCTTGTTCGGTCCAATTCACGAGCATGATGTACTTTGCCATGACATGCCTCCCATTGCCGAAAACGCAGGATTGTCGAGGCCGGCTGCCGAGGCAGCGGCGGCACATTGTCCCATAGAGGCCAGGGGGCGGCGACCGCTTTTTGGCGGCAGCCGGTCAGATTTCGACGCCGGGATTCTTTGCCGGCGGCGGCTGGTCGGGCGGCTCGGCGCCGCCATAGACGAAGCCATAGGTATCGTAGACATTGTCGACGGTGCCGTGATCGCCATACCACAGGCGCACCTGCGTCCAATCGTTGGCGCGGGAGACATCGAGAACCGGCACATTGCCGGTGATGCGGCCGCGCGTCGCCCAGGTCGAGGCCCAATCGGCGTGGCTGATGCGCACTTCCCGCGATGACAAGACCTTGGTGACGATGGCCAGATGTCCGGCCGGCAGGTTCTGTTGCTGGCGGAACACCAGCACGGCTGTCTGCATCGGACGATGGCCGCGCGCATAGCGGCCGTTGGAGCCGTCCCACCAGGTCCAGGCCTCGCCGGGAATGGCGATGCCGGTCACCGACTTCACATAGGCGACATCGTCGATCCGCGCGCTGGCGCCGCTGAGGGTGACGACGGGAGAGCGGGTCTCCGAACTTTCGCCGGCACAGCCCCCGAGCGCGAATCCGGCGGCCGCCAGACCCAAACCGCCACATAGAAGTTCCCGGCGCGTTTTCATGACGAAAGGTAGCATGCCGGTGCCGGCCGCTGAACGCGAATCTTGTTTCAGAAGTGCAACAGGATGCTTGGTCAAGCGTGCGCCGGCGCCGTTAGGCGATGGCGTCATCAACCGCCGGCCAAAGGTCCAGCCGACGGCGGCAGAGTGGAGACCGCGGCCGGTTGCGTCGCGGCGGGGCGGTAGATGAATCCATAGGTCGGATAGGTGCGGCCGAAGGAGCCAGTGTATTCGTTCCACACCTTTACTTCGCTCCAGTTGTTGGCTGGCGACACGTCGGCCACCCGCACATCGTGGCTGACCTTGCCCCGGCTCGATGGGGTCGAACCCCAATTGGCGTGGGTGACCAGGATCTCCCGCGCGTTGATGATGCGGGCGACAACGGAAACGTGACCCCGCTGCAGGCGCTGGGTGCGCTTGAACACCAGTACGGATCCAACCTGCGGCTGCAATCCGCGCAGGTAGGCGCCATTCGCCTTCGCCCACCAGGTCCAGGCATCGCCGCGGATCGGGAGGCCGGTGACCAGCCGCGCATAGGGAACGCAACTCAGCGGTCCCTTGGGCAGGACAGCGGGATTAAGGCGCGCCAATTGGCCTTCGGACATTGGCGGCTGCGGCGACGCCACCATGGCCTCCGGCTGTGCGCCGCAGCCATTCAGGCAGACCGCAAAAGCGGCAAGAATGAACCGGCGGAGAATCCCCTTCATCGCCGTGAAATTTTAGCGATGTCGATTCATCCTGTCATCAGCAAGATGGAGTCGCGAGAGACCGGTCAGCCGGTCCGGCGCGGCCTCGAGGCGGGGCCGACGTCGGCGGTGTCATCCCGGAATGTGGAATGGATCAGCACCATGCTGACATTCTCGTCGTCGTCGGACACCGGCAGCAGCAATGTGCCGACCTCGCGAAACCGGCCATCGGCGGAAAACACCGGGTCCTCATCATAGACGAAGGAGCGGTGCTCGATGGCCAGCCGGTAGTTGAGCAGCACCTCGTCCCGCGACCGGCCGACGAAATGGGTACTGACATCCTTGCCCGTGGGATCGTAGCCGCGATACTCGATCTCGCGGCTGCCGACGAAGCGATAGGTCAGGCGCAACGGGTCGCGGCGGACATCGACGATGATCAACTCCGGCAGATAGAGCGTGAGGTCGGCCGGTACGATATCGATCCGGGCCGGCATCCGCCGGCCGCGTCTGTTGCTATCCCAATAGCGGAATAATTCCGCCTGCCGGGGGTGGCAGCGTTCCAAAAACTCCTGCGTAAGACAACGGGGATAGTTGGATGCCAGTTGACCGACACCCATTTGCTCACGCCGCGCGATTTCATCGAAAATCATCGGTCCCTTCACTATGGGACTAGGATGCCATAATAGCGCATGGGGTCGCGCGCTCGCCACAAGATTCTCACAGCGGGCGCATTTCTCGATGCGCGGAAAGCGATTTCCGGAGCGTCGCCGTAGTGTGCGAAAACGATAAGTGGCCCCATACCTAGCGCAAGGACAGCGGCGTCTCGTTCAGCTGGTGAAACGCCCGCCCGGCTGTTCTCGGCTTCGGCCGGCTGGCAAAGGGGGTGAGCACTCGATAGTGATTGTAGACGATCACCATATTGACGGTTCCGCCGTCGTCGGACAGCGGCAGGAGCAGGGTACCGGCCTCCTGAAAGCTGTGGTCGGCGGAGAGCAGGCAATCCTCGTCATAGACGAAAGACTTGCTCTCGATCACCAGCTCATAGTTGCGCATGACTTCCTGCTGCGACGAACCGGCGAAATGCGCGGCGACATCCTTACCCGTCGGATCGTAGCCGCGGTAGTCGACTTCCCGGGTGCCCACCAGTCGATAGGTGAGCTGCAGCGGGTTGTAGCTGACGGCGACGAGAACGATGCCCGGCAGGAACATCTTCATTTCCGCAGGCACCATGTCGGCGCGCGACGGCATTCTCCGGCGGCCGCGTTTGCCGTCCCAATAGTGGTAGAAATCGGCAATCCGCGGATGGCAGCGCTGCAGGAAATCAAGATCGACGGTGCGCGGATAGGGCCAGGCCGCGCTGTCCGCCGCCGCCTTCTCGTCGATCGCCACTGCATCTGTGCGTGCCATAACGCCAATCACTAGCACGCGGCGGTTAATCCGGCGTTATGCCGGCAGCAGCGCTTTGCGCCGGGAATGGTAAAGTATTGTTAAGGATGCAGCGTCAATTCGCCGTTGCGCACGTCATAGCCGCTGAGGCGCGACAGAAAGCTCATACCGAGCAGCGACTGGCTCATGTCGGCGGCATTCACTTCGGCGGCAACTTCGGTCAAGCGAAGGTTCCCCAGCTCGACATTGCGCAGTTTCACCGGGGCCCCCCGGACCATGCCGTTGGCCGTCTCGGCAGAGCTGGAGTAGCTGAGGCCGTCGAGATCGAAACCGATGCGCCGGGCGTCCGCCGGCGATAGCACGACCATCGTTGCGCCGGTATCCACCAGGAACAGGACGGGTGTGCCTTCGACCGTCGCCTCGACGTAGAAATGGCCGTCCTGCGATGCTTTGAACGTCTGCGAACCGTCCGAGTTGGCCATGCCGGCGCTCGGCATCAGTTCGCCGCCGACCCTTCGGCCGACATCCTGGAACACATCGCGGTAGCTATAGCCGACGATCAGGGTGACGAAGAGGCCGCCCCAGATGAGAAAATCGCGGATGGCGCGGGCGGGGCGCTGGAGCGCCACATAGAGGCTGCCGCCGCCGGCGATGACGAGCCAGAGCAGCAGGTAAACAAGCCGGTAAGAACTGTCCTCGTTCTCGAGCGCCCAGGGGAAACGGTTGTTCAGCGCCAGCACCAGGGCGGTGACAGCGATTGCGGCAAGCAGGATAAGGAAGGTCGAGTTGCGTCTCATGCGCGAAGCGGCTTTCCGATGTCGTCTCGGGGCTGAGAACGGCGGGCGAATCAGCTAAGTTGAAGAAAGTTACCAGTTTATTAGCGTGCCCGCGATGGCGGGTTCGGCTGCCTCAACGAGAGACCCCAAGAGCCGTCGTGAGCCTGTTCGATCGCATCCGTGTCTGCCATCGCCGGGACATGGCGAAGTACCGCCCGTTCCTTGCCGATGGCGCAGGTATCGGCTGGATCAATCGGGATCTGGCCGACCGGCTGCGGGGGTTTCCCCGCATCTTTCGCGCGGTCGAGGATGGGTTGGAACTGATCCCCAGGGGCTACGGGGCGCGAACCGCCGCCATGGCGGATGTAGTCGCAACGCTGCAGGGCGAAGGGCTGGTCACCGGCTGGCGCGATGAGGCGTTCCCGGTCGCCACCTCGTTCTGTGCCCCGCCGCTCTTCGCCATCGAGCGTGCGGCAGTGAAGACGTTCGGCATCCGTTACTACTGCGTACAGCTGAACGGGCTGGTTGGCGCCGGCGAAGGTCAGCACATGTGGATCGGCCGCCGCGCAGTGAGCAAGCCGATCGGCCCCGGCAAGCTGGACCAGATCGTGGGCGGTGGCGTACCTCTCGGCTATTCGCTGGCCGAAACCCTGGTCAAGGAATGCGCCGAAGAGGCCGGCATGCCGGCGGCGCTTGCCGGCCGCGCCCATCCCGTGGGCGCGATCACGATTTTGGCGGAGGAGGATGGCGGTCTCTGGCATGAGACGCTGTTCAACTACGACCTGACTCTACCGGATGATTTTGTGCCGAGAAACACCGATGGCGAAGTGGAGTCGTTCGAACTCATGCCCGTCGCCGAGGTGCGGCAGCGGCTCGAGAGCAGCGACGAGTTTCTCTTCGATGTGGTGCCGCTGCTTGCCGACTGCCTGATGCGGCACGGGCACTTGTCCGCCGATGATCCGGATTATGTGGCCCTGGCGGAACTGCTGGCGGCGGAACCGAATCTGGCCGGACCCGGTTTGTGACGGCATGAGCCTGCTCGACCATATCCGAAATTGTCAGCGCCGGGACATGACGCGCTTTTGCCCGTTCATGGCGGGCGAGGCGCAGGTCGGCTGGGTCCGCCATGATCTGGCGCGGCGATTGGCCCGATACAGCGATGTTTTCGTGGTCGATGAGCAGGCGCTTCGGCTGCGGCCCACGCTCGCGGATTTCGACTCGCGCAGCCGCGCGATGGCGGAGATCGCCGCTCGGTTGGTCGAGGCCGGAGTCTTTCGAAGAATGCGCGGCGAGGATTTTCCCGTCATGGCGGAGTTCGGCCGGCCGCCGCTGTTCAAGATCGACCGCATCGCCGTGCCGGCCTTCGGCGTGAAGGCGAGCGGTGTGCATTTGAACGGCTTTGTTCGCAAGCCCGATGGCTTGCACATCTGGATCGGCCGGCGGGCGAAGGGCAAATCGGTCGCGCCGGGCAAGCTGGATCACCTGGTGGCCGGCGGCCAGCCTTTTGGCCTGGGCATTCATGAGAACCTGATCAAGGAATGCGCCGAGGAAGCCGCCTTACCGGAGCAACTGGCGGCCCGGGCCCGCGCCACCGGGACCGTTTCCTATGTGATGGAGTGGGAGGCGGGACTTCGGGACGATGTCCTCTATGTATTCGATCTGGAGCTGCCGCCGGATTTCACGCCGCGCAATACCGACGGGGAGATCGAGGAATTCATGCTCTGGCCGGCGGCGCGGGTGCTGCGGGAGATCGAGACGACCGACAACTTCAAATTCAACGTCAATCTGGTGCTGATCGATTTCCTGGTCCGTCACGGCCTGGTCGGGCCTGAGCGGCCGGACTATCTGGCGCTGCTCGCCGGTCTCCGCCGCGGCCGCGCTGCGCTTTAGAAGAGTCCCGCCGCGGTCTCGGCCTCGATCACCTCATGGGTGCCATCCCAGATCATCTGTAGGGCGACATAGAGGATAATCAGCAGGCCGACATAGGCGATCCAGTGATAGCGCTTCAACAGGCCGGCAATGAATGTCGCGGCGGCGCCCATGAAGGCCACCGAAAGCACGAGGCCGACTACCAGAACCCAGGTGGGATGATCCTTGGCCATGCCGCCGACTGCCAGGACGTTGTCGAGCGACATGGAGACGTCGGCAATGATGATTTGTGTGACCGCCTGACGGAAGGTCTTGCGTGGGGCGCCTGGGACCGCGGCGCGCTCGACATGCGCCGGCGCCGGCCGCAAGTTCAGTGGATCGTCGGCGGTCGGCAGGACATTGCCGAACTCGGCTTCCAGCTCGTCAACCGCATGGGCCTCGCTCTTCTGCGCGCGCAGTTCGCGCCACAACTTCCAGCAAACCCACAACAGCAGGATGCCTCCGGCCAGAGTCAGGCCGATGATGTTCAGCAGGATGGTGACGGTGCCGGCAAAGCAGATGCGGAGTACGGTCGCGGCGACGATGCCAATGACGATGACCTTGGTCCGCTGCTCCTTCGGCAGGCCGGCCGCCGCCATGCCGACGACAATGGCGTTGTCGCCGGCCAGGACGAGATCGATCCAGATTATCCCGAGAAGGGCGGTCAGAAGCTCAGCGGACAAGGCGGGCCCTCGGTATTGGCGAGGGTCAATGTCTACACTGCGGCATCCGGGGATGGCCAGTCCGGAAATCCAGCCTTGCGGCGGACTTCGGCCACGGAAAAACCATTCGATCGCATCTGCCGCAGGGCCAGGGCGCCGTCGCGCTTGGACAGGCGCTCGCCCTGTTCATTCCTCAGCAAGGGATGGTGCAGATAGGCGGGCTCCGCAAGGCCGAGCAGCGCCTGGAGCAGGCGGTGCAGATGGGTGGCATGAAACAAATCCTGGCCCCGGGTCACCAGGGTGACGCCCTGGATGCCGTCATCCACGGTGACCGCCAGATGGTAGCTGGTGGCCACATCCTTGCGGGCCAGCACGGCGTCGCCCAGCAGCAGGGGATCGACCTTGACCCGACCTGCGGATTGTTCCCGCCAGGTCAAAGGGCCGGCGATTCCGGCGGCCCGAGCGGCATCGATTCTCAATGCATAGGGGTCGCCACGGCCGATCCGCTCGTTGCGTGCCGCCGGCGGCAAGCCGCGGCAGGTCCCGGGATAGAGCGGGCCTTCGGGTCCATGGGGCGCATGGGTGGCCGCCGCGATCTCGGCTTCGATTTCCTTTCGGCTGCAGAAGCAGGGATAGATGACACAAAGGGCCTCGAGGCGTTGGAGCGCTGAACGATAATCCGCCATATGCTCGGATTGGCGGCGCACGGGCTGTACCCAATCGAGACCCAGCCAGGCCAGGTCCTCATAGATCGCCGCTTCAAAGGCGGGACGGCAGCGCTGGATATCGATATCCTCGATGCGCAGGAGAAAGCGGCCGCCGGCGCGCTTCGCGGCGGTCCAGCCGGTGAGCGCGGAGGCCGCGTGACCGAGATGCAGATATCCCGTTGGGCTGGGGGCGAAACGCGTGACGATCATGCTCTGGCGGCGGGCCGGTGTTTCCTCAAGCGATGGGGGCAACTTGCCGTTCGCCCCTGCGGCCGGCAAGAAGCTTCGGCAGCGGCGGAGTCCGGTTGGCAGATCGCCGGCGAATCCGATATGGGGATGATCGTGGGTGCGATAACAATGAAAGCCTGAATGATGGCTGCGCTAATGAGTATAACCGGGCCGACCTACGGTCCCGCCGCCGCCGGCGCGCCGCGGCAGCTGGTGATCCTGCTCCATGGTTACGGTTCCGATGGGCATGACCTGCTCGGCCTGGCGCCCCATTGGGCGCAGATGCTGCCGCAGGCGGAGTTCGTCTCGCCGAACGCGCCCTTTCCCTGCGAGCTGGCGCCGTATGGCCGGCAGTGGTTCGGCTTCGAGGGCCGCGACGCGCAAATGATCCTGGGCGAGACGCAAACAGCGGCGGCGATCCTCAACGGCTTCATCGACGAACAGCTGGCCAAGCGCGGCCTGGATGAATCCGCGCTGGCCCTGGTGGGGTTCTCCCAGGGCACGATGATGTCGCTCCATGTGGCGCCGCGGCGGCAGAGGCCCGCGGCGGCGGTGGTCGGCTATTCCGGCCGGCTGATCGCGCCCGATCTCCTGCCGCAGGAAATCAAGTCTCGGCCGCGGGTCCTGCTGGTGCATGGCGATGCGGATCCGGTGGTGCCATTCCAGTCGCTGCGGGAGGCCGTGAACGTCCTGGAGCTGGTCGGCATCGAGGTAACGGCCGAGCGAAGGCCCCGCCTTGCCCATGGCATTGATGAAGAAGGGCTGGAACTGGGTGGCCATTTCCTGGCCGGGGCCTTCGCCGCGGGCGCCTAAGCGGCTGTCCTGCCGGCGAAATCCCGGAAATTCCGCGGTGTAAACAATCCGGTAACCGATTTACGGCATTTTGACCAAAATCGCGTCTTGGGATATATGAACGCTATGCGCGAGCATAGACACAAGCCGAGTTGATCCGGGGGACAATCTTGACGGCATCGCCCGAAAGTTGTCCCGCTCTGGTTCTCAATGCCGATTTCCGGCCGTTGAGTTACTTCCCCCTTTCCTTGTGGCCGTGGCAGGAAGCGGTGAAGGCCGTGTTCTTGGACCGCGTCAACATCGTCTCCGAATATGACCGGGTGGTGCGCAGCCCGAATTTCCACATGAAACTGCCCAGCGTGATCGCGCTGAAGGAGTTCATTCCGCAGGCGCGCCGCCCGGCCTTCACCCGGTTCAACGTGTTCTTGCGCGACTGCTTCTGCTGCCAGTATTGCGGCAAGACCCATGGCGCGCCGGACCTGACCTTCGATCACATGATCCCGCGCTCCCGCGGCGGCCGCACCTGCTGGGAGAACGTGGTCACCGCCTGCCAGACCTGCAATCTACTGAAGGGGCATCACATGCCCCATGAGGTGCGGATGTATCCAAAGCAGCGGCCGTTCCAGCCCACCACGTTCGAGCTGCAGGAAAACGGCCGGGGCTTCCCGCCGAACTACCTGCATGAGAGCTGGCGCGACTTCCTGTATTGGGACACGGAGCTGGAGCAGAGCTAGGCGGGCGCCGCTTGCCGCTAGACCCGTTCGGCGAGCCAGATCGCCAGCCGCGAACCGGCCTTGATCGCGCCCTTCAGGATCTCATAGCCAGGCGCCCGTTCGGCGCCTTCGGCGAGGCCGGTATCCCGGTGCTCCACTTCTTCGCGGCGGAATTCCTCGATCAGACCCTTTAGTTCCGGCTCGTCCTTTCCGAGGGCTTCGGATTGGCGCGCATAATGCTCGTCGATCACTTCCTCGACCGCCACCGTGCAGGCCATGGCGGCCTCGCGGCCCAGCAGCGCCGTGGCGGCGCCGAGGGCGTAGCCGGCGACATGCCAGAGCGGATGCAACGCCGAGGGCCGCACCCGCCGCTCGCCGATGAGCCTATTGAAGGCGTCGAGATGGCGCTGCTCCTGCTGCGCCATATGGCGGATGGGTGCTGCATCGGGGCGATGGCCGAGTACTGCGAGCTGACCCTCATAGATGCGCTTGGCGCCATACTCGCCCGCATGATCGACGCGGATGATGCGCGCGGCAATCTCGTCGCGGCTGAGATCGCCCGGCAGTTCCTTGGGTGCGTTGTTCTTCATCGCGGCGACCTGAACAAGCGGAACGCCAGGACCGTGGCGACGATTCCAGCCGCCAAGGCATAGAGAAAATTGTAACCCGCCATGGAAATGCCGAACAGAGACCAGGCCACCTGGTCGCATGCGACGACCGGTTGTTCCTGCAAGGCCTTTTTCAGATCTTCAATGCTCAGATTGGGATCGATCAGATTGGTACATTCGTTTGTACCCTGCCACCAATGCTGTTCGACCCCGACATGAAAGGCGGCGATACCCGCATCGACGAACAGCGCAAGCGCCGCCAGGAGCGTCAGGCCTGCGGCCACTTTAGGTTGGCGCCATGCCAGCAGCGCCAGCAGGCCGAGGGCGATGACCACGCCATAGGGATAGCGCTGATAGATGCAAAGGACGCAGGGAGCATAGCCGCCGATGTACTGGAAGGCGAAGGCGGAGCCCAAGGCGAAGACTCCGGCGGCGATCAGAAACCAGGGCGCGCGGCGCGTCAGCTCGTTCAACATGGCATCATAGATATGTGGCGGCCGCGCGGCCGGCAATGGCCGCCTTGCCGCGGTCAGAGGATATAGCGCACAGCGAGGAAGCCGGCGAGAGCCAGGCCGAACAGCAGCCAGGCCAGCAGCGGCAGGTTGTTCTCGACGAAGGTCCGGATCGGCGGTCCGAACTTCCAGAGCAGCGCCGCCACCAGGAAGAAGCGGGCGCCGCGCGACAGGACCGAGGCCACGACGAACGTCAGGAGGTCGAGATGCGTCACCCCGCTGGCGATGGTGAACACCTTATAGGGAATGGGCGTGAAGCCGGCGGCGGCCACGATCCAGGCGCCCCATTCGTTGTAGTAGCTCTGGAACTGCGCGAACTGAGCGTCCGCGCCGTAGAAATCCAGGATCGGCCGGCCGACGGATTCGAACAGGAAATAGCCGATGGCGTAACCCGCAACGCCGCCCAGCGCGGAGCCGACGGTCGCCAGCGCCGCGATCCCCCAGGCCTTGGCGCGCTGCGCCAGCACCATCGGGATGATCATGACATCCGGCGGAATCGGAAAAAACGAGCTTTCCGCGAAGGCGACGGCGGCAAGCGCCGGCATGGCCCGGCGGCTGCCCGACAGGACGAGCATCCAGTCGTAAAGGCGCCTCAGCATGATGGAGCGGCGGTGGCCATGCGATGACGCTGTCTATCAGCCGCCGCGCCGCCGGGCAAATCGGCGCCCGGCTGCCGGCCACGGGGCGGCGTTGCGCCCGGCGCACAGCTTGCTATGATCCCGCGGCCTTTCCGGGCCATCAGCGGCCCGGATTGCTGCCCCAGGGCCCCTGTGGCGGAATTGGTAGACGCGGCAGACTCAAAATCTGTTGTTCGCAAGAGCGTGCTGGTTCGAGTCCGGCCAGGGGCACCATTCCCAACCGAACCTCCGATGTGCGCCGCAACGGCCGGCGGCTGCCGGAATTAGCTCAGAAAATCCTTGACCGTCTTCAGAAAGCTCGGTGCGGAGATCGGCTTGGCGATATAGGCGTCGCAGCCGGCGTCGCGAATCTTTTCCTCGTCGCCCTTCATCGCAAAGGCGGTCACGGCGATGATCGGGATGGTCTTGAGGATGTCGTCCTCCTTGATCGATTTGGAGGCGGCTAGGCCGGAGATACCGGGCAGTTGGATATCCATGAGGATCAGATCGGGGCGGTGCTCCCGCGCCATCTGCAGCCCCTCAAGCCCGTCATGGGCCTTGAGGATGTCGTAGCCATGGGCTTTCAGAAGATCGTGGAACAGGCGCATATTCAGCTCGTTGTCCTCGACAACAAGGATGCGCTTTGCCGCGGCACCCTGTCGCTGCGCCTTACCGTTGACGGCTGCTTCGCTCTGTCCGGGCATGTGTCCTCCTGGGCGCTACGGCCCTGCGGGCATTCTTCGGCAGATCTCCGGCGCGGCCGGGGCAGCGTCCGGTGTGACCTGCGGGGTCATCATTGGGGTATCAGGCCAGCCTTAAGATTTCGCAAAGGAGCGGAAATTTGTCGCTGAAGGCTGATTTACAGTGTTTTCACTTGGCGGTAAGGCTCTGCCGGCCCTACGCGCCATTCAGCGCCCGAGCGATCGCCTCGATGGCGCGGTAGGTGTTGTAGGAGAATTCCGGCATCAGATACTCCGGCCAGGACGACAGCTTCACCACCACCATCTCCGCCGGCGGATCGATCCAGATCAATTGGCCGAAGATGCCGCGGGCCTGGCTGATGCCCCGCTCCACATCGCGGATCCACCATTGCTTGCTGTAGGCGCCGCCGGGCGTGAGGATGTTGTAGGGCTCGCCGAAGACGCTGGGATCGCCGGTGCGGCAGGCGCGCACCCAATCCACCGGCACGATCTGCTGCCCCATGGCCTGGCCGTCATTCAGATGCAGCAGGCCGAAGCGGGCATAGTCCCTGAGCGTGGCGTTGAAGCCTCCATCGGCCAGCGCGGTGCCGGCGCGGTCGACGGTGAAATAGGCGCCGTGGCCGGCGCCGATCCGCGACCAGACATGACGGCCGACGAGATCGCAGAGATGACGGTCGGTGGCGCGCTCCATCACCCAGCCGATCACGTCGGTCTCGACCGAGCGATACTTGAAATCGCCGCCATGCTCCCGCTGTTTCGGCAGGGTGAGCAGGTAATCATAGACCGACAGCGGCACGCCGTCGCGCGGCGGCCGCCAGCCGGTCACGATATCGAACAGCGTGATGTCGGCATCGGGATCGCCGTAGGTTTCGTTGAAGCGCACGCCGCTGCGCATATCCAGCACATGGTTGAGCGTCGCGTCGCCATAGCCGCAGCGCAAGAGCTCCGGCACATAGCGCGACAGCGGCGCCTGGGGATCGAGCACGCCGTCATGGATCAGGATGCCGCAGACCGTGGACACCAGCGATTTTGCCACCGATTGCGAGAGATGCTCGGTCGAGGGCGTCATGTCGTTGAAATAAAGCTCAGTGACGATGCGCCCGCGATGCACGACGATAAAGCCGTCGGTGTAGGTTTCCGTCAGCATCTGCGCCAAGGTCCGGGTGGAGCCGTCCATCGCCGCAAAGCGGACCTCCGACAAGTCCTGGGTCTCCGTGGGCAGGGCGTCGACCGGTCCGGCGCCGCGCGATACCGGGGCGGTGGGCAGCACCCGCCGCACATTCTGGAACGACCAGCGGTTGTAGGGCGGCAGGTCCCAATTGTCGTGGGTCGGGCGGCGATCCGCCGCCGGCGGAAAGCCCTGCATGATTCGCGGCGACGTTGTCATTTCGGAAAGCCGTTTGGTAGGCCAGGCGAGTCAGGCAAACTGTTGGATCGCCGCGGCGAAGTCAAGACGTGGCCGGCGGGAGTCACCTACATCGCGCGTCGCAAGCGGTCGGGCTGCCGCGGCTGTTGTTGTTGCGAAAGACCGCCATCGTCGATGTCGACGCGGAATACGCCCACCAGTTCCGCCAGGCGCCCGGCCTGTTCGTTCACCGATGCGAGAGCCGCGGTGGATTCTTCCACCAGGGAGGCATTGCGCTGGGAGAGATTCTCCATCTGCGCGATGGCGTCTTCGACCTGTTCGATCCCGGCTGTCTGTTCCTGGTTGGCCGACGCGATGGCATTGACGATTTCCGTCACGCGCTTCACGGCGGTAACGATTTCGGTCAACGTCGCGCCCGTCTTGTCGAGCAGGGCCGCGCCGCGACTGACCTGCGTGCCGCTCTGGGCGATCAGCTTGCGCACATCCTTGAGCGCTTGCGCGGAACGCTGAGCAAGGGAACGCACCTCCGTGGCGACGACGGCGAAACCGCGGCCGGCCTCGCCGGCGCGGGCCGCCTCGACGGCGGCGTTGAGCGCCAGCAGATTGGTCTGGAAGGCGATCTCCTCGATCACGTCGACGATACTGGCGACCTGGGTCGAAGTTTCGACCAGGCCGCCCATGGCCGCAGCGGTGTCCCGCGCGACGCCGCCGCCCGCTTCGGCGGCCTTGAGGGTGACGCCGGCGAGTTCGCTGGCGATTGTGGCGTTCTGGGCGTTCTGGCGCACAGTCGCAGAAATCTCCCGGATCGATGCCGAAGCCTCCTCGAGGCTGGCGACCTGTTCTTCCGTCCGCTCCGAAAGATCTGCCGCGCCGGCAGCGAGCTGCGCTGTGGCGGACCGGATGGCGGCAACGCCGTCCACCGTCCGCCCCACCATGACCGACAGCCGGTCCATGGTGCCGTTGGCATCCTCGCGCACCCGCCGGAGATCACCATGCAGTTCGTTCGCAATGCGGGCCGTCAGATCGCCGCCGGCCAGGGCGGCAAGCAGCCGCTGTACATCGGCGAAGGCGGCGGAGACGGTCGCGGCCCAGCTGTTGATGCCGTCGGCCAGGCGCAGCATGAAACCGGACTTTCCGGAAGTGTCGATGCGGCGGGACAGATCGCCGGCGACGGCGGCTTTGATCAAGCTTTGCACATCCGCCTGCATTGCCAGTTTTTCGGTGCAGTCGGCCCACTCCACCACGGTGCCGATGCGGTCGCCGGATTCGCTGACCACCGGATTGGCGGCGACGTCGACATTTCGGGCGCCGATGGTGATACGGGCCGTTCCGAAGCCGTCGTTGCTGTTTGCCTGCGGCGCGGCGGCGTAGAGGCGGGACAGCGGCTGACCGATCAAGTTACCGGCGGCAAAATCGGGGATTGCTTCGGCGAACTCCCGCATGTGAGCGGTGAAGTAGCGTTCGGCGGCTTTGTTGGCATAGATGATCTGCCCGTCGCGGTCGGCCATGAAAACCACGCTTGCGGTTTGATTCAACGCAGTCTGGGCGCGCAACGCGCGCAAGCCCGTATCACGGATGATTGACAGCGACCGCGCCATGTCGCCGATCTCATCGCGCCGTTGCAGAGCGGGAATTGCGACCTTCGCGTCGCCGCCGGCGAGACGGCTCATCACCGCGGTCATCGCCACCAGCGGCCGGGCGAGGCCGCGGCCGATGTACAGGCTAAAGACCGTCGCCAGGCCGCTCAACAGCAGCAACAGCAGAATCGTGGTCGCCAGCAGCTTGGAGCGCGTGGCGTGATTGATCGCGGCGAGCTGCTCCTGCAGGGCGGCGGCTTCGGCGTCCGCGGCCGAAAGCGGCATTTCGATGAGGCTGATGCCGACCATGCGGCTGCCAATGGCGATCGGCGCCGCGGCGACGATCTTGTCACCGGTGTGCTTCAGGACGAGCCGCTTGGTGTCCAACGCTTCCTTGACGGCTGCATCTTCCGCCAAACGCCCCATGCTCGACGGCAGGTTCTCCGTCGCCAGGGCCGCATCGTCGATGTCAGCCACGACTGTGCCTTGGGAGTCGATCACTGCGGCGCGAGTAACCGTGTCCTGCGCCGCCGCCGCGCCGACGAGATCTTCGACCGCGCTGAAGTCCTGGACATACAGCGGGTTCACCAGATTGGCGGCGAGGTACTGCGCCAGCGCGCGTGCGTCGTTCTCCGCCTGGCCCAGCAGCGCCGCCTGCAGGGCTTCATTGCTGGATTCCTGCATGGCTTGCGAAGAGGATTGGATCTGCCACATCAGGGCGCTTGCAATCGCTATTGCGACTGTCGCCGTCAAGCCGACGATGATGAGGCAATAGCGGATCCAAAGACGCATGGGTCAGTCTCGCTGATGGAAAAGGCCGGCAGGTTCCTGCCTTCTCCTTGATTTGTCGGTGCTTAGTGGATTTGACTTGTCGGTGATTAGTGGATTTCGGCGGCAACCGTGGGATAGAGCTCCCGCACCATGGCAAGGCTGGTGGCTGCGCTGCCGGCGATCGCGTCGTACTGCGAAATCTTGTTGTACTCCTTCATCACGTCCTTGCCGGCATCGTCTTCATGCATGGTCAGCAAGGTATTCATCAGGGCGTCCTTGACGCCGGCCGCCAACGACGCGCGGGCCAGGATGGTCGAACGGAGAATCGGTCCCGTCTCGTGAAAGACGACCACGTCGCCCTTCTGGCCCTCGGGTGTTTCCAGGAAATCCTTCCAGTCGAGATCGCTCATCGCGCCTGCATCGACTTTGCCGTTGGCGACGATCGCCGCAGTATTGATTTGGGCGCCGGTGAAACTGTA
>JBJXDY010000118.1:0-46568 GCA_046154965.1 Dongiaceae bacterium | reverse complement strand
GCACCGCCGGAGAACACGACGATGCGGCGGCCGTTGAAGCAGGACTGCATGATGTGGGCGATGCGGGCCTTGAGGCTGCCGATGTCGATCTTCTCTTTCTCGTAGACCTTCTTCGCCTCGTCCTGCTCCAGCACCTCGGTCGGCGGCTTGACCTTGATGATGTGGGCGCCGAGCAGGGCCGCCATGTGGGCGGCATAGGCGGTGATGTCGATGGCGGTCTCGCCCGGCTTCGACATGTTGCCCCGGGGATAGGACCAGATCACCACGGCGAGGCCGTAGGACTTCGCCTCCCGCGCCATCTCGGCGATCTCCTCCATCATGGCGAAGGCGTGGTCGGAGCCGGGATAGATGGTGAAGCCGACGGCCGAACAGCCGAGCCGCAGCGCCTCGCGCACCGAACCGGTGACCGCCTGATCCTTGGCGTTGGCCAGGCTGTTGGAGCTGTTGACCTTGAGGATCGTCGGAATCGCGCCGGCGAAGGTGGCGGCCCCCGCCTCGATCATGCCCAGCGGCGCCGCATAGCCGGAGAGCCCGGCATCGATCGCCAGCTGGAAATGGTAGTGCGGATCGTAGGCCGGCGGATTGACGGCGAAGCTGCGGGCCGGGCCATGCTCGAACCCCTGATCCACCGGCAGGATGATCATCCGGCCGGTGCCGCCCAGCCGCCCCTGCATCAGCAGGCGCGCGAGATTCGCCTTCGTCCCCGGGCTGTCGCTTTCGTACCAGGAGAGGATCTTGCGGACCTGCGGGGTAAGCTCCATGACGATCTACCTGCCTGATCTTTTCTTGCTTCGGGCTGCCGGCCCTTGGATAGCGCGCGGGCGGCGCTTTTTCAAATCCGTGGCTTTGTCGAGCCAAGCATTGCAAACCGCCGCCGGATCGACTGCGTGGCGCAGATCGCAAGCCCTGGGCCGCCGCCGCAGAATTTCCGCCTGCCATTGCCGAGCGATATCCCGCAGCGGCCGGACCTGGCGCGCATCGCCGGTAAATACGACCTGTGCCAGCTTCTCGCGGAACGCCGCCTGCACCAGATCGGCCCGCGGCCCGCAATCGAGGATGCCGGCGATTTCCGCCTGCGGCTGCGACTCGCGCGCCCTGCGAATCAGCGCCGCGAACCAGCCGGCGCCGGCAAAGGCCGCCGCGCCCGGCGCGCTGAGCAGCGTGACCGCAAGTTTGCGCTCTGCCGCCGCGGCGACGGCCGCTTTTGCCTGTGACAAAGAATGGACAACGAAGAATGCGCGCCTCATCGGAGAATATTTGTTCACTGCTGCAAGCACTTGAACGGCATCCGCACAAATCCGCCGGTATTGTGACGGGCATCACGGATGGCGGCGCGAAGCCCGCCTATACTTTTTCCTGTTGGCGATATTCCTGGCCCCTTTCGCCAACCAGACATCAGCGCTGTCGAGGCGCGCATCATCTTCGGTTAGCCTCCCTGGCCATTTGATGCGCGCCTCACTCTTTTTCCGCCGGTCCAGTCCCCGAAATCCGCCAGCAGATTATCAGCCGCGCCGTGCTTATGACGAGCGATTCGCACCGGATTTCAGCCGCTTGCGGCGTGCTAACGAATCGATAACGGATTGGTTAACCGGTGGGTATGTATCGCGGCCTTAGACTGCTTATGTACAGAAGCCTAAGGAGCCGACTATGGGCGAAATCGTACAGTTTCCCAGCGCCGACCAGCGCAGATTGCGCGACGAAGCCGTGCGGCTGGACCGCGCCCGCCGCGACTGGACCATGCTGTCGGGCTATGACCGCGACGCCGCCGCTGCGGCGATGACGGAATTCTACCGCATTTGGTTCATGGCCGCCGAGCGGCAGGGCCACTTCGACGAGCGCGACCACTTCGAAGACGACGAGGAAGCCGAGAACGAATTCCGCGGCTAGCCCAGCTTCGCCAGCGCCACCGCCGTATCCACCATGCGGTTGGCGAAGCCCCATTCGTTATCGTACCAGGAGAGCACGCGCACCAGCTTGCCCTCGATCACCTGCGTCTGCTTCAGGTCGAAGGTTGAACTCGCGGGATTGTGATTGAAGTCGCTGGACACCAGCGGCTGATCGTTCACCGCCAGGATGCCCTTCAGCGGGCTGTTGCTGCCGGTCGCCGCATCGACCGCGATCTTGTTGACCTCGTCGATGGTCGTGGCGCGCTTCGGCACGAACTTGAAATCGATCATCGAGACGTTCGGCGTCGGCACGCGGATCGACGAGCCGTCCAGCTTGCCCTTCAGCTCGGGCAGCACGTCGCCGACGGCCTTCGCGGCGCCGGTCGTGGTCGGGATCATGGAGAGAGCGGCGGCGCGGGCCCGGTAGAGATCCTTATGCAGCGTGTCCAGCACCGGCTGATCGCCGGTGTAGCTGTGGATCGTCGTCATGTAGCCTTGCTCGATGCCGATCGCCTTGTGCATCACCGCCGCCACCGGCGCCAGGCAGTTGGTGGTGCAGGAGGCGTTGGAAACGATGGTGTGGCTTTTCTCGAGTTTATGATGATTGACGCCATAGACCACCGTGAGATCCGCATTCGTGCCGGGTGCCGAAATCAGCACCCGCTTGGCGCCGGCTTGCAGATGCTTGGCCGCGTCGTCGCGCTTGGTGAAGAGGCCCGTGCATTCCAGCGCCACGTCGACGTTCAGTTCCTTCCAGGGCAGCTTCGCGGGATCGCGCTCCGCCGTCACCTTCATCCAGCCGCGGCCGGCATCGATGGCGCCGTCTTTCGTTTTGATTTCCATGTTCAGCGGGCCATGCACGGTGTCGTAGCGCAGAAGGTGGGCGTTGGTTTCCACCGGACCGAGATCGTTGATGCCCACGACCTCCACGTCGCGGCGGTCGCCCTCCAGGATGGCGCGCAGGACGAGGCGCCCAATGCGGCCGAAACCGTTGATGGCGAGGCGGATGGCCATGATCTTCTCCTTACAGACGCTGCTTGGCTGCCGCGACGGCAGCCTCGGCGGTGACGCCGAAATGCTTGTAGAGGTCGCCGGCCGGGGCCGACGCGCCGAAGCTGCCGATGCCGATTACGGCACCCTTGGGCCCGACATAGCGCTCCCAGCCATAGGGCGAGGCCGCTTCGATGGCGATGCGCACGGTTTTCTCGTCGAGGACAGATTGGCGATACGCGGCATCCTGGGCGTCGAACAGTTCGGTGCAGACCATGGACACCACGCGCGCGCCGATCCCCTCTGCCTCCAGCTTGGCCCGCGCCTCCATGGCCAGCATGACCTCGGAGCCGGTGGCGATCAACGTGACCTTCGCCGGCTTGCCGGCCCCGGCCATCACATAGCCGCCACGGGCGCAGAGATTCTCCGCCTTGTGCTCCGTGCGCAGCGTCGGCAGCGCCTGCCGCGTCAGCGCCAGCACCGACGGCCGGTCCTTCTGCTGCAATGCCAGCTCCCAACATTCCGCGGTCTCCACCGTGTCGGCGGGACGGAACACCAGCAGATTCGGCATGGCGCGCAGAGAGGTCAGATGCTCGATCGGCTGATGGGTCGGGCCATCCTCGCCAAGGCCGATGGAATCATGGGTCATGACATAGATGACCCGCAGCCCCATCAGCGCCGAGAGCCGGATCGACGGCCGGCAGTAATCGGTGAACACCAGGAACGTGCCGCCATAGGGAATGAGGCCGCGATGCAGTGCCATGCCGTTCATTGCCGCGGCCATGCCATGCTCGCGCACGCCGTAGTAGATGTAGCGGCCGCCATAGTTGCCGGCGGCGAAGGCGCCCATATCCTTGGCCTTGGTGTTGTTCGATCCGGTCAAATCCGCCGAACCGCCCACCAGCTCCGGCAGCACCGGCGCCAGGGCATCCAGCACCTTCTGCGACGACTGCCGCGTAGCGATCTTCGGCGCTTCTGCCGAAGTCGCCCGCTTCAGCGCGGTGACGGCGGCGGCGAATCCTGCCGGCAGGTCACCCTTGATGCGGCGGTCGAATTCGGCGCGGTCTTTGTGCTTGCCGTGGCGGCCGTTCCAGGCGGCGCGGGCGCCCGAGCCGCGCTTGCCGAAGGCGCGCCAGGAGGAGAGGATTTCGTCCGGCACCACGAACGGCGCATGGGACCAGCCAAGCTTCTCCCGCGCGCCCGCCACCTCCTCGGCGCCAAGCGGCGAACCGTGGGTCGCCGAGGTGCCCGCCTTCTTTGGCGCGCCATAGCCGATCACCGTCCGGCAGGCGATCAGGCTCGGCTTGTCGCTGCCATGCGCCCGCGTCAGCGCGCCGGCGATGGCGGCGGCATCGTGGCCGTCGATGCGCTCGGCACGCCAGCCGCTGGCGGTGAACCGCGCCAGCTGATCGTCGGACACCGACAGCGAGGTCGGGCCGTCGATGGAGATGCTGTTGTCGTCGAACAGCACCACCAGCTTATTGAGCTTCAGATGGCCGGCCATCGAGATCGCCTCGTGGCTGATTCCCTCCATCAGGCAGCCGTCGCCGGCGATGACATAGGTCTTGTGGTCCACCAGATCGTTGCCGAACTGCGCGTTCAGCAGCCGCTCGGCCATCGCCATGCCGACCGAATTGGCCAGGCCCTGGCCCAGCGGGCCGGTGGTGGTTTCAATGCCTGCGGCGTGGCCGTACTCCGGATGGCCGGCGGTGCGGCTGCCAAGCTGGCGGAACCGCTTGATCTCATCCAGCGTCATGTCGGGATAGCCGGTGAGATAGAGCAGGGCGTAAAGCAGCATCGAGCCATGGCCCGCCGAAAGCACCAGGCGGTCGCGGTCGGGCCATTGCGGATCGGCGGGATCGAACTTCAGGAACTGGCCGAACAGCACGGTGGCGACGTCGGCCATGCCCATGGGCATGCCCGGATGGCCGGAATTGGCCTTCTCCACCGCATCCATGGCCAGGGCGCGGATGGCGTTGGCCATGTCGTGGTGGCTGACCGTTGCGGCAATGGCTGACGATTGGCGGCTTTGCGTGGCGCCCTGCATGTCCTGCGCATCCCCTGGTGATTTGGTGGCGGAAATCGACGGCAAACCGGCGATCGCGGGGCAAATTGCCGACGGCCCATGGCGCCGTCAACCGTCATATTCCCGAGAGACGCCGCGGGCTTCGGCGGTTGACGGGCCGATGCCCGCCCGCCTAATGTTTCCGCGTATTCAGACTGGACCGCTAGAAAATCCGCTAACGGCTTGAAACCGCCGAGATGTCTCGCCTCATGACTGCCCTCGATCAACTCGACGCCGCCATCGACCGGCTGCATTCCGCAGTGGAATCGCACCTGGAGCGCCATGATTCCGAGCGCACGCGCCTGTCCGACGAATTGAAATCGCTGAAAGCGCATCACAACGCGCTGCAGACGGAAGCGCGCACCGTCTCCAACCGGCTGGATGCGGCAATCGGCCGCCTCAAGGCCCTGGTGGAGGCCTGAATCGATGTCGAACGTGCCTGTGGTGATCAACGGCCGCACCTACGACCTCACCTGCAACGACGGCCAGGAAAAGCATCTGCAGGATTTGGCCTCCGAGATCGGCCGCCGCGTCGATGAACTGGTAAAGACCGTCGGCCAGGCCGGCGAGGCGCGGCTGCTGCTGATGGTGTCGCTGCTGCTGGCCGACGAACTGAACGATTCCAACGCCGAACTGGACCGGATCCAGCGCGGCGGTTCGGCGATCGCCAACGAAGACGCCGTCGCCGGCTCCATAGAAAAATTGGCCAAGCAGATCCAGGATATTGCGGCGAAGCTCGAGGCCGCCTAGATTCATCCTGCGGGCGGTGCTGCGCGGTGCGACAGACCGTCATTCCCTGGGGCCAATATCTACCTCTCGGGAGCTGTCCCTGCCGGGACCCTGGTTTCGGTATATGGCGCCCACCTGTTAACGCAGGCCACAGAGGAATCATACAGTCATCGGCCAACGTGGTCCGTCCGCGCTGATTCCTGATACTCAGGAACAATCCGATTTCTCCGGCCTTGCAACGTTCAGACGCCATGGCGACGCCTGATGACATCGACGCGGTCAAGCGCGAACTGCGCGTCGCCGCGGCCGAGCGGCGGCGGCAGGCGGTGCTGAGCCTGCCGCGCTCGGGCGAGGATCTGCGCGACCGGTTCCTGGCGGCGATCCCGACGGCTGATCATGACGCCATCTCCGCCTTCTGGCCGCTGCCGGATGAACTGGACACGCGGCCGCTGATCTCGGCGCTGGCGGCGCGCGGCCACCGGATCGGACTGCCGGTGGTGATCAAGAGAGGCCAGCCGCTGCTGTTCCGGCTATGGACGCCGGAAACCGAACTTGTTCAGGGCAATTTCCGGGTGATGACGCCGCCGCCCGACGCGCCGGAGGTCGTGCCGTCGCTATTGATCGTGCCGCTGTTGGCTTTCGACCGGGCCGGCTACCGGCTCGGCTATGGCGGCGGTTTTTATGACCGGACACTGCAGAAGCTGCGCGCTGCGCTTGGCGGCGTCCTCGCCGTCGGCGTGGCGCTCTCGGCCCAGGAAGTGCCGGCAGTGCCGCGGGACGACACCGACCAGCCGTTGGACTGGATCGTCAGCGAGCGCGAAGCCTTCGCCATTGTCTGAGGGACAATGCCTGCTCCCTGGACGAGACGGCCCTTACTCGCGATATTGAAACCATGAGACTGCTGTTCTGCGGCGACATTGTCGGACGGTCCGGGCGCGACGTGCTGATCGAGCATATGCCGCGGCTGCGCAAGGAACTGGGGCTGGATTTCGTCATCGCCAACGGCGAGAACGCCGCCGGCGGCTTCGGCATCACCGAGAAGATCTGCCAGGACCTCTACGGCGCCGGCGTCGATGCGATCACGACCGGCAACCACGTATTCGATCAGCGGGAGACCTCGGCCTTCATCGACCGTCATCCGCGCCTCTTGCGGCCGCAGAACTATCCGACGGGAACGCCGGGCAAGGGCAGCAACGTCTATCAGACGGCGGCCGGCCGCAAGGTGATGGTGGTCAACATCATGGGCCGGTTGTTCATGGAGCCGCTGGACGATCCCTTCGCCGGGCTGGAGAAGGAGCTGTCGACCCAGCGCATGGGCGGCACGGTGGACGCGATCATTGTCGATGTGCACGCAGAAGCCAGCAGCGAAAAGATGGCCATGGGCCATGTTTGCGACGGCCGGGTCTCGCTGGTGGTCGGCACCCACACCCACATCCCTACCGCCGACGCGATGATCCTGCCCAAGGGCACCGCCTATCAGACCGATGCGGGCATGTGCGGCGATTACGACTCGGTGATCGGCATGGACAAGGCGCTGCCCATTGCGCGTTTCACCCGCAAGCTGCCGACCGACCGCCTGTTCGCGGCCCAGGGGCCGGGAACGCTCTGCGCCGTGTTCGTGGAAACCGACGAAAAGACCGGCCTGGCCCGCCGCATCTCACCGCTGCGCCTGGGCGGCAAGCTGGCGCCGCAGATGCCGGAGACGGCATTGCCGGTGGCAGCTTCCTGACAACTCAGAGATAGCATTCCCAGGCCGCAGTATTGCGGGCAAAACGGCCCCGAATCGCCGTATTCTTGCCATATTGACAGCCTAGCTAACGGCGTTGGATTGTCCGCGCCTTCACAATTTTGGCTCTCTTCTTATCAACCTGAAAACCGCGGGAACAGAGGTCGATTCGCGATGGCCGGACATTCACAATTCAAGAACATCATGGTGCGCAAGGGCGCGCAGGACGCCAAGCGCGGCAAGATCTTCACCAAGCTGATCCGCGAACTCACGGTGGCGGCGAAGTCGGGCTTGCCCGATCCCGCGATGAATCCGCGTCTGCGCGCGGCGATCTCCGCGGCGCGCCAGGCCAACATGTCCCGCGACACCATGGAGCGGGCGATCAAGCGCGGCATCGGCGGCGACAGCGGCGCCAACTACGACGAGGTGCGCTATGAGGGCTATGGGCCCGGCGGCGTCGCCATCATCGTCGAGGCGCTGACCGACAACCGCAACCGCACCGCCGGCGAGATCCGCGTCGCCTTCACCAAGTTCGGCGGCAATCTGGGGGAGACCAACAGCGTATCCTTCATGTTCGACCGCAAGGGCGTGATCCGCTATCCCGCCAAGGCCGCCAGCGGCGACGCCGTGTTCGAGGCGGCACTGGAGGCCGGCGCCGACGATGTCAGCAGCGACGCCGACGCCCATGAGGTGCTAACGGCGGTCGACCAGTTCGCTGCGGTGCGCGATGCGCTGGAGGCCAGGTTCGGAGCGCCCCAGGAAGCCCGCATCAGCTGGCGGCCGCAGAACACCGTGCCGGTCGACGGCGCGGCGGCGGAATCGGTTCTCAAGCTGCTGGATACCCTCGAGGACAACGACGACGTGCAGACAGTGGTGGCCAACTTCGAGATGGCCGACGACGTGCTGCAGAAGATGACGGCCTAGGCATGCGGCTGCTCGGACTCGATCCCGGACTGCGCCACACCGGCTGGGGCATCATCGACGTCGATGGCAGCCATCTGCGCTATGTGGCCGACGGCGCCATCCATCCGAAGGCGGATCTGGGCCTGCCGGAGCGGCTGGTGCAACTCCATCACGCCCTGGCCAAGGTGATCGCCGATCACCGGCCGGCCGAGGCGGCGGTGGAGGAGACTTTCGTCAGCCAGAATGCGGCATCGACCCTAAAGCTGGGCATGGCCCGCGGCGTGGTGGTGCTGGTGCCGGCGCTGTGCAATCTTCAGGTGTCGGAGTATCCGGCGAACCTGATCAAGAAATCCGTCGTCGGCGTCGGCCACGCCACCAAGGACCAGGTGCAGATGATGGTGCGGCGCCTGCTGCCGGGCTGCCGGCTCGATTCCGAGGATTCGGCCGATGCCCTGGCGGTGGCCATCTGCCACGCTCATCACGCGGGCACCGCGCGCCGTATCGCCGCCGCCGCGGTGGGAGGGCTCCGGTGATCGCAAAGCTCACCGGCCTGGTGGATGCCGCGGGCGCCGACTCGGCCATCATCGACGTCAATGGCGTCGGCTATCTGGTGTTCTGCTCGGCCAAGACGCTGCACCGGCTGCCGGCGCGGGGCAGCGTCGCCAGCCTGCTGATCGAGACCCATGTGCGCGAGGACCATATTCATCTCTATGGCTTCGCCGACGAGGCGGAGCGGGACTGGTTCCGCCTGCTGACCACGGTGCAAGGCGTCGGCGCCAGGCTCGCGCTGGCGATCCTGGGGGTGCACAGCGCCGGCGAGTTGGCCCAGGTCATCGCCGCCCAGGACAAGGCCAGCCTGACCCGCGCCAGCGGCGTCGGCCCGAAGCTGGCGAGCCGCATCTTGTCGGAGCTGAAAGACAAGGCCGGCGGCATCGGCCTCGGCGGTCTGGCCGCGTTGTCGCCGGAGGCCGAGCCGATCGGCCCGATGGCCGATGCGGTGTCGGCCCTGGTGAATCTCGGCTATCGCCGCACCGACGCGTTCGGCGCCGTGGCCCAGGCTGCCCGGCGGCTGGGCGGCACGCCGCCGCTTGAAGCGCTGATCCGCGCCGGCCTGAAGGAACTCAGCGCATGACCGATCGGCGCATGGTCAGCCCTGCCGCTGCCGGCGAAGACGCCGCCGAAGCCTCGATCCGGCCACAGCGCCTGGCGGATTTCGTCGGCCAGCAGGCGGTGCGGGAGAATCTCAGCGTCTTCATCGAGGCGGCGCGGGCGCGCCGCGATGCGCTTGATCACGTGCTGCTGCATGGGCCGCCGGGCCTGGGCAAGACGACGATGGCGCAGATCATCGCCCGCGAGCTCGGTGTCGGCTTCCGCATGACCTCCGGCCCGGTGATCGCCCGCGCCGGCGATCTGGCGGCGCTGCTGACCAATCTGGAAGCGCGGGACGTGCTGTTCATCGACGAGATCCACCGCCTCAATCCCGCCGTGGAAGAAGTGCTGTATCCCGCGATGGAGGATTTCCAGCTCGACCTCATCATCGGCGAGGGACCGGCGGCGCGCTCCGTGCGTATCGACTTGCCCCAATTCACGCTGATCGGCGCGACGACGCGGTCGGGGCTCATCACAACGCCTTTGCGGGAACGATTCGGCATCCCGTTGCGGCTGCAATTCTACACGGCGGAGGAGCTGGAGCGCGTGGTGCTGCGCGGCGCCAAGGTGCTCGGCCTCGACATCACATCCAGCGGCGCCCAGGAGATCGCCCGCCGCTCCCGCGGCACGCCCCGGGTCGCCGGGCGCCTGCTGCGGCGGGTGCGGGATTTCGCGTCGGTTGCCGGCACGAAAAAGGTGGACGCGACCGCCGCCGATGCCGCGCTCAACCGGCTGGAGGTGGATGCCCAGGGTCTCGACGCCATGGACCGGCGCTTTCTCCGCTGCATCGCCGAGAACTACGAAGGCGGCCCCGTGGGCGTGGAAACTCTCGCGGCGGCGCTGTCGGAACAGCGCGACGCCATCGAAGAGGTCATCGAACCCTATCTGATCCAGCAAGGCCTGCTGCAGCGCTCGCCCCGCGGCCGGCTGCTGACGGCCAACGGTTTCCGTTATCTCGGCCTCGCCATCAGCAAGCGCGCGGCGGAGCAGTTGGAACTGCTGGGCGATGAAGCGGAGGGCTTGTCGGATGCATAGCCATTCCCGTCGGCGCCCTCATCACCCTAACCCTCTCCCCCCGCAAGCCGGTGGAGAGGGGACTAAGAAAAATCTGTCCCCTCGCCCCCTGAAAGGGGGAGACGGCCAGGGTGAGGGGGCTGCCCCAAGCCTAACCCATACATATCCGATCCGCGTCTACTACGAAGACACCGATGCCGGCGGTGTCGTCTACTATGCCAACTATCTCCGTTTTGCCGAGCGGGCGCGCACGGAGTTCATGCGCGAGGCCGGCGCCGATCACGCGGGCATGCTGCGCGAGACCGGCCTCAGCTTTTTCGTGCGCCGCTGCGAGGTCGACTATCTGAAGCCGGCGCGGCTCGACGATCTGCTGCGGGTGGAGACGCGCATCACCAATGTGGGCGGCGCGTCGCTCGAGGCGCTGCAGACGGTAAGACGCGATGGCGAGGACCTGGCGCGGTTGAAGGTCAAGCTCGCTTGCCTGAATCAAGCAGGCCGGCCGGCGCGGCTGCCGGACCGCATTCACGCGGCGCTGCAGAATTTTTCCCAATCCCATTCTTCGTAACGGGGGCATCGATCGATAATGGCTACCGATTATACGCAACTCGCCCAGAACGCCGCCGGCACGGTGGATTCGGTTCCCACCGAACCCGTCACCGCGGTGCCCACCGTCCCGCTCGACGTCGCGCAGATGCCGGGGACCGAGAGCGCCTACGATTTCAGCCTGATTGGCCTGTTTTGGCAGGCGGACATCGTGGTCAAGGTGGTGATCGTGATGCTGATCCTCGCCTCGTTCTGGAGCTGGGCCATCATCTTTTCGAAGATGATTCGCATGCGCGGCCTGCGCGGCCGCGCCAAGCAGTTCGAAGAAAGCTTCTGGTCCGGCGGCTCCCTGGAAGAACTGTTCGATCGCCTGGGCAACAAGCCGCCCGATCCGCTGTCCTCGATCTTCGTCGCGGCGATGCGCGAATGGCGCCGCTCGGCGGCCAAGGGCCTGCTGACCACCACCGAACTCAAGGCGGGCCTGAAGGAACGCATCGAGCGAGTCATGGACATCACCCTGGGCCGCGAGATGGAGCAGCTCGAACGCCATATGGGCTTCCTCGCCTCGGTCGGCTCGTCGGCGCCGTTCGTCGGCCTGTTCGGTACGGTCTGGGGCATCATGAACAGCTTCGCCTCCATCGCCGCCGCCAAGAACACCAGCCTCGCCGTGGTGGCGCCGGGCATCGCCGAGGCCCTGTTCGCGACCGCCCTCGGCCTCGTCGCCGCGATCCCCGCTGTGCTTGCCTATAACAAGCTGTCGGGCGATATCGGCCGCTATGGCTACCGGCTCGAGGCCTTCGCCGGCGAGTTCAACGCCATCCTGTCCCGCCAACTGGAGGAGCGCCGCTAATGGCCGTCCGTCTCAATGCCGGCGGTGTCACCCACCGCTACAGCCGCCGCAGCCGCCACGGCCCGATGTCCGACATCAATGTGACGCCCCTGGTCGACGTCATGCTGGTGCTGCTGATCGTGTTCATGGTCACCGCGCCGCTGCTGAATTCCGGCGTCGAACTCACGCTGCCGAAAAGCGAAGCGCCGCCGCTCAACCAGCCGGACGAGCCGCTGGTGATCTCCGTCGACAAGACCGGCGCGATCTTCATCCAGGAAACGGCGGTGACGCTGGAAAGCCTGGCGCCGCGCCTGCTAGCGATCACCGAGAACAAGCCGGACACCACCATCTATGTGCGCGGCGACCAGTCGATCAACTACGGCCGCATGATCGAGGTGATGGGGCTGCTCACCGGGTCGGGCTTCACCAAGCTGTCGCTGGTGACGGAGGCGGCCGAGAAACCGCCGGCGCCTTCAGGCGAAACCCAAGGCAACTGAGGCGCGTCGATATCCATGCGTGACGGCGTTCTCCTTTCCGGCACTCTGCACTTGGTCGTGCTGCTGTTGGTGCTATTCGGGCTGCCGTTCTTCTGGGAGCCGGAGACGGTACGCATGACAGCAACGCCGATTACCGTCGTGACGTCCGATCAGCTCACGGCGCCGAAGGTGGCGCAGGAACAGAGGACCGACGTACCGCAGGAAAAGCCGCCGGAGCCGGAAATTCCGCCGGCACCTGTGGCACCGGCGCTGCCGGAACCGGAGGTTGTGCCTGAACCGCCGGCGGCGCCCGAAGAGACTCAGAACGAGATTCCGCCGGTCGAAGAACCCAATCCGGAGCCGCAGGAAAGCGCCAATCCGCAGGAAGTAGACACGCCCGATCCGGTAATCGCCGAACCGCCGCCAGAGGAACCGCCGCCGCCTCAGCCTGTGCCGGTCCCCACCGAGCAGGTTGCGGAAGTGCAGGATGTGCCCATTCCGCCGCAGAAGCCGGAGCCGCCGAAAAAGAAAGAAGTGAAAAAGAAGGATGAGAAAAAACCGGTCAATGACGCGCAGGACGTGAATTCCCTGATCGATAAACTGGCCAAGGAACAGACCGCCGCCGTTCCGCCGCAGGAAGAAGCGCCCGCCGACGAGCCGCAGACCGAAGGCATTCCCCAGCGCCTGCCGGCCGGCGAAGAAGATGCGCTGCGGAACTATATCAGGGGTTGTTGGTTTTCATCCGGGGGCGGCGCATCGGCCACCGAACTGGTCGTAACCTTGGAAATCAAGCTCAATCCGGATGCAACCCTGCGCGATGTGGATATTTCCCGCAAGGACCGGGCGCGCATGGGCGATCCGGTTTTCAGATCTTTTGCGGAGAGCGCGAAACGCGCCGTGGACAAATGCGGCGCCGATCGGCAGCCCTTTCCGCTCAACCTGCAGCGCGACTACGCTGTATGGGGCTACATTCTGGCACGCTTCCGCGAGTCGGACTTTTACTAAAGATTTGCACACCGATTTTGATGGGGAGACAGGCAATGACGATAAAGAGAACCTCATTTGCGAAAGTCGCTCTGATCCTGCTGGGCACGTTCCTGTTCTCGTCGCAGGCGCAGGCGGTGATAGAGATCGACATCTCCGATCCAAATATCCAGCCGCTGCCGATCGCGGTGACGGATTTCGCCGGCGGTTCGGCGCAGGCCGGCGATCTCGGGGCGCAAATCTCCGCCGTCATCGCCGCCGATCTCGAGCGGTCCGGCTTGTTCCGGCCGATCGACCGCGCCGCGTTCATCCAGAACGCGGCGGAAATGCAGGGTGTGCCGCGCTTCGGCGACTGGCGCCTGATCAACGCCGATGCCTTGGTCAGCGGCGCCGTCTCGCAGCAGGCCGATGGCCGCCTGCGGGTGGAGTTCCGGCTGTGGGACGTGCTGGCGGAACAGCAGATGGCCGGCCTGGCGCTCACCGCCCCGGCCAGCAACTGGCGGCGCATCGCCCATCGCGTCGCCGATGCGATCTACACCCGCATCACCGGCGAGGACGGCTATTTCGACTCCCGCCTCGTCTATGTGTCGGAGACCGGTCCGGCGACCAACAGGATCAAGCGGCTGGCGATCATGGACCAGGACGGCTTCGGCCATAAGTTCCTGACCAACGGCAAGAACCTGGTGCTGACGCCGCGCTTCTCGCCCTCGACCCAGGAGATCACCTATCTCTCCTATGTCAACAACCGGCCGCGGGTGCATCTGCTGAACCTGGAGACCGGCCAGCAGGAAGTGCTCGGCGATTTCCCGGGCATGACGTTCGCGCCGCGCTTCTCGCCCGACGGGCGCCGCGTCGTGATGAGTCTCGCCTCCAGCGGCAATACCGAGATCTACACCATGGATCTCAGCACCCGCCGCACTTCTCGCCTCACCAGCAGCCCGGGCATCGACACCTCGCCCAGCTTCTCGCCCGACGCCACGCGCATCGTCTTCAACTCCGATCGCGGCGGTTCGCAGCAGCTCTATGTCATGGGCGCCGACGGCGGCGGCGTGACGCGCATCAGCTTCGGCGATGGCCGCTACGGCACGCCGGTCTGGTCGCCGCGCGGCGATCTTATCGCCTTCACCCGCATGGTCGGCGGCACCTTCTACATCGGCGTCATGCGGCCGGACGGCAGCGGCGAGCGCATGCTGACCAACGGCTACTTGGTCGAAGGGCCGACTTGGTCGCCCAACGGCCGGGTGATTTCCTTTTTCCGTCAGGATGGCGGCGGCGCTGCAACCCGTCTCTACACCATCGACCTGACGGGACGTAATGAGCGCGTTGTTGAGACGCCTCAGGACGGCTCCGATCCGGCCTGGTCGCCCTTGATTCCCTAGAGAAATCGGTACTATGTTGCACGGGCGAACAGTCCAAGGGAGCGTGGCGGCGGGTACGCGCAGCGCCAGCGTTTTCTTTTGATTTACCAAGCCTGGATCACGGGCTAGAGGTTCCTCCACAAAGGGGTAAGAGGTAGGAAAATGAAGCTTAAGATTATGTCGTTTATCGCGGCGGCCATGCTGCTCGCGGGTTGCGCTTCCGACAAGGAGCCGTCGGCCACCGATTCCAGCAGCACCAACAGCGGCTCGACTGCCGCTCCGGGCTCGGTCGAGGATTTTCAGGTTAACGTCGGCGATCGTGTCTTCTTCGATTACGACAGCTATGAGATCCGTGCTGATGCACAGGATACCTTGAACCGCCAGGCGGCGTGGCTCGGCCAGTATGGCAACTACGCCATCACCGTCGAGGGTCACTGCGACGAACGCGGCACCCGCGAATACAACCTGGCGCTCGGCGAACGCCGCTCCAACGCGGTGCGCAATTATCTCGTGGCGCAGGGCGTCGATCCGAATCGTATCCAGACCATCAGCTATGGCAAGGAGCGGCCGGAGATCGCCGACAGCAACGAGTCGGCCTGGGCGCAGAATCGCCGTGGCGTGACCGTCCTGCAGTAAGGCCGCATCGGCGCAAAACTGGGTTATGACTGGCGGGCGCCGGTTCCCGAGAAGGGGGCTGGCGCCCGTCAGCTTTTGGGGCTAGCGCCCATAGGCATTTGGGGCCGGGAGCCATAGGGCCTCGATCCCGACCGCGCCATGCCACAATTTCGCCGCCAAGTTCCGGCAATGGTTCCATCATAGGAACGGCTTGTCGGCGAAACTTTGGGGGCCCGAGCCGGTTTCTTTAGGATAAACAACTGGGCCGCAAACCATGATGAACCCGCGAAACCGCCGGGCGTATCTCCATCCGGTTACAGCCTTCGTCCTGCTGGGGGCATTGCTGCTGCCGGGCGCGGTCGCAGCGCAGAGTGCGGCCGGCACCGTCGCGGCGCAGCAGGAACTGCGCATCCAGGAGCTGGAGTCGCAGATCAGCGCCCTGACCGGCCAGGTGGAGCAGCTGTCCTATCAAGTGCGGCAGCTGACCGACAAGCTGGACCGCATGGCGTCGGATTTCGATTTCCGCCTGACCCAGCTCGAGGGTGGCGGCCAAGGGGACGGCGCAGGCCCCGCCGCCGACGGGACGAGCGGGAGCCCGGATTACTCCGCCGCCGCGCCGGCAACAACCCCGGCCGCGCCGGCCCAGACGGCGTCCACTGCCGGCAGCGACGGCGTCGCCGCTTCCACGCCCGGCACCGGGCCTAAAGTGTTGGGAACGCTGACCCAAACGGAATACGACGCCCAGGCGGCGAAGCAGCAGAACTCTACCGCGGCCGCCCAGCAGGCCATGGACGCGACCAATACCCAAACCGGCGCGGACCAGACGGCGGCGGTTGCGCCCGGCGGATTGCCGGGCGCCACTGCCGACGAGCAGTATCAATACGCCTTCGGCCTCCTGCGCGAGAACCGCTACGACGATGCGGAGAAGGCGTTGCGCACGTTCATCAGCGAGAATCCGGATCATCAGCTGACGGGCAACGCCAACTACTGGCTTGGCGAAACCCATTATGTGCGCGGCGACTACAAGAATGCCGCCATCACCTTTGCCCAGGGCGTGAAGAACTATCCGCAGAGCGGCAAGGCGCCCGACAACATGATGAAGCTGGGCATGGCGCTGGCGGCGATGAATCAGGTCCCGGATGCCTGCACCGCCTTTGCCGAGGTGGGCAAGCGCTACCCGCAGGCCTCCGACACCCTGAAGGACCGGGTCATCAAGGAGCAGCAGCGCAACGGCTGCAGATAGGCGGCAGGCGCCCGCGGCCGCGCATTCCTTGCACGGCCTTGCGGCAGGCCCCACCCTGAACGTCGCCGGCGGATCGTCGGCGCCGCAGTCATTTTCAGGATATCCCGATTGCCGGATGCACCGCTGACCGACGACGAGTTTTCCGCGCTGATGGACCGCCTCGGCCCCTTCGAAGCGCGGCCTCATATCGCCGTCGCCGTCTCGGGCGGCCGCGACAGCCTGTGTCTTGCGCTGCTGCTGCGGCGCTGGGCCCGCCGCCGCCGCGGGCGGATCACCGCCCTGACCGTCGATCATGGCCTGCGGCCGGACTCCGCCGCGGAGGCGCGGACCGTCGGGCGCTGGCTGCGGGCGCACAAGATCGGCCATGGCATCCTGCCCTGGGACCATAGCCACCAGCCGCAACCCGGGAGCGGTCTCCAGGCGGCGGCGCGGCAGGCGCGCTACCGGCTGCTCTGCGGCCGCTGCCGGGATCTCGGCATTTTGCATTTGGCCCTCGCCCATCAGCGCGATGACCAGGCGGAGACGTTCCTGCTGCGCCTCGGCCGGGGCAGCGGCTTGGATGGGCTCGCCGGCATGGCGCCGGTGAGCGAACGGACGGGCGTGCGGCTGCTGCGACCGCTGATTCCGGTACCCCGCGACCGGCTCGCCGCCACACTGCGAGCCTGGGGACAGGATTGGATCGACGATCCGACCAATGAAAATGCAGCTCACACCCGCATCCGGCTGCGGCGGCTGCTCCCATTCCTGGCGGCAGCCGGCGTGACCCCCGGACGCCTGGCGGAAACCGCCGCGGCCCTGGGCCAGGCGCGGGCCTCGATGGACGAGGCGGTCGCCGGCATCCTGGCGGCGGGGGCCGAGATCGATCCCGCCGGCTATCTCTGGCTTGATCCCTCGGCCCTCGCCGGGGCGACAGCGGCGGTCGGCCGGCGGGTGCTGGCCCGTTGCCTGATGGCCATCGGCGGCGGCGGCTTTACGCCGCGTTCCGAGCGCCTGAACCGGCTCTATGGCCAGATCGCCGAAGCCCGCCTGGCTGCCGGGGCGACCTTGGCCGGCTGCCAGGTCCGCGGTAAAGGCGGCCGGCTGCTGATCTACCGGGAACTGGCGGCGGCCGGTCCCGCCATTGCCCTAACCCCCGGCGCTGCCCAGATCTGGGACGGGCGCTTTGCGGTCACCTTGGCGCGCGCCACTGGCAAGACGGGGCCTCTGCAGGTGGCCGCCCTGGGCCCGGAGGGTTATCGCGCTGCCCTGAAGGCCCGCCCGGACTTGCGCGAGCGGCCCATTCCAGCACCGGCACGGCCGGTACTGCCGGCTGTCTGGGCCGATGCTGGGCGCGGACTGGAACTCCTGGCCGTGCCACACCTTGATTACTTGGCTAAGAGCGCACAAGTATCTGTTGTGATTGAATTCGTTCCGCCGCAGTCTTTGGCGCCGTCAAGGTTTACAGTTGCTTAATGCAGCACCCGCATTATGTACTCTCCCCACGGGCTCTGCTTAGGCCCCGCGAGCAGCGCCCGGACCCGGGCGCGTCCGGCGCCGGCATCCGAAAGGTGATCCCAACGTGAATAATCTCGGCCGCAATATCGCCGTCTGGGCAATCCTGATCATCCTGCTGTTCCTGCTGTTCAATATGTTCAGCGGCGACTCCTCGCGCAGCTCGACGGAGCTGCCCTATGGCGATTTCGCCACCGAGGTCGATAACAACAACATTCAGAACGTCGTCATCAAAGGGCGCGAGGTCACCGGCTCGTTCAAGGACAACCGCAAGGACTTCAATACCCTGCTGCCGTTCGAGCCGACGGCCGACTACATCAAGAGCCTCAAGGACCGCGGCGTGAATGTGAACGCGGCGCCGCCCGATAGCGGCAGCGCGCTGCCGACGCTGCTGATCACCTGGGCGCCGCTGTTCGTCATTCTCGGCGTCTGGATCTATTTGATGCGCCAGATGCAAGGCAGCGGCGGCAAGGCCATGGGCTTCGGCAAGTCGCGGGCGCGCCTGCTGACGGAAAAGACCGGCCGCGTGACCTTCGACGACGTTGCGGGCATCGAAGAAGCCAAGCAGGAATTGCAGGAGCTGGTGGACTTCCTGAAGGACCCGCAGAAGTTCCAGCGCCTGGGCGGCAAGATTCCCAAGGGCTGCCTGCTGGTCGGCCCGCCGGGCACCGGCAAGACGCTGCTCGCCCGCGCCATCGCCGGCGAGGCAAATGTGCCGTTCTTCACCATCTCCGGCTCCGACTTCGTGGAGATGTTCGTGGGCGTCGGCGCCAGCCGCGTGCGCGACATGTTCGAGCAGGGCAAGAAGAATGCGCCCTGCATCATCTTCATCGACGAAATCGACGCGGTTGGCCGCCATCGCGGCGCCGGCCTCGGCGGCGGCAATGACGAGCGCGAGCAGACCCTGAACCAGCTGCTCGTGGAGATGGACGGCTTTGAGACCAACGAAGGCGTCATCCTGATCGCCGCCACCAACCGGCCCGACGTGTTGGACCCCGCGTTGCTGCGTCCCGGCCGCTTCGACCGCCAGGTGGTGGTGCCGAATCCCGATATCGCCGGCCGCGAGCAGATCCTGCGCGTCCATATGCGCAAGGTTCCGCTGGCGCCTGACGTGGAGCCCCGTACCATTGCCCGCGGCACGCCCGGGTTCTCCGGCGCCGATCTTGCCAATCTGGTGAACGAAGCAGCCCTGATGGCAGCGCGCCGCGGTCGCCGCGTCGTCACCATGGCGGAATTCGAAAGCGCCAAGGACAAGGTGATGATGGGCACCGAGCGCCGCTCCATGGTGATGAGCGAAGACGAGAAAAAGCTCACTGCCTATCATGAGGCCGGCCATGCCCTGGTGGGCCTGCATATGCCCAAGCACGATCCCCTGCACAAGGTGACGATCATCCCGCGCGGGCGGGCGCTCGGCGTGACCATGTCTTTGCCGGAGCGCGATCGCTACAGCATGTCGAAGATCGAAATGGAGTCGCGGCTGGCCAGCATGTTCGGCGGCCGCGTCGCCGAGGAACTGATCTTCGGCGACGAGAATGTCACCAGCGGCGCTTCCAACGACATCATGCAGGCGACCAATCTTGCCCGCGCCATGGTGACTGAATGGGGCATGTCCGACAAGCTCGGGCCGCTGCGCTATGCCAGCAACGAGGAAGAGGTTTTCCTCGGCCATTCGGTCACGCGCCGCATCAATGTGTCGGGCGCAACCGCGAAGATCATCGACGAAGAGATCCGCCGGTTGATCGACGAGGCCGAAACCACGGCGCGCCGCATCCTGACCGAGAAGCTCGATGACCTGCACATGGTGGCGAACGCCCTGCTTGAGTATGAGACGCTGTCGGGCGACGAGGTGAAGGCGCTGATGCGCGGCGAACAGATCAATCGCCCCGACGACACGCTGACGCCGACACGGCCGCGGTCGTCCGTACCCAGCAGCGGCACGCCCGCCCACAGCGGACGGCCCGGCCCGGCCGGCCTCGAGCCGGAACCGCAGCCCGGCGGCTGACCGCCGCAGTATCGATCATCGGAAAAGCCCCGCCTCAGCGGGGCTTTTTTGTTGGCTGGGCCGCGCCGCGGGTTTGTATAACAGACTGCCGGATCGCCTTCGCCGCTTTGACGAGGACAGATGCTCCATCACACGCCGCTCATCGCAACGATCGTCGTCGGTATCGTCCTGGCGTTTGTCTTCGGCGCGATTGCCCATCGGCTGAAGCTGTCGCCGCTGGTGGGCTATCTGCTGGCCGGCGTGGCGGTCGGTCCCTACACGCCGGGCTTCGTCGCCGATCAGCCGCTGGCGGCCGAACTGGCGGAGATCGGCGTCATCCTCCTGATGTTTGGCGTCGGCATGCATTTCTCGCTGAAGGATTTGCTGTCGGTGCGGGCCATCGCCATCCCCGGCGCGATCGCGCAGATCACCCTCGCGACCCTGCTCGGCCTGTTGCTGTCCTGGGCGCTCGGCTGGTCGCTGGGCGCCGGCCTGGTCTTCGGGCTGGCGCTGTCGGTGGCCAGCACCGTGGTACTGCTGCGGGCGCTGCAGGAGCGGCACCTCATCGATACCGAGCGCGGCCGCATCGCCATCGGCTGGTTGATCGTCGAGGATCTGGCGATGGTGCTGGCGCTCGTGCTTTTACCGGCGCTGGCCGGCCTGCTCGATGACAGCGCTGGAACGGCTGCCGAGTCTTTCGATGCTTCGGATGTGGCGCTGGCGCTGGCGATCACCCTGGGCAAGGTCGCCGCCTTCGTAGCGCTGATGCTGGTGGTCGGCCGCCGCGTGATCCCCTGGATCCTGCATTACGTCGCGCACACGGGATCCCGCGAGCTGTTCCGGCTTGCGGTGCTGGCGATCGGACTCGGGATTGCCTATGGCGCGGCGCAGATCTTCGAAGTGTCCTTCGCCCTCGGCGCCTTCTTTGCCGGCATGGTGCTCAGCGAGTCCGAGCTGAGCCATCAGGCGGCGGAGGAGTCCCTGCCGCTGCGCGACGCCTTCGCCGTGCTATTCTTCGTTTCCGTCGGCATCCTGTTCGATCCCTTGATCCTGGTGCAGGAGCCGTGGCCGGTTCTGGCGGTTCTGGCGATCATCCTGATCGGCAAGTCGCTTGCCGCCTTTGCCATCGTCATCGCCTTCCGGCATCCCGTGGGTACTGCGCTGATCATCGCCGCCAGCCTGGCGCAGATCGGCGAGTTCTCCTTCATCCTGGCCAATCTCGGCGTCGATCTCGGCCTGTTGCCGGAACGGGGCCGCGATCTCATTCTCGCCGGCGCCATCCTGTCGATCCTTGCCAATCCGGCGATCTTCGCCGCCATCAGCCGTTTCAAGAGCGCCGCAGCTCTCGCGCCCGCCGTCGGGGCGCCTGCGGGCGAATCCGCCGCTGCAGTGGAGATTCCGCCCACCGCTCTGACGGGTCATGCTGTCATCATTGGCTATGGCCGGGTCGGTGGCCGGCTGGGGGAGGCGCTGCTGAGCAAAGGCCACGCCGTGCTGGCGATCGAGGACAACAGGGACATCGCCGCAAAGCTGCGCGGCGGCGGCGTCGAGGTGATCGCCGGCAATGCCGCCGCGCCGGAAGTTCTCGGCGCCGCCAATCTGCAGGGCGCGCGCTGGTGTTTCGTTGCCGTGCCCAACGCCTTCGAAGCCGGTCAGATCATCGAGCAGGCGCGGGCGCTCAATCCGGGATTGCCCATTATCGCCCGGGCGCATTTCGATGCCGAGGTGGAGCATCTGCAGCGCCTGGGCGCCAGCGTCACCATCATGGGCGAAAACGAGATCGCCCGGGCGATGGCCGAACATGCCGTCTGAATTCTATCTCAAGCCGCTGGGAATGCTGCCGGGCGAACCGGCGCGCCAGGCCGTGGCCAGCGGCATCGCCCGCAGGTTGGCGGGCGGACCCCTGGCGTTCACCGCCGTCGATCTGATACGCCGCGGGCCCGAAGACCAGCGTGAGGCGGCCTTGTTGGACATCGGCAGACTGCAATCCTGCAATCTGCGCACGGAGGATCCCGTCCTTTCCGCGGCACTGGAGCGGGCGCTCGATGCCGTCGCATCACCCCGCGCGGATTTCGCGGGCCTGCCTCTGGACCGCCCGCGGCTGATGGGCGTGGTGAATGTCACGCCCGACAGCTTCTTCGACGGCGGCCGCTATCACGATGGCGCCGCCGCCATCGCCCATGGCCGCGCGCTGATGCAGGCAGGCGCCGATATCCTGGATATCGGCGGTGAGTCTACGCGCCCGGGCGCTGCACCGGTGACGATCGAAGAGGAATTGTCGCGGGTGCTGCCGGTGATCGCCGCACTCACGAAAGATGGTGCAGTCGTCTCCATCGACACGCGCCACGCCGAGGTGATGCGCCGCGCGGTGGATGCGGGCGCGCGCATCATCAACGACGTGACCGCGCTGGCAGGCGATCCCAACAGCATGAGGGCAGCGGCCGAGAGCGGTGCAGGGATCGTGCTCATGCACATGCAGGGCGAGCCGCGCACCATGCAGAAGAATCCGCAATACCGGGATGCGCCGCTGGACATCTATGATTACTTCTCCGCGCGCCTGGATGACTGCGCACAAGCCGGCATCGCGCGCGAGCGCATCGTGCTCGATCCCGGCATCGGCTTCGGCAAGAACGACCGGCACAACATCGCTCTGCTCGACGATCTGGCGCTACTGCATGGGCTTGGCCGCGGCATTCTGCTCGGCGTATCGCGCAAAAGTTTCATCGGCCGTCTCAGCCGCGGCGAAGACGCCGATCATCGCCTGCCCGGCACGCTTGCGGCGACTCTTGCCGGACTCGACCGTGGCGCGCAGATTCATCGTGTTCATGATGTCGCAGAGGCCGCGCAGGCGCTGGCAATCTGGCGCGCCATCGCCGGTTGTTAAGCATGTTCTCCTCGCCCAATAGTTGCACCGCCCATCGCCGCGCGGGTAGGTTGGGCGCGAGGAGCGGGGGGCAGGGGGCTCGGCGTGGAAGAGTATACGGGCTATGTTACGCTGAGCGAGCCATCGGCTCCTGGCCTGCGGAAGCTGTTGGAATACTGGCAGTCAAAATGCTGCAACGGACACTTGCCGGCGCGGGCCGACATAGATCCGGTCGATCTTTCGTTCATCCTGCCGAATCACTTTCTGATGGACGTCAATATGAGTGAAGAGCCCCGCAGCCGCTTTCGCTTCCGGTTGTTCGGCACGGAATTGGTGCGCGTTCACGGCCGCGAGCGTACCGGAAAAACCTTCCACGAAACATTGGAGGAAGAACCGGCCGACGGATCGGTGGCCTGGGCCACCCGGCTGGTTAACGAGCGCATCCCGCTCTTTATCGGCGGCCGCGTGCGCTACCTGCGCAAGGAACGGCTGAAATTCGAGAACGCCATGTTGCCGCTTCAGAACGACGGTGGAGAGGTCTGTATGATCCTTGGCGCGACGATCTACACCTATCAATCGGCGAAGCGCGGTGTTCCGAAGTAGGCGCGCGCTCAATCCAATGGGCGCATGAGCACAGCGCCAAAACCCGTCGCCACGGCGTGGATCGCCACAGTCAGCAAGAACAGGCCGATCATAGCCGCGACTCCGAGGCCGCTCATGGGCCGCGCAGCCCCCGCTGTAATCGGCATATGCCAGGACTGCAGTACGCCAATGCCGATGAAGCCGGCCATCAATGGCAGCTCGGCATACAGACAGGCGGCGACGCCGATGGCGCCGATGACGAGTAGAATGTATTTGGCCCAGCGCGCGCTGAAGGACTGCATGATGGCCCGCAACACTTGGCCGCCATCGAGCGGGAGAAAGGGCAGAAGCTGCAGCAGATTGAGGGAGCCGACTATGAGAGCGGTCATTGCAACAATGCCGGCCATGCCATGATCTGCATCGGATGGGCCAGTCGTAGAGTAGTTCCACGCCATCAAGAACAGGAGCGGCAGCACAAGTACTGCGCTGAATCCGGCGCCCATCAGTGCGCAGAAGGCGTCGTTGAAGTAAGTCTTATGGGGATGATTGGCGATGGTGACGCCACCGAGGAAGGGCAGCAGCATGATGCGCGGCGCCGGCTGTCCCGTCAGCCGCATCGCCAGCCAGTGCCCGAATTCGTGGATCACCAGTGCCAGCGACAGAATAATGCCGAATTGCCAACCGAAGGCGATGCCAAAACTGGCGATGGCCAACACGGAGATCGCCGTTGTCGTAAGCTGCCGGCGCGGCTGGACGGCGGGCACAACCGGTTTTCTTTCGCAGATCGCTACCAGGCGGTCGAAATACTTGAAGTGCTGGCGCCGCAAGGCAATGCGTTGGCCAAGCGTTGCGAGTTCCCCCTCGAAAGTATAGTGCAGACGCGTGCTGCCGTCCTGCGAGAGAAATTCAGACGTCGCGGCATGTTGCGGGCCATATGGGTTCTGCCTGTCGCCGATGCTGAGCGTCCGCATCCGCATGATTTCCAGGGGGCGCTCCAGCAGAACCGCATTGCGAATGACGAATTGACGACGCTGACCCGCGACCTTGTGTTCGACGCGTGTTGTCGTGATTGGCGGAGTGCTTTCTGTGCGTTCGTGGGACAGGACCTCTTCGTGCAGCGCTTTGCTCTCCGGATCGCCAAGATTGATATTGTGGATCGACCAGACGCGCTCCGGCGGGGCAGCGATCAGTCTCTCGATCGTGAAACGATAGGACCGCCGCACCGGCAGCAGCATCGCGCCCAGAAACAGGATCCAGGCGCCGGCGCCGATATAGAGCAGGGTCCGCCCGAACTCGCCCATGGCTCAGCGGCGTCCGCCGGTCACGATTGCCGATCCAGGATCTTGTTGATTTCCGCAAACGGCACGGCATCGCGGGCAAAGGTGAAGGTGCCGCGTTCGGCAATTTCGTGTGCAGCACGCAGGAAAGCGCCATAGGCGGCGCGGGCCATTGCGGAGCCGATGGATATGCGCTTCACGCCCAGGGCCGCCAGATCGGCGACGGAGAAATCGGCGCCTGCCAATCCCATCACGACATTCACCGGTTTCGGCGCGACTGCCTTCACGACCGCACCGATCTGCTGCGCGGTGCGCAGACCCGGCGCATACAGCACATCGGCGCCAGCCGCGGCAAAGGCCTGCAGCCGCCCGATCGTGTCGGGCAAGTCGGGCCGGCCGTTGAGGAAATTCTCGGCCCGCGCCGTCAGCATAAACGGGAATGGCAACGCCCGCGCCGCGGCGACGGCAGCCTTTACGCGCGCCACCGCTAGGTCGAAGGCATAGATTGGCTCCTCGGCGCGGCCGGTGGCGTCTTCGATCGAGCCGCCGACAAGCCCGGCGCCGGCGGTGAGGCGGATGGTCTCCGCGCAGATTGCCGGCGCGTCGCCGAAGCCATGCTGCAGATCCGCCGACACCGGCAGTTCCGTCGCGCCGGCGATGGCCCGCAGATGTTCGAGTGTCTCCTCGCGGCCGACGACGCCGATATCGTCGGCGCGGCCGATGGAAAACGAGAATCCGGCGCTGGTCGTTGCCAGAGCCCTGAAGCCGAAGGTGGCCAGCATCCGCGCGCTGCCGATGTCCCAGGGATTGGGAATGACGAAGGCGCCGGGTTGCTCATGCAGAGATTCAAAGGCGGCGGCCTTCGCCGATTGAGTGGTCATCGGCCTACTCCTTCACGCCCGCCTTACGCAGGCTCTCCAGCAGATGCTCGAGCCCCTCGGCGTGGCGATAGGGTTCGTGCCGCGCATAGGCCAGCATCGACCGCTTGGGCTCCTGCTCGGTGTAGCGCTCCACCTGAAGTCGCGCCTCATCGATACGATTCAACTGCGCCAAGCTGGCTGTCATGTACATCAGCTCCCAGATGTCCGGACTGACGAAGTTTCTGCCGAGCTGGACCACCGCTTCGGCATAGTTGCGGGCGCAGAAGTGGGCCATGCCGAAGGCCGAGACATACCAGTCCGGATGATTGGTGTTGAGCTGCAATCCGCGCTGCGCCCATTCCAGCGCCTGTTCCGGATGGCCCTCATAGGCCAGAAGCCAAGCCTTGGTGACGATCGTGTGGGAGTCGTTCGGATTGAGCTTGAGCGCGCGCTCGAATTGCAACGCCGCCTCGTCGAATTCCCGGCGGTACAGGCAGACATAGCCGAGCACCCGGTGGCACTGCCCGTCGGTCGGATCCAGCATTGCGCCACGCTTGGCCAAGGAGAGTGCCCGGTCCATTGCCGGCGCGGAGAGGTTCCGCCACCATTCCCGCATCTCCAGTTCCGCCAACCAGGTATGGGCGATCGCCAGTTCCGGATCCGCCTTGATGGCGCGCTCGAACGTCTCGCGCACCTTCGGTTCTTCGCTGCGATCGAAGGTCTGTTTGTACTCGATGCCGCGCAGCAGATAGTCATAGACCGACATGCCGTCCGGCCGCTTGCGGCGCGCTGAACGCGCACCGGCGCCGGCGATCTGGCCGGGCAAGGTGGCGACGATCATGCGGACGACTTCGTCCTGCACGTCAAAGACATCCTCGACCTTCCGGTCATAATGTTCGGCCCACAGATTGTTGCCGGTCTCCGACTCGATCAGTTGAACCGAAATGCGCAGCTGTTGGCCAGACCGGCGGATGCTGCCTTCCACGACATAATGCACGCCTAGTTCGCGCCCCACCTGACGCATGTCCACCGACTTGCCGCGATAGCGGAAGGAAGAATTGCGGGAAATGACATGGAGCTCGCGGAAGCGCGAGAGCTCGCGGATGATGTCCTCGGTGACGCCGTCGCTGAAAAAGACCTGTTCGGGATCGCCGCTGAGATTCTCGAATGGCAGCACGGCGATCGCCGGCCGGTTCGGCAGGGGCGGATACTGCCGCGTCGTCGGCGGCGCGGCGATGGGGTCTGTGCCGCCGCCGATGCGGATGCGGTAGACCTGCTGGGCCTCGGCACCGCTCTTGAATTGATGGGCGCCAAGGTCTTCCACTTGAACGGAGGCCTTGCCGCGCAGATAGCGCAGGACCGCGGCGGTGATGTAGACATCGCCGGGGGTCGCCATTTCCTCCAGGCGCCGCGCCAGATTGACGTCGTCGCCATAGACGTCCTCCGGCTCGATGATGATGTCGCCGGCATTGATGCCCATGCGATAGGGCATGCGCCGCTCCGGCGGCAGGGCGGCCAGCCGTTCCTTCATTTGCTGCTGCATGGCGGTGGCGCACTCGACGGCCTGAACGGCGCTGTCGAAGCGGGCGAGAAATCCGTCGCCGGTGGTTTTGACCACCTGGCCGCTGTGACTGCCGATGAGCGGCTTGAACACAGAATCCATGTCCGACATGAATTGGTGATGGGTGAGCATCTCGTCGTCGGTCATGCGCGAGCTGTAGCCGACCGCATCCGCGATCAGTACAGCCGCTAGTCGCCGTACGACAGCTCGCTTCGACACTGGCCCCTCGCCGAACCATTCATGTGAGAAAAAAGAAGCCTAGCATGGCAAATTTCTGTCTGCCATGGCAGTCGGGGATTTATGTAGCCATTTCAGGATGTTCGCGCCACCCTTCCATTTGGGTGGCGAACGGTTCGACCATCAGCCCATTGGTCGGCGGTCAGCCTTACTGCTGCCGCCAAATTCCCATAACTCTTCATATTGTACCGCTGCTCTTGCCCGCTTTGGCTGGAGAATTGCGGCTGATCGATATCGGCCGGCAAGGCGGTTCTTGCTGCCGGTTTTACCGTCTGCCGAATCCAAGGTAGGTTCACAGTTATGTCATCAGGGCCATCTCAAAAGCCCGTCCGCAGGCTGTTCGGTACCGACGGCATCCGCGGTACGGCCAATAGCGATCCCATCACGGCCGACATCGCGCTGAAGCTGGCTCTGGCCGCCGGCGCTTTTTTTACCCGCGGCAGCTACCGGCATCGGGTGGTGATCGGCAAGGATACGCGCCTTTCCTGCTATATGCTGGAGTACGCCCTGACGGCTGGTTTCCTGGCCGGGGGCATGGATGTGCTGCTCACCGGACCGCTGCCGACGCCGGCCGTGGCCATGCTGGCGCGCAGCATGCGCGCCGATCTCGGCGTTATGATCTCCGCCTCCCACAATCCGTTTCAGGACAACGGCATCAAGCTGTTCGGGCCTGACGGTTACAAGCTTTCGGATGAAGTCGAAGCGGAGATCGAAGCCCGCATGGGCATCGACAATGGCGGCGAGGGGCGGGAACTGCCGAAGGGTAACCGCCTCGGCCGCGCCAAACGCATCGACGACGCGCCGGGCCGCTACATTGAATTCGTGAAGAACACCTTCCCGAAGGGCGCCACGCTCGATGGCCTGAAGATCGTCATCGATTGCGCCAATGGCGCCGCCTACAAGGTGGCGCCGACGGTCCTCGCCGAACTCGGCGCCCAGGTGATTCCGGTCGCCGTCGAACCGGATGGCACCAACATCAACCGCGATTGCGGCGCCACCGCCACTGCGATGATGCGCGAGCAGGTCATCGTCCATGGAGCCCATCTGGGCCTAGCCCTGGACGGCGATGCCGACCGGCTGATCGTCGCCGACGAGCATGGCGAGATCATCGACGGCGACCAGCTCATGGCCCTGATCGCCCGCTCCTGGGCCCGCGACGGCCGGCTCCGGGGCGGCGGGGTCGTGGCCACCGTCATGTCCAATCTGGGCCTGGAGCGGTTCGTGCAATCGCTCGGCCTGACTTTGGTGCGCACGCCCGTGGGCGACCGCTATGTGGTCGAGCGCATGCGTGCCGGCGGCTTCAATCTCGGCGGCGAACAATCGGGCCATATCATCCTCGGCGACTACAGCAGCACCGGCGATGGGCTGATCGCGGCGCTGCAGACCCTGGCGGTGCTGGTGGAGGCGGGCAAGCCGATGAGCGAGGTTGGCCGCGTCTTCGAGCCGCTGCCGCAGCGGCTGGTCAGCCTGCGCTTCGCCGGCGGTCAGCCGCTGAACGACCAGGACGTGCAGGCGGCGATCCGGAACGGTGAAAAGGCTCTCGGCTTGCAAGGCCGTCTGCTCGTGCGCAAGTCCGGCACCGAGCCGGTGATCCGGGTAATGGCCGAAGGGGAAGACGCCATCCTGGTCGGCCGTGTCGTCGACGACATTGCCGCGGCGATCAAGCGCAAGGCGGGCTGAAGGCCGTCAGCGGGGCAGATCCGCCATCATTTTCGCAAGCGCCCTGGCGTCGGCGTCGCCGGTCTCGCCCAATCCGCGCTCTGTGCCCAGGCGATCCCGCTCCGGCCGATTCTGGCTCAGTTTCCATTTGCCTTCGATATGCCGCACCGTCAGCTCGATGCCGACGATGCCCTTGAGTTGCGCCTGGATGTAGGCCTCCGGCGCGTCCTCGACCTTCCAAGGCTGGCTTCGACTGCCTTCATGCCGGTCGGTCAGACGCCCCACAAGGTTGCGAAGCCAGCCGGCATCGTCGATGACCCGAAGCACGCCATAGGCGTGGACGGCGGCATAGTTCCAGGTCGGCACAACCTTGCCGGTCTCGGCCTTGGTCGCGTACCAGGACGGGGATACATAGGCCTGCGGTCCGATGAAGATCGCAAGCGCCTGGACGCGCCCGTCGAAGTCGCGCCACTGATTGTTGGCGCGCGCGAGATGGCCGATCAGCTTGCCATGGGGCGCGGGGTCAGGATCGAGCAACAGCGGTATGTGATTGGCGATCAGCCCGCTGCCGTTCAAGGTCACCAGTGTTGCAAGCGGATTGCGGCTGATGAAGTCCTGCAGCACCTGCGGCCGGTCCTCGGCGAAATGCGGCGGTATGTACATTGCTACGCCTAGACGACCGCCAGCGCTGGCGCCGGGCCGTTGCGCAGCAAATCGACCACCACATCCAGCGCCCGGTCCAGATCGGCGACCGAACGCGCGGCGCAGGTGCAGATGCGGATGGCGTCGGGGACCGGCTGGGCGGTGGCGAATACATCGGCGGGCTTCAGCAGCACGCCGCGCGCTTTGGCCTCATTGGCGAAATCGGTGCCGTTCCAGGGGGCCGGCAGATTGAGCCAGCCATGGAAGGCGGTGTCGGTGGCGGTGTAGTCGAATCCCGCCAGCTTCTGCCGCACCAGGCGCTGCCGCACGACACCCTCGGCGCGGTGGCGGCAGGCAAGTTCTTTCGCAGCACCGCTCTCGATCATCATCGTCGCCACTTCGGCCATCAGCGGCGGCGCCATCCAGATGGTGTGGCGGATACCGTCGGCGATCGCTGCCCGTGAAGGGCCGGCGATGTACCCAATACGCAGGCCCGGCGCCGAAGTTTTCGACATGCTGATGATGTAGTAGCTGATCTCAGGCGCATAGCTGGTCAGCGGCGGCGGCCCCTCGGGCAACAGGAAGCCATAGATGTCGTCCTCGACGATGGCGACGTTGTAGTGCTGCGCGATCTGCGCAATGCGCCGGCGGCGGTTTTCGCTCATGGTGGCGGTGGTGGGATTCTGCAGCGTCGGCGTGCAGTACAGCGCCTTGGGCTCATGCTGCCGGCAGGCCTGTTCGAACGCCTCGGGAATCAGGCCTTCATAGTCGATCGCCACGCCCTTGAGATTGAGCCGCATGGTGGTCGCCAGCGCCTTCATCCCGGGATAGGTCAGAGACTCCGTAAGCACCCAGTCGCCGGGCGAGGCAAGCGCGCCGAGCACGACGGACATCGCATGCTGGCCGCCGGCCGTCACCACCACGCGCTCGGGGTCCACGGTGAAATCCGGCCGCGACATGAAGGATGCGCCGGCTGCGCGATGCCGGGCGATGCCGCAATGGGGTTGATACTCCAGCAGACGCGGCAAGCTGTTGCTGCCGGCCAGGCTCTGCAATGCCGCGGCAATAACTGGCGCCGCCTCGGTCGAGGGTGGAAAGTTGAGGCTCAGATCGATCGGGCCGCCGCCCGCCGCATCCGGCTCGGGAATCGACATGCCGCGCATGGTGAAGCCGGGCGGCCGCACATAGGTACCCCGTCCCACCTCGCCGCTGACCAGGCCGCGGCGCTCCGCCTCCTGATAGGCGCGGGTGACGGTGCCGACGGTGACGCCCAGGCGATAGGCGAGATCCCGGTGGGTGGGCAGCTTGCGGCCCTGTTCCAACTTGCCCTCGGCGATGTCGGACGCCAGCGCATCGACGATCGCGAGATAGCGGGCGCGCGGTGAACTGGTGATGTCCGGTACCCAAATTGTCATGGATACAATGTTTATGTTGATCCTGATTGTATGTCAAGTGATGATAACAATCTGAGATAGTTTGCAGTTTAGGGATAATTGTATGCTCACAATATCCAAGATACCTACCGGTCTGAAAGAGCGATTGAGTTGGCACAAAGAGTTGCATCTGCGCCTGATCAAGGCAGCGGACGCGTTGCTGATCTGGTACGATCGCGCCCGCGAGCGTCAGGCGCTGCTCTCGATGGACGATCATATGCTGCGCGACATTGGCCTCTCCCGGGCCGATATCTGGGACGAGGCGCGCAAGCCGTTCTGGCAGGAGTAGTTCCGTGGACGACGCGCAGGATATCCGTCCTATGGGGGGCCAGTTGGACGTACCGATCTATCAGGTCGATGCCTTCGCCGGGCGTCTGTTCGCCGGCAATCCCGCGGCTGTCTGTCCGCTGGAGAAGTGGCTGCCTGACAACGTCATGCAGGCCATCGCCGCCGAGAACAACCTGGCGGAGACAGCCTTCTTCGTGCGCATCGGCGACGACTACGAGCTGCGCTGGTTCACGCCGGTGGTGGAGGTGGATCTCTGCGGCCATGCTACGCTGGCGTCCGGCTATGTCATCATGACCAAGCTGGCGCCGCAGAAGGCCTCGACGCGCTTCCACACCAGGAGCGGCATCCTCAACGTCACCCGCGATGGCGCGCGCTTCGCTCTCGATCTGCCGTCGCAGCCGCCGAAGCCGGCGGAGATGCCGGAGAGGTTCCTCGCTGCGCTGGGCAAGCCGCCGAAGCAGGTGCTGGCCGCCGTGAAGTACATGGTGGTCTATGAGACGGCCGAAGAGGTCGCGGCACTGACGCCCGATCTCGCCGTGCTCAAGGACATCGACAAGGACGGCGTCATCGTCACCGCGCCGGGCGCGGCCGGGGGTGCAGCTGCCTGCGACTTCGTCTCCCGCTATTTCGCGCCCCATGCCGGCATTCCTGAAGATCCGGTGACCGGCTCGGCCCATTGCGCGCTGGTGCCCTATTGGGCCCATCGCCTGGGCAAGACAAAGCTCCATGCGCGGCAGATCTCCGCCCGCGGCGGCGAACTCTTCTGCGAGGATCAGGGCCGCCGCGTCAGCCTGGCCGGCAGTGCGGTGCTCTATCTCGAAGGCCGCATCCGTGTCTGATGCGCCAGCCGCGGCGCGCGTCGCGATCCTGCCGGCGCACAGCGCGGACGATATCGCCACGGTGACGGAATTGTTTCTCGAATACGCGAGCTCGCTGGGCGTCAGCCTGTGCTTCCAGGGATTCGACCAAGAACTCGCGGAATTGCCGGGCGCTTATGCGCCGCCGGCGGGTCGGCTGTTCATCGCGCTTGTCGATGGCAAGCCTGCTGGCTGTGTCGGGCTGCGTCCGCTCGATTCCGGCCATGACCGCTGCGAAATGAAGCGGCTCTATTTGCGCCCCATCTGCCGTGGCCTCGGCTTGGGCCGCCGTCTCGCCGAGCTGATCATCGCGGAGGCGCGGGCCATGGGCTATCGGAAGCTGGTGTTGGACACGCTCGCCGACATGACGGCGGCGCGGGCGCTCTACGCCGGCCTCGGCTTCCGCGAGATTCCCGCCTACTACGACAATCCGTTGCCGGGCGTTCTCTACGCCGAGCTGGATCTCGCGCAATAGTCCGAACTGCATCACGCAATTGTTCGGGCGCGGCCGAATCATCGGCGTTCGGCCTTGGCTAACTTTGCTCAAGCTAAGGAGGGTGCCCCATGATCACCTGCTTCATCCGGTACGAGATCGATCCCTTCAAGACGTCAGCCTTCGAAGAGTATGGCCGGGCCTGATGCCAGGCAATTCCCGGCATGGCGCCGACCTGATCGGCTACTATGCGCCCCACGAGGGCTCCAGCACCGTGGCCTATGGTGTGTACAACATCGAAAGCCTCGCCGAGTATGAGAAGTACCGCGAGCGTCTGCGCGAGGCCCCGCAGGGCCGCGCCAACGACGAGTTCGCCAGAAAGGAGCAGTTCATCCGCCGTGAAGACCGCCTCTTCCTGCGCCAGGTATCGGCGCCGCACGCACCGCTGATCCGGCCATGATCGCCATCATCTTCGAGGTCTGGCCGGCCGCGGGCCATGAGCAGCGCTATTTCGATCTCGCGGCGGCGTTGAAGTCCGAGCTCGAGACCATGGACGGGTTCATCTCCGTCGAGCGCTTCCGCAGCCTCACCGAGCCTGGGAAGCTCCTGTCGCTCTCTTTTTGGCGCGACGAGGCTGCGGTCAAGCGCTGGCGCAATCTCGAGTCGCACCGCGCCGCGCAGGCGGAAGGCCGCGGCGGCGTCTTCGCCGACTACCGCCTCCGCGTCGCCTCGATCATCCGCGACTACGGCCTCAACGAGCGCGCCGAGGCGCCGAAGGACAGCCGGGCTCCGCACGGCTAAGGGCTTCGAAAGAAAATTCCTCCCAGAAATCGCTGGGTTTGATTGACGCACCGCAGCATAATCCCTAGGATGCGGCGCTTTTTATCGAACTCGCGACAGTGAAAGATCGTTTCCAGGAATGAAGCCCGCCGCCCGCCCACGCAATCCCTGCTTCTCCTCCGGCCCCTGCGCGAAGCGGCCGGGCTGGTCGCTGGCGGCGCTGGAAAGGGCCGTGCTGGGCCGCTCGCACCGCTCGAAGGAGGGCCGCGCCAGGCTGGCCGAGGTGATCGAGCGCAGCCGGCGGGTGCTGAAGATGCCGGCCGATTACAAGCTCGGCATCGTGCCGGCGTCCGATACCGGCGCGGTGGAGATGGCGCTCTGGTCGCTGCTCGGTCCGCGCGGCGTCGACATCTTCGCCTGGGAAGCCTTTGGCAAGACCTGGGTCGGCGATGTCGTGCAGCAGCTCCGCCTCAAGGATGTGCGCATATTCGAGGCCGACTACGGCGCCCTGCCGGACCTGAAGCAGGCGGGCCGCGACCGCGATATCGTTTTCACCTGGAACGGCACGACTTCAGGCGTGCGCGTGCCCAACGGCGCCTGGATCCCCGCCGACCGCGAAGGGCTCAGCATCTGCGACGCCACCTCGGCCGCGTTTGCGATGCCGCTGCCCTGGGACAAGCTGGATGTCGTCACCTGGTCCTGGCAGAAGGTGCTGGGCGGCGAGGCGGCCCACGGCATGATCGCGCTCAGCCCGCGGGCGGTGGCGCGCCTCGAATCCCACAAGCCGGTTTGGCCGCTGCCGAAAATCTTCCAGCTCACCAAGGGCGGCAAGTTGATTGACGGCATATTCAAGGGCGACACCATCAACACGCCCTCGATGCTCGCCACCGAGGATGCGATCGACGGGCTGCGCTGGGCGGAATCCCTCGGCGGCCTGGATGCGCTGATCGCCCGCAGCAACGCCAACCTCGTGGCCATCGCCGCCTGGGTGGACAAGACGCCCTGGGTGGATTTTCTCGCCCGCGATGCCGCAACTCGTTCCGCCACATCGGTTTGCCTGAAACTCACCGACCCCGCTTTCGCCAAGCTGGACAATGCCGGAGCACTCAAGCTCATCGACAAGCTGACGGGCTTGCTGGAAGCCGAGGGCGTCGCCTATGACATCGCGTCCTACCGCGATGCGCCGCCGGGCTTGCGCATCTGGGCCGGCGCGACGGTCGAGCGCGCAGATCTGGAGGCGCTGTTTCCCTGGCTCGAATGGGCCTATGGCGAAATCAAGGTTCCGGCATAAGGAGTGACGATGCCCAGCGTCCTGATCGCCGACGAACTGAGCCCGCGCGCCCTCGAGATCTTCGGCGAGCGCGGCATCGCCACGGAAGTGCGCGTCGGCCTGAAGCCGCCGGAACTGGCGGTTGCGCTCAATGGCCATGCCGGATTGGCGGTGCGCTCGGGCGCCAAGGTGACAAAGGATGTGCTGGCCGCGGCGAAGGATCTCAAAGTCGTCGGCCGCGCCGGCATCGGCGTCGACAATATCGACGTGCCCGCCGCCACCCAGCGGGGCATCGTCGTCATGAACACGCCCCACGGCAATTCCATCACCACGGCCGAGCATGCCATCGCCCTGATGATGGCGCTGGCGCGCCAGATCCCCGCCGCCGACAAATCCACCCATGCCGGCAAGTGGGAGAAATCGCGCTTCATGGGCGTGGAGCTTGCGGGCAAGACGCTCGGTGTCGTCGGTTGCGGCAATATAGGCGCCATCGTCGCCGACCGCGCCCACGGCCTGAAGATGCGCGTGCTGGCCTTCGATCCCTATCTGTCGGAGGAACGCGCCTGCGACCTCGGCGTGCAGAAGGTGGAGCTGGACGATCTGCTGGCTCGCGCCGATTTCATCACCCTGCATACGCCGCTCACCGACTCGACGCGGCACATCATCGACGCCAAGGCGCTGGCCAAGACGCGGCCGGGCATGCGGCTGATCAATTGCGCCCGCGGCGGTCTGGTGGACGAGGTGGCGCTGAAGGCCGCGCTCGACAGCGGCCATGTGGCCGGCGCCGCGCTGGACGTGTTCGCTGAAGAACCCGCGAAAGCCAACCCCCTGTTCGGTATGGACACGGTGATCGCCACGCCCCATCTCGGCGCCTCGACATCGGAGGCCCAGGAGAAAGTGGCGATCCAGGTCGCCGAGCAGATGGCCGATTTCCTGCTCACCGGTGCCGTGTCCAACGCCCTCAACATGCCCTCGGTGACGGCGGAGGAGGCGCCGCGCCTCCGGCCCTACATGGCGCTGGCGCAACTGCTCGGCTCCTTCGCGGGGCAGCTCACCCATTCGGGCCTCAAGGCCGTGACCATCGAGTATGAGGGGCATGCCGCCGAACTCAACACGCGGCCGATCACAGCCGCAGCGCTCGCCGGCCTGCTGACGCCGCTGCTCGACAGCGTCAACATGGTCAACGCGCCGGTGCTGGCGCGCGAGCGCAATATCGAGGTGACGGAGATCCGCCACGACCGCCCGGGCGACTATCAGACGCTGATGCGCCTCGCCGTCGTCACCGACCGCCGCAGCCGCGACGTGGCCGGCACCCTGTTCGGCGGCGACAAACCGCGCATCGTCGAGATCAAGGGCATCCGCATCGAGGCCGAGCTCGGCCGTCACATGCTCTACACCACCAACGAGGACAAGCCCGGCTTCATCGGCCGCCTCGGCACGCTGCTCGGCCAATCCGGCATCAACATTGCCACCTTCCATCTGGGCCGCAGTGCTCCCGGCGGCGACGCCATCGCGCTGATCGAGGTAGACCAGGCGCTGGGGGAAGATCTGCTGGGCCGGGTGCGCGCCATCCCCGGCGTGGTCCAGGCGGAAGCGCTGGCGTTTTGAAGACAGGGGCCCCTTCGGGGCCGCCCGCTTGAGCTAGCCCGCTGCGGAGAAACGCTTTTGGATCGCATGATCTATCGACAGCGCGCCCGGGCCGCGAAGGACGAGATAGACCAGCGGGCCGGCCCACAGCAGGTGATCGGGATAACTTTGCGGATAGACGAAGAGCTGGATCACCAGGGTCATGCCGAGCATGGCGCCCGCGCCGAGGCGCGTCGCCAGGCCGAAGGCCAGGAGAATCGGCGCGGTCAGTTCAACCGCTGTAGCCAAATATGCGGCAAGCTCGGGCGGCAGCACAGGCACGCGATACTCCTCGCGGAACAGCAGCAGCGTGGTGTCCCAATTCGCGAGCTTGGTCTGCGCTGAGCGCCAGAAGACGAGGCCCATGCCAATGCGCATGAGCAGCGGCGCGATGGCGAAGGGTATCCGTTCCAGCAAGGCGAGGGCGCGCCGGAAAAGCGCAGCGATGCCATTCAGGGGCATTGACGGTGACATTGTCGCGTTGGCCATGGAGCGTCTCCAGGAAATCGGAGGTTGATCAGAGATATTCCTTGCGGATATCGACCGTTGATTCGCGGCCGAGGCGTTCGAAGTTGGCGGTCAGCCATTTGTCGGCATGGTCGCGGCCCTGATCCCGCAGATAGGTCAGGAACTCCCAGTCGCCGTTGAGTTTGCTGGCGGCACCCAGCTCCGACATGATGTCGTCGGCGGCAATGGCGTGGACCAGGATTCGCTTCAATGCCTTGTGCGCCGCCGGATCCTCGTCGATCATCTGGGTGACGAAGCTGATGGCGCGCATTTCGCGCATGAGCGAGGAATTGAAGCTGATCTCGTTGACCCGGTTCATGATCTCGAAGGCGCTGGTGGGCAGGGCCTGCCGTTCCAGCGGATTGATGTGGACGATCATGACGTCGCGGCTGTCGCAGCCGTAGATCAGCGGGAATATGGCGGGATTGCCCATATAGCCGCCGTCCCAGTAGTGTTCGCCGTCGATCTCAACAGCCTGGAACAGGAACGGCAGGCAGCCGGAGGCCAGCACGCGCTCCGGGCAAATCACATCGTTTTCGAATACTTTGACTTTCCCAGTCCGCACATTGGTCGCCGACAGGAACAGCTTCACCGGGCACTGCGCCGAGCGCAGCCGCTCAAAATCTACGGACTGCAGCAGCACCTCGCGCAGCGGATTGCGGTTCAGCGGGTTGAACTGGTAGGGCGAAAGGACGCGCGAGATCATGTCCAGGGCGAAAAATGCCGGCGACCACTCCAGCGAACGGTTGCCGGTAAGACGGTCCAGCCAGGTCGGCTGCAGCGGACTCATGGCGGCGGCATGGCTGACCCGCCGCCAGAAGCCGGCGAGCGCCTTTCTTCCGCCCTCCCGGCCGCCTTCCGTCAGGCCATAGGCGAGCACGACCGCGTTCATCGCGCCGGCGCTGGTCGCGCTGATTCCTTCGAAACTGATGCGCTCGTCCTCCAACAGCCGGTCGAGCACGCCCCAGGTGAAAGCGCCATGGGCGCCGCCGCCCTGGAGGGCGAGATTGATGGCCTTGACGGTGCTATTCGCAGCAGCCTTCGGCTTCTTCGCAGTCTGCTGAACGGTCCGGCGCGCCGGCGAATTCTCGGTAGCACGGGCGGTATAGGTCATAACGTCCATTTGCTTCTCTCCCAGTTTGATCAACGGGCGGTCCAGCCGCCATCCACCGGCAGCGCGGTGCCGGTGATGGAAGCAGCGGCTTCGCCGCAGAGGAAGGCGGTCAACGCGCCGATTTCTTCGACCGTCGCGAACTTCTTTGTCGGCTGATTGACCAGCATCACGTCGCGGACCACCTGCTCGCGCGGGATGCCGTGGCTGCGGGCCTGATCGTCGATCTGCTTTTCGACCAGGGGCGTCCACACATAGCCGGGGCAGATGGCGTTGCAGGTGATGCCATGTTCGGCCCCTTCCAGCGCCGTCGTCTTGGTCAAGCCGAGTACGCCGTGCTTGGCGGCCACGTAGGCCGACTTGAACGGCGACGCGACGAGACCATGGGCCGATGCGACATTCACGATGCGGCCCCAGCGCCGCTCTTTCATCCCGGCGAAAACGGCGCGCGTCGTGTGAAACGCGGCGCTCAGATTGATGGCGAGAATGGCATCCCACTTGGCCGGCGGGAATTCCTCGATCGGCGCCACATGCTGGATGCCGGCGTTGTTGACGAGAATGTCGATGCGTCCGAAATGGGCTGCCGCGGTATCGATCATGCGATGGATCGCCTCGGGCTTGCTCATGTCGGCACCGTCATAGGCGACTTCGACATCGTTCTCCGCGGCCAGCGCGCCGCGCACGATCTCGATCTCGCCGGCATCACCGAATCCGTTCAGGACGACATTGGCGCCGCGCTGGGCCAGGGCACGGGCGATGCCCAGGCCGATGCCGCTGGTCGAGCCCGTCACGATGGCGGTCTCGCCTTCCAGCTCGCGCTGGACTGGCGACAGGGGGCGCTCGGTCTTGGTCATCAGCATGTGATAGCGGCCTCCTTGCCGCGGAATCGGTGCTGCGTGTAGGTTGAGGCGGTTCTGGTCCGGTTTCGCTTCGCCCAACCTCTGGGGTACGGCGAGAGTGTGCCGGTGATGCCGCGCCGGCGGAAATGCCGAGTGTGTATGAATGCAATACAGGCGGGCTATCGGCCCTGGGGGACGCTGGCGATGGAAATGCACGAAGTCCGCTATTTCCTGGCGGTCTGCGATACGTTGAATTTCACCCGGGCGGCGGAGCACTGCAATGTCTCGCAACCGTCGCTCACCCGCGCCATCCAAAAGCTGGAAGCAGAGCTGGGCGGCCTCCTGTTTCGGCGCGAGCGGGCTGCGACCCATCTGACGGATCTCGGCCAGCTGGTGCGGCCGCGGCTCGAGCAAATCGCCAAGGACGCCGACTCGGTCAAGTCGACCGCCAACGCCTTCCTGCGCATGAAGGATGCGCCGCTCAGTATCGGCATCATGTGCACGATCGGCCCGTTGCGCGCCATCGGCTTTCTATCGCGCTTCCGCCAGGACCATCCGGGTGTCGAGCTGTCGATGTCGGAAGACACGCCCGGCCGGCTCATCGAGCTGCTGCAGGAGGGCAAGATCGACGTGGGCGTCATGGCGCAGCCCGACCCATATCCGGAGCGGTTTGACGTGCATTTGCTCTATCGCGAAAATTTCGTTGTCGCCTTTCCGCCGGGGCACCGGTTCGAGGCCATGAATGCGGTGCGCATCCGCGATGTCGGCGGTGAAAGCTACCTGTCGCGGATCAATTGCGAATACTACGACCAGCTCGGCGAAATCTGTGTCAGGTCCAATGCGCGGCTCAAGGATGCCTATCGCAGCGAGCGGGAGGACTGGATCCAGAGCATGGTGATGGCGGGCATGGGCATCTGCTTCATGCCGGAGTATTCGCCGACGATGCCGGGACTTCATACCCGCCGCGTGATCGAACCGGAAGTCGTGCGCGAGGTTTCGCTGGTGACGGTCAGCGGGCGCCGCTTCTCGCCGGCCGTAGCCGCCTTTGTGAAGGCGCTGAAAAACCATAAATGGCCGATTTAGGGCCGGCTTTGCGCGATGTCGATTGGCGCTGATGGCGCAGCCATGAGATCGTGGAAATTGATCAGATAGAGCGATATGGCAATCCCGAATGCCAGCGCGGCGACCAACATATCCCGTTGCAGCAGCATGACCTGCCCTCCGCTTTGACAATGAGTCTGCTGCGACGCTAGCGGCGATCTTCTTGCCGCTGAAATACCGATTTCCTATCGATTCGATGCGGGACAGGTGCAACTCCCGTTCGTCGGAACATGGCTGTGCCTATAGTCCGGCGCTATGAAATCGAAAGTCAGCCGGCATTTCCGTTCGGCGGCCGATCCCCCGATCATGGGAATGCACAGCGGCCGTTCCGGCTGCCGCCATAACATCAGCAAGGAGATTGTTCATGACCACCAATAGGACCAATGACGGTGCATTGCGGCGCAATCCGGCAATGACGGCCGTCATCGCCGGCGCGGTGATGTTCATCGCAACGGCAGCGACCGCGGGCGAATGCCCCGCTGACAAGATCGTGGCCAGCGGCCAGGGCCAGAAGGCCGGCGCCACCATGCCAAAGGACGTCATGGACATGGTACTGGGCTCGATCGCGCTTGCGGACGAGCCGGTGGCGATCGAGGGCCGCCAGTTGCGCATGCGGCGTTTAGAAATTCAGCCGGGCGGCGTGGTTCCCTGGCACAGCCATGAGGACCGCCCGGCGATCATCTATGTCGTCCAGGGCGAAGTCACCGAATACAGCAGTGAATGCGCGGCGCCGATCGTCCATATGACGGGCGAAGTCTCGGTCGAAACTCATGGCGTTGCCCATTGGTGGAAGAACACCGGCGCCGATACCGTTGTTCTGATCTCCGCCGATCTTCTGCGCGCCGAGGACGATGCAAGTACGATGTAATCGTCGCCGCGGACGTTTCCGATACCGAGAGGCGTGACGCCCGGCGCAACCGCCCGGGCGCCACCCTCCTTGGTTCATTCGGGAGGAGATTGAGGCAACATGACGAAAGTGAGTGAAATCGGGTCTATGGTGCATCCCGTGGCGCGATTGGAATCCTTGGGCTCTCCGGTGCGCACGCTGGTCATCGCCATGATCGCCTTCCTGACGGTTGTCGATCTCTTCGCTACCCAGGCGATCCTGCCGTCCCTTGCCCGCGCCTATGGCGTCACACCGGCCCAGATGGGAGTTGCCGTCAATGCCAGCACCTTCGGCATGGCTATTTCCGGCCTCGCCGTTGCATATCTCAGTCGCCGCATCAATCGCCGTCTCGGCGTTCTGGCAAGTCTGGCGCTGCTGTCGATGCCAACCGCGCTCCTGGCGATTGCCCCTGACCTCCTGGCATTCACGCTGCTGCGGGTTATCCAGGGCATATTCATGGCGGCGGCCTTCGCCCTGACGCTGGCTTATCTGGGCGAGCAATGCAGCGCCAAGGATGCCGCCGGCGCCTTTGCCGCCTACATAACCGGCAACGTCGCCAGCAACCTGATCGGCCGGCTGGTTTCGGCCGGGGTCGCCGATCATCTTGGCCTGGCCGCGAATTTCTATATCTTCGCGCTGCTCAACCTTGCGGGCGCGGTTCTTGTCTTTTTCACCCTCCGGCCGGCGGCGCCGATTGTCTCGGCAGGCGGGCGGCCGCCGTTTGCAGTCTGGTCCGACCATCTGCGCAATGGACCGCTGTGCGCCGCATTTGCCATCGGATTCTTCATCCTCTTCGCATTCATCGGCACGTTCACCTATGTGAATTTTGTCCTGGTGCGCGATCCGGTCGCCCTGTCGCCCATGGCGCTGGGCCTGGTCTATTTCGTGTTTCTTCCCTCGATCTTCACGACGCCGCTGGCAGGACGGGCCGCACACCGTTTCGGCACGCGGCGTACAATGTGGAGCGCGCTCGCGGCTGCGGCCGCCGGTTTGCCGCTGCTGCTGCTGCCGAGTCTCGTCGCGGTCGCCGCCGGTCTCGCCCTGGTCGGCGCCGGAACTTTCTTCGCCCAGGCTACGGCGACCGGCTTCGTCAGCCGCGCAGCCACTGCCGACCGCGGGTCGGCCAGCGGCATCTATCTCGCCTGCTACTTCTTCGGTGGGATCGTCGGCAGCGTCGTCCTTGGCCAGCTCTTTGATCGCATCGGCTGGACCGCTTGCGTCGCCGGCATCGGCGGCGCGCTTGCTCTGGCCGCGTTGTTCGCCGTAAGGCTGCAGAAGCGCCGGGCCGCACCGATGTCCGCGCCGGTCATGCGGGCGTAATCCATCCGGAAGGACGCCGGGCTCGGCTTCCCGCCCGGCCCTCAGCCCTTCTGCCCCGTCGACTTCACCGCCGCCGTCGGCATCGCGTTGCGGCTGAAGCTGAACGGCCGTTCCGGGCCTTTCTGCTGCCATTCCAGCACCAGCGGCACCTCCGACTTCGGCTGGTTGCGGGCGACGGCCTTGGCGATCGCCGTGATCTTGCCGATGCGGGAAATCATGGCGGCATGGGACTCGGCCAGGCTCGCGCGGGTTTCGGCCGATTGCCGGTCCCGCCGCTTCACCGATTTCATCTTCGTCAGATTGATGTCGGGGAAATCCGGCTCCAGTTCGGCCGTCACGTCGAACGCGGCGATGGCCAACTCATACAGGCCGATGCTGAACAGGATTTGCCCAAGATCGCAATAGACATCGGCATCCGCCGGTTCCCGCTCCACGCCCTCGCCATAGGCGTCGGCCGCCTCAGCGATCTTGCCCTGGGCTTGCAGCATGCGGCCCCGCACGAAGCAGACCTCAAAGCCGTCCGGACTGACTTCCTGCAGGGTCTTGTGCAGCGCCGTCGCCTCCGCCTCTTTGCCGCGCGCGGCGGCGATGCGCGCCAGGCCGTACAGCGCGGCGATCTTCTTCGGCTCGGCCTCCAGCACATGGCGATAGCCGATCTCCGCCTTGTCCAGGGCGCCGGTGCGCAGATGCTGCGTCGAGCGCCTGAGGACCAGCGGCAGGCAGCGCAGGTCCAGCTTGCCGCCGAGATTCTTCTTGTCCCGCGTGGTCAGGACGATTGTCTTGATCGGCCGCTCATCGACGCCGAAGGAGTATTTGTAGTCCTCATTGCCGCGCAGGAAATCGTACTCGGCAAACCCGTTCTGGATCGCATGGCGGATGCTGTGGGCATGCAGCACGAGGCCCGGCTGCGGATTGTTGAAGGCCGGGTCGCGGCCGGTGATGAAGAACAGGAAGGTCTTCTTCTTGTGGTCGATATAGGTGGCCAGCGCGCCGCCGGGCTTGTCGCCGCGCCAGAGGATCGGCAGGAACAGCGCGCCGGCCTCGAAGCAATGGCGCAGCATCTTCCTGTTGTTGTCGATGATGCCCGCCAGCCGCACGCCCTTCTTGTCGCCCCAGCGCTTGGCCCAGAAGCCCATGAGGATATCGATGTCGCGGTCGATGGTCTCGGGAGTCGGTTGGGTGATCCGCAGGTCCGTCGAGGTTTCCAGTTGCCGCAGCAGGCGCCGCAGCTTCTGCCGCGTGTTGGCGCTCAACTTGCCGTCGAGATAGCTATCCCAATCGCCCGGCAGCCGGACATAGGGGCAGGTGTTGATATTGATGTTGTCCTGGATTACGCGCGTCTGCTCCTCGATCTCGAAATCCTTCCTGCGGAACGCCTTCATGAACAGCGCGGTGCGGTGATCGGACGCGCGCAGATCCTGCAGATGCAGCTGCGTCCAGTTCATCTGCCGCATCTTCTCGCCCAGCGCGGGGATCGCCTGCTCCGCCCATTCGGGGCGGCAGATGAAGCCGGTGTAGTCGGTGAAATGATTGCCGCCCATATGGATCACGTTGTAGATCTCGCCGCTCTTGCGCTCTTTCGTCTTGATCCAGATCGGCAGAAAGGCGACGTAGTCAGTCGAGTCGCCCTCGGGCCTTACCCCCAGCACGGCCATGGGATAGCTGATCCGCGCCAGCCATTTGAAGATAAAGAGCGAGGAGACGAAGAACTGCGACTCCGGATCGGCGTCATAGACGGCGTCCCAGTTGGCCCGCAGCTTTTCAAGTTGCTCAAGATTGTCGATCACATCTACGCGCATGGCATCGGCCTCTATCCATTTCAGGGGCAATCGCATTTCCGCCGGACGAACCGGGCGCCGGCGGTTTTCTCTCGCCGCGGCAATTCCCCCGCTTCACCCGGCACGCCGTCGTTTCTTCCGCCCATTGCGTCCATTATTTGGCGCAAACTTGGGATAAGAGAATAGCATTTTTCCCGGCCGATTGCCTGTGAAATCGCGCACAGACCGGCGATTAACCAGTTAGGAAATCAGCATATTTACGCCGTTTCTCGATCTCTCATACCGGTTGCCGCCCGGCTTAGGGTTAAGGGCGGCGGCGGTTGCCCGCGGCTTGCCGCGCGCCCCGCCCCGCTCACCCGTCGCGTGAGAAACAATCGGTTGCCGGCTCGGCGCGCGCCGTTAAGCAGAGGGTACGCCGCAGCGGAGAACCCGACCATGAAACTCTATGCCGGCCCGCTCAGCCTGTTCTCGCGCAAGATCGAGATCGCGCTGCGGGAAAAGGGCCTGTCCTTCGAGGCCGAGTATGTGCCCTTCACCCAGGATGAGGGCTACCGGCCGAAAAATCCGGTGGTGGCCGAGGTCAATCCCAAGGGCCAGGTGCCGGTGATGGTCGATGGCGATGTCAGGCTGTTCGACTCCACGGTCATCCTCGAATATCTCGAGGACGCCTATCCCGCGCCGCCGCTCTATCCCAAGGCGCCCGCCGCCCGCGCCCGCTGCCGCCAGCTCGAGCTCTACGCCGACGAGATATTGTTGCAGCCCGTGTTGCGCCTGCTCTACCGCACGGAATTGCCGCACCGGGATCCCGCTTTGCGCGAACAACGCCGCATCGAAGCGGCAAAGGCCGAGGACGCGTTGCGCGGGCAGTACACGAAGCTGGAAGGCTTCCTCGGCCGGCAGGATTTCTTCTGCGGCGAATTCACGGCCGCCGACATCGCCCTGTTCGCCACGCTGCACCATGCGCTGCGGCTGAACGGCCCGCGCCTGGACGCCCATCCCGTCCTCGCCGCCTGGCACCGGCGCGTGGGCCGCCGCCCCGCCTTCGCCCGCGTTGTCGCCGAGATGGCCGAAGCCGACCGCCGGTTGTCTCACCCGCTGCAGCCATGAGTCCTCTTCATACGAGAAAATCTAATCCGAGGGGTGAGAACTAATCGTTCGCCAATCCGCGTGAAATCGGCCATTTCTTGAATGAGACGCCCTCCGGGAAGCCGGCCGGGCTATGGCAATGGAAGAGGTTTCGTCATGGATGGCGCGAAGTATTGGACCCTGGATTCCGTCCCCGCGGCGCTGAGCTTTGCCGTGCCGGCAGCCGGCGGCGCCAAGCCCGTCTCCTACAATTACGAGCCGCCGCCGGGCGTGCCCCGCCGCAGCGGCGAGTTCGCCGACAGCACGGTCGCCGTGCGCGATGCCCGGCCGGTGGCCGGCGCCCTGTCGCTGGACCGCGAGGGCTTCAAGCTGGTGCCGCACCGGACCCGCGTCCATGACTTCTACGACGAGGCGGAGCTGAAGCGCGTCTATTACCCGGAGGTGGAGCGGCTGGTGAAGGCCGAGACCGGCGCCGCCCGCGTCCATATCTTCGACCACACGCTGCGCAACGGCGCAATCCCCGAGCGCCCCGCTGAAAAGGCGGGCGAGCAGCTGATCCGCGAGCCGGTGCTGCGCGTGCATAACGACTACACCGTGAAATCCGGGCCGCAGCGGGTGCGCGACCTCATGGGTGCGGAGGCCGGCGAGCTGCTCAAGGGCCGCTTCGCCGTGATCAATGTCTGGCGCCCGATCCGCGGACCGGTGGAGGAGAAGCCGCTGGCGCTCTGCGACGCCCGCAGCGTGGCGCCCCAGGATTGGGTGCCGACCGATCTGCTCTACCCCGGCCGCGTGGGCGAGATCTACTACGTCGCCCACAACCCGGCGCAGCGCTGGTTCTATTTCCCCGAGATGACGCGGGAGGAGGCGGTGCTGCTGAAATGCTACGACTCCGCCACCGACGGCCGCGCCCGCTTCAGCCCCCATACCGCCTTCGCCGACCCGACCTCGCCCGCAAACGCCCGCCCGCGCGAGAGCATCGAGGTGCGCACGCTGGTGTTCTTCGATGAAGCGAGCCAGCTGGCGCATAAGCCGCGCAAACGCGTAGCGTTTGTCGCGAGCGCCCAGTACCGACGCCCGCGCAAACGCGTAGCGTTTGTCGCGTAGCGATTCTCGAAGCGTGACGGTGCACCGATTGAATTTATAGTCCCCTTGCCTGCCTGCGCGAATCACATCAGCGAATCGCTGCCGCGAAAAGACTCTGGCGCACGGCCCTCGAATCGGCGTTTACACTTTCCCCATAGGGAGAGTGACGATGGATCCTCTGTCTCTGGCGTTCGCCTGTGCCGTGCAGCTTTCGGGCATCCCCGATCACGGCGCCCCACTGCCTCATTGGGAGGCGCGCGATCTCACGCCCGAGGAGCGGCTGCTGACCAACCGGCCGCGCAACGCCCGCGCCATGTATGATTTCCGCCGGCTGACCATCGTCTCGCCGCCGGACGACTGGCCCGGCCTGGTGCATGAGATGGTGCATCACTTGCAATTCATGGCCGCCCGCAATTTCGACGAAAAGCAGGCCGAGGCCGTGGAGGCCCGCGCCGGCGAGTGCCTGGACTAGCAGCATCGGAGCGGCCGGCGCCATCGGGGTGTCCT
>JBJXDY010000117.1:0-3528 GCA_046154965.1 Dongiaceae bacterium | reverse complement strand
AGCAGGACGAGGCGAAGAAGGTCTACGAGAAAGAGAAGATCGACATCGGCAGCCTCAAGGCCCGCATCGCCCACATCATGCAGTCCTGCTTCAACGGCCGCCGCATCGTCGTGTTCTCCGGCGGTGCGGCCAAGGACGTGGAGGGCCTCTACGATGAAGCCCGCGGCATCCGCGACGGCGGCGGCACCGGCCTGATCATCGGCCGCAACAGCTTCCAGCGGAAGCGCGAGGATGCGCTGACGATGCTGGATAACCTGGTGAAGATCTTCCTCGGGCAGGCCTAACCGGGACTTTGCCCGGCGCCTCCCGTCGGCGCCGAAGCGTGTATTCTTCGCTATTTTCTGCGCGGTCAACCCGCTGATCGGATAAGGAGAATCCCGGGAATCCGCGGTTCCTAGGGGACCCCGATTATTGGGAACGATGCCATGCAAGGGAATCACCGCCGTTCTGCCTGTGCTCGCGAGCGTGGCATGGCGGCGGACCGGAGATGGCATGATAGAATTATCATAGCATAGTTTTCCTAGTTGCGGAAAAGAAAGAAGAAGACCGTCCCCTCTCCCCCACTGCGCGGGGGAGAGGGTCAGGGTGAGGGGGCGGCGCCGAAATTTCCGCGGGCGCCTATGCCGCCGCCAATGTGCGGGGTCGGACGACATTCTCGACCGCGTCATCAGCGCCCACCCTGCAATGCTCGTGCTCCCAAACCCTCACCCCAGCCCTCTCCCTGCAAGCAGGGCGAGGGGACAGCCATGTCATGCGGCGAAAAATGTGCTTGCCATAGCTTGGAAACGGACCAAAAAATCTACTTAACAATATAAAGATGTCCTTATATACTTTTCCCCCGATCCCGACCCGGAGAGCCTGGATATGCGCGTTCTCGACACCCCATCGGCCGGATTTGCCGCAATTCTCGCCGGCCTGCGGGCCGCGGCCGAGGGCAGCCGGCTGCGGCTGCTGGCGCTCTGCGCCCAGGGCGACCTCACAGTGGGCGATCTCTGCGCCATCCTCGGCCAGAGCCAGCCGCGGGTGTCTCGGCATCTGAAGCTGCTGTTCGATGCCGGCCTGCTGGACCGGCTGCCGGAGGGCAATGCGGTGCGGCTGCGGCTGGCCGATGGCGGCCCTGTTGGCGCGCTCGCCCGCCAGATCCTCCAGCTCCTGCCGGCCGATGACGAGACTCTGCGGCTGGACCGCGAGCGGCTGGAGCAGATCCGCGGCGAGCGCGCCGCCGAGGCCGCCGCCTATTTCCGCAAGAACGCCGGCGGCTGGAACAAGCTGCGGGCGCTCTATGTGGATGAGGAGCGGGTGGCGGCCGAACTGCGGCGGCGTCTGCCGGAAAAGCGGAACATCGAATTCCTGGACGTGGGCACCGGCACCGGGCGTCTGCTGGAGCTGCTGTCGCCCCATATCGCGCGCGGCACCGGCATCGACCTGTCGCGGGACATGCTGGCGGTGGCGCGGGCCAACCTGCTCCGCGCCGGCGCCGGCAATTGCCTGGTGCGGCAGGCGGACATGTACCGGCTGCCCTGGACCGAGCCGCAATTCGACCTCATCACCATCCATCATGTGCTGCATTACGCCGAGGATCCTGCGGCGGCGGTCGGCGAGGCGGCGCGGCTGTTGAAGTTGGGCGGCCGGCTGCTGATCGTCGATTTCGCGCCCCACAATCTGGAGCGGCTGCGCAGCGAGCATGCCCACCGCCGCCTCGGCTTCGCCGATGGCGAAGTGGTGAAATGGTGCCGCGCCGCCGGGCTTCGCGCCGCCCGCGTGGAGCATCTGCCGGGCAAGGAGCTGACCGTCAGCATCTGGCAAGCCGACCGCGCCTCCGTGCGCAACGCCGCCGCGGTCAATTCGGGGAGGAACGCCGCATGAGGCACCTTCCCCGCACTTTCCTGCGTGCCGTTCCCTTGCCGCAGCCCGCCGCGCCGCCGAAGATCTCTTTCGAGTTCTTCCCGCCGAAGAGCGAGGCGGCCGCGGTGCAGCTCTGGGCCACCATCGATGCGTTGAAGCCGCTGCAACCGCGCTTCGTCTCCGTGACCTATGGCGCGGGCGGCAACACGCGGGAGACCACGTTCGAGACGGTGAAACGCCTGGCGCACCATGCCGGCCTCGCCGCCGCCGCACATCTGACTTGCGTCGGCAGCAGCCGCGCGGAGATCCGCGACCTGCTGCAACGCTACTGGGAGATCGGCATCCGTCGCATCGTGGCGCTGCGCGGCGATCCGCCGGCGAACGATCCCGGCTTCCGGCCCCATCCGGACGGCTATGAATATGCCGCCGACCTGGTGGCGGGCATCCGGGCCGCCGGCGATTTCGAGATCAGCGTCGCGGCCTTCCCGGAAGGCCATCCCCAGGCGCAGGACCTGGACTCCGACATCGCCAACCTCAAGCGCAAGATCGATGCCGGCGCGACGCGGGCGATCACCCAGTATTTCTTCGACGCCGCGACCTACCTGCGCTTCCGCGACCGCGCCGCCGCCGCCGGGATCACCGCACCGCTGGTGCCGGGCATCCTGCCGGTGACCAACTTCGCCCAGGTGGTGAAGTTCAGCCGCCTTTGCGGCACCGCCATCCCGCCCTGGCTGGCGGAGCTGTTCGACGGGCTGGATGACGATCCGGAGACGCGGAAGCTGGTGGCCGCCATGGTGGCGACCGAACAATGCCGGGCGCTCAAGGCCGAGGGCGTCGACGAGTTCCACTTCTACACCCTGAACCGCGCCGACCTGACGCTCGGCATCTGCCGCCGCCTGGGCCTGAAGCCGGCGCCCGCGGCCGGTCTAGCCGGCGGTCTGGCGGCCCAGCCGGTGCCGCCCGCGGTGGATCCGACGATCGGCTGAAATCGCAATAGTCCTGCGGCTTTATGGGCCGGACCGGGGCCAGCCCCCCGGCATGGACTCATCTGGGCCCACCTGTTACGTTCCGGCCGCTTCTCGGGACGGCCCGGCAGCGTCAGCACTCAGGACAACACGATGAAGATCAGCGGCAGCGAAGTCCGTCAGGGCTACGTCATTGAATACAAGGGCAAGCTCTACCGCGTCGCCAAGGCACAGCCGGTGCAGTTGGGCAATTGGCGCTCCTACCTTCAGGTGGAGCTGCGCGAACTCCATGGCGGCACCAAGCTCAATGAGCGCTTCCGGCCGGACGAAACCTTCGAGAAGGCGATGCTGGAGGAGAAGGACTTCCAGTTCCTCTACAAGGAAGGCGACCAGTTCACCTTCATGGAGAACGAGACCTATGAGCAGATCTCGCTGAGCCAGGAAGAGATCGGCGACAGTGCCGTGTTCCTGAAGGACGGCATGATCGTCACCATCCTGTTCCATGAGGGCAAGGCGCTGTCCGTCGCGCTGCCCGATACCGTGACCATGGAGATCGTCGAGGCCGACCCCGTGGTGAAGGGGCAGACCGCGTCATCCTCCTACAAGCCGGCGAAGCTGGAGAACGGCGTGCGCATCCTGGTGCCGCCCCACATCGCCGCCGGCACCCGCGTGGTGGTGAACACCGCCGATTCAAGCTATGTGGAGCGGGCGAAGGATT
>JBJXDY010000116.1:0-30399 GCA_046154965.1 Dongiaceae bacterium | reverse complement strand
GAGGCGGTGCCGCGCGGCATCGTCGATGGCGGCCCGCAGCTGCGGATCGCTGTCGACAAGGCGGTTGAAATCCCGGGCCAGCAGCACCAGCAGATGGCAGTAGCCGATCGCCGTCACATCGGCCATGCGCGGCATATTGTGCAGCAGGGCGATTTCGCCGAAGAAGTCGCCGCTGCCCAGCCGCACCGGCTCCGGCCGCACCGTCACCTCGACGGCGCCGGAGGCGATGAAATACATGGCGTCGCCGCGCTCATCCTTGGCGACGATTCGCGTTCCCGGCACGACGAAGCGCGGCCGCAGCAGCCGGGCCAGCTCGGCGCGGCGCGGCGGATCGAACTGGGCGAACAGCGGCACCCGGCCGATCAGCTGATCGCTCTGCAGCTGCACGTCCAGCGGCGGGCTGCGGTCGATGCCGCGCCAGCGCTCGCCGATGCGCCGCCGGAGATCGGTATGCACCTCGCCGCTGATCAGGGACTGCGACAGCATGGAATCGAATTCGTCGGCCTCCAGCTGTGCGGCCACCCGCTCGAGATAGCGGCGCTCGAGCGCCTGGGCATAGTCGGGGTATTGCAGCTTCATTGCCTCCAGCGCCTGCTCGATACGGTCGAGCCGGACCTCGACAATCTCGGCGAGCTTCTTGCCGATGTCGGCGCCGAGCAGCGGTGTCAGCTGGCGCCGGGTGAAGACGATCAGTTGCCGCACCACCATGTTGGAGATGAGCAAGGCCTCAAAGCGGGTCGCCAGAGTGTGCGCCAGCAACCGGCTGTGGCCGGTTCTCTGCTGCAGCCACACGGCAGCCCGCAATGACCAGGCATAGCGCAAGGCTTGACGCGTCGCCGTTTCGTAGCCTGCGGCGCCACCGATCTTGGCGCCGTCGATCAGCCATCCGGTCCGCGCCAGCAGGCGCTGGATGATCTGGCGGGAGATCGTGCGGGCCTTGAATCGCTTCATCAGCAGGCGTTGCTCCCGCTGTGCCAGCGCAATGCATCCGATATCCAGCAGTTGCGCCGGGGTAAGGTCGGCTTCGGTCCGCAGCCGTTCCTGCGCCCGTTCGATTCGCCGCTTGTATTCGTCATCGAGCGCCGCCGTCGCCGGTTCGCCCAGGCCGTCGCTGGCCGCCGCGCTGTCGATGCCCTGCTTGATCGCCGTCAGCGATACCAGGAGGGCGCGGTCGCGCAGCACCTTTTCCACCGGCGTCAGCTTGTCGAGGCCGAGCAGCTTCAACAGCGGCCGCAAGGTGGTGCCGTTGACGAAGATCGTGAACAGCACGAAGCCGGTGGTCAGCACGCCGACGAAATGCTTGATATCGGCGGGCAGGTTCGTGGCTTCGTTGATAGCTAGCGCCAGTGCCAGGGAGATGGCGCCGCGCAGCCCGCCCCACAAAATGACGGCGCTGTAGGGAAGGCTGACCTGCTCGGCCAGCTTGGCCATGGTCAACAACGGCAGCATGCCGAAGATGACGACCGTCCGCGCCAGCAAGGTGCCGACGATGACAAGGCTCAGCAGCCCGATGTCGTGCAGCGTGATGTCAGCCAGCAGGCGCGGCGCCAGCATGGCGGCGAGAATGAAGATCAGCGAACTGGACCAGAAACCAAGCTGCTCCCAGGTTTCCACCAGGTGATCCCAGGTGGTCGGCGTCACGCGCACCCGGCCATAGGCGCCCATCACCAACCCTGCCGTCACCACGGCCACGACGCCGGAAACATGCAGATAATGCTCGCCAACCACGAATACGAGATAGGCCAGCGAGACGGTCAGGGTGATTTCGGCGAAGCGCAGGCCGCGCAGCAGCCCGACCAGCTCGCAAGCAACCCGGGCCATGACATAGCCGAGCGCCGCGCCGCCGAGGAAGTTCTTCATGAAGGCCATGCTGGTGCCGAGAATGTCGGCCTCCCGCTCGCCGGTCAGCATGGCCACCAGCAGCGCGAACAGCGCGATGGCCGCCGCGTCGTTGAACAGGCTTTCGCCTTCGACCAGCACCGACAGCCGCCTCGGCGCGCCGATATCGCGGAAGATGCCGACCACCGCGACCGGATCGGTGGTGGCGACGATGGCACCCAGCAGCAGGCAGGCGATCAGTCCGACGCCGCTGACCGGTGCCAGCATGAACCCGACGAACAAGGTGGTGACGATCACCGCCACAACCGCCAGCAGCAGAATCGGCGCGAGATCGTCGATCAGCCGCCGCACGTCGATTACCAGCGCGGCTTCGAACAGCAATGTCGGCAGGAAGATGAAGATGAACAGGCCGGGCGACAGCTTGATGCCCCTGAGGGCGGCGATGAAATCGCCCGCCATGCCCGTGGGCTCCACATTGCTGACGCCGGCGACGACGACGCCGAGCGCACAGCCGGTCACGGCCAGCAGAACGGAGAAAGGCAGCCTCAGCCGCCGCGCGAGGGCGGGCAGGAAGCTGACGATGGCGAGAAGACCGGAGACCCCGAGGACGGTGAGAGCGATTTCGTGCATAGGCGCGACTGACTGGCGCCCAGTCCCGGGATGCCGCCGGCGGCGGCCGCTTCCGTCACTCAGCGCCGGGTCAAGCTAACTGCTCGATCCCCCGGTCGCAAGTGATCGAACTCACGGAATTTGCAGCGCAGGCCTGCATTCAGTTGCGGCCTTTCGACGGTGATTTCTCATCTTCGCGGTCGCCGCCCAGGGGGTCGCCGAAGGCGCCGACTTCCTGGTCCACCGCTTGGCTGCGGGGCACGGTGCGGCCCAGCTGACGGCGGCTGCCGCTGCAGTCGCCGGAAACGGTCACCGACTCGCCGGGGCCGGCGGTCTGCGGGGCGCCGCCGCAGGGCTTCACCTCGACCTGGCCCTCCAGCACGGAAACGTCAGTTGTGCCGTCGCCGGCCACATAGACCAGGAATGTGGTCCCGCGGATGACCAGGGTCGCCGAAGGCGTCTTCAGAGAGAAGCCTTCCTTGTTCTGCATATTGCCGGTGACGAACCGGAACACGCCCTTGCTGAAATTGATCGCCACATCGCCGGTCTGGCTGTTGGGATCGTAGATGAACTTGTCCAGGACGATCTTGGAATTCTCGCCGACCTGGATGCGGGTCTCGTCGAGAAATGTCAGGGCGGTGTTGGCGCTGTTGCCGGTAACGACCGTTTCGTTGCTGAAGACAGGGAGATCGAAGAACAGCTCCCGCTGCTCGCCATCAAGCCGCTCGCCGACGGCGCCGGTATAGTCGCGCTGCAGGACCGCGCCGATCTGTAGATCGCCGGCGCTGTCGGCCTTACCGGCAATGCCCCAGGCCGCAATCGCGACTGCGCCGGCCGCCCATACCGGCGCACGCCAATGGCCAACTCGAACTGGCAAGAGTTTGCGAGGAGAGAACATCGCCGACAAACCTCATGTCGAAAATCCGGCATTTGCCAGATGGGCATGGCAGCCGCGGGCGGCAAGCGCGGCCGGACCGACTCGTGACCGCCGTCACGCCGACCGCTCTTCGTAAACGGCCGTTAATTTGCGGCCGGTATCGTTAATTCCGGGTTAACGGGCTGCCGGCCGAATCCCCGGCCGTCATCCCGCAACACGACATAGATCGCGGGAATGACCAGCACGGTGAGGGCGGTCGAGGAGGCGAGGCCAAACAGCAGCGAGATCGCCAGACCCTGGAAAATCGGGTCGAGCAGGATGAAGGCGGCGCCGATCATCGCCGCGGCCGCCGTCAGGAAAATGGGCTTGAAGCGCACCATGCCGGCCTCCAGCAGGCATTGGCGCAGCGATGTGCCGCTCCGCTGGCGCTGCCGGATGAAATCGACCAGCAGGATCGAATTGCGGACGATGATGCCCGCCAGGGCGATGAAGCCGATCATGGATGTCGCGGTGAACGGCGCGCTGAAGATCCAATGGCCGAGCACGATGCCGATCAGCGTCAGCGGCACCGGCACGAGGATCAGCAGCGGCAGCTTGAAGCTGCCGAACTGCGCCACCACCAGCAGATAGATGCCGACCATGGCGGCGCCGAAGGCCAGGCCCATGTCGCGGAAGGTCACGTAGGTGATCTCCCATTCTCCGTCCCACAGGAAGCTGACCACCGACTCGTCCTCGGGTTGACCATGCAGGGAGAAAGCCGGCGCCCCGGCGCTGCCCCAATCGGCCCCGGCCACCGCATCGGATACCGCGAGCATGCCGTAGATCGGCGCTTCGAATTGGCCGGCCAGTTCCGCCATGACCATTTCGGCGAAGCGGCCGTCGCGGCGGAACACCGGATAGGACGCTGTTTCGCGCTGCAACGTCACCAGATCGCCCAGCTCGACGACACGGGGCTGGCCGCCGGCCGGGCCGGGAGCCGGCACCGGCGTCGAAAGAATGCGCTCGGAGGCGTACAGCGCCTCCTTCGGCAGGCGCACCGCGATCTCGATCGGACTGGTGCCTTCGCCGCGATGGGAATAGCCGACGCTGACACCGCTCATTAAGGCGGCGATCGTGTCGTAGACGGCCTGCTCCTCGACGCCGTGGAATTCCAGGCTCTCGTGATCGATGATGAAGCGCAGCCGTTCGGCCGGCGCATGCACCGTGTCGTCGACATCGACGATGAAGCCGACCTGCTGGAACAGCTGACGCAGCTGCGCCGTTGCCGCGCGGCGGGCGCCGGCATCGGGTCCATAGACCTCCGCCAGCAATGTCGCCAGCACGGGCGGCCCCGGCGGCACCTCGACGACGCGCATTGCCGTGCCCTCCGGCCGCGGCAGATCGGCCAGACGTTTCCGCACCTCCAGTGCGATGGCATGGCTGGCCCGGCTGCGCTCGGATTTCGGCTGGAGATTGATCTGCAGGTCGCCTTGCTCCGACCGCTGCCGCAGATAGGAGTGCCGCACGAGGCCATTGAAGTTGAACGGCGCGGCGGTGCCCGCATAAATCTGGATATCCGTCATCTCGGGCAGATCGTCCAGGCGCTCTGCCGCCGCCATCAGCAGCCGCTCGGTTTCCTCGAGGCTCGAGCCGCGGGGCAGATCGACCACGACCTGGATCTCCGACTTATTGTCGAAAGGCAACAGCTTGACCGATACATCCTTGGTGTAGAACGGCACGCAGGCCGCCAGCGTCGCGGCGCCGACGCTCACGAGGAAGATCCACGACCGCCGCCGGCCCTGCAGCAGCGGCAGAGCAAGGCGGCGATAGAGCCGTCCCAACGGTCCGCCATCCTGGGCTTCGCCGTGGCCCGCGACCGGCATTTCGCCGCGGCGCAGCTTGACCATCAGCCAGGGCGTCACCACCACGGCCACGAAGAAGGAAAACAGCATGGCTGCAGATGCGTTCGCTGGAATCGGGCTCATGTAAGGCCCCATCAGACCGGAGACGAACATCATCGGCAGCAGGGCGGCGATCACCGTCAGCGTGGCGATGATGGTCGGATTGCCAACCTCTGCCACTGCCTCGATCGCCGCCTGGAGCCGCTTGCGGCCATCCCGCATCGCCCAATGGCGGTCGATGTTCTCCACCACCACGATGGCGTCGTCGACCAGAATACCGATGGAGAAGATCAGCGCAAAGAGGCTGACGCGGTTGATGGTGTAGCCCATTGCCCAAGCGGAAAACATCGTCAGGAGGATAGTGGTGGGTATCACCACGAAAACCACCACGCCTTCGCGCCAGCCGATCGTCAGGGTAATCAGCGCCACGATCGACAGCGTCGCCAGCGCCAGATGGAACAGCAGCTCATTGACCTTGTCGTTCGCCGTCGCGCCATAGTCGCGCGTGACCGTGACCGCGATGCCTTCCGGCACCACCGCGCCGCGCACGCGCTGCAATTGGTTGAGGATAGCCTCGGCGATCTGCACGGCGTTGGCGCCCTGTCGTTTCGCCAGCGCGATGCTCACGGCCGGCAGGCGCTGCAGCCTGCCGTCGCCGGCGCTGCGCACCAGATGCCAGGCGCGATGCTCCTCGGGCCGCCCGGCGACGACGATCGTGGCCACGTCCCTGACATAGACCGGACGGCCATCGCGCGTCGTGATCAGCAGCTGGCCGACATCCGGCACCCCTTGCAGCGTCTGGCCCGCCATGACCTGTAGATCGCCGCCGTCTTCGCGCAGATTGCCCACCAGAAAGGACCGGTTGGCATTGCGCACCTTATCGATGAGCTGGTTCAGCGTAACGCCATAGAGCGCCAGCCGCTCGGGATCAGGCTCCACCCGGATCTGGTCGGCACGGCCGCCGACAATGTAGGAAAGCCCGATGTCCGGCACCTTCGACAGCTCATGTTGCAGCTTTTCGGCGACATCGAACAGTGCATTGTCGTTCCATCTGGCAATTGCCGCCGGCGGCTGGTTGGGTTGGGGCGCTAGTGTCAGCACCACCACCGCCACGTCATTGATGCCGCGACCGACGATCAGCGGCTCGGAAATCCCCAGGGGCATGCGGTCCAGGTTGGCGCGGATCTCCTCATGCACGCGCAGGATTGCGGTATCTTCCGACGTGCCGACAAAGAATCTTGCCGTAACGATGACCTGATCGTCCTCCGTCTGGGAATAGACATGCTCGACGCCGTTGATGCCTTTGACGATGGTTTCCAGCGGCTTGGTCACCAGCTCGATCGCATCCACCGCCTTCAGGCCATCGGCGCGGATATGGATATCGACCATCGGCACGCTGATCTGCGGTTCTTCCTCCCGCGACAGCGCCATGAGCGCCATGGCCCCCACCGCGAGCGAGGCCAGGAGCAATAGCGGCGTCAATGGCGACGCGATGAAGGCGCGGGTTATCAGCCCCGCGATTCCGAATCTCACGGCTTGGGCTCCGGCTTTTGCAGGATATCGCCGGCATCCAGGCCGGACAGGATCTCGACGCCCTCGGCACCGGTCTGGCCCGGCTGGACGACCACTTCGCCGGCGCCCTTTACCAGCGTGAAGGTTACCCCTGACCGTTTGAACAGATAGTCGGCGGGAACCAGAATCGCCTGCCGCGTGCCGGTGGCGACGAAGACCCGGGTCCGTTCGCCGACGAAGAAATCGCCGAGGCCCGTGACGTCGATGTCGGCGACGACACGGCCCCGATCCAGTTCCGGGTAGACCAGGCGAACCGTGCCTTCGACCAGCCGCTCGGGTGCTGCTTCCAAACCCCGCGCCCCCACCATCAACTTGTCGCCGGCGCGAAGATAACGGGCATGGCGCTCCGGCAGGCGCATTCGCAGCACGTAGGTTTCGATTGCGATCATCGCAATCGTCTCGCCGGGCTGGGTCACCGCACCGTTTACAGCCTGGACCTGGAGAACGCGGCCATTGGCCGGCGCCAGCACGGCGCCTTCCGCCAGCTGCTCGGCCACGACGGCGCGTTCGGCCGATTTGGCTGCAATATTGGATTTGACGACGTCGAGCGCTGTCTGAGCTTCATCGACGCGAACCTGGGGAACTGCGCCGGTGGGTCTCAGTTTCAGTACTCGCGCAAGATCGATTTCCGCGAATTGCTGCTGGGCCCGGAGCGATTCAGTCTGCGCGTCCAAGGCCGCGAGCTGAAGCGGCAGCTTCGGATCAGTGACGATCGCCAGCCGCTGCCCGACTTCGACGCGATCGCCTTCGCGGATCGTCAGTTCGTCGATGGTGCCCCCGATGCGGGTTCGGGCAGGCGCCATGCGGACGCTCTCGACCGTGGCGAATACCGCCTTGAGGTCGGCGATATCGCGCCGTTCGACGGGGAATTCCGCGGCGGCCGCGGGCAACGCTTGGGCGCCGAAGATCGCGGCAATCGCCAGGGCAATCGCTCGCCGGAGAAATCCCTGCATCTTCTGCTCCGTAGTTTTCGTGACGGCAGACGCCGGACTCTCGCGTCTCCTCCTTGACATATATATTAGTGTTATCTAAATTAGCAAGTATGAATATAATGATGCCGAACCCGGCCATCCGGTCCGCGACAAAGCTGCTGAAAGCATTGAGCAATCCGCATCGGCTGCTGATCCTCTGCCAGCTGTTGGGCAGCGAGAAACGCGTCGGCGAATTGGAGCAGCTGACCGGGCTCAGCCAGTCGGCACTGTCGCAGCATCTGGCCCGGCTGCGGCGGGACAAACTGGTCAAGACACGCCGCAAATCGCAAACTATCTTCTACTCCGCGGCCAACAATGACGTGGATCAAGTCATCCACGTCCTGCATGAGCTTTTCTGCGCACCGCAATCCGCAAACTCCAGCAAGCCATCTCCGGCCGGCCGCGCGGCGGCCCGGCGGCGGTGAGGGAGACGTTCCATGGCCCATGTCATCGTGCTCGGCGCGGGACTCGGCGGTATGCCGATGGCGTACGAGATGAAAGAACTGCTGCGCCCCCAGGATAAACTGACGGTCGTCGGCAAGGGGGAGAATTTTCAGTTCACCCCATCCAATCCCTGGGTGGCCGTCAACTGGCGCAAGCGCGACGACATCGAAGTCCCGATTGCGCCCTTGCTGGCCAAGAAGGGCATCGACTTTGTCGCGGGTGGCGCCAAGCGCCTGCATGCGGAACGCGATGAGCTGGAGCTGAACGACGGTCGGACGCTAACCTACGACTATCTGGTGATCGCCACCGGGCCCGACCTTGCCTTCGACGAGGTGCCGGGCCTCGGCCCCGACGGCGGCCATACGCAGTCCATCTGCCAGACCGGCCATGCCGCCGCGACCAGCGCGGCCTGGGAGAAATTCTGCGCCAATCCCGGCCCCGTGGTCATCGGCGCGGTGCAGGGCGCCTCCTGCTTCGGGCCGGCCTATGAGTTTGCCATGATCGTCGATACCGAACTGCGCCGGCGCAAGCTGCGCGACAAGGTGCCGATGACGTTCGTCAGCTCCGAGCCTTATGTCGGCCATCTCGGCCTCGGCGGCGTCGGCGACACCAAAGGACTGCTCGAATCCGCCTTCCGCGAGCGTCATATCAAATGGATCGTCAACGCCAAGACCACGAAGGTCGATGAAGGCGTGATGCATGTCATGGAAGTGGACGAGGACGGCAAGGATAAGCGCGCCCATGATCTCCCCTTCAAGTTCGCCATGATGCTGCCGGCCTTCCGCGGCATTCCCGCTGTTACCGGCATCGAGGGACTCACCAACCCACGGGGCTTCATCCTCGTGGACAAGCATCAGCGCAATACCCGCTTTCCGAACATCTTCAGCGTCGGCGTCTGCATCGCCATCCCGCCGATCGAAAAGACACCGCTGCCGACCGGCGTTCCGAAGACCGGCTTTATGATCGAATCCATGGTCAGCGCCGCCGCGCGCAACATCCGCGCGCTGATCGATGGCAAGGAGCCGTCGCAACAGGCAACCTGGAATGCTGTCTGCCTGGCCGATTTCGGCGACAAGGGCGTGGCGTTCGTGGCGATTCCCGAAATTCCGCCGCGCAACGTCAACTGGTCCAGCCATGGCCGCTGGGTGCATACGGCCAAGGTGGCGTTTGAGAAGTACTTCCTGCGCAAGATCCGCAAGGGAATCAGCGAACCGGTTTACGAATCCTATATCCTGAAGCTCATGGGCATCGACAAGCTGATCCGTGAGCAGCGCGATAAGCCGACAGCAGCCTGATGGCACTCGCCGGGGCGCTGGATGCCGTTAACTTAGAGGAGAAACCTGACATGTCGATCGATCGTGCCGTGATGGCCTTTGCCGGAACCGTGATTCTGGTCAGCCTGCTGTTGTCGCAGTATCATCATCCGGGCTGGTTGTGGGTGACCGCCTTTATCGGCGCCAATCTGCTGCAGGCCTCCTTTACCGGCTTCTGTCCGTTGGCGAAGATCCTGAAGCGTATCGGCGTCCGGCCGGGCGAAGCCTTCCACTGACCGCTCTGCCAATGCCGCATCGGCTATGGCGGGTAAGTATGGCCTTCCGCAGCGTGTGTTTGTCGGACTGGAGGATTCCGGATGAAACCGCTGGTAACAGCTTTTTTCGACGAAGCGACCTTCACTGTCAGTTATGTCGTGAGGGAACCAGCCGGTCCAAGGGCCGCCATCATCGACTCGGTCCTGGACTATGACCCGAAATCCGGCCGTACCGGCACGGTTTCCGCCGATCGCGTCGTCGATCATGTCCGCGCAGAGAACTTGACGGTCGACTGGATCCTGGAAACCCATGTTCATGCCGATCACCTGAGCGCCGCAGCCTATCTGAAGGCGAAGCTTGGCGGGCGCCTGGCGATCGGCGATCATGTCGGCGCCGTGCAGGCCACGTTCAAGGAAATCTTCAATATCGAGCCAGAATTCCGTACCGACGGCTCCCAGTTCGACCGCCTGTTCCGCGACGGCGAAGGCTTCGCCATTGGGGCGCTGCATGGGCGGGCGCTCTATACCCCCGGCCACACGCCGGCCTGTGTGACCTATTTGATCGGCAACGCGGCCTTTGTCGGCGATACCCTGTTCATGCCCGATTATGGCACCGCCCGGACGGATTTTCCCGGCGGCGACGCAGCGACGCTTTACCGCTCCATCCAGCGCCTCTATGAACTGCCGCCGGCGACCCGTCTCTTTATGTGTCACGACTACAAGGCGCCCGGCCGCGACCGCTACGCCTGGGAAACGACGGTGGCCGAACAGCGCAAGGCGAACGTCCATTTGCATGCCGGCATCGGCGAAGCGGAATTCGTGCGCATGCGCACCGAGCGCGACAAGACTCTTTCGATGCCCCTGCTGATCCTGCCGTCGGTGCAGGTGAACATGCGCGGCGGCCATTTGCCGCCGCCGGAAGACAACGGCATCAGCTATCTGAAGATTCCCCTAAACGCCTTCTAGCGGCCGCATCAGCCTTCCTTGGTGCGCGCCTCATAGACGCCGTCCCAATCTGCCGGCGGCGGGTTGGCGCGGTACTCGGCGATCCGCGCGGAGAATACGTCATGCAGGCCCTCCAGCGACGGCGCCAGCTTCCGGCAATCCACCAGCGCCGCTGACGCCGCATCCCAATCCTGGCGCCGGTAGGCGGCCAATAGCTCCGCCTGCCGGTCACGCGCCGTTTTGAACTCCGGGGTCCGGGCAAAGGCTTCGTCGCCCATCACAGTGAAGATGTGCAGCGGCGTTGCCCGGCCCTTGACCTTCACCTGGTCAATTTCCACCAGGGCAAACTCGGAGCACCGGGCCGCCGTGCTCTCGCCGATGATCAGGTCGAGGCCATAACCCTTGGTGAGGCCCTCCAGACGTGCTGCGGTGTTCACGGCATCGCCGAGCACGGAATAGTCGAAACGCTGCTCCGATCCCAGATTGCCGACGCAGCAATCGCCGGTGTTCAGGCCCAGTCCGGTCTTGATCTTGATGAACTTTCGCCCCTCGGCTTCCGCCTCGGTCCGCCAGCCGCGATTCAGCTCCCGCAGTTTCTCGCGCATTTTCAGCGCGGTGCGCACGGCGTTGGGTACATGAGCCGGATCGTCCAGCGGTGCATTCCAGAAGGCGACGATGCAATCGCCGATGTATTTGTCGATGAAGCCGTTCTGATCCTGGATGAGCGAGGTCATCGGCGTCAGGTAGTTGTTGATCAGCCGCGTCAGGGCCTGGGGGTTCAACGATTCCGAGATCTTTGTGAAGCCGCGGATATCCGAGAACAGGATGGTCAGTTCGCGAATCTCGCCGCCGAGCTGCAGGCGCTTGGGATCCTTGGTCAGCTGCTCCACCAGCACCGGCGACATGTAGCGGCCGAACGCCGAGCGGATGAACTTCTTCTCGCCTTCGGTGCGCAGGAAACTGATCAGCGACGACGATACATAGATCAGCGCCGCCACCAGCGACGGAAACAGGGGATCGATCAGATATCCGTAACGCGAGAAGCCGTACCAGGATGCAGACCATGCCACAGCGATCGCCGACAGTCCCAGCGCCATCGACCACAGAGCGCCGACCCGGCGGATGGCGACGATGAGGATGATGCCGAAGACGACCAAATAAATGAGTTCCGCGCCGAACGCCCAATCCGGCCGCGACAGGAAATCGCCGGCAAGAATCTGCTCGAGAACCAGGGCATGCACTTCAACGCCCGGAATGGCGGCGCTGAGCGGCGTTGTCTTGATATCGTTCAAGCCCTGGGCGCTGCTGCCGATGAAGATGATCTGGCCGGCGACCCTGTCGCTGTCGAAATCCGGCTCGAACACCTGCCAGGCCGGTATGAACCGCTCGTCGACATGTCCGGTATCATGGAGCAGCATCATGCCTTCGAATGTCGTCGGCACTATCACAGAGCCGACCTTGACCTCCACGATCCCGGTCTGCTCTCCGAATGAAATCTCGCCGCTGGCGCCCGAAGACTTGACAATGTAGGTGGATGCGCCCTGAGCAACCCGCAGGGCCTCCATGGCAAGGGTTGGCACCGTGTCCTTGTTATGACCAAGGAGGATCGGCGCACGCCGGATAACGTTGTCGCTATCGGGAACGTAGTTCACTGCGCCGTTTCCGACCGCGGCGTCCTCAAGCAGACGAAGCGTGCTTACGGCGCCCGGGAGATTGCGCACGAAGAGCAACGGGTCATCTCCGGCTGCGGCAATGCCGTGTTTCGACGCCGGCATGGACAGGACGCGCTCGTCTCCCAGCAAGGCGTATGCCGTAACGGTGGGGACCCGCGTCATGGATTCCGCCAGCACCGCGTCGGAATCGGGCAAAAGGGAAAGCGCATCGGTCAGCTCTGCAGCGTCAGCTTCGTCGCCAAAGAAGTTCAGCAGATTCTTCGGTGAAATGCGGTCGGGCTCGGAAAAAAGAATGTCCAAGGCCACGGTTGCGGCGCCCATGTCGGTCAACCGATCCATCAGCCGGGCAATTTCCGTCCTTGGCCAGGGCCATTGGCCGAGGCGCGACAGGCTATCCTCGTCGATGTCGACGATGCGGACCGGCAGCGGCTGGTAGATCCGCGGCTTGCTGCGCTGGAAACTGTCCCACACCAGATTCTGCAAATGGGTCAGGACGGCCGGTTGCTGGTTGCTGACCAGCACGGCGGCAAGCAGCAACAGGCTCGGAATGACGATTTCCAGCCAGCGCTTGCCGCGCAACCGATTGAACAGCCTGCCGATCACGATAGTTCCGCGGTCCGGTTTTCCACAGGCGGCAATCTGCCGGGCCTTTGCTCCCGCGTCCAGCCAATCGCCCGGAAATATTGACTTCTGTCCGGGGCTTGCGGACTATGCCGGGACAAGAAAGGGGGCGGCGTGCCCGATTGCCTGCCGCCGCCAAACAATCAGGTCCGAAAGGCCAGGGAGAATCATGTTCAGGAAAATTGCCATCGCCGCCGTTGTCGCGGCGGTATCAGCCGTTCTATGGCCCGCCGGCGCGCCGGCTGCTGACAAGATCGTCATCTCCAATTGGGACGGTTACATGCCGCCCGATCTGCTGGAGAACTTCACCAAGGAAACCGGCATCGAGGCCGAGCTGGCCTTGCATGCCACCAACGACGAAATCGTCGGCAAGGTGACGGCCGTCGGCGGCAAGGGCTACGATGTGCTGTTCATTTCCTCGCCCTATGTGGAGGCCTTGAGCCAGCTGGGGCTGCTGGCCGAGCTGGATGACGCCAAAATCCCCAATCTCGCCAATCTCTATCCTGAGGCCCGGAATCTTGCCTACGATCCCGGCAACAAATACTCGGCGCCCTATGCCTGGGGCACGACCGGGCTCTGCTATCGCAGCGACGTGCTGAAGACCGCGCCGACCAGCTGGATGGACATGCTGAAACCAGCCGACTCGCTGAAGAAGCGCATCACCATGCTGGCCACGGAACGCTGGCTGATGGCGGCGGGGCAAAAGGCGCTGGGCTACTCCGTCAACACCACCAATGCCGACGAGCTGGCGAAAACCAAGGATCTGCTGATCGCCGCTAAGAAGGACCTGCTCGCCTTTGACGACACCACCTTCTACCAGAAGCTGCTCACCGGTGATGCCGATTTGGTCCATGCCTGGGATGGTTGGTGCAATTACGGCATCGCCGAGAACAAAGAGATAAAGTTCGTCGTGCCGAAGGAAGGCAGCGACATGTGGATCGACACCATGGTGGTGACGGCGGCATCGGAGAACAAGGATGCCGCGCAGGCCTTCATCAACTATGTGCTGCGGCCGGAGATCCACCGCTGGGCCGCGGAGAACATCCTCTATAAGGTGCCGAACCAGAAGGCGATGGAGTCCCTGGACAAGGCGCTCTTCGAGCAATTTCCGAACATGGCGATGACGCCGGCGGAATTGCTGCAGCAAGAGCAGCTGCGCGATCTCGGCGCCGGCCAGACGGCTTACTCCAAGATCGTGACGGAGATCATGGCGTCCCAGTAGGTTTACTTCTGATATCGGTCACCCGCCCATGCCGCCGGCAGACCTGCGGCATGGGCGGTTCTGTTCAAACAGCCAGCTCGAATCGAAATGGGAGAGTTGAGCAATGGCCAAGCGCAGCAAGAAGTCAAAGAGAACAGCGAAGCGAACGGCGGCGCCGCAAGCGCGCAAGAAATCAGCGCGCCGCGTGGCCGCCAAATCCAAACGCAAATCGGCGCTCAAGCGGAAAGCCGCGGCAAAAAAGAAGGCGGTGACGCGCCCGAAGCGGGCCGCGGCAGCGAAGCCGAAGAAATCCGCGCGGCCGGTCAAAGCAAAAGCGAAGAAGCCCGGCGCCGCCTCCAAGCCGAAGCCGGCCAAGCCCGCGGGCAAAACCATCGTCCTGTTTCCGGAGGCGGCCTACGGCCCCGCGCTGAACTGCGTCGGCATCGCCCAGCGCCTCAAGGAGCTGGGCCACAACCCGGTGTTCGTCTGCGACCGCGGCTTCAAGGGCGTATTCGAGGGCTACGGCTTCCAGGAGAACCTGGTGGATATGTCCGGCGGCATGTCGGACGAGGAGATCGCCAACTTCTGGGCCAACTTCATCGCCGGCCATCTGCCCCATTTCCGCCTGTCGCCGATCGAGCAGCTGCCCACCTATGTGATCCCGGTGTGGGAAGCGATTGTCGATTCCGCGATCATCGCCGAAGACGGACTCAATGCGCATTTGCAGCGCATCAAGCCTGACATCGTCTGCGTCGATAACGTCATCCTGTTTCCGGCGATCAAGCGCACCGGGCGGCCCTGGATCCGCATTATCTCCTGCTCGGAGAACGAGATCCCCGATCCCGATGTCCCGCCCCATCTGTCGGGCTGCAGCGAGGGCGATCACGCTTGCTACAAGGCGTTCGAGGATGAGTTCCTGCGCCTGGTGAAGCCGACCCACGACCGCTTCAATGAGTTCCTGAGAAAGATCGGCCATGCGCCCTATCCGCCGGGCGAGTTCTTCGAAGCCTCGCCCTACATGAACCTGCTGCTCTATCCCCGTCAGCTGCAGTTCAAGCGGCGCAAGCCGCTGGACCCCAAGCAATTCCAATATCTGGAAGGCTGCGTGCGCAGCGAAGGCACCTACAAGGTGCCGTCCTTCGCCGCCAACGGCGGCAAGCCGCTGATCTATGTCAGCTTCGGCAGCCTGGGATCCGCCGACATCGATCTCTACAAGCGCATGATCGCGCTGTTTGGCAGGCTGCCCTACCGGTTCCTGATGAATGTGGGCGACCATATCGGCCAGTACAGCGACGTGCCGCCCAATGTGCATCTGGAAAAATGGTACCCGCAACCGGCCGTTATCCCCCATGTGTCGCTGTTCATCCACCATGGCGGCAACAACAGCTTCAACGAGGCGCTGTATTTCGGCAAGCCGGCGATCATCATGCCTTATTGCTGGGACGGCCTCGACAACGCCACGCGCATCGACGACACCGGCTACGGCGCCAAGCTGCCGCGCTATGTCTGGACCGACGATCAGTTCGCCGGCACCATCAAGCGGCTGATCGACGACAAGGCCATGCAGAGCCGGCTCGCCGCGGTTGCCAAGAGCATGCAGGCGGCCAAAGGCACGGACAAAGCCGCCCGCATCATCGCCGAGATCGCCAGTCGCGCAGTCTAGGAAGAAAGAGGGCTTTATCGTGACTCAGGCGCAGCCGCGGCAGTACGGGCAAAGCTCCGCTCCGCACATCTACGATGCAAAGACGGTTGCGAACCTCACGGATTGGGGCATGCAAACCGACGCCATCGAGGGGAAATCCCATTCCAGCGGCCTCTTGCTCTGGAAGAGTGGCGACCAGCAGGTGGAGAGCGGCCTCTGGGTCTGCACGCCCGGCTCCTGGCGGCTCAACATGCCTGGCGACGAACTCTGTTTCTTCCATGCGGGCCGCGCCACCTACACGGAGCACAATGGCGAGACCATCGAGGCGACGCCAGGCACCGTCGTGCATTTCCCGTCGGGCTGGAGCGGCCGCTGCGACGTGCATGAAACGATCCGCAACACATACATGCTCGTATACGGCCCCGCGACGATCGACCGCGGCACGACTCCGGTGATGCGCAAGCCCGACTCGATCGAAGCCTCCGCCGACTGGGGCCCCGTTCCGACGATGATCGAAGGCAAATCCCTGACCGCCGGCCGCCTGCTGCACAAGGGGCCTGGCGGCCGCAACGAATCCGGCATCTGGGTCTGCACCCCGGGATACTGGAATTGCCACGTGACCAGCGACGAGTACTGCCACTTCATCCGCGGCAGCTGCACCTACACCCATGAATCCGGCGAGGTGATCGAGATCCGGCCGGATACCCTCGCCTTCTTCCCCAAGGACTGGAAGGGCACCTGCCGTGTCCACGACACCGTGCGCAAGGTCTATATGATCCGCTGAGCGCGGCGTTAAGCGGAGGAGCCTGCCGATGTCCGATTTCGATCCCTTCGCCGCCACGATCTTCGCCGATCACGGCTACCGCGCCCTGCCGGGGCAGAAGCATAGCCTGGTGATGAACCCGGCGACGCTCGACAAGGTGGGCGTCATCTCTCAATGTGATGCGGCGGCGCTGGAACCGGTGATGGCCGCTGCGAACGAGGCGCAGCGCGCCTGGGCGGCGCTGGACGCCAAGAGCCGCGCCGGCCTCCTGCACCGGCTCGCGGACAGCATCGCCAATTCAGGTCACCGTCCCGCTGCCGAGTTGATGGTGCGGGAGATGGGCAAGCCCTATGCCGAGGCGGTGGGTGAGCTGATGAACGTTGCGCCGATCTTCCGCTATTTCGCCGAGCTGGCGCGGGACGACGCCGGGCAGATCGCCGGCGCGAACTCGTCCGGTTCGCTGCAGTACATGCGCTATTTCCCCTATGGCGTCAGCGTGCATATCCTGCCATTCAATTTCCCGATCATTCTCATGGCCTTCACCGTGGCCGCATCGCTGGCGGCGGGAAACGCCGTCATCGTCAAGCCGGCGGAGGCGACGTCGCTTTGCACCCTGCGCTTCATGGAGCATTTTCGCTGCCTGCCCGCAGGGCTTGTTGCCTGCGTCACTGGCGGAGCCGCCACGGCGCAGGCGCTGATCCGTTCGCCCGGCACCCATGCGGTCGCCTTCACCGGTAGCGTCGAAACGGGCCGCCAGGTGGCCACCGCCTGCGCCGAGCAGATGAAACCCTGCGTGATCGAGGCGGGCGGCAACGACCCGATGATTGTGATGGACAGCGCGCCGGTCGAGGTGGCGGCGGCGGCCGCGGCGACGGCGGCATTCCATCTCTCCGGCCAGATCTGCACCTCGGCCGAGCGCCTCTTCGTCCATGAGCGGGTGCATGACGCCTTCGTCGAGTCGCTGGCGGCGATGGCGCGGCGGCTGCGCATCGGCAACGGCATGGACCGGGTGGAGATCGGCCCGCTGGTCAGCGAGGCGGCGCGGAACAAGGTGATGGCCCTGGTGGATGGCGCGGTGAAACAAGGGGCGAAGGTTGTTTGCGGCGGCCGTGTGCCGCCTGCTTTCAACACCGGCTGGTTCTATGAACCCACAGTGCTCACGGGCGTCACGCCCGGCATGGCGATCATGCGTTCGGAACTGTTCGGTCCCGTGGCGCCGGTTTGCCGGGTGCGCAGCCTGGACGAGGCGATCCGCCTAGCCAACAACTCCCGCTTCGGCCTGGGCGCTACGATCTACACCACCGATACTGCCGAGGCGATGGAAGCGACCGAGCGGCTGGAAGCCGGCATGGTCTGGGTCAACAATGTGCTGGGTGATAACGACGCGCTGCCCTTCGGCGGCTGGAAGCTGTCCGGCCTGGGCCGCGCTCTCGGCCGCCCCGGCCTCAACGCCTTCCGCCAGACCAAGATGGTGATGTTCGATCCCAGGCCCACGCTGCAGGACTGGTGGTACCCCTACAGCGACGCGTTTTTTGCGGCGAGAGAGAAGATCTAGTTTCGCGCTATCAGCTTTCCGCTGAAGCTCATCATCGCTTCCAGCTCGCTGCAGCCGAAGGTGCGGGCCAGATCCTTGAAGCTGCTGCCGCCGGCCCCGATCACCGTCACCTCATCGCCAACTTCCGCCGCGCCGAGTTCAGTCAGATCCAGCGTCGTATGTTCCAGCGACACGCCGAGCACCGGCACGCGCCGGCCGCGCAGGACAAGCGTCAGGCTTTGTCCGTCAATCGGACGGCGCATGCCGTCGCCGAGGCCCAGCGGCACCACGCCGGTGACGCGGGCGTTCTTGCCGCCATAGCTGCCCCCGGTCGCGAGGTCCTCGCCGGCGGCGTGATGGGCGACATGGATCAGGCGGGTCTTGATGGCGCTCAACGCCGGCCTCAGTTCGGTGGCCGGCGCGACGTCTTCGCTCACGGTCGAAAGGCCATAGAACAGATGCCCGACGCAGACGGCGTTGCAGATGTCAGGCATCTGCGCCAGCAGGCCGGAACTTGCCCAGACTTGTGTCACCTCCGGCCGGATGTCCATTGACGTCAGGCGCTCAAGAAGCGCTGCGAAGCCGTGATAATGCGCCAGCGCCCAGTCGCGGCCGGCGGCATCGGCGAAGGGCAAGTGGCTGTAGATGCCTTCGATCTGGATGTTGGGCAGCGCTGCGATTTCGCGGATCAGGCTCTCGGCCTCTGGCAGCGGCACGCCGAGCCGTCCGAGACCGCTATCCACCTTGATGTAGATGGGCGCCGGCGGGCGCGCCGCGCCGCTCACGGCCAGCGCGCCCTCGCGGTCATAGATCGTCGGCACGAATCCGTGCGCCAGCAACTGCGGTATCTCCGCCGGCAGATAGCCGGCGAACAGCAGGATGCGCGCCTTGATGCCGGCCTCGCGCATGGCGATGGCCTCGGCGATGCTGCCGGTCCACAGGGTGTCGACGCCCAGCGTCTCGAGCCTGCGGGCGATCTCCACGGCGCCATGGCCATAGGCATTGGCCTTGACCGACGCGATCAAGCGCCGCTGGCCTGCAAGCTGCCGGACATAGGCCAGATTATGTGCCAGCGCCGCCGGATCGATTTCCATCCAGAGCGGCCGTTCCGGCTGGCGCGGCGATGCTCCATTCATAATGGTTAGCCGCCCCTGCGCTTGAACGTCATCACCCGCGACAGATAAGCCAGCTCGATGCCTTGCTGGTCGAAGCCGGCTTCGACAAACAGCCTCGTCAGATCCTGACGCAGGTAATCGGCATAGTAGGGCTCGTGGAAGGCGAAGGGGAACGACTCCAGCAGCGCATCATACTCCGGCCGGTCGCCATACTGCAGGGAATCGACGAGCACGAACAGCCCGCCCGGCTTCACCAGCCGCGCAATTGCCGCAGCCGTGTCGCCATGCATCGCCGCCGGCAGCTCGTGGAATAGATAGATACAGCTGGCGACATCGAAAGCGGCGGCGGGAAAGTCGCAGGTCTCGATGGCCGACTCGACAAACGCGCAGCGCGACCAGGGCGCCAGATTGCGACGCGCCTCCGCCACATAGTAGGGGCTGATATCCAGGGCCGTGCAGCGCAGCCGCGGGTAATTATCCTTCACGAAGGTGAGGAAATGTCCGGTGCCGCAGGCAATGTCGATCATCCTGATATCGGCGCTGTTGCGGCCCTGCATGAAATGATGCATCGGCACCAGCGCCTGCCGCCGCATGGCATCGGCCGCGCCGCCGAACAACACCTCCACCTGATGATCGTAGAGCCGCGCCGATTTCTCGCTGAGATAGCCGTCGGTCTGATGATGATAGGCCCGGCGGTAGTATTCGGGAAATTCGGCCGCGTCTTCCGCCGCCAGTTCCGGGCCTTCTTCTCCGCTGCGGCGCCGATTCACGCTGGCCAGATCGGCGAAGTAGGCGATACTCCGGCGCAAGGCCGCCAGGGGACTACCCAACAGGTCGTGGGGCGGCCGGTAAAGGCCGGCGGCGATATTGTCGACATCCCGCAGCATCAGCGCGTCGCGGTCGGCGGTCAGAATCGCGGCCGAGGGCATGGCGGCGCGCACCTCCGGCGGCAGGTCGGTCCGCGGGCTGAGGCGTCGGCTGAGCAGATATTGCGCCGTGAACCATCCCGTGCGCAGCCGATGGGCGGCGCGCAATGCAGCGCGGCCTGCTGGCGTCAGGTTATCCGGTCCGGTGTCAACCTCCGCTGTCGTCGATGTCATGGCCACCTCCCGGCGGTGCAGGGGTACAGCGCACCCCCGCTGAAGAGACTGGAAACGCCAACCATCAATGTCAATGGACGGCCTGGTCTGCTGCGACGCTCTGCTGCGACTGGTCGCTGACGATCCGCCCGTCCACCAGATGCACCCGCCGCGTTGCTTGGGCCGCCAGATCCAGGTCATGGGTCACTACGACGACCGCCCGCCGGTCCTGCTGCGCCAGGCGGCTGAAGATTTCAAATACGGTGCGTGCATTCTTGCTGTCCAGATTGCCGGTCGGCTCGTCGGCGAAAATCAGATGCGGATTGTTCGCCAGCGCCCGGGCAATCGCCGCCCGCTGCCGCTCGCCGCCGGACATCTTGTCGGGCGTCTTCTTCAGGCAGTCCTGCAGCCCGAGGCCCACCAGGATCTCCTCGGCGCGCTTGTGCATCTCCTTTTCGCTCAGCGCATTCAACTTGCGCATGGGGATCAGCACATTGCCCATGGCGGTGAATTCCGGCAGCAGGAAATGGAACTGGAAGATGAAGCCGAGGCTGGAGAGCCGCAGCCGCGCCCGGGCAGTGCGGCTCAGGCCGGCGGTCTCATGGCCCATCAGCGCGATCTCGCCTTCGGTCGGTTCGTCCAGCAGCCCCAGCAGATAGAGCAGCGACGATTTGCCCGAGCCCGACGGGCCGGTGATCGCCAGAAAGTCGCCAGCGTCAACCCGCAAATCGATGCCCTGCACCAGCGTCACCGGCACCGTTCCCGGCAGCACCCGCTTCACGCCGCGCGCCTCCAGCAGCGTCTCGCTCAAGCGGCACCCCGCACGATATCGACGGGATTGACCCGCGCCGCCTTGCGCGCCGGCAGATAAGCCGCGAACACCGCGGCGGAAACGGCGATCCCCGCCGAAATCACATAATGCCAGATGGAATATTTGAGGTAGAAGCCCTGGGCCTTGACGAAGCCTTCGATGGGCAGCCGGATCTGCGCTAACACCTCCGTCAGCCCATAGCCGGTGGCCCATCCCAGCAAGGCGCCGGCGACGCCGACCGCCAGCCCCTCCATCAGGAAGATCAGCTTTATGTCAGTCTCGTCCAACCCGATGGATTTCAGGATGGCGATGTCCCGAGTCTTCTCCAGCACGACGGTGGAGATGATGTTGAAGATGCCGAAGGCCGCCACCACCAGGATGGCGCCTGTCGTCGAATACATGATGCCGTTCTGGATGACGAAGATGCCGAGCACGCCTTCGTTCGTCTCCTGCCAGGACTCGGTGCGGTATTTGAATCGCGCCTCGGCGCTCGCGGCCACGGTCTGCGCCTGCTCCACATCGTCCAGCCGCATGCGGATCTGGTTCACCACATTGGGCCGGTCCTGCAGGATCTGCGCCTTCTTCAGCAGCATATAGGCTGTGCCGTTATCAAGCGTGGTGACGCCGGTGCGGAACAGGCCGGTGATCTTCATCTTCAGCAGCACGCCTTCAGGCGACACGGCATTGAGGCTGTCATGGGGCCCGACGCCCAGCTTGACCGCGATCCCTTCGCCCAGAATGATGCCATTGGCCACAGAGCGCAGATCGGCCAGCTTGCCTACGGTCATGTCGCGCTCGATGCGGGTGACGCTGCGTTCGGCGTCGGGATCGATGCCGATGACCGTCGCCGACACATCCTTGCTGCCATAGCGCAGCAACGCCTGGCCGATCAGCGCCGGCGCCGTCTTCACCCCCGGCAGCTTGGCGAGGGTCGCGGTGATCGCCTCGCCATTGCGGATGCCCCGCGGCTCGTCCTTCGGCTTGACGCCCGAGATCTGCACCGCGCCGCCTTCGCCCATCGTTTCGGCCGGCTGTTTCGGCGCGCTGCGGAACTCATCTTTCATAACAATGTGCGGGGACACGTCGATGACCTGGTTGATGAAGTAGCTCTGGAAGCCCTGCATCAGCGCGGCGATGGCGATGAAGAACCCGACCCCCAGCGCCACGCCAAGGATCGACACGACGGTTTGCCGCTTGCGCTTGCTGAGATGGGCGAGGGCGATGTCGGCGACCAGCATCGGCGGCCTCAGCGGTTGCGCAGCCGCACCGCGTCGCCTTCGGCCAGATCGGCGGGCGGATTCAGGATCAGGATCTCGTCGCCCTTAAGCCCCTCGCGGATTTCCACGCTGTCATCGCCATAAACTCCGGTCTTCACGGGAATGCGGTGGGCGACGTCATCGACCACGGCCCAAACGGCGGCGGCCCTCAGCGCGTCGGGCGGCACCAGGATCGCATCCTCGGCATGGCGCACGATGACGTTCACTTCCGTGGTCATGCCGAACAACAGCTGCGAATCATCGGGCAGGCTGATGCGGGCGCGATAGCTCTTGTTGATGGGATCCCCCATGGGCGTGATCTCGTTCACCTGGCCCTCGATGACGCGGTCGGGAAAGGCATCGGCGGTGATCAGCGCCCGCTGCCCGAGCTTCAGCCGGGGCGCATCCTCCTCGTCGATATCGGCGGTGACCCGCAGCGGCGTCGGCTGGCCGATCCAGCAGATCGCATCGCCCGCCTTCACCACCGCGCCGATCTCCCCTTCCTTGCGCAGCACCACGCCGTCCATCGGCGCGCGGATCATCGTGTCCTCGAACAGCTGTTCCGCCGCCGCGAGCGCCGCCTTACCCTGATCCATTTCCGACAGCGCCCGTTCATAGGCCTGGCGGCTGGCGACATCGCGCCTCATCAGCGCGCCATAGCGCTCCACCTCCTGCTGCCGGAACCGCAGGAGGGCGGTCAGTTCGGTTACACGGGCTTCCGCGGTGGCATTCTCCAGACCGATCAGAAGCTGGCCCTTCTTCGCGCTGGCGCCTTCGACGCAGGCCAGGGATTCGATGCGCCCGGGAATGGTGGGACCGACCTTTACCCAGGTCACCGGCTCTACGGTGCCCGTGGCATAGATGGCCTCGACCGCCGGGCCCTTCGTCGGAACCGCCACGGCGACCGAGATAGGCTGATGCGCCAGGAACCACGCGCCGGCGGCGGCAAGGGCGAGGATGACCAGGAGGGCCAGCGGGATGTAATGCCGTCTCACGGCCCGTAGGCTGGCGGAGAACTCCGGGCGCGGCAACCCCGTTGACGCCGCAGGGATGGTTGTCATTACCCTGCGCCTTCAGGATGATGCGGCCCGCCAGGGCGCGGAATTGGAACGGAGAGATTGCCGTGAGCAGGGGATTCAAGTCCATCGACGACCTGGAGGTGCGTGGCAAGCGCGTGCTGGTGCGCGCCGATCTCAATGTGCCGGTGAAGAACGGCCGCGTCACCGACAGCACGCGCATCGACCGAACGGCGATCACGCTTAAGGAACTGCTGGGCCGGGGCGCCCGTGTCGTGCTGCTGGCCCATTTCGGCCGTCCCGACGGCAAGCGCGTGTCCGACATGTCGCTGCGCCCGGTGCTGGAACCGCTATCGAAGGCGCTCGGCGGCAAGTCGGTCGCGTTTGCCGAAGACTGCATCGGCGAGCCCGCGCACAAGGCGGTGGCAGCCCTGAAGGACGGTGAAATCGCCCTGCTCGAGAACCTGCGTTACCACGCAGCCGAGGAGAAGAACGATCCTCTTTTCGCCCGCGAGCTGGCGTCGCTTGGCGATCTCTATGTGAATGATGCCTTCTCCTGCGCCCACCGTGCCCACGCCTCGACCGAGGCCATCGCCCGGCTGCTGCCCAGCGCCGCCGGCCGGTTGATGGAAACAGAACTGGATCATCTGTCCAAGGCGCTGGAGAATCCGGCCCGGCCAGTGGCGGCGATCGTCGGCGGCGCCAAAATCTCCACCAAGCTCGATCTCCTCGGCAATCTGGTGAAGAAGGTCGATGTGCTGGTCATCGGCGGCGCCATGGCGAACACCTTTCTCGCCGCCCAGGGTGTGGAGATCGGCGCCTCGCTCGCCGAGCGCGACATGGCGGAAACAGCGCGGCAAATCCTGCTGGCCGCGCGCGGCCAGAAGTGCGAGATCCTGTTGCCCACGGATGTGGTGGTCGCCGCGGACATGAAGCCGAATCTGCCGACGAGGACTCTGGCTGTCGGTGAAGTTGGTACGGCGGACAAGATATTCGACATAGGCCCGGCAACAGCAAAAGCGATCAACGATCGGCTCGCGACCTGCCGCACGCTGGTCTGGAACGGCCCGGTCGGCGCCTTCGAGACGCCGCCCTTTGAAACCGCCACGGTTACCATCGCCAAGGCGGCGGCGGAACTTACAGCCGCGGGCAAGCTCCTCACCGTCGCCGGCGGCGGCGATACCGTGGCGGCGCTCGCACAAGCCGGCGTCATGGAGAAATTCTCCTACGTCTCCACCGCCGGCGGCGCATTCCTGGAATGGCTCGAAGGCAAGGACCTGCCGGGCGTCGCGGCGCTCAAGGGATAGCGGCGTGGGGTGCAACCCACCCAGCCCTGATCCTTTTCCTGTCTTGTCCAGCAACGCTTAGCGTTTTGTTAACCATTCCAAAACATTGTGGAATGGGCTTTACCGATATCTCGACATCGTCGCGCCCGTCATGACGCCTTTCGGGGGAGGGGCAATATGATCTCACGCAGCCTAACAGTCATCAGCGCATTCGCCGCAGTTCTGACGCTCAACGGCGGCCTCGATCGGCCCGCCAGAGCGGAGACCAACGTCCTCTTCATCGTCGATGCCTCCGGCTCGATGAAGAAGAAGCTGGAGACCGGCGAGAGCCGCATGGACGCCGCGAAGAAGGCGATGGCTGAGGCGCTGACCTCCATGCCGCCCGAAGCCAGGCTGGGACTCCTGCTCTACGGTCACCGCAAGGCAAAGGATTGCACGGATATCGAGCTGGCCTCGCCCATCGGCGCCGACGATGCGGTGGCCATCTCCAGGCGCATCTCCGGGCTTCGCGCCAAGGGCGAAACGCCGATCGCCGATTCGCTGCGCCAGGCGCAGCGCAGTTTCGCGGCGCTGAAAGGCCAGGACAACCGCATCGTCCTGGTCACCGACGGCATCGAGGAGTGCAAAGGCGACCCCTGTGCCGCCGCAGAGGAGCTGCGAGCCGCTGGATTAGATCTCAAGGTGGACATCGTCGGCTTCAACCTCTCGGAGAAGCAGCGCGCGCTGATCCAGTGCGTGCCCGACATCACCGGCGGCCAGTACTACGATGCTCAGGGCATGACCGGGCTGACCACGGCCCTCACCCAGGTGGCCCAGAAGGCGGCGGAGCCGGACAACAATATCCTGGCGCAGCGCAATGGCGGCGTGCTGCTGGCAGCGCCCAACGACGAGTGGCTCAAGCTCAATGACAGCGCCGAAGATCGCGCCACGACCTACAGCGGCAGCGGTGTCTGGGCCTTCCGCGACGGCAAGCCGGTGACCTTCGACACCTTCGAAGTGCTGATTCCGGCCGCCGACGGCTACAACCTCCGGGATTTTGAGCTGTTGGTCGGCGACGAAGGACCGCTTGGGACCTTCCGCTCTATCGGCAAGTTCTCGACCCAGAACATGAAGATGATGCAATCACCCTATCAGAAATTCACCTTCGCGCCGGTGACTGCACGCTATCTGAAGGTGGTGCTGCTCACCGATCATGGCGGCGGCTACATCGCCTCCCACGAATTCCGTGTTCAAGGCACGGTGGACGAGCAGGCGGCTGCGGGCACCGCGGCGCAGGCGCCGGCAGGCGTCGACCTGCTGTCGGCGGCCAATGGCGGCCAGCTGCTGGCGGCGCCCAATGACGAATGGATGAAGCTCAATGATGGTGCAGCCGACAGGGCCACCACCTATGCCGGCGCCGGCGTCTGGAGCTTCAAGGACGGAAAACCGGCGACATTCGATATGTTCGAGGTGCTGATCCCCGGATCTGATCAATACAATCTGAAAGACTTCGAGCTGCTGATCGGCGACGAGGGCCCGACTGGAACCTTCCGTTCCATCGGCAAGTTTTCGACCCAGAATCTGAAGATGATGCAGTCACCCTATCAGCGATTCACTTTCACGCCCGTGACCGCGAAGTTCCTAAAGGTCGTCTTCATGACCGATCATGGCGGCGGTTATGTCGCGGCCTACGACCTGCGGCTGTTCGGACGGATCGATGAAGCCGCCGCCGGAGCGGTTGCCGCAGCGGCGCCGACGGGCATCGACCTTCTGGCCCAGGCCAATGGCGGCACGCTTATCGCCGCGCCCAACGACGAATGGACAAGGCTCAACGATGGCGCCGCGGACCGCGCCACCACCTATGCCGGCGAAGGCGTCTGGGCCTTCAGCGGCGAAAAGCCCGCCACCTTCGATGCCTTCGAAGTGCTGATCCCCGGCCAGGATCAATACAATCTCAGGGACTTCGAACTTCTGGTCGGCGACGAAGGGCCAACCGGCGCGTTCCGCTCCATCGGCCAATTCACCACCCAGAACATGAAGATGATCCAGTCGCCCTATCAGCGTTTCACCTTCGCGCCGGTAACGGCAAAATACCTGAAGGTGATCTTCATGAGCGATCACGGCGGTGGCTACGTCGCGGCCTACGACCTGCGCCTGTTCGGCCAGATCGATGAGACCGCAGCTGCCGCGGCGCCGCCCGCTGCGGGGGCGGCCTCCGCGGGGATCGACCTTCTGGCCCAGGCCAATGGCGGCATGTTGCTGGGTGCGCCCAATGACGAATGGCTGAAACTCAATGACGGCGGCGAAGAGCGTGCGACGACCTACAATGGCGAAGGCATTTGGGCCTTCCGCGACGAGCAGCCGGCGACGCTCGAGGCGTTCGAAGTGCTGATTCCCGGCACGGATCAGTACAATCTCAAGGATTTCGAACTGCTCGTGGCCGACGACAGCCCGACCGGCCAATTCCGCTCCATCGGCCAGTTCACGACCCAGAACCAGAAGATGATGCAGTCGCCATATCAACGTTTCGCTTTCGCGCCGGTGACGGCGCGCTATCTGAAAATCGTGCTGAAGACCGATCATGGCGGCGGCTACATCGCGGCTTATGAGTTCCGGGCGATCGGCCAGCCGGCGCCCTGATCAAGCGCAGCGATGACGCGGCGGGAAATGCGGTGCCGATCGTGAAACGGCTCGCCTGTGCGGTCGTCTTCGGGCTCATGCTCGCGCCGCCGCAAGGGCGCGCCGCCGACATCGACGCTTTTACCATGGGCGCCGTGTCTGATCTGCTGTCATCGGCATCGCCCGACCGGCCACCCACAGGCGCCGATTCCGCGGCCTATCGCAGTGCCGTCGAGGCGCTGCAAAAGGCGGGCCTTGCCGGTGTCGCACGTCCGCCGCAGCCGGGCGATATCGCATTGCTGGAGGCCTATGGCCGCGCGCTGCTGCTGGGGCCGCGGGCGAAGCAGTTCGGCGATCAGATCGGGACGGTCCACGACGCCGTCGTCAGCGGCGACCGCAAGGCCGTTGGGGCGGCGATCGCGGCGCTGTACAAGACCGTGGGCCGGCCGGCGCCCGAAGGCGCGGCACTGGACCGGCTGATCGACGCCGCGGTCGATGCCGGCGGCGGCCGGCCGGCACCAACCGTGAATCACAGCATCCAGGGCAACGGCTATCGCATCGACATCGCCGACGCCGTCGCCGCCGGCAAGACCATCGTCGAGGTCACGCTGGATCAAGGTCCTGATGGCCAGCCGGCGCGGGTCGTCTTCGACGGCACGGCGCGGACCAGGGCGAAGACCGGCGGCGACGGGCTGGAGCGCCGCATCGAACCCGATGCACCCTGCGTGATGACCCAGGCCGATGCGGCAAAGGTGCGCGAGCGGCTCAACGGCGACTGGGCCGGCCGCGGCTCGGCCTGGAAGGTCGACGGCAGCGGCGACCGTATTACGCTGACGGAAACCCGCGCCGACGGCCACAAGCTCGCCTATGAAGGCAGCTATCGCCTGGGCAAGATCGATGCCCGTCACGCCATAACCGATGCCGCCGACATGGGCGCGGAACTGCCCGCGGCTGTGCGCCAGCAGCTGGCCGACATGGGCCTGTTCTTTACCCTGCGCCTGGAGACCTGCCGCGAGGCGGCGGAATTGACCGGCCGCTGGGGCTCACAACACGTCACTTATGGCGCCAACGATCTGCAGGTGTCGCGGGTGCATGACCCCTACGATGTGACGATCACGCTCTCGGGCAAGCCGCGGAGCCGGGATTATCAGATCGTCGGCCTGGAGATCGGCTACACGGGCTGGCAGCGGAAGCAGTCGGACCTGCGGGCCAGGCTGGTCCTTGCTGAGGACGATCAGCGGCGCGCCGCCGACGAACTTCGCCGCCGCAACTCCGAATACGAGGAGCGCGTGGCGACGACACGCAGGTTGCATGAGTCGTTCATTGCGGCCGAAGCGCGTTACGCCGGAGCGGTTGCTCAGTTGAACAACTATGTTCCCGCCGATGCGGACAAGTCCGCCGATTATCGCAAGCTGGAGCAGAAACGAGACCGCCTGCAGCGGCGCGTGAACATGCTCTATGACGGGATCATCGCCAATCGCGGCCATGTCATCTCCGATTCGGCATTCGAAACCTATTACCGGCTCGAAGCAGAACTAAAGCAGTTGAATGCCGGTCTTGAGCGCATGGGCCGCGATCTGGGCTTTGTCCGCGAGCACGAGCGCCTGCTGCAGGCGGCGCAGGATGCCTTCGTGGCGCAGATTCGGGCGGAAACCGATTTCCTCGCTGCGGTCGCTGTTCAGGACGGCGCCCATGGCCGCCTCGACGCCGCCGAACTCGGGTTCAGGCACGCCCAGGAAAAGCTCAGCGCCGCCGAGCAGGAGCTGGCGAACTTCAGCGCCGGCGCCTTCCGCATCGTGGCGCTGGAGGCCGAAGAGGGCTCCACGATGCGCTATCAGGTGCGGGCTTGGGATCCTTCTGATGTCCTGGCTTTCCTCGACAAGCAGATCGCCGAGCTGGGCCGGATACTGGAGCGGGCCGAGCGCGCCCGCCGGGATAGCCGCGCTGCCTTCCTGGACGCGCAGGAAACGGCCAGTTACGCCCAGCAGCGTCTCGCCAGCGGCATCATGAAGTCAGCTGCGGCGCAAGGCCTTGCGGAGTTCGGCTTCAACATTGCCGACGTGGTGGAGAAGGCGGTCGAAGCCGGTCCGGTCGGCGCCATCGGCGAGACGGCGAAGAAAGTCGGCGAGGCAATCCTGCTGGGGCCGCCGAGCTTCTATGAGCCGAGTCTCGCGCCCGAGATCATGACCGGCGACGGCGGCCCGTTCTCCGACATCCGCGCCAACTTGGAGGACGCCTTGAAGTACAGCAGTAAGCGCGCGGTCAAATCGGCAGTCACCAGCCCGACTGCCAGCTACATCATCGCCCGTTACATCGCCTCGCGGGATACGCGCACTTACATGCAGCTCATCGACCAGGCCATCGAAGGCAGCATGGCCACCGGCTACCGCCTTGCCGGGCAAACTCAGGCTGAGGCCGCCGGCGAAGCCTTCAAAGCCTTGGAGAAGGCGCAGGCCAACCTGAAGAAGGCGAGGGATCTCGGCATGTTCCGCAACTTCGCCGGCCTGACAAACTTTTCGTTCAAGGCGGCCTTGAAGCAGGTGGTGAAATCACCACAAGCCGGCAAGCTGGCCCACAGCGTCGCCCGGGATCTTGCGAAAATGGCGACCAAGAAGGCCTTCGCCGAGTACTTCGAGGGTCTGCCGATGGCGGAGTACGTGGCCGCAGAAGCGGAAGCCCGCATCCTGACGCAGATATTCCTCGCGGCCAGCGGCGTCTATTGGGAGGCATACGATAACTACAATGCGCGCGTTGCCGACCGGCGGGAGATTCTGCGCCAATTTGATCCCAAGAACCATATGCAGATCCTGCGCAACCAGCGCTTCCCCGATGGCGCGGACCTGCTGATTGTCCTGCGCGACGGGAACGGCCAGCCGCTGCCGGCGCTGAATCACAGGGTCACGGTGAAGCTCGGTGGCAAGCCGGTGGAACAGGTGGCGGCCGACCAGTTCTTCTTCCGCGTCGCCGCCAGCGACCTCCAGCATGACGGCAAGGGTGGCGTGGTTCTTGATATATCTGTCGAGGAGTAAGGCAACGCGGCCGATTTTCGCCGGCAGTTCAGCAGCTACCGCCCGCTCTGAACGAACCGGCTGCCCGGCAGACGGATGGTCACGGTGGTGCCCACGCGCTGCTCGCTGGC
>JBJXDY010000115.1:0-37900 GCA_046154965.1 Dongiaceae bacterium | reverse complement strand
ACGGAGATCAAGCGGCTGCACCAGAACCTGCGAACCACCATCGTCTATGTCACCCACGACCAGATCGAGGCGATGACCCTGGCGACCCAGATCGCCGTGATGAATGCCGGCGAGGTGCAGCAGCTCGGCACGCCCGAGGAGGTCTACAACCGCCCGGCCAATATCTTCGTCGCCGGATTCATGGGCTCGCCTTCGATGAACCTGGTGCAGGCGCAGGTGGAGGCCGGCGGCGCGGCGCTGCGCCTCGATGCCGCCGGCGGCGCGATCCGGCTGGCGCTGCCGAACGGCAAGGCCGCCGGCTATGCGGGCCGGAACGTCATCCTGGGCCTCCGCCCGGAAGCCATCACCGACACCGCCGGCGCCGACCGCGGCAGCCGCCACATCCAGGAGGCGCAATGCCATGTGGAGGTGGTGGAGCCCACTGGTTCCGACACCTACGTCGTCACGCGCCTCGGCGGCAAGGAAGTCATCGCCAGGATGCGCGCCGACGCCCAAGCCCGCGCCGGCCGGGCGGCGCCGTTTGCGTTCAACATGGAGAAGGCCGTGCTGTTCGATCCGGAGACGCAGAAGCGGATTGGGTAGCGAAGTAGACATCAAGGGTACGTCAGTGAACGGCAGGGCAGCAGATCAAGACTGTCCCCTCGCCCAGGGAGAGGGATCGTAACACTCGCGTACAGCGAATGCTGCGGGGGTGAGGGTCTGGGCGCACGAACATTGAAAAATTCGTACTGATGAGATGGGGTGGACCCAATGTCCCTCCTTCCCTCTGGCGGCTAGTCTTTCGCACACGCGGATTTCGGCGCCCGACCCCCTCACCGGCGACATCCGCTGGGCGCGGATGTCGCCTGTCTCTCCCCCCACGAAGTGGGGGCGAGACGACAGCTGCTATTGCTGGAAGCGCCCCCGGATTCTTGTACCCAGACAACCGCAGTATCTGAACGATTCAAAGCTACCCGACAACGTCCTGCCACCGCGGCGATCTTCGCGGGTGCGACGGCTCTACGCCCCTGCCCAGCCTTTGTGATCTTCATCACATACCCGCCAGATTTCCCCGGCGATTGTGGAATTGGGCCTGGGGTATGCGTATTTATCATGCGTAGAGAATGATGCCGGACGTTCCCTGGAGAACGCCGGTGCGTTTTAGTCCCGGTAGACGCAGCAGGTTTGAGCCGCAGTTTCCGCTTCCCACGAAAAAAGAATCGGCCGAACCGAGGGCGCCGTTAGTGCCCCGCGGCGCGCGGACAGCGCCCCGCAAGGCGGTACGACCGCCGGCAAGAACGAATTGGAGGATTGAGTTGAACGCCATCCGTACCCTTGAGTCGCAGAACAACGCGGCCACCGCCACGCTCCGGCAGATGATCCTGAGCTTTCGCGTCACCCAGATGATTCACGTCGCCGCCAAGCTGCAGATCGCCGACCGCCTGGCCGATGCGCCGCAGACCGCGGGCCAGCTTGCCGGCGCCACCGGTGCGGAGCCCCGCGCGCTTTACCGCCTGCTGCGGGCGCTGGCCGCCGTCGGCATCTTCCGGGAAACCGGCGACGGCGCTTTTGCCCTGACACCCGTGGGGCGGACGCTGCGCAAGGACGCTGCGGGATCCCTGCACGGCATGGCGCTGCTCTATGGCGAGGAATGGCTGTGGCAGGCCTATGGCCGCATGCATCACAGTGTACAGACAGGGCAGCCCGCCTTCGACGAAGTGCATGGCGAGCCGCTGTTCGACTTCCTGATGGCGCGCCCGGAAGCGGCGGCGGTGTTTAATGGCGCCATGAGCAGCTTCTCGCACCAGGAGGCCGACGCCATCCTGGCCGCCTATGATTTCTCCGGGGTTGGCAAGGTGATCGATGTCGGCGGCGGCGACGGCACGCTGGCGGTGGCGCTGCTGCGCCGCCATGCCCAGCTCACCGGCCTGATCCTGGACTTGCCGATGGTCGTGGAGGAAGCCGAGCGCAAGCTGTCGGCGGCCGGCCTCTCGGCGCGCAGCGCCTGCACATCGGGCGATTTCTTCGAGTCGGTTCCCAAGGGCGGCGACATCTACCTGCTGAAGAACATCATCCACGATTGGCGCGACGCCCAGGCGATGCTGATCCTGCGCAATTGCCGGCGGGCGATGCGGCCGGATTCGCGCCTGCTGCTGGCCGAGCGGATCATTGCCGCGGGCAGCGGCGCCGCCGAGGCCAAGCTGTTCGATATCAGCATGATGGTGGTGGCCGGCGGCCAGGAGCGCACCGAGAGCGAACATCGCGCCATCCTCGCGGCGGCGGGACTCGAGCTGGTGCGCGTGATCCCGACGCAATCGCCCCTAAGCCTGATCGAAGCAGCCCCTGTGGCGGACTAAATGCAATCAAATTTCCTGCGATCGCCAAACAGTCGAGCACCGCTGACCGTGCGGCCGGCAGAGGCCGCCGACAAGGAGGCGATCCTCGCCGTCATAGCCGCCGCTAATGCGGAGTACAGACCGCTAATCCCAGCAAACATCTATGACGAGTACTTCCGCAGCTTGCGCGGCCTGATCACCGCGCGGCAGGATGTCCGGACCGCCGTTGCCGGTCTGGGCCAGTGCATCGTCGGCGCCGTCGCGTTTATCGCCGATGGCAACCGGGGCGATGCGGCCGATCCCAACCGCTGGGCTTCGCTGCGCGCTCTGGCGGTCGACCCGGCTTTTCGCCGCAGCGGCATCGGCCAGAGATTGGTGGGCTGGTGCATCGGCGAGGCGCGGCAGCATGAGACGCCCGCGATCTGCCTGCACAGCGCCATCTTCCAGACCACCGCACACCGGTTATACGAGCGCCTGGGATTCAAGCGGCTACCCGAGCGCGACTTAGACTCCACGACAGGATGCCCCGACGGCGGATCGTCCGCGGGCGTGCCCCGGCTGCTGGCCTTCTGGAAAATGTTGGGTAAACTACCGAACGGGCAGGTTTGAGCCTACGGGTTGGTCCCCGGCTGCTGATAGACCAGCGTGTCGCCGCTGGCGACGTAGTTCTTGTCCGGCAGCGTGGGCTGCGGCATGGCGTAGAACATCGGCTCGCGGGGATCGTCGCCCGCTTGGCCCTTGGCGGTCTTCATCTTGACGCCGGTGCCGTTGGCCTGGCCCTCGCGCTGCGCCTTCTGGATCTGCTCGGCCATCTTCTGGCTCCAGGGAAACTCATAGTACCGCGGCGCGGCGCCGTCGGGGAACTGCAGCAGCACATAGATCGCCTGGCCTTCCTTCAGCGAGGCGCCCAGCAGGTCGGCTTCCGCCATGTCGCCGCGCCATTCCAGGCGCACGGGCTTGGGCTGGCCCAGCATTTCCACCGCACCGCCATAGACCAAGCCGAGCAGCACGACATAGAGCGAGGCGGACACGGTGCGCCACCAGAAGCTGCCGCGGGGCAGAACCAGGAACACGAAGCCGCCGAGCAGCAGCGCGAAAACGATGGCGAAGGAAATCATTGCGAGGCCACCCGCAATTCCTTGAACAGGCTGTTGACGCTGCCGGGCACCAGATTGCCCTCGGAATCCAGGTTGAAGCGGAACGCCGTCACCTGATCGTTGAGGCGCAGCAGCTCGACATTCGTGGTGACCAGCTGCCGCGACTTGCCCTCCTCGTCGGCGCGCACGCTGGCCACCAGCTTCACCTGGATCGGAAAGGCGGCGTTGATTGCCCGGTAGAGATGGACATTGACCACATACTCGCCCGGCGGCATGCCGCGGCTATAGGCGATCTCGTAGTTGAAATCGGTGATGTCCTGGGACTTGCCGAGATCGTCGCGCAGCAGGCTGAAGATCTGGCCGCTCTTGTTGGAATAGCCCACCGGCCGGTCGCCCGGCGCCTCGACCCAGAGGTCGACGTCGGCGTCCAGCTTGTCGGGCCATTGCGCCTCGATCACCACATTGCCGGGCGCCTTGTCGCCTTCGCTGTCGGCCGATTTCGCCGGCGGGTTGACCACCGACATCATCAACACGGTCGTCAGGATGAAGCCGCCCAGCATCAACAGGGCGGTGTCCAGCCAGACGGTGAGCGTCTCCTCATCCATGGAAGTTTCCGAGCAGCCGCAGATTGACCTTGAGCCAGAGGTTGCAGGCGATGCCCAGCAGCGTCGCGTAGAGCGAGATGTACATGCCGTCGACGACGGCGGCGATCATCTCGCGGATCTGGTTGGGGTCGTTCGAGGCGCCGCCGCGCACGCTGGAGAAGGCGGCGATCAGCCCGATCACCGTGCCCAGCAGGCCGATGCGCACCACATGGGTGGCGATCCACTGCACGTCGCGCCAGCGCTGCAGGAAAACGCAGGCGACGCCGATGAGGCCGATGCCGAGAATGAGCACGGCCAGGATGCCGTTGGTCTCGAAGGGCTTGCCGGCGAGGCCGGCGATCCAGAGCGCCGCCACCCCGGCGAGGCCGACTGCCTGCAGCACGATGCAGCGCGAGAGAAAGGCGAGGGAGGATCCGGTTTTGGTCGCGGGCGCCAACGCCTCCGCGCCGTCGGCGGGGCCTTCGGCCTGCGCCGGACCGGTGAATTCGCGGCTCAGGCGCTGCAGGATCGCTCCGACGGGAGACTGCGTTCCGCCGACGCGCGTGCCGCGTTCGACCGGTTCCGGGGAGATCGGGTGAATGGAGAGGTTTGCCATCGGCATCGCGTCCTTCCGATTGAAGGGTGTCCGGTGAACGCCGAGGCCGCGCCTGGACGTTCGATCCTCTATCGTCGCCTTGTCTTCTTAAGAAACGGTTTCGGTCTTGGTTAACGAGGCTTTAGACGGGCAGACTGCCCCAGCCCGCAGAATGCTGTTAACCATTTGATTCGCAGTATAGAATACCGTTTTCCCGCTTTGCTCCGAGGGTGAAAAATTGCTTTCTCCTTTATCGAATCGCTTGAGTCGGGGCCTGGACCGGCAGGCCGAACGGCGCCCATCGGGGCATTCCGCCGCGAAACATCATTACCTGGAACAGGGGCCGCGTTCGTCTTAGACTCGTTCCCGTCGGGAAAACGAAGGAACAAGACATGACAGAGGTGGCAGTCCGGCGGCGCGGCGGACAAGTCGCGAGGCGTGCGGAGCGGGCTTCGGCGCCGATCGTGCAGAAGAAGTTCATCACCCGCGAGATCCCGCTCTACGAGCTGCTGAACGCCGAGGGCCTGGAGCTGATCCACGAGGAATCCATGACCATCCTCGAGGAGATCGGCATCGAGTTCCGCTACGAGCCGGCGATCAAGCTGTGGCGGGCGGCCGGCGCCGACGTGCGGGGCGACCGGGTGCATTTCCCCCGCGGACTGGTGCTGGACAGGATCAAGACCGCGCCCGCGCAATACACCCAGCACGCGCGCAATCCCGAGCGCAACGTGGTGATCGGCGGCCGCAACACCGTGTTCGCGCCGACCTATGGCTCCCCCTTCGTGCGCGATTTCGAAAACAAGCGGCGATATGGCACGCTGGAGGATCTGCAGAATTTCATCAAGCTCGCTTATATGACGCCGGTGCTGCATCATTCCGGCGGCGTGATCTGCGAGCCGGTGGATGTGCCCGTGCCGAAGCGCCATCTCGACATCGTGTATTCCCACATCAAATACACCGACAAGCCGTTCATGGGCATCGTCACCGCGCCCGAGCGCGCGGAAGACACGGTGCGCTTGGCGCAGATCCTGTTCGGCGAGAAGGCCGTCGGCGAGAAAACCGTGCTGACGTCGGTGGTGAACTGCAATTCACCGATGGTATGGGATGGCACCATGCTGTCGGCGCTGTCGGTCTATGCCCGCAACAACCAGGCGGTGCTGGTGACGCCCTTCATCATGGCGGGCGCCATGGCCCCCGCCTCCACCGCCGGCGCCATCGCCCAGCTCAATGCGGAGGTGCTGGCGGGCATCGCCTTCTCGCAGCTCATCCGGCCGGGCGCGCCCATGGTCTATGGCGTGTTCGCCACCACCGTCTCCATGCAGTCGGGAGCACCGATGATGGGCACGCCGGAGCCGGCGCAGATGATCTATGTTGCGACTCAGCTGGCGCGGAAGTACGGCTTGCCGGTGCGCGCCGGCGGGATGCTCAACGGCTCGAAGATCGCCGATGCCCAGGCCGCCTATGAATCCGTCGCCACCATGATCCCGACGCTGATGGCCGGCACCAACTTCATCCTGCATTCGGCGGGCTGGCTGGAGGCGGGGCTGGCGGCGGGCTACGGCAAGTTCATGCTCGACGCCGACCAGATCGCGATGCTGCAGAGCTTCGCCGGTGGCTTGAACCTGTCGGAGGAGAACCGCGCGCTCGACGCCATCCGCGAAGTCGGGCCCGGCGGGCATTATCTCGGTTGCGCCCATACCCAGCGCAACTTCAAGACCGCGTTCTATACCTCGCAGATCGCCGACAACAACAGCTACGAGCAATGGGAAGCCGAGGGCGCCAAGGACGCCAACCAGCGCGCCACCGAAGCCGCCCAGCGCCTGCTGGCGCAATACGAACCGCCGCCGCTGGATCCCGCCATCGACGAAGCGCTGCTGGATTTCATGGCGCGGCGGAAGGCGGAATTGCCGAACGCGGTGACGTGAGCGTCAGTCCCCCGCCACCAGCGTGGTCCAGCGGCCGTCTTCGGCGATGAAGAGGCGCCAGCCGACATAGTAACCGGCCTCCGGCCCCTCGAGATAATTCTCCTCGAGCTTGCCGTTATAGATCGCCTGCAGCGAGTCGATCTCGTCGGGCGTCAGCTCGCCATAGGGAATCTCGTTGGCGCTGGGCCAGACGAACTCGGTGCCGCTGTCATAGGTCAGCTTGGCGCAGGGCATGTCCAGCAGCGCGACGACGATCTGCGGGATGTCGATGCCGTCGGCCTTCAGGCTCTGCCAGTAGGCCGCGGGATCGCCCTCGTCGCCGAAGCTGTAGATGAACTCGGAATCGTCGGCGAGCCTGGCCATCGTCTGATAGTCGCTCGCCGCCGCCGCCGCCCGCAGGCTGTCCCGCTTGGTGACAACGGCCGCCGGCAGGGCGCCGCAGCGCTCCGCCTCCTCCTGGGCTTCGCAGGCCGGGGAAACCGTCAGGCCGGCGAGAATGCCCATCGCGGCCAGGGCATGGGCGACGGAATTGGTCATGCCAAATCCTAGCATGACTTCATCGTCCCGCTCCATGGCTGCCCGGGCAATTGGGCCGCACCACCGGCGAACCCCGGCCCGGCGGCGGCCCATTGTGCGTCATCTTGTCCGCGCACCGGTTGACCGTCCGGCGCCGAAACCCGATAGTTCCCATCCGCAAGCAGGAGCGGGAGCCCAAAGAGCGGACTTCCGAACAATACTCCGGTACCGCCGGCCAACGGCGGACCGCAAGCGGGAGGGCGAGAGGCGATGGCCGGCATGTTGCATGTCCGCGAGGGCTATGCGGAATTCCGCGGCTATATGACCTGGTTCCGGGTCACCGGGGACTTGAAGGCCAGAAAGCCGCCAGCCGTCATCCTCCATGGCGGGCCCGGCGCCGCCCACGATTATACCGATGGATTCAAGCTGCTGGCGGCCGCGGGCCGCGCGGTCGTCCAGTACGATCAGCTGGGTTGCGGCCGCTCCACCCATCTGCGGGAGAAGCCGAAGGATTTCTGGACCGTCGAGCTATTCCTGGACGAGCTGGAGAATCTGCTGACGACCCTGGGCATCGCCAGGGCCTATCACGTCGTCGGCCAGTCCTGGGGCGGCATGCTCGGCGCCGAGCATGGCATCCGCCGGCCGAAGGGGCTGCGCTCCCTGACCATCGCCGACTCGCCGCCCTCGATGGAATTGTGGGTCAAGGAAGCGAACCGTCTGCGCCAGGCGCTGCCGCCGGGAATTCAAGCCACGCTTCTGAAACACGAAAAGGACGGCACGACCGACACGGCGGAATACAACGCCGCCGTTCAGGTGTTCAATGAGCGGCATGTCTGCCGCGTGAAGCCGATGCCGGCGGAAGTCGCGCGCAGTTTCGCCCAAATCGGCGCCGATCCCACGGTTTATCACACCATGAACGGTCCCAGCGAATTCCACGTCATCGGCTCGCTCAAGAATTGGAACATCATCGATAAGGTGGGCAGGATCAACGCCCCCACCTTGCTGATCTCCGGCCGCTATGACGAGGCGACGCCCGCCGTGGTTCAGCCTTTCGCCGATGGCATCAAGAACGCGCGGTGGGAGATCTTCGAGAATTCGAGCCATATGCCCCATGTCGAGGAGCAGGAGCGGTGCCTCAGCGTCATCGGCGATTTCCTCGCCGAGCATGACAGGCCGGCGCGCGGCAAGAAATCGGGCAGCAAAGTCAAGAAACCCAGCAGGGAGAAGAGGAGACGCCAATGATTTCAACAGGCATCAAGTTCGCGGGCGTGGCGGCAGCGGCGTTGCTGGCCCTATTCGCGGCAGCGCCGGCATCGGCTGAGCTGGATCCCGCCCACAAAGGCGGCACCATGCGGCTGCTGGCGGTGGGCGCCGGCGGCACCATCGATCCGCACATCAACTACACGCTGCAATACTGGCAGCTCTATCAGTTCGTTTATGACGGCCTGGTCGCCTTCAAGAAGTCGCAGGGCGAGGCCGGCTTCGAGATCGTGCCGGATCTTGCCGAAGCCTTGCCGACCGTCAGCGATGACGGCAAGAGTTTCACTTTCAAGATGCGCAAGGGGATCAAGTTCTCCAACGGCAACGAAGTGACCGTGAAGGATGTGGTCGCCTCGCTGCAGCGCATATTCAAGGTTTCGAGCCCGACTTCAGGCGGTTTCTATTCCGTTTTCGTCGGCGCCGACAAATGCCTCGCCGAGCCCGCCACCTGCACCCTGGAAGGCGGCGTCGTCGCCGACGAAGCCGCGGGCACGGTCACGATCAACCTCATCAAGCCCGATCCGGAACTGTTGCAGAAACTGGCGCTGCCCCATGCCGTGATCCTGCCGGCCGATACTCCGGCGGCCGATGTGGGCACCCAGCCGATTCCCGGCACCGGCGCCTATATGTTCGCCAGCTACGATCCGAACAAGCAGCTGAAGATGGTGCGCAACCCGCAGTTCAAGGTCTGGAGCTGGGACGCCCAGCCCGACGGCTATCCCGACGAGATCAACTATGATTTCGGCCTGACCGATGAAGCGGCGATCACCGCCATCCAGAATGGCGAAGCCGACTGGACGCTGGACCCGCCGCCGGCCGACCGCCTGGTGGAGCTGGGCACCCAGTTCGCCGAGCAGGTGCATATCAACACGCTCACGGCCTGGTGGTACGCGCCGATGAACGTCAACATCCCGCCCTTCAACAATGAGAAGGCGCGGCAGGCGGTGAACTTCGCTGTCGACCGCAACGCCCTGGTCAATCTGTTCGGCGGCCCGGTGCTGGCGTCGCCGGTCTGCCAGGTGCTGCCGCCGGGCTTCCCCGGACATCAGCCCTTCTGTTTCTACACCGCCAACCCCGGCGAGACCTGGTCCGCACCGGACATCGAGAAAGCCAAGCAACTGGTCCAGGAATCCGGCACGGCTGGCCAGGAGGTCACCGTGATCTCCGAGGACAGCGCCGTGTCCAAGGCAGTGGGCACCTACTTGCAGAGCGTGCTGACCGAGATCGGCTACAAGGCGAGCGTCAAGCCGATCTCCTCCAATATCCAGTTCACCTATATCCAGAACACCAATAACAATGTGCAGATCAGCGTTACCCAATGGTATCAGGATTATCCGGCGGCGTCGGACTTCCTGAACATCCTGTTCGGCTGCGGCTCCTTCAATCCGGGATCGGATTCCTCGGTCAACATCGCCGGGTTCTGCGACAAGGAGATCCAGGGCAGGATGGACGAGGCGCTGGCTCTTGCCGTCACCGACCAGGCGGCCGCCGACAAGCTGTGGGCGGAGATCGACCGTGCGGTGATGGAGAAGGCGCCGGCGGTGCCGCTGTTCACGCCGAAGCGCGTCGATTTCGTCTCCAAGCGTGTGGGCAACTACATGTTCAACGCGCAATTCTACTGGATCGTGGCCCAGTCCTGGGTGCAGTAGGCCGCCAAAGCGGCCTGTATGATCAGACGAAGCGACGGCAGAGGCCGGCCCGCATGACCGATCGCACGGTTTCCGCGACCGATCTTGCCAGCAAGGGCCCGCTCCTGCCGTCGCTGCCCAGCCGCGGCCCCTGGCTCACGGCCTACCGCAAGCTGCGCAGCGACGGCGCCGCCATAGCGGCGCTCCTTGTTGTCCTGCTCATCGTCATTCTTTGCCTGCTGGCGCCGGTCTACGCGGCTTACATCGCAAAGACCGATCCCTTCCGCTCCAACCTCAGCGGCACGATCATGCTCGGCGGCAAGTCCGTGCCGATCATGCAGACATCGACGGAAGGCCTCGGTCTGGGCTTTACGCCGATCGGGCCGACCTGGAATCCGACCGCCTACCTGTTGGGCGCCGACGGCCAGGGCCGCGACGTGGCGGCGCGGCTGCTTTATGGCGGCCGCAATTCGCTGTTCATCGCCGGCGCGGCGACAGTGATCTGCCTGATCCTTGCCGGCATCGTCGGGCTTGCCGCCGGATTCTTCGGCGGCTGGGTGGATTGGGTATTGTCCCGCTGCCTGGACGTGCTCTGGGCCTTTCCCGTCTATCTGCTGGCGATCTCGCTGTCGATCGTGCTGATCAGCCACGGCATCGACATCGGCCCGATCTCCATCAACGCCGGCAGCCTCGCCTTGCCCATCTTCATCATCGGCCTGATCTTCGTGCCCTATGTGGCGCGGCCGATCCGCGGCCAGGTGCTGTCGCTGAAGGAGAGCGAGTTCGTGCTGGCCGCCGTCGGCCTGGGCGTGCCGGCGCACCGCATCCTGTTCAAGGACATCCTGCCCAACGTCTCCACCACTCTGATCGTCTTCGTGCCCCTGCTGATGGCCATCAACATGGTGACGGAGTCGGCGCTGTCGTTTCTGTCGATCGGTGTGCAGTCGCCCGATGCGAGCTGGGGCACGATCATCCAGGACGGACAGGGCCTGCTCTATACCCGGCCGATGGTGGCGCTGGCGCCGGGCATCGCCATCGCGCTGACCGTGCTGGCGCTCAACGTGTTCGGCGATGGGCTGCGGGACGCGCTCGATCCCCGTTCCAAACTGCGCATAGGCACGTGATGCTGCTCGCGCTGATTCACCGGCTCGGGCAGATGCTGTTCGTCATGTTCGGCATCAGCGTGCTCGTGTTCCTCATCTTCTTTGCCACGCCCGGCGCCGATCCCGCGGCGCGTATCGCCGGCCGCAACGCCTCGCCGGAGACGTTGCAGGCGGTTCGCGAGAGCTTCGGCCTCGACCGGCCATTGCCGGTGCAGTACGGCAAGATGATGACCAAGCTGTTCATCACCCGGGACCTGACGTCATTCGTCAATCGCGGCTGGAAGGTGGTGCCGGCGGTGCTGGACGTCGTGCCGGTGACGCTCTCCCTGGTGATCGGCGCCGCCATTCTCTGGATGGCGGGCGGCATCCTGATCGGCCTGATCGCCGCGGCCACGAAGAACAGCCTTCTGGACCGGTCGCTGATGATGCTCGGACTGATTGGCGTCTCCATGCCGGTCTTCTGGCTCGGCGCGGTCATGAATCTGCTGACCCAGAGCATGCTCCACGATAGCTGGCTGTTCGGCTGGGTGCCGCCGCTGGGTTACAAGCCCTTTTCCACAGATCCGGCCGGCTGGTTCCTGACGCTGGTGATCCCCTGGGTGACGCTAGCGACGCTCTATATGGGGCTCTATGGCCGCGTGCTGCGCGCCAATCTGGTGGAGGCCGGCCAGGAGGACTATATCCGCACCGCGCGCGCCAAGGGCCTGAGCGAGACCCGCATCCTCGTGCGCCACGCCCTGCGCACGTCGCTGGTCACGATCGTGACCCTGTTCGGCCTGGATTTCGGCGCCCTTGTCGGCGGCGCGGCGCTGTTGACCGAGGTGGTGTTCGGGCTTCAGGGCATCGGCAAGCTGACTTATGACGCGCTGAAGAACCTGGACCTGCCGATCATCATGGCGACGGTAATGTACGCGTCGTTTTTCGTCGTCACCGCAAATGCGCTGGTCGACATGGCTTATGTCGTGCTCGATCCCCGCGTGCGAACCCGGGGGCGCGGCCGGTGAGCGCCATGCTGAGCGTGCGCAACCTCTGCGTCTCCTTCCGCACAGAGCAGGGCGTGGTGCGCGCCGTCGACGACGTCTCTTTCGATGTCGGCGAAGGCGAAATCCTCGGCGTGGTCGGCGAGTCCGGATCGGGCAAGACCGTCTCCCTGCTCAGCGTGATCGGCCTGATCATCGATCCCAACGCGGTGATCGAAGGCTCGATCGTCTATAAGGGCCGCGAGCTGATCGGCCTGCCGCAGCGGGAGCTGCGTCATGTCCGCGGCAACGAGATCGCCATGATCTTCCAGGACCCGATGACGGCGTTGACGCCGGTCTACACCATCGGCTGGCAGATCGCCGAGCAGGTGATGACGCACAACAAGGTGACGAAATCAGCCGCGCGGCAGCGGGCCGTGGATCTTCTTGCCGAGGTCGGTTTCGCCAATCCCGCCGCCGCCGTCGACCGCTATCCCCACGAGCTTTCCGGCGGCATGCGCCAGCGGGCCGTCATCGCCATGGCGCTGTCCTGCAATCCGTCATTGCTGATCGCCGACGAGCCGACAACGGCGCTGGATGTCACGGTGCAGGCGCAGATCCTCGAGCTCGTGCAAAAGCTGCGGCGCAATCATGGATCGGCAGTCGTCCTCATCACCCACGACATGGGCGTGGTGGCCGAACTGGCCGACCGGGTGACGGTGATGTATGCCGGCCGCGTCGCCGAGCAAGGCGCGACGCGCGATCTCTTCAAGGCACCCTGGCATCCCTATACCTGGGGCCTCTTGGATTCGATCCCGCCGCTGGAGGGCGCCCGGCCGCGCCGCCTGAAATCCATCGGCGGCAATCCGCCCTCGCTGCTGGCACTGCCGCCGGGCTGCGCCTTCGCGCCGCGCTGCCGCCACCGCTTTCATCCCTGCGGCCAGCGGCCCGAGCTGAGCGGCGGGAACGGTCATCTGGCCGCCTGCTTCATTCCTCCGGCCGAACGGGAGGGCGCGCGTGCCGGACGGATTGCAGCGCCTGCGGGTGCGCCATGACCGGTAATGGCGCAGCACCGCTGCTGGAGGCGGCCGAGGTCAGCAAGGAGTTCGCGGTCGGCGGCCGCTTCACGCCCGGCGGCCTTCAGATCGTCCATGCCGTGGACAATGTCTCGCTGAAGGTCTGGCCGGGCGAGACGCTGGGCCTGGTAGGGGAATCCGGCTGCGGCAAATCCACCCTCGGCCGTTGCCTGGTGCGGCTCTACGACCTCACCGCCGGCAAGCTGCGTTTCCAGGGCCGGGAGATCGGCCACCTGAGCCGGCGCCAGATGCGGCCGCTGCGCGGCGAGATTCAGATGGTGTTCCAGGACCCCTATGCCTCGCTCAATCCCCGGCGGCGTGTGGGCGACCTGATCGCGGAGCCGCTGCGCGTCCATGGCAGGCGCAGCGCCGGCGATATCAGGGCCCGCGTCGACGAACTGATCGGCCTTGTCGGACTCATGCCCGATCATCTGCAGCGCTTTCCCCATGAATTCTCCGGCGGCCAGCGGCAGCGCATCGGCATCGCCCGTGCGCTCGCGCTGGAGCCGCGGCTGATCGTCGCCGACGAGCCGGTCTCGGCGCTGGACGTGTCGATCCAGGCGCAGATCGTCAATCTGCTGACCGACCTGCGGGAGCGGTTGAATCTCACCTACGTCTTCATCGCCCACGATCTCAGTGTCATCAGGCAGATCTCGACCCGCACCGCCGTCATGTATCTGGGCTCGATCGTCGAGACCGGGCCGACGGAGACGATCTATCAAGCGCCGGCCCATCCCTATACCCAGGCGCTGATCTCGGCGGTGCCGGTGCCCGATCCCGACCGCGCCGCCGGGCGCAAGCGCATCGTGCTGACGGGCGACGTGCCGAGCCCGATGAATCCGCCGCCGGGCTGCCGCTTCAATCCCCGCTGCCGCTATGCCGCCGACCGCTGCCGCACCGAGCGCCCGGTCCTGCGGCCGCTGGCTGACGGGCGTCAGGTGGCGTGTCACTATCCGCTGGCGGGGACAGCCGCAGCGGCGAACTAGAACTCCGGCCTCTCCAAACTGCCACGAAGATTCCCGTGCACATCATCTCCGCCGAGCAAGTCCACGCCCTCCTCGACTATCCGCCGCTGGTCGAAGCGCTGCGCGATCTGTTCCGCCGCGGCGTCGATGAGGCGAGGTCGATCCATCTGTCGGAGAAGCTGCCGGACGGCCGGGAGAATATCTGGTTGCTGCTGCCGGCCTGGCAGCATGGCCGGCATCAGGGCGTGAAGCTGGTCAGCGTCTTTCCCGGCAACGAGGCGAAGGGCCTGCTGTCCGTCGTCGGCGTCTATGTGCTGTTCGACGGCAGCAACGGCTACCCGCTGGCTGTCATCGATGGCGCGGCACTGACGCTGCGCAAGACGGCAGCGAACTCGGCGCTGGCGGCGACATACCTGGCACGCAAGGAAGCCGGCAAGCTGCTGATGCTGGGCGCCGGGCAGCTCGCGCCCCATCTCGCCATGGCCCATTGCGCCGTGCGGCCGATCAAAGAGGTGCGGGTCTGGAACCGAAACGCGGCCAAGGCGCGGCAGATGGCCGCCGCACTGCAGCTGCCGGGCGTGCGGGTGGAGGTCGCGGACGACCTGGAAGGCGCCGTGCGCTGGGCCGATGTGATTTCCGCCGCCACCATGGCAAAGGAGCCGCTGATCAAGGGCGCCTGGCTGCGGCCCGGGCAGCATCTTGATCTGGTCGGCGGCTTCCGGCCGGACATGCGCGAAGCCGATGACGAGGCCATCAGGCGTTCCCGCGTCTTCATCGATGCCTGGTTCACCGCCGGCGCCCATTGCGGCGATATCTGCAGACCGCTGGAGGCCGGCTTGATCGCCAAGGACGCCATCGCCGATACGTTCCAACTGGCGCGCGGCGAAAAGCCCGGCCGGCAAAGCGACGATGAGATCACCCTGTTCAAATCCGGCGGCGGCGGCCATGAGGATCTGGGCACCGCACAGCATCTGCTGGCGAAGCTGGAAGGACGCTAGCGTCCGGCAGGCGCCTTCCGCCGGGAGACCGCCGCGTAGATCAGATACACCGCCGTGATGATCGCCGCGAACAGCGGCAAGCCTTGCCGCCCCATCGTATCCATCATGCCGCCCGACATCACCGGTCCGCCGAGGCCGCCGATCTCGTACATCATGACATAGGCGGCATTGGCGGCCGAAAGATCGCCCAGCTGGAAACGCTCGCCCAGCAGCGCCAAGGATAGCGTGTAAATGCCCATGGTCACACCGCCCCACAGCAGCAGCATGATGCGCAGCGGCAGCTCGTCCGCGAATACCAACGGCAGGAGGATTGCGCCGATGAGCGTCCCCGCGATGCAGAGCTGAAGCAGGCGAAACCGGCCGAAGCGGTCGGCGATATAGCCGAGCGGGAACTGCAGCACGACATTGCCGATGTAGAACCAGGTCAGCAATCGTGCGGCGCTGGCCTGATCGTATCCGGATTCGGTTCCATAGAGCGGCAGCATCACGTAGAGCGCGCTCTCGGCGGCGCCGCCGGCCAGGCCGGCGAAGAGGACGAGAGGCGCGATACGCACGGCGCCCAGCACATTGACGCCGGCATGCTCGGGGATATCCGGCTTTACGTCATGGACGAAGAAGAACGGTACCGCGCTCGCCGCCAACAAGGCACTGATGATAACGAACGGCAGGAAGCCCTCGATGCCGATTCGGGCGACAATCTCCGGCCCGAAGGCAAAGCCGAAGGCCATGGCGCTGGCATAGAGCGCCATCACCCGGGCTCGGGTTCTCTCCGTCACCATCATGTTGATCCAGGTCTCGCTCATGACCCAGTAGACACCGCCCGCCGCGCCGGCTCCCAACCGCAACAGGCACCAGGCGATATAGTTGTCCAACACCGGCAAAAGCAGAACGCTGAACGACGTCACTCCGACGCCGAAATAGACGGCGCGCAGGGGACCGAAGAACCGCAGGATGGGCGGCAACCAGTAGCCGATCGCCAGCAGCCCAACGGGAAACATCGCGCCGTTGATGCCAATCAGGGTATTGCTGTAGCCAGCCGCCTCGAGCCGTAGCGAGATCAGCGGCACCATGGCGCCCACGGCAATGCCGACGCTGAGCGCGGCGGCAATGACAGCGATCAGGCTGCGCGTGCGTTGCGCGCTGTTATAGGCTGCGACGGACATGAGATGAGGTCCTTCCCCGGCGGCGAATTTACACGGTCGGAGGCGCTCTCGACAAGGACCGGCGGGCATGACAGGAATGCATGCAACGCATTACGTCCTGCAAGAGGTCGGGGTCCCATGTCTTCCGAATTGGCAATGATGCCGGCCGTCGCGCTGCTCAAATCCTACAAACAGAAGAAACTCTCGCCGGTCGACGTGACGAAAGCGGCGCTGGCGCAGATCACGCGGCACAATGAGAAGTTCAACGCCTATTGCTTGGTCGATGAAGCGGGCGCGCTGGCGTCCGCGCGGGAATCGGAACAGCGCTGGCAGCGCGGCGAACCCAAGGGCCTGGCCGATGGCGTGCCGGCGAGCGTGAAGGACCTGATCATCGCCAAGGGCTGGGCGACTCTGCGCGGTTCCAGGGCCGTCGACCGCAACCAGCCCTGGAACGAAGACGCGCCATCGGTGGCGCGCCTGCGGGAAAACGGCGCGGTGCTTCTGGGCAAGACCACGACGCCCGAGTTCGGCTGGAAGGGCGTCACCGATTCGCCGCTTACCGGCATCACCCGCAATCCCTGGAACCTGGAGATGACACCCGGCGGCAGCAGCGGCGGCGCGGCCGTGGCGGCGGCCACGGGCATGGGCGCGCTGCACATCGGCACCGACGGCGGCGGCTCGATTCGCATTCCCGCCGCCTTCACCGGCATCTTCGGCATCAAGCAGAGCTTCGGCCGCGTGCCCGCCCATCCGCTCAGCCCCTTCGGCACGCTGGCCCATGTGGGGCCGATGACCCGCACGGTCGCCGACGGCGCGTTGATGCTCACCTTGCTGTCGCAGCCCGACGACCGCGACTGGTATGCGCTGCCGCCGGATGGCGCGAACTATCTCGGCAATCTGGATGCCGGCGTGAAGGGCCTGCGCATCGCCTATGCGCCCACGATCGCCGGCGCGAAAGTGGACGGCGAGGTCGCGGCGCTGGTCGCTGCGGCGGCAAAGCGCTTCGGCGAGCTCGGCGCCCGGGTCGAAGAAGTCGATACCGGCTTGCCCGACAGCGGCCGCTGCTTTGCCCAGCACTGGTTCCCCGGCGCCGCCAACGCGCTCCGCGCCTATGCGCCCGAGCAGCGCAAGCTGATGGACCCCGGGCTGATCGACATCGCCGGCCAGGGCGCGCGGCTCTCCCTCATGGATTATCTGGCGGCGGTGAAGGAGCGCGAGGCGCTGGGCGTCGCCATGAATGCGCTTCATCGCAAATGGGACCTGTTGCTGACGCCGACGATTCCCATCCCCGCCTTCAAGGCCGGCGTGGAAGTGCCGCCGGGCTCCGGCCAAGCCCGCTGGCCCGACTGGACGCCCTTCACCTACCCGTTCAACCTGACGCGCCAGCCCGCGGCGACGGTCCCCTGCGGGCTCACCAAGTCGGGCCTGCCGGCGGGCTTGCAGATTGTCGGGCCGATGTATGCGGATGCGAAAGTGCTGCAGGCGGCGCGGGCCTACGAATCGGTGGCGCCCTTCAAGATGCCGGCGCTCTAGCCTTTGCGCTCGCTGATCGCATAGTACTTCCGCACTTTCGCCACCGTCTCCCACGTTCCCTTGAAGCCGGCGGGAATGACGAAGGCATCGCCGGCCTTGAAAGTTTCCGACTTGCCGGATTCGTCCGCCAGCACGACATGGCCTTCGAGGATGATGCAGAACTCATCCTCGGTGTAGTTGATGGCCCATTTTCCCGGCGTCGACTCCCATACGCCGGAGAAGAACTCGCCGTTCTTGTCGGTGTAGTAGTTCTGCACGCCGGTCTGCGGCGCGCCGCTGAGGATGTTGCCGGGCTTGCCCTTCTCCGCCGCCGGCGCGTTGACCCCAAAACGGACGATCTGAACGGCCGCCATGTCTTATTCTCCCTTCCCGTTGTTCTTTTCCTGCACCAACGCCGCCGCGGCGCCCAGCAGCCCCGCATGCTGCCGCAGGATCAGATAGGCGGGAATGCCGCGCACATAGTCGGTGAGCCGCCCCTTGTCGTCGAAGCGCATGCGGAAGGCCGAGCGCCGCAGCAGCGGCAAGAGCCGCGGCACGATGCCGCCGCCGACATAGACGCCGCCCCGCGCGCCCAGAGTCAGCGCCAAGCTGCCGGCCGCCGTGCCGAGCGCCGCACAGAAGATCTCCACCGCCTCGGCGCAGAGCCCGCCATCCGCCGTCAGCGCCTTCGCCGTGATCTGCGGCGGCGTCAGATCCGCGGCCGCCTCTCCGGTGATTTCGCGCAGCGCCTCATACAGATTCACCAGCCCGCCGCCGGACAGCACCCGCTCGCAGGACACATGGCCGTAGCGCCGTTCGAGAATGCGGCCGACCTCCCGCTCGCGCTCGCCCACCGGCGAGTACGTCGCGTGACCGCCCTCGCTCTTCAGCGGAATCCAGGCGCGCCCGCTCCAGATCAGGCCGGATACGCCAAGACCTGTGCCGGGGCCAATCACCGCCTTTGTCTCGTTTGCCGCCGGCTCGCCGCCGCCGATCCGCTCGAGATCGGCGCCTTTCAGATAGGGCAGCGACAGCGCCAGGGCGGAAAAGTCGTTCACCACATCCAGATGATCGAGCCCGAGCGCCGCGCGGGACTCCGCGATCGAGAAGCGCCAGCGCGCATTGGTCAGCTCGACCCGGTCGCCCGTCACCGGCCCGGCAATGGCGAAGCAGGCGGCTTGCACCGGCCCGATGCGCTGCTGCCCGAGAAAATGCCGCGCCGCCGCCACCACGTCGGGGTAGGCCGCGGTCACCAGATCCTGTTCGGCCGAGAGCGCGATGCCGCCCTCGCCGTCGCCGGCGGCAACCGCAAAGCGCGCGTTAGAGCCGCCGAAATCGCCCACCAGACCGATCACCTGATTGCCGTCGCGCCGCATTGCCGGACCTGGAGAATCCACAGGAGAAAACGATGACCGGAAAATTCAATTCCCGGCCATCCTCACCACAGGGTCCCGCCTGTCAAGGAAACGCGGCGCCGCAAAAGAAAGGGCCGGCCGACTCGCTGCGGAGTCCGGCCGGCCCGGATCGAGGCATTCGCCCTGTGCGTCAGATCTCGTTCTTGCCCATCTGGTCGGCGATGTACTCCGCCTGACGGATCGCCAGGGTGACGATGGTCAGCGTCGGATTCTCCGCCGCCCCCGTGGTGAACTGGCTGCCGTCGGAGATGAACAGATTCTTGATGTCGTGGGTCTGCCCATGCTTGTTGACCACGCCGTCCTTCGGTTTCTCGCTCATCCGATTGGTGCCCAGATTGTGCGTCGAGGGATAGGGCGGCGTCTCGATCAGCCGGTTCGCCCCAACGGCCGCATACACCGCCGAGCCCTGCTTGAAGGCATGGTTGCGCATGGCGATGTCGTTGGGATGGTCGTCGAAGTTCACGTTCGGCACCGGCAGGCCGAATTGGTCTTTCTCCGTCGCATGCAGCGTGACGCCGTTCTTCTCCTGCGGCATGTCCTCGCCCACCAGCCACATGCCGGCCATGTTCTCATAGCCGTCCATCGCCGAGGTGAATTCGCGGCCCCAGGCGCCGGGATCGAGGAACGCCGCCATAAACGGCAATCCCAGGGCCAGCGTCTCCATCTCATAGCCGCCGGCGAAGCCGCGCGACGGATCATGGCGCGCCTCATCCTTGATGATGCCGGCCATGGTGGTGCCGCGATACATGTTCACCGGCTTGTCGAAGATGGCGTAGACCGACCCGGTCATGTGGCGCATGTAGTTCTTGCCCACCATGCCGGAGGAATTGGCGAGGCCGTCGGGGAACATCGCCGAAGCGGAGTTCAGCAGCAGCCGCGGGCTCTCGATCGAGTTGCCGGCGACAGCCACGGCGCGCGCCTTCTGCACCTGCTGCTTGCCATCCTTGTCGGCATAGAGCACGCCGGTAACCTTGCCGCTGTCGTCATGCTGGATCTGCAGCACCTGGGAATTCGGCCGCACTTCCAGCTTGCCGGTCGCCTCGCCCTTCGGGATTTCCGAGATCAGCGTCGACCATTTCGCGCCGGACTTGCAGCCCTGGAAGCAGAAGCCGATCTGCTGGCAGGAGCCGCGGCCATCCCGTTCCTGCGAGTTGATCGCCATGTTGCCGGTGTGGAACTCCTTGTAGCCCAGGCGCCTGGCGCCGGCCGCCAGCACCTTGAAGTTGTTGTTGCCCGGCAGGCGCGGAATGTCGTTGGTGCCGGTGACGCCCATCTTGTCCTCGGCGCGGGCGTAGTAGGGCTCCAGCTCCTGCAGCGTCAGCGGCCAATCCAGCAGATTGGCGCCGGCGATCTCGCCATAGGTGCTCTTCACCTTGAACTCGTGCTCCTGGAACCGCAGCGAAGCGCCGGCCCAGTGGACGGTCGAGCCGCCGACCGCCTTGACGATCCAGGCCGGCAACCCCGAAAAATCCTTGGCCACGCGCCAGCTGCCCGAGCTTGTGCGCTTGTCGAGCCAGGAGATCTGCACGAAGTTCGCCCACTCACTGTTGACGAACTCGTCCATTTCCACCCGCGGCCCCGCCTCCAGGCAGACCACGTCGATGCCCTTCTGCGCCAGTTCATTGGACAAAGTGCCGCCGCCGGCACCGGAACCGATGACGACGACCACGCCGTCATTGTTCAGTTCGTATTCTGCCGCCATGTTCCGCCCTCCCTACTCTTCGTCCAGCCAGCCGAGATCGTTGAAGCCGCGGTCAATGTAACCGCCATACTCCGCCGACGCGCCCTCATAGCCGAAATGGCGCCACACCGCCGGATTGTTGTAGAGGCCGGTAACCAGCTCGCCGCGCACGGTTTGGAAAAAGGGCGTGGTCTCGATCTGCTTCAGCGTCGCCAGCTTGTAGCCAGGGCTGAGATCGACCCACTTCACGCCGCCTTCTGATTGATCAAGGGTCGCGACGCCTTCAGTCAGAAGCGTGCCCAGGGCCTTGTCCTTGACTGCCTTGCCGTCGAGGCCCTCGACCACCTGGGCGTAATAGACATCGCCGAGCCGGTCATGGGGATAGATCTCGCGGCTCATATGCACCAGCGTGGTCGCCGTGTGCTCGTCGAAAACCTGCAGCGTCATCGCCCAGGCGCCGTCGGGCGCCACCAGCATCGTTCCCGTGCCGACCGCCGCCGCGGTTCCGGCGACAGCGACGCTGCTCGCCTCCAGGAACTGACGGCGGTTCATGCCGCTCTTGCTCATCTTCAAGCCTCCTTCTATTTCGGGATAAAGGGGACATTCCTCTTTTCGCCAGATATCCGAAACCGATGTCCACGCCTTAACACGGCGAAAAGATGAATGTCCCCTTTATCGTCAGTGATAACGTCCGTGGGCCTGCAGCACCTCGATTTTGTAGCCGTCGGGATCCTGCACGAAGAAAAACCGCGCCATCAGGCCGCCGTCGCGGTGGAATTCCTTGATCGGCAGCGGGCCGATGCCGAGATCGCTGAACCTCTTATGCTCGCCATCCAGATCGGCGACCGTGAAAGCGATATGGCCGTAGCCCGTGCCCAGCTCATAAGGCTCGGCCCGGCCATGGTTCCAGGTCAGCTCGATCTCGAAGTCGTTTTCGGGATTGCGCAGATAGGCGAGCGTGAAGCCGTCGAAGTCGTAGCGGTCGGCCAGCTTCATGCCGAAAGCCCGCTCATAGAATTTCAGGGATGCGTCCAGATCCCGCACCCGGACCATCATATGGATTGCTTTCGCCATCTCGCCCCACCCGGCAAACAGACCGGATAAAGGCTAGGCCACGGCGTCGATAAGTGGTGGTATTCCCTTGTGACGGCCGCTGATTTGCGCCGCGTCCTCGGCGATCGCGCCCGGCCTATCCCGCAGGCTGCCGATATAGAGCGCGCAGGTGACCCGCAGCAGCGAGGTGAAATTTCCCACCTCGCCGCGCAGTTCCATGACCTCGTCATAGAGGGTGCTCATGAAGCGGGGCGCGGTCATCTTCTGGCGGGCGGAGATCTCGTCCAGGATCGCCCAGAAATAGGCCTCCAGGCGAATGCTGGTGGAATACCCGTTCAGCCGCACTGAACGGGTAATAAGTTCATAGGCTTCAGGGCTTTGACTGGCAAAGATCTTGCACATAACGCCTCCCTTTGCGGCCGGGTTCGCCCCCGGTCCCACCGCCTGTTTTGGCGGCACTTTTTCAGCTTTCACAACATACTAAACCCTATCGGAGGCGTTTCAAGCGGCATCGCGGTTTTTGCGGTTGCGAAGGGCTGTTTCCCGCGTCTTCCAATTGTTGTCATCGCCGGGCTCGACCCGGCGATCCACATTGACCTTTCCGGATGGATGCCCGGGTCACGCCCGGGCATGACAATTCTTGATGATTGGAGAATGTGGAGGCGCGACCGCTACAGCCACCCCGACTGCTTGAACCGGTAGTAAAGAAAGCTGCAGGCGCCGAGTATCACCGCAAGGATCAGCGGATAGCCGAACTGCCAGTCGAGTTCGGGCATATGGGCGAAGTTCATGCCATAGATGCCGGCCACCGCCGTCGGCACCGCCAGGATCGCCGCCCAGCTCGCCAGCTTGCGCGTCACTTCGCCCTGATTGTTGGTAGACAGCAGCAAGTTCACTTCCAGCGCCGAGTTCAGCAGTTCCCGCAGATAGTCGATGCCCTCGGCGACGCGCAGCGCATGATCATGGACATCGCGGAAGTAGGGATGGGTGCTGCGGTCGACTGTCGGCACGTCGAAGCGCATGAGCCGGTTGGTCATCTCCACCACGGGCGTCACCGCCCGGCGCAGCTCCAGCAGGTCGCGCTTCAGGCCGAAGATATCGTTGACCATCCGGCGGGTGAAGCTCTTCCCGGACAGCGCCTTTTCCAGCTGCTCCACCTCCGCCTCCAGCTCCTCGACGACAGGCATGTAATTGTCGACGACGAAATCCATGATGGAATAGAGCACGAAGTCCACGCCTTCGCGCAGCATCTCCGGCCGCCGCTCGCAGCGCTGCCGGACTTCGGCATAAGATGATGACGGGCCGTGGCGCACGGTGATGATGTAGCTGCGGCCGCTGAAGATATGGGTCTCGCCGAACTGGATCTTGCCGCCGGTGAGTTGAGCCGTGCGCAACACGACAAACAGCGACTCGTCATAGACCTCGAGCTTCGGCCGCTGATGGGCGCGGTGCGCATCCTCTATCGCCAGCTCATGGAGGTTGAACCGGCGCTGAACCTTGGCCAGCACCTCTTCTCCCGGTTCATGCAGCCCGATCCAGACAAAGGCGCCCTTGCCGGGCGTGTATTTGTCGAGCTGGTCGATATCCAGATCGGCGACCCGGCGGCCGTTCTCATAGGCCGCGCATCCCACGACTTGGCTCATGCGAAACTCCCTGCCCCATCATTCGTCCCAGGCGGACGCCGCGGCGAAACAGCCCGGCGCCACGGCCTGCGCCGTCCCCGACATTTGAACCCGTAAGATGCCGTGGACAAGGGCCAGTTAGCGTCCGGAGTCCAGCCTCAAAGCCACACCGGGCGGCAAGCCGCCGGCCCGATCCGGCAAGCGGCCATCATAGAAAAGGCCCAGTCGAAGTTAAGTTCTCCCGGCAGGCTGCATTTTGCGGCGATTCAACGATTTCCGCGCTGTTTCGCGGACTATTTCGATTGTACTTGACCCTGGCGAAGCCCATATAGGGTATTCGACGAGACTCTATTGCAGTCGTCCACGCAGGTCGCGTGCCGAAGAGCGAGCGCCAATGACCATGCGGACAAGCCGAGAAACCGTCACTTTCCGCCGTCCATTCTCTTTGAGCGGGATCGACGAGGTGCAGCCGGCCGGGACCTACACGGTAGAAACCAACGAAGAGCTGATCGAGGGACTATCGTTTCCCGCGTGGCGCCGGACCGGAACCGTCATACTGTTGCGAAAACCAGGAGCCACAGGCATCGAGCAGGACGTCGACATCGACCCGCAGGAGCTGGAGGCAGTCCAGGACAGCGATGCCCTCGAGCTGCCCGAGTCCGTGGTCCAGGCAAGCCTCGGCGAATTGTTGACTGACGGCGTCCTGCAGCAGGCGGTGCATAGCGCCGGCCTTTCACCTGCCGGTTTCAAGACGCTTCTGCACGAACTCTCCAAGCGGGTCGACGTGGCCCGCCGGGAACGGCAAGCGGGTGCCTGAAGCAGGCGCCGTTCATCGGTCCACACTCGGCGAGTATTTGCTTTCGACTGCGCGCCCTCGTCCCGTCGGCGTGCCCTGACAATTCCTATCTGCAGAGGATGCGCACCTTGAAAACCTGGCTTATTCCGCCGATCGCAGTTCCCGTCGGTCTCGTCTTGATCGTCGCAATCATCTGGATTTGGCGATTGCAGGGCTAGCGAACGTCTCTGCGGGAGGCGAAAGGAGTCTTACATGACGCGGCTGGAATGGGTCACGCCAGCGATCATCGGCGCGATAACAGGCGCAACCGCCACAGTTGTCGTGGGCTTCACCCAGAGCTTGTGGGTTCTCGGCAGTTCCGCCGAACGCATGGCGCAGCAACGGTCTGACGCGGCCGTAATGGCGGCGCTGGTGCCGATCTGCGTTTCCCAGTCGAAGACCGATCCTGAGTCACTGGTGAAGGTGGCACGGCTCGATGCCATCACGTCACCCTATGAACGGCGGGACTTCGTGATGAAAGCCGGCTGGGCGACCATGCCAGCCGAAAGACAGCCCGACGGACCATTGGCGGTGGCATGCGCGGAAGTACTTCTGAAGGCGTCGCAGCCCCAGTAAGGCCGCGGCCGAACTGCTCAACCGCCGTATAAATCCAAGGCCACGGAGATACACATCATGCCGGCACAAACCCGCCGAAACCACAGCAGACCTGAAGCCGATGCAACGGCTGCCGGGGTATCCAAGAAGCGCATGTGCCTGATGTGCAGCACGAACTTCGCCAGCGCCTGGGCCGGCGAACGCGTCTGTCCGGTCTGCAAGAACAAATCGGTCTGGCGCATGGGCGTTCAGCTCCGATCCCGTCCCGCCGGAGTCGGCAAGTAACGGGATCGCGCCGCATCGGCCGATATCGAATTTTCGGCGCACGACGCGCCGAGAACGAAACGTAGGAATCAAAGAAGGGAATCAATCTCTATGGCTGCGAAAGAAGTCAAATTCGGCGCCGATGCGCGCGAGCGGATGATCCGCGGCATCGATATGCTCGGCAATGCGGTCAAGGTGACCTTGGGGCCGAAGGGCCGGAATGTGGTCCTGGCGCAGGCCTTCCGGGCGCCGCGCATCACCAAGGACGGCGTGACGGTGGCGAAGGAGATCGAGCTCTACAACAGGTTCGAGAACATGGGCGCGCAGATGGTGAAGGAGGTTGCCTCGAAAACCAGCGACCTTGCCGGCGACGGCACCACGACCGCGACGGTGCTGGCGCAGGCGATCGTGCGCGAAGGCGCCAAGGCACTGGCCGCCGGCATGAACCCGATGGACCTCAAGCGCGGCATCGATATCGCGGTAACGGCGGTGGTCGAGGATCTGCGGAAGCGTTCGAAAAAAGTCTCGACCAACGCCGAGATCGCCCAGGTCGGCCGGATTTCCGCCAATGACGACCGGGAAATCGGCGATATGATCGCCCTGGCCATGAAGAAGGTCGGCAATGAAGGCGTCATCACGGTCGAAGAGGCGACGGGCCTGCAGACGGAACTCGATGTCGTCGAAGGCATGAAGTTCGACCGCGGCTATCTCTCGCCCTATTTCGTCACCAACGCGGAAAAACTGACGACTGAGTTGGACGATCCCTACATCCTTCTGCACGAGAAGAAACTGCCGGGCGTGCAGTCCCTGCTCCCTCTGCTCGAGGCCGTGGTCCAAAGCGGCAAGTCGCTGCTGATCGTCGCCGAGGACATGGAAGCCGAGGCGCTCGCCACGCTGGTGATCAACAAGCTGCGCGGCGGCCTTAAGGTCGCGGCGGTGAAGCCGCCCGGCTTCGGTGATAGCCGCAACGCGATGCTCGCGGATCTCGCCATCCTGACCGGCGGCCAGCTGATCAGCGAGGATCTCGGCATCAAGTTCGAGAGCATTACGCTGGACATGCTGGGCAGGGCGAAGAAGGTCCGCATCGACAAGGACACCACGACAATCATCGACGGCGCCGGCAAGAAGAAGGATATCCAGGACCGCATTGGACAGCTCAAGCTGCAAGCCGAGCGGACGGACTCCGAGTATGACCGCGAGAAGCTGCAGGAGCGGCTGGCTAAGCTCAGCGGCGGCATTGCCGTCATCCGCGTCGGCGGGTCCACCGAGATCGAAGTCAAGGAACGCAAGGACCGCGTCGATGACGCCATGCATGCGACCCGCGCCGCGGTCGAGGAAGGCATCCTGCCGGGCGGCGGCGTGGCGCTGCTCTATGGCACGCGCGTCCTGGCTAAACTGTCATCCGTCAACAGCGATCAGAAGGCCGGCATCGATATCGTCCGGCGCGCCCTCGCCTATCCGGCACGCCTCATCGCCGACAACGCCGGCGCCGACGGTGCCCTCGTGATTGGCAGGTTGCTGGAAGCGAGCGACGTCAATCACGGCTTCGATGCCCAGAACGGCATATACACCGATATGGTGAAAGCGGGCATCGTCGATCCGACTAAAGTCGTGCGCCTCGCGCTGCAGGGCGCCGCCTCCGTCGCCTCCCTCCTCCTGACCACCGAAGCAATGGTGACGCAGAAGGTGAACGGCAACGCCGCGCCGGAGATGCCGGGCGGCGGCATGGGCGGCATGGGCGGCATGGGCGGAATGGATTTCTAGCGGCAATCGGCGGCGCCGGCTCTGCAGCACGCACTAATGTTAGAGAGCCGGCGCGCTAGACTTGATGAGACAACAAAAAAGATTGTCATGCCAGCGAAAGCGGGGACCCAGGAGTTGCAGAACGCGGTCTTGTGCAATCAACTCCCTCCACCTTTGAAATTCTGGGTCCTCGCTGTCGAGAGGATGACAACACGGGGGTGGCGTGAGCTGGGCTAGCTTTTCTTAGCCGCCCGCCGCAGCGCCGCCCGCGCCAACAGGCGCGTGGAATCCAATGTCGGCAACGGCGAGTTCCCGTCATTCATGATCAGGGGAATCTCCGTGCAGCCGAGAATGACCCCATCGCAGCCCTCGCCTTTCATCCGCTCGATGACCTTCTGGTGATAGGCAATCCCCTCCGGCTTGAACACGCCATAGACCAGTTCATCCATGATGATGCGGTTGATCTCTTCCCGCTCGCCGGCATTCGGCCGCACATACTTCAGTCCGCGCGCCGTCAGCTTTTCCGGATAGACTTCGCTGTCGACCAGCCAGCGGGTGCCGGTTAGGCCAAGACCTTTGAATCCGCGCGCCGCCGCCTCGGCCGCAACCACCTCGGCGATATGCAGCCAGGGCAGCGGCGACCGCTTCGCGATCAACGGCAGCGCCTTGTGAATGGTGTTATCGGGACAGATCAGGAAATCGGCGCCGGTCTTTGCCAGCTTGTTCGCAGACGCCAGCATCAGCTCCCCGACAGACTGCCAATCGTCGCGGTCGATATGCGCCACGTACTCCGCGAGCGACGGCGTATGCACAGACACTTCCGGATGTCCATGCGGCCCGAAAAGCTCCGCGCCCTCCGTGCAAATCGTCTTATAGCAAAGCGCCGCCCCCTCGGCGGAACAGGCGACGATTCCGATATGGAGAGGCATTGTTTAATTTTAGAAGGCCGCTGCGGAACCTACAAGTGCATCGTGCCGCCTCGGACCGGCTGCAACCTAATCAAGGGTCGCTCCGACAGCGCGGCAAACCGTCAGGCATCCGCGTCGGCGCCCCTGAGAATATCGCCCAGCCGCGAGAGTCCGGGTCCGGCACCGGCAAGCCTGCTATTCCAATAGCCGATATGGGCCGTCACAGGCCGTAGCGCGGGCCCGACAAGCTGGACATCTTCAATACCCGTGCCAAAGACCTTGGCGAGCGGGCCGCCAACCCAATCATTGTCGTAGTAGAAATTGGTCCATCGCGTGACGGCGAAATGTGCCCCTTGCGGCAGAATGTCGTAGTCGTGAATTCGCTCGAGTTCGGCCGAGAGCTTGACAGTAAAGTGACCTTTGTTCAGGTGCCGGCTGCGATCGGGCGGACAGATCGGCAACTCGCGTAGCCGTTGCTTGGACTCGAAATCGGCAAGGCCGTTAGCCTGAAACAACGGCCCATAGGTCAGCGGACTGCCGAGCGTCACCAGGTCGGTTACAAGCCAGCGTGCATCGAGCTTCCTATCGTTGTCGAGTTTGACGCCGGCCGGCCTGGCTCTGCTCAGGTGGCGCCACGCCGCCCTTTGGTTTGTTCGGAACAGCTTTGCATCGCTATAGGGGGCCGCACCGGCAAATTCCGGAGAGTCGTTTCCGCCACAGAAATTTTCGACGGCGTGAAACTCTGCGGGGTCGATTTCGATCTTGCCGTTCACCTCCTGCCAATAGTTCCCCAGGATATCATAGGCGATGACGCTCCCGAGGCTGTGGCCGAGCAGTATGATCCGCCCGTAGCGGTACATCACGATTCCGGCTTCTTCGTCGCAATCATTGTGCAGCTTCCGCAGCATTGCGACACCACCCCGGATGATATCGTAGCGGCGAGTAACGTTCTTCGGATTAACGTCGAAATACCGGGCGGCATCGCCGGCGAAGTCGGTGAATACGCCAACCGTGATGCCGGTCAGCAGGCTTAGAATTCTCGAGCGCAGTGCGACCCACGCCGCCACCGGCACTATGGCGAACCCGGCAATGTCCGCCGCGGACAGATGCGCCAGATCGTAGTGGTAGTATGCAAGATAGGCCGCAATCGGCACGGCAATCAGCAACAGCCAAAACATTGGTATGATCCATCGAAGGCGCCGATGGACCCTCTCGCTGCTGCTTAGAATCAAGCAGAGGCCCAGGCGCATGACACGCCATAGCCAGCTCGCGATATGCGAGAGCTTTGTGCCGTACATCTGATGGGCCCAGTAGTATTCATAGAAGTCGGTCTCGGGCCAATCCGGATTGACACTCTCCGTGTTCGGGTCGGTTGAAATGTATTTGCGGAGTTTCAAGCGGCGCAGTTCGTATGAATCCGATATGGTGTCCGGCTTGCTGTGATATGTGCCATCCTTCAGAAACGCGCTGACAAATCCGCGCAGCGTCTGCATCGGGCGCTGCTCGCCGATACCATGGATGAGAACGACGGCTTGACGGGGCGGACCCGGAGGCTTCTGAGCTGGATTGTTCGTCATAGGGCCTCGGTCGTTGCCGCTGGTCGGTGGGCGCGGACAAGGAGACATCATCGTCAGCGCTGCGTTCGGCCTTCAGCGTTGGTTTAGGTCGGGGCTGGAACCGTATCACCAATCTTGGAAGATGCGATCCCCCGAAATGAGGGGGCCGGCATGCTGCATGCCATGCGTCAACTGTAGGAAAAACTGACTATAGGACTGTTGTCTGATAGGGTGGTTCAGACTCTCGATGTTGGACATTGTGCATCGGACTGAGGATGCATCCGCCCCCGTGCGGCGGGTTGCGGGGACTTGCCCGCACCGCCAAGGCTTGTTTTCGCAATGAATAGAAATCGGAACGATTTCCGCGTCGGAGTAAGTGTTGTCCGGTGCATCCGTACAAGACAACCCTCGCGTCCTGCCGGCCTCTGCGGCTCGGCGGCGGATAAGCCAAAGCGGATTGCGTCGAGAAAGCTGGTCGGCGGGGCTGCCAACCACGCGGTCGGCCGGCGCGATCGCCGGCACAGGGCGGTTAGTGGCAGGTCAGCGTGCTCGGGGCGTTCTGTTCGTCGTTCCAGATCTGGTCGGTGACCCAACTCACGGCCTCCGCCAGATTCTCGCGCCCCACCTGGGTGGAGACGATCGACGCAACTTCGTTGAGGGCTGCTTCCAGCGCATCGGCATGGGCACCCATTCCATGCGCCCGCAGCAGGCGCGCCAGCGCCGCTCCGTTCGCCATCGACAAGGCCGCCACCCGCGCGTTCTGAATGATCTCGCTCATTTCTTTTGTCCCCATCTGCCCGTCCGGTGTGTGGTTCGTGGTTCCCGGACGACGATTTCGATGCCCCAAGGTTCGGCGAAAAGCTCTAAGAAACCCTGAAATCAACGGTGAACGGACCATAAAGAGCATTAGGCCCGCCGTTCACGGGCGCTTAATCATGAACGCTTGTTAGGCATGAAAAAATGCGCGCGCCGTGATCGGCCGCCGCTAGAAATGCAGCGTTTGCTGAAGAATCGCGGCGATCGCGGCGCCGACCGTTGCGGCGGCAAAAATCGCGAGCAGTCGGTATGCCATGATGCGCGTGCCGGCAATGACCGCGATTCCGGCCTTCACGGCGGAGTTTACCGAGGTGGCCGCGCCGATCGCCAGGGCGGCGATAGTCAACGTCTGCCCCGCCCCGCCGAGCCGCGCCATTGACAGGCTGACCGCATCCACATCGGCCAGGCCCGACAGAGCCGCCACTGCCAGAACGCCCTTGGGCCCGATCCAGTCTTCGCCGGCCCGGACAGCGACCATGACCACAGCAAGAAAGCTGCCGAACTTCACCGCCGTCCACAGCTCGAACGGATTGCCCAGCTTGAGCCCATCCACCGCCTCGGCCGCCTTGGACCGCTGCCAGAGCCAGAGTCCGCCGCCATAGGTGATCGCCGCCGCCGCGCCCAGCGGTGCAGCGAGCGTCAGCAACAGCGGCAGGTTGAGCAGCGCCAGCAGCGCCATCGTCCGCAGGAACATCGTACCGGAAGCCACCGCCGCGCCAGCCGCCAGCAGATCGTCGCGGCCGGGATTGCGCCGCGCCAGCCGCGCCAGGCTGACCGTGACCGCGGTCGAGGATGTCAGGCCGCCGAGGATCGCCGTGATCATCGTGCCCCGGGCCGGACCGACGATGCGCATGGCGAGGTAACCGCAGAAGGAGAAGGCGGTGATCAGAACCACCATCCACCAGAGCTCGAATGGGTTCAGGGCTTGCCACGGGCCAAAGCCGCGGTCTGGCAGCAACGGCAGGGCGACGACGGAGATCAACAGCAGCTGCAGGGCCGCCAGCAACTCTCCATATTCGATGCGCTCAAGCCAGCCATGGAGAATCGGCTTTACGCTGAGCAACAGCGCGATGATCACCGCCGCCGACGCCGCCACCTCCGCCGAGCCGGCCACCGCGGTGGCCCCGAGGATGAAGGTGGCCAGAGCGGCGATAGCGCCGGTGGCGCTGAGATCGCCGGTACGCTGGGCTGCGACATAGTGTCCGGCAGCAATAGCGATCGCCAAGGCGGCAAACGCCAATCCGAAATTGACCGACCAGGCCGGCGGGAACAGCTGCGCCGCCAGCCCGCCGCCAAAACCGATCAGTCCGAAGGTGCGGATGCCGGCGACACGGCTGTGCTCGGCGGCTTCGCGGCCCTCCCAGCCCCGCTCCAGACCGATCAGCAGGCCCAATGCCAGCGCCAAGCCCAAGCGCGCGAATGTTTCGACCTCGGTCATGATCTTTGATGCAGGAAAAACAGGCGGATTGTAACAGCAGCAACGAGAACTCCTGCCGCCCCGAACATGCAATATCCCCTTGCGCCGCTCACATCGGGTTGATTTGCATCAACGATCGATTGCGCGGCATAAATTAAAAGATTAGCATGGAATTGTAGTCGTCGGGGGACCGGTTGCAGTTTCAGTTTTGTGTGGCGCCGGCAGATCTCGTAAGCGCCGCCCGCGATATCGAAAGCAATTCATTTGACGATGCTCCGGCGTCCACATCCGAAGCATCGGACCGGCAGGGGGAACGGGAACGGCGACAATGCCGGTCCCGGTGTGTTCCGTTTCATTTTGGCGTCTGATAAACCTCGGAGGAACCAGCCCATGACCAAGCCGACCAAGCGCAAAATCCACAGCGAAACCAACGGCAATGGCGCGGCGGAATCCGCCGCAACCGGCAACGGCATTGGCGCCGCCGCCAACAGCGTCGATCTCACCCCCTGGATCAAGGCCAGCGAAGCCATGTTCAACGGCATGATGACCCTGGGCCAGGAGATGGGCGAATTCGCCACCGCCCGCTTGCGCGAGAACATGGAGTTCACCAGCACCGTGATGCGCTGCGGCGATCCTCAGGAAGCCGTCCGCCTGGAAATGGACTATGCGCGCCACGCCACGCAGCAATATCTGAACCAGGCCTCGCGGCTGCTGCAGCGGGCGACCGAACTGTCGCAGAGCGGCTGGGCGCCGCTCGAGGCGGCAACGCGCGATACGCTGAAGCGCGCCGAACAACCGTAGGGCCAACGGACCGGTCAGGCTTCGGCGTCAGGCTGCTTGCCGGGCTGCGCGAGATCGAAGGCCGGCAGCTCCATGGCGGCGGAGAAGACCGCGCCGATGCGCGGCCAGGCTTTGAGTTCGCCATCGCTGTAATAGCGCTTGGCGTTGAAGACCTGCGGCACCAGACAGACATCCGCCAGCGACGGCCGGCTGCCGTGGCTGAACCTGCGGGTCGCCGGATCGCCGAGCATCGCCTCGATCGCGTCGAAGCCGGTCTTGATCCAATGGCGGTACCAGGCCGTCTCCTGCTCGGCGGTCAGCTTCAGCGGGCCCGTGAGATAATTCAGCACCCGCAGATTGTTGAGGGGATGGATGTCGCAGGCGACGGCCAGCGCCAGCGCCCGCACCCGGGCGCGGCCGGCCGGGTCCGGCGGCAGCAGCGGCGGGATCGGCCGCGTCTCCTCCAGATACTCGATGATCGCCAGGGATTGGGTGAGCAGCCGCCCGTCATCCGCCAGCGCCGGCACCAGCCCCTGGGGGTTGAGCGCCCTATAGGAATCCGCAGATTGCTCGTCCCGGCGCAGATGCACCGGCACTTGGTCGTACGTGAAGTTCTTCAAATTGAGGGCGATACGCACGCGGAATGCCGCCGAAGAGCGGAAGTAGCCGTAGAGCTTCATTTGCCCCTCCGCGGCTGCACCACCTTCTGATTGATGGCGCCGAAGATGCTCCGCCCGGCCTCGTCCAGCATCTCGATGCGGATGCGGTCGCCGAACTTCATGAAGGGAGTTGACGGCTTGCCCTGCCCGATGGTCTCGATCATCCGCCGCTCGGCCAGGCAGGACGAGCCCGCCGCCGGATCGCGGTTGGACACCGTGCCGGAGCCGATGATCGTGCCGGCCCGCAGATTGCGCGTGCGCGCAGCATGGGCGATGAGCTGGCCGAAATCGAAATTCATGTCGGCGCCGGCGTTCGGATGGCCGAAGGACTTGCCGTTCAGCGCCGACAGGAGCGGCAGATGCAGCTTCGCGTCGTGCCAGGCAGCGCCCAGCTCGTCCGGCGTCACGGCTACCGGCGAGAACGACGATGCCGGCTTGGACTGAAAGAAACCGAAGCCCTTCGCCAGCTCGGCCGGGATCAGATTGCGCAGGCTGACATCGTTCACCAGCATCACCAGCAGGATATGCCCGCGCGCCGCCACGGCATCGATACCCATGGGAACGTCGCCGGTGACCACCGCCACCTCGGCCTCGAAATCGATGCCGTGGGCCTCATCCGCCGCCTCGATATCCTGGGTCGGGCCGATGAAATCGTCCGACCCGCCCTGGTACATCAGCGGATCCTTGTAGAACTCGGGCGGCATCTCCGCGCCCCGCGCCTTGCGCACCAGCTCGACGTGATAGAGATAGGCTGAGCCATCCGCCCATTGATAGGCCCGCGGCAGGGGCGCCATGAGCTGCGCCATATCGAGCGCAGAGGCCCGGGCGCCGCCGGCCACAAACTCTGGACTCTCGTTCAGCCGCCGGGAGACAGCCGCAAGCTTCGGCCCGGCAACCGCCCAGCCATCCAGCGCCGCCTGCAGGGTGCGGGCGATATCGGGCACTTCGATAGCGCGCGACAGATCGCGCGAGACCAGGATCAGCCGGCCATCGCGGCTGCCATCCCTCAGCGTCGCCAGTTTCATGACAAGAACGCCCCGAACCCTGACCCACGACTCCCATAAACCCCCCGAATTGGGGAGTCAATTTTTACTTCGCAACTTTTAGTTGAAAAAATTTTCATCGATTCCCCCAGAATAGGGGGCGAAATCGGCGTTGCGCAACCCCTACTCCGCCGCCTTGGCCGTACGCCAGGATTCCACGTAGCCCGGCCATTCCACGCCCTGGGGCAGCGGCGCGATGTCAACCGCGTCGCGGGTATCGATCATGACCGCGACCTCGTCCAGCATCTGCCCGCCCTTCGAGGCCTGGGCCAGCGCCAGCGCCTTCGGATGGGGGCCATGGGTGAAGCCGCAGGGATGCAGGGTCATCATGCCCGGATGGATGTTGTCGCGGGAGAAGAACTTGCCGTGATGGTAGAAGATGATCTCGTCGAAATCGTCGTTGTTGTGGAAGAACGGCAGCTTCAGCGCGTCGGGATCGCTCTCCGCCGGCCGCGGCACGAAGGTGCAGACGACGAAACGCCCGGCAACGAACGTGGTGTGGGCCGAGGGCGGCAGATGGAACCGGTGGCTCATCAGCGGCCGCAGGTCGCGCCAGTTCAGCTTCACCGGGCAGAGATCCCCCTGCCAGCCCAGCGCATCCAGGGGATTGAACGGATAGGTCACGGTGGTCAGCCGGTCGTGGCGTTTGATCAGGACCTTGGTCTCGGTCTCGCCGCGCTGCGCCTTGAAAGCGTCATTGATCGCGGGCGTCTCCAGCATGCCGGGATCGAACACCGCATGGCGGCCGACCATGCCCTTCTCCGGCAGCAGATAACTGTCTTCGGTGGCTTCGATCAGCAGCGCCGTCACCGGCGAGGACGGCTCGATCCGCCACATAGTGGAGCGCGGCAGCAGGATGTAGTCGCCGTCGCGGAAGCTGAGATGTCCATAGTCGCAGAAGAGTCCGCCCGCACCCTCATGGATGAACAGCAGCTCGTCGCCGTCGGCGTTGCGCGCCAGGTTCTTCATCTTGCCGCTGAGCCGCCAAAAGCGCAGCCGCATGGCGCGGTTATGCATCAGCGCCGCCGCGTCCCAGGGCGAATCCGTCAGGCTGTTGATCTTCGTGAGATCGAAGGCGCGCGGCCGGAGATCGCCCTCCCAACGGGTCCAACCGGTGGGCGGATGGCTGTGATACATCTCCGTCGCCGGACCGAAGAAGCCGTTCTTGCCGAGCTCGCGCTCATAGCTGCCGGCCGGCAGGTTGGTATGGGCCTGGCGCGACGTCTCCCCTTCGCGCTTGGGAAAACTGATCCAGTTCTTCATGCGCTTTTTGTCTCCGGCTTCAGCACGCCCCGCCGCACCTGGTCCAACTCCATGGATTCGAACAGGGCCTTGAAGTTGCCTTCGCCGAAGCCCTCATCGCCCTTGCGCTGGATGATCTCGAAGAAGATAGGCCCAATCACCGTCTTGGTGAAGATCTGCAGCAGCAGCCCGCCATCCTTGGCGCCCGGCTTCGATTCCGGCGCCCCGTCGATCAGGATGCGGTTCTTGCGCAGCCGTGCCAGATCCTCGCCATGGCCGGGCAGCCGCTTCTCGATCATTTCGTAGTAGGCGTCGGGCGAATCCAGGAACGAAATCCCGGCAGCGGCAAGCTTCTCCACCGTGGCGTAGATGTCGGCGGTGGACAGCGCGATATGCTGGATGCCCTCGCCGCTATAGGCCTCGAGATACTCTTGAATCTGAGATTTATCGTCGGCGGATTCGTTGATGGGAATGCGGATCTTGCCGCAGGGGCTGGTCATGGCGCGGGAGCGCAGGCCGGTCAGCTTGCCCTCGATGTCGAAATAGCGGATTTCCCGGAAATTGAAGAGCTTGGCGTAGAAATCCGACCAGGCATCCATGCGGCCGGTGAAGACGTTATGGGTCAGATGGTCGACCGCCGCCAGGCCGGCGCCCGCAGGCTTCTGATCCACTCCGGCGGCGGGGCGGAAGTCGATGTCATAGATCGAGCCCTGCGGCCCGTAGCGGTCCACCAGATAGATCAGCGAGCCGCCGATGCCTTCGATCGCCGGGATGTTCAGCTCCATCGGCCCGACCTTGCCGGGAAACGGCTTGGCGCCGAGTTCCAGCGCGCGCTGATAGGCCTTGCTGGCATCGGCGACGCGGAACGCCATGGCGCAGACCGACGGGCCATGGGCGCGGGCGAAGATCTGCGCATAGGATTGCGGCTCGGCGTTGACGATGAAATTCACATCGCCCTGGCGGTAGAGCGTCACCTTCTTCGAGCGGTGGCGCGCCACGGCGCTGAAGCCGAGGGTCTCGAACAGCTTGCCCAGCGCTTCGGGATCGGGCGCCGTGTACTCCACGAACTCGAAGCCGTCGGTGCCCATGGGATTGTCCCACAGATCCTTCGCCAGCTTGGCGACGGAAGCAGCAACGGCCGGTGCTGCAGCAGGAGTCATGGCGATGTCCTCTGAGATTCAGGCGGCGCGGGGAGCGAGAGCGCGGCGGCCTTTGTGGATGACGGTGTCGGTGGGCAGGATCGTCGCGGCCGGCAATGCCGGCTGATCGCGATAGGCGGCGTAGAGCGGCGCGAAGTCGCGCTGGCTGGCGGCGAATAGCTCGTCGAAACTGTCGAGCACAAAATAGGTCTCCTGGAACGCGTCGATCTTGTAGTCCGTGCGCATGATGCGTTCGAGATTGAAACGCACCCGGTTCGGCTCCGGACTCTCCACCGAATAGGCCAGCTCGCTATGCGACGACAACATGCCGGCGCCGAAGGCGCGCAGACCCCGCGCGGTGCGGATCAGGCCGAATTCCACCATATACCAGTAAAACCGCGCCAGCAGCTTCACCGAATTGAGCGCCAGCGCCTCCGGCCCCTTGCGGCCATAGGCCTCCATGTAGCCGGCGAACACCGGATTGAACAGCAGCGGCACATGGCCGAGGAAATCGTGGAACAGGTCGGGCTCGACGATGTAGTCCAGCTCCTCGGGCTTGCGCATCCAGACGGTGACCGGGAATTGCCGCTTCGCCAGATGGGCGAAGAAGACGTCGTCGGGGATCAGGCCGGGCACGGCGGCGATGCGCCAGCCGGTGGCCGGCCCCAGGATGGCGTTCACTTTATCGAAGTGCGGGATGCGGTCGTCGAGCTTCAACGCCTTCAGCGCATGGATGAACTCATCGCAGGCATAGCGCTCCACCTGCGCCGACTGGCGCTGGAACAGCTGCCGCCAGATCTCGTGGTCGGCGGCGCTATAGGCATGCCAATCCGCCTCGACCGTGTAATCCGGCCGAGCCCGGCTGTAATCGCCCCGCAAGCCCTGTCCAAAGCCACCCTCGGGCATTTGGAAACCTCCTCCGCATCCTTTTAGAATACGCTATAGGAGCTAGGGAAATCTTGCAGAAATGGCTTATTTATGATTAAAATCAGCGCTTATTCGCTATTGCTATGCCATACGATAGATGAAAACCCTATCACCTGATATCGACGCCATCGACCGCCGGATCCTGGAGGAGCTGCGCAGGGATGGCCGCATCCCCATGGTCGACCTGGCCGTCAAGGTCGGCCTCTCCCCCACCCCCTGCCAGCGGCGGGTGAAGCAGATGGAGGAGGCCGGCATCATCGCCGGCTACACGACCCAGATCAGCCCCGCCGCCATCGGCCGCGGCCTGCAGGCCTTTGTTCAGGTGACGCTGCAGGATCATTCGGAAGAACGAGTCGCCGCCTTCCAGCGCGCGCTGGTGGCCCGGCCGGAAGTCGTCGCCTGCTACATCATGAGCGGGGAGTTCGATTACCTGCTCCACGTCATGGTGGCGGACCTGGAGGAGTACAGCGAGTTCGCCCTGAAGGCCCTCCTCCGCATGCCCGGCGTGAAGGACACCCGCTCCAGCCTGGCCATGTCCGTGCTGAAGCCGTTCGCGCAGCCGGGGCTGCG
>JBJXDY010000114.1:0-230453 GCA_046154965.1 Dongiaceae bacterium | reverse complement strand
TCAGCGCCCGCCTTGGCGCAAGCCAGCGCACAGGCGCGGCCGAGACCGCGCGCGGCGCCGGTCACGAGCACGGTCTGCCCGGTTAGATCGAAGCGTGGAAACTGCTCGGCCATTTTTCTTTCCCCTTATGATACGCACGCCGCAAAACGACGCGCCCGCCCGAACTGATAAAATATACTGGCCGGGACGGTTGCGGCCAATGGCAGCCGGTACGCGGCTTGGCGGATGCCCGCGCCGGTCGGCGCGAACAACTCTTCCGCATTGGCCGGCGAGGGTGTGCCCGCGGCGGTCTTGGTGGTGAATCCGCAAGTCCGTATACCGCAAGTCCGGCGCTTGCCCGCGTCAGGGTTCGGACCTACAACACCGGCTTAACGAGCCGGCCGGCGTCCCCGGGCGCTTGTCAGGGACAAGAAACAGAAAGTGCCGAGACCGACGTGATTCTAGCCTATGTGCTGCGCAATGGCCGCTGCGAACGGGCCGAGCAGATCAAGGGCGCGCCGCTGCCCGCCGATGTGCTTTGGCTCGATGTGGTGGCGCCCACCGCCGAGGAACGGTCCCAGGTTGAGAAGATCTATGACCTGAGCCTGCCGACGCCGGAAGAGGCAAAAGAGATCGAACCGTCTGACCGGCTCTATGTCGAAGGCGGCGCCCGCTTCATGACCGCGACCGTCCTGGTCCATGCCGATGCGCCCCTGCCGGAGCGGGCCAGCATGACCTTTATCCTGACGCCGCACGGGCTGATCACCTTGCGCCATGTGGAGCCGCGGCCGGTGTCGACCTATGCCCAGAAACTCCTGCGGGGCGCGGAAGCCTGTAGTTGCGGCGAGGAAGCGCTGACCGGCCTGCTGGAAGCCTTCATCGACCGGATCGCCGACATCCTGGAGAAAACCGCCCAGGACCTGGACCGGGTGTCCCATACGATCTTTACGGAGGAGAGCAAGGGCGGGCGCCGCCGCCGGCCGCACCAGGATCTGCGGGCGGTCATCCGCGACCTCGGCCGCAACGACGATCTGGTCTCCACGATCCGCGAAAGCCTGCTGTCGATGACCCGGCTGATCAGCTTCTTCACCGCAACCCTTCAAGGCGCCAATGAAAAGACGCTGAAAGATGTGCGGGCCCGGCTGAAATCGGCGCGCAACGACATCCTGTCGCTGGGCGAGCATGCGGCCTTCGAGTCCCACACGATCAATTTCCTGCTGGATGCCACGCTGGGCATGATCAATATCGAACAGAACGGCATCATCAAGATCTTCTCGGTCGCGGCGGTGGTGTTCCTGCCGCCGACCCTGGTGGCCAGCATCTATGGCATGAACTTCGAATACATGCCCGAACTGCGATGGCTCGGCGGCTATCCCTGGGCGCTCGGGCTGATGGCGATTTCCGCCGTCATCCCGCTGATCTATTTCTACCGCAAGGGCTGGCTGTAACAGGTTACGGCGCCGCATACTTGGCCAGGATGTCGGCATTCAGGCCGTCGATCTCGGTTTCGCGCTGGCGCGCGGCGTCCGCCCTGAAATCGGTGCAGTGCTCCGGCTCCGCGCGGGTGCCATAGCAGCCCTCGTCGCGGGCGTAGTTGTCGATCGTTGTCCACCAGCGCCGGTCGATCTCGATCCGACGGCGCAGATACTCCATATGCAGCGCCTGGCATTCCTCCGCCGGGCGATAACTGCATTCATCGGCCATGGAGCGGGCGTCGATGCCAAATTCCTCGATATCGGCGTCCCGCATCTGTTCGGCGCGGGCCCTGAACCGGTCGCAACGCTGCGGCAACGCCGTTTCCTGGCAACTGGTCCCCTTGAAATATGCATTGATGATCCGCGTGTAGCGGGCCTCGATGTCGTCGCTAGCTTGATTGAGCAGAACGCAGGCTTCACCCGACAGCCGGCCGCATTTTTCCATGCCCTCGACGCTGGCGCCGAGCGCGATCAATTCGGCATCCCGCTGTTTGTATGCAGCGCCGCGAAAATTCTCGCAATTCCGCGGCATATTGCTGTTGTCGCAATTGTTCAGCCGCCAGTAGTCGTCAATCTTCTTTTGCCACTTGGCCTGAACCTGCTGGCGCTGCAACTCAAGGTCCTCACCCTCGGACTGGGCAATCTGGATAAGCACCGGCCGATCGCCTGAAAATGCGGGCGCGCCGATCAGCGATAGGCAGCAGAAAACAAGGCAAGACAAAGAACGCAAGCATGACCTCCCAAGGTGAAAAATCGGCACCGAAACGTAGCATTACTCGCTCGAAAGCAGTAGGCGGTGCAGAACCCGCAATCAAGCCGCTGTGTTTCGCACCGCATCCGAGGCCGCTGCCGGCCGGGCGTCTTCAAGAACCTGCCGCAATTTCTGCACCGAGCCGGCGATAGTCCATAAGGCACATTGGGGCATATGAGACTTGGGCCGTCCCGGCTGTGGGCGGAGGCCATACTGCGTATGACGCCACGGCTGAGATCGCTTGTTCAGCGGCGCGCGGCCGCACCGGATCTGTCGTCCGTCGCTCCGGGACTTGGCCTAATGGAGCAGCGCCGGCTGACCGTAGTTGTCCACCAGGAACTTCTCGATCTCATCGGGGGTCATCTTCTTGCTGCGGTCGTAGCGCTTGGTGACGCTGTCCCACATCTGCTCTTTGTTTGTTCGCTCAACCTCCTCGATCATTTCCGCTATCTTCTTCTGCTCAGCCTCCGAGAGCATGCTGGGATCGCCCATGTATTCGATCAAGGGGACGACAATGCCCGCCAGCGATTGGGTCGCGATCTGGGCCTCCTGGGTGCCGAAGAGATGGAGGAAGAAGGTCGGGGCGGCATTGCCGTTCTCCGCGCTGCGACGGAGTGTCACCCGAACGGCATTGACGGGCTTCCCGCCGCTGTCGAAACTGCGGTGCGTCCGGTCCCAATGGCCGAATTCGATGTCGTCCTTGAAAAGTACGCGGCCGTGTGCCGCCTCCGGCATGTTCTTCTCCGCATAGCGCAACGCCGCCTCGGCCGCTCTCGATTTGCTCGGCAACTCAATCACGGCGGCGAGCGCCGCCGCGTCGGCTGCCGCCGCCATCTGCGAACGGAGCGCTTCCTGATAACCGAGATCGATGACGATGGCGCCGATGACGAATGTCATCAGCATGCAGAGACCGACGAGCGGAAGCACGCTGCCGCGCTCGTCGCGGACAAAGGAAAGCACGCGCTGCTGCCGGACGGCGATGCGGAAACGCATCATTCCATCACCATGTGAACCTCGGCGATCATGTCGCCGTCCATGCCGAAGTTCACGAGATTCATGATCGCGGCATCCTCCATGGAAACTCTGATCAGGACTTCGATGTCGCGTTCCGGGAATTTGGGCAGCGTGACCTGCGCCCGGAAGGCGGCGTCCCAGTCCGCGAGCCGCGCCAGCGCAAACTGTTCGCCCGCGGTCTCGGACTTCAGGTCCCGCACGGCCAACCGGCGGGCGGTATCCCGCGCCGTGTCGTTCATCCGCATCTGCACCATGGCCAGCGAGCCATACTCGATCACGCCCAGGAGCAGGCCGATCAGCAGCGGCGAGACCAGGGCGAACTCCACGGCGCTGGCGCCGCTGTCGTCACGCGGCCAGCCGCCCGCACGGCGCGGGCCACCGGCCGGCCACCACCAGCACTGCGATGCATAAGCACGCCACCTTTTCATCGCGGGCCGGGCTCCGGTTGCGGTTGGGGAATCCCCTGGGGAATTAAAGGCCCGCCAGCCTTAATGGCGCGTCAGCAAAGATGGTTAACACGATGGGGGATTGCCGCCGGCCACGTCCCGGCCGGCGGCAACAGTGGCGTCTAGGCCTTTGACATTGCGGGTAAGTCGTGTAGCTAGCAGCGGAAGGACCAGGATGGAGTAGACCGCCGCCATGACGTCGCCGACGATCGAACGCCTGTTGACCGGGTTCAAGAACTTCCGCCGCAACTATTACGTCAAGAATCAGGCACTGTTTCAGGCGCTGGCCTCGCGCGGCCAATCGCCGAAAGTGATGGTGATCGGCTGCTGCGATGCCCGGGTCGATCCCATACTGATCACCGGCGCGGGGCCCGGCGAAATCTTTATGATGCGCAATGTGGCCAACCTGGTGCCGCCCTATGCTCCGGACAGCCGCTCGCATGGCACCAGTGCCGCCCTGGAATTCGCCGTCAAGGGACTGCAGGTCGAGCATATCATCGTCCTCGGCCATGCCGCCTGCGGCGGCGTCCGCGCGCTGCTGAACGAGGCCGAAACGGCCGCCATGGGCACCGACTTTATCGCCACTTGGATGGCCATTGCCGAACGCGCCCGAACCGCGGTCAATGCCCACACTCACACCTCCGAGCATAGCAGGCAGCGCTTCGGTGAATTGGAGAACATCAAGGTGTCGCTGGAGAACCTGCGGACCTTTCCCTGGATCGCCGAACGCATAGACGCCGGGAAAATCAGCATCCATGGCTGGTACTTCGATATCCATAGCGGCCATCTGATGGCGTTCGATCCCCTCACCGGCGCCTATAACAATCTGGACACCGAGTAGGACGGTCCCTGGGCTCAACTACGCATTGACAGGGCCGCCGGAAAACGCGGAAAACTCCATTGAGCGCCGGACTTTCCGGCGCAACCTCTAAGAAAGTCCTGAAGATGGCGGGTACGAACAGAATTCGGGTCGGAATCCTGGGAGCGAGCGGCTACACGGGCGCCGAGCTGGTGCGCCTGCTGTCGCGCCATCCGCAGGTGGAGATCCGTCTGCTGACCGCCGACCGCCAGGCCGGCAAGCCTTTGGCCGAGGTGTTCCCCCATCTCGGCCATCTGAAGCTGCCCGCGCTGATCAAGATCGACGAGGCGGACTGGTCTGGGATCGACATGGTGTTCTGCGCGCTGCCCCACGGCACGACCCAGGAGGTCATCGCCAAGTTGCCGCGCGACCTGAAAGTGGTGGATCTTTCAAACGATTTCCGGCTGTCGGATGTCGCCAGCTATGCCCAGTGGTTCGGCCATGAACATAAGGCGCCGGATCTGCAGAAAGAGGCGGTGTACGGCCTCACCGAACTGGCGCGGCCGGCGATCAAGTCGGCGCGGCTGGTTGCCAATCCCGGCTGCTATCCCACCTCGGCGGCGTTGCCGCTGATCCCGCTGCTGGCGTGCGGACAGATCCAGGGCAGTGACATCATCATCGATGCCAAGTCCGGCGTCAGCGGCGCGGGGCGCGACGCCAAGCAGGGCAGCCTTTATGCCGAGGTCAGCGAGGGCATCCATGCCTATGGCATCGCCGGCCACCGCCATGTGGCGGAGATCGAGCAGGAGCTGAGCGCGGCGGCCAGGAAGCCGGTGATCGTCAATTTCACGCCGCACCTGATGCCGATGAGCCGCGGCATCCTGTCCTCGATCTATGTGAAGCTGAACAATGGCGCCACCGCAGAGGGGCTGCGGGACACCCTGGCGGCAAAGTACAAGGACGAACCTTTCGTGCGCATGCTGCCGAACGGGCAGGCGCCGGCGACGCGCCATGTGCGGGGATCGAACCACTGCGTGATGAATGTCTTCGCCGATCGCGTGCCCGGCCGGGCCATCCTGATGTCGGCGATCGACAATCTGGTGAAGGGCGCTTCGGGCCAGGCGGTGCAGAACATGAACGTCATGTGCGGCATCGCCGAGACCACGGCGCTGGAGCAGGAACCGCTGTTCCCGTGATCCGCGTGACAGCATGAAGCCGACCGTCCTCACTTTCGGCAACTACAAGCCGCGCATCGCCGCCGATGTCTTCATCGCCCATACCGCGGCGATCATCGGCGACGTGGAAATCGGCGAGGGCAGCGGCATCTGGTTCGGCTGTACGCTGCGCGGCGACGGCAATCTGCTGAAGATCGGCAAGCGCACCAACATCCAGGACGGCACGGTCATCCATGTGAATGGCCAGCCTGATGGCGGCCGCGGCGCGCTCGGCTATGCGGCGGTTATCGGCGACGAGGTCACTGTCGGGCATCTCGCCATGATCCATGGCTGCCTGCTCGAAGACCGCGCCTTCGTCGGCATGAAGGCGATGGTGATGGACGGCTGTGTGATCGAATCCAACGGCATGCTCGCAGCCGGCGCCGTGCTGACGCCCGGCAAGCGCATCAAGACCGGCGAACTCTGGGCCGGCACCCCGGCAAAGCTGATGCGCGAACTGAAGCCCGCGGAGTGGGACATGATCGGCGCGACTGTCGATCATTATGTCGGCCGGGCGGAGTTCTACCGGAAGAACGTGGTGCCGGTGGGGCGGTAGGGCCGCTATCATTCTCGCCTGACGTCCAAGTCAGTCCCCTCGCCCGCGAAGCGGGAGAGGGATGCCACATTCGCGTCCAGCGAATGTGGCGGGGTGAGGGTCGGGAGCATTGCTATTCTGTGAATGCTTGAGATAACGCGGGGCTGATCACCTCTCGAGCTCGCGCTTCTGATTCCAAGGGTCTGCCGGCGGCACCATCGTCGCCGGCCCCTCACCGGCAACATCCGCTGGACGCGGATGTTGCATGCCTCTCCCACTTCGTGGGGCGAGGCGTCTGTTTTGCGATGCTTATAGGGATAACTTCAAAGATCAGAGACCTTCTCCATCATCGCCATCGGAACATCGATCCCCGCGGCCGTCGGCACCACGCCATGGCTGGTCACCCGATAGCCGAGCCGTTCGTAGAACGGCACGGCGTTGAGACTGGCGCGGACGATAAAGTGCTTACAGCCGGTTTCTTCGGCGCGTCGCTCGGCGTCTTCCACCATGAGGCGGCCAAGCCCATGCCGTGCTGCGGCCGGATGCACGGCCAGCTTGCGGATTCGGCCGATCGTGGCGTCATCCGGCATCGCGATCCAGCCGCCCATGGCGACAAGGCCAAGCGCACCGTTGAAGGCCAGCATGATGTGATTGAGCGCAAGTTCGGCGCCGTAGGCCGCAGCATCGCGATTGCTGCGCAGCGCTGCCAATTGTTCTGCTGTGTAAGCGCCGCCGGCTAGTTCGGCGAAGGCAAGATTGCGCAACTCGATTGCCGCCGCCGTATCTTCGGCCGTAAAGGGCCGCAAGCGAACACCGGCGATCACGGCATCCTCATTCCGCCACACCGCCGAGCTTGGTGCCGGTGGCCTGGAGTATCGCCGCCTCGGCGCCCATCAATGTGAACCGCGCTTCCTGAGGGTCGCCTGCCGGCGTGCGCCAGGTGATGATGAGATCACTGCCGCCGAACCATTCATGCAGCCTGTCGCCGCTGAGCACTTCATCCTGGATCGAGGTCCAGACCAGCCAGATCGCCGATGTCGGCCCGATATAGCCCCAGAGCGCGTTCAGATCCTCGCCGTCCTGGCGGATGCGCTCGGTGTCGATTTCATCGCCGTCGTCGATCCGATAGCGCGGCATTTCGCGGCCGAAATCGTGGCCGGCGCCGGGGTGCAGCTCGGCGAAGATCTGAAAGCGCTCATCGGCGCGGCGCGACCAGATGTAGAGCGTGTCGCCGGTGTCATTCGTCACCATGGCGGCAAGCATGTTGGGGTCATCGCTGGGCGCGGGACCGACGGTCCATTCGGCGGCGGCCGCCGCCGAGGAACCGGTAGCTATCAGGAGATAAAGAAAGAGAAGAAGTCTCATGCCGAATCTGCCAACGTCGCTCGCCAATTTCGCACGATATCACCGTAAAGCAGGAGAATCGGTGCTCCTCCATCTCTACAGTGTCTTCGCCGGGCTTGACCCGGCGATCCACAAACCCGCAAGGAGCGGGACACGCTCTCATAGCCTTTGGATTGCCGGATCAAGCCCGGCAATGACAAGAGGGGAGCATGTTCCGGTAGATTGAGTATCGTCAGCTAACGGCCAATTGCGGAGTGAATAAGGCAAAGCGCCGGTCGCGCTATTGCAGGCGCACCTTGACATAGGAGCCGGGCGCATCCTCGATCGCCTTCAATTTGCCGTCGCCGGGCTTGCGCGCCTTGACCTCGCCGCCGCCATGCTTCTTCACCCAGGCCGACCAGTCCGTCCACCAGGAGCCTGGATGCTCCGTCGCACTCATCAGCCAGGCATGGGGATCTTCGGGCAGCTTGTCGTTGGTCCAGTAGTTGTACTTCTTGGCATCCGGATGATTGACCACGCCGGCGATATGGCCGGAAGCCGCCAGGACGAACCGCGTATCGCCCTTGTAGATATGGGCCGCCACATAGGTTGCCATCCAGGGCGCGATATGATCCTCGCGTGTTGACAGGATATAGCCCGGTAGATCGATCTTGCGCAGGTCGATCGGCACGCCCTTCAGCGTGATGCCGCCGGGCGTGGACAGCTTGTTCTCCTGGTACATGCGCCGGAGATAGAAGCTGTGCATCGCCGCGGGCATGCGCGTGGAATCGGAGTTCCAGTACAGGAGATCGAACGGGAAGGGGTCCTTGCCCAGCAGATAGTTGTTCACCACGAAGGACCAGATCAGGTCGTTGGCGCGCAGCATGTTGAACGTATTCGCCATCGAGCTGCCTTCCAGGTAGCCCTTCTCGCTCATCCGCTGTTCCAGCGCGGCGAGCTGCTCTTCGTCGATGAACACGCCGAGCTCGCCGGGTTCCTTAAAGTCGACCAGCGTGGTGAAGAAGGTGGCGCTGGCGATGCGCTTGTCCTTCTTCGTCGCCATGTAGGCGAGCGTGGACGCCAACAGCGTGCCGCCGAGGCAGTAGCCGATGACATTGCACTCCTTCTCGCCGGTGGCCTTTTCCATCGCATCGAGCGCCGCGAGCGGTCCCTCGACCATGTAGTCCTCAAAGCTCTTGGCCGCCAGCTTCTCGTCCGGGTTCACCCAGGAGACGACGAAGACGGTCTGCCCCTGCGCCACGGCCCATTTGATGAACGAGTTCTTTTCCCGGAGATCCAGGATGTAGAACTTGTTTATCCAAGGCGGGATGATCAGCAGCGGCCGCCGCTGCACCTTTTCGGTGGTCGGATTGTACTGGATGAGCTGGATCAGGTCGTTCTGGAACACCACTTTTCCGGGCGTGATCGCGATGTTCTCGCCGATCTTGAAGGCGTCCAGATCGGTCATCTTGATATGCAGCCGGCCCTTGCCGCGCTCCAGATCGCCCAGCAGGTTCTGCAGGCCCTTCACCAGGTTCTCGCCGCCGGACTCCATGGTGGTCCGCAGCACTTCCGGATTGGTGAACAGGAAATTGCTGGGCGCCATCGCGTCGACGAACTGGCGGGTGTAGAAGTCCACCTTCTTCGCCGTCTTGTCGTCCAGCCCGTCCACATCCCGCACCGTCTGCTGCATCCAGCGGGCGGTCAGCAGATAGGACTGTTTTATGTAGTCGAAGAGCTGGTTCTCCTCCCAGGCCGCATCTTTGAAGCGGCGGTCGTCGGGCGCCGGGCTGTGAGCCGGCGCCGTGTCCTCGCCCATCAGGCGCCGGGCGGCGGACTGCCAGAGGTCCATATGGGCCTGCCACAGGTTCATCTGCGACTGCCACAGCTTGGCCGGATCGGTCATCAGCCGCGTGGTCATTTCCATGAACGCGGCGCCGACATTGAGCGGATCGGCCATGCCGAAGCCATGCTCGCTCTGGTGCTTCAGGAAATCGCTGACGATGCGTTGCGACCGCTCGGCGATGCTGGCAAGGGTCTTGGACAGCTCGGCCGGGTCGGGAAAATCGCTTGCCGCTCCCGGTTGATCCGCCATCTTCCTTTCCCTATGATCCCGCACGGTTTTCGGGCCTAAATCGTATATGGCCCCTGTCTTTCTGCATTGCAACATAGGCTTGCTGCAATAGACTGACAACTGATTCTCGGAGCCGAATAGCCAAGATGTCACAGGGTTTAGAGACCATGCCGCTTGCCGCAGACCTGCGTTGGAAGCTGAAGGCGATGCTTCTTGCCGCAACTTTAATCGCCGGCGGCTGCAGTTCTTCCGGCGAAGAGGCGCAGGCGCCGGGCTCGGCCGCCACGCCCGTCGAATCGGGCAGCGAGGAATTCCCCAATCTGGGCACGGTGCCGGATCAGGCGCCGGAATCGACGCCGAAGATCGAGCGCGACAAGCTGTTGCAGCAACTGGCGGCCGATCGCGCCAACGCGGAATACACCGATGAGCCGCTGAACGAGGAGACCACCCAGGTTCCCGCCGCACCGCCGCCGCCGGCCAGCACCGCGGCGCCGGCGGCCACGGCTGATGGCGAGGAGTCGGCGTCCGGCGCCGAGGATCCGGAATCTGCGGCGGCATCGCTGCCGCCGCCGGAGGTCGCGGCGCTGCCGCCGACATCGGGCGATACCGCCGCCGTGATCTTCTTCCAGCCGGGCTCCGACAGCATGACCGACCGCGACCGCGCGATCCTGCATGACGTCGCGCTGTTGCAGCGGCGCCAACAGATCAAGCGGCTGACAGTCGTCGGCCATGCGAGCAAAACCGAACTGGCGGAGTCGGAAGCTGCCCAGCTCGACATGGCGTTGGCGCGTGCGAATGCCGTTGCGGCCCAGCTTATGGAAGAAGGCGTGCCGTCATCGATCATCCAGACCGCAACCGGCGCCGGCAGCGTCTATGATGAGACCGGCGCCCAGGGCGCTGCGGCCAATCAGCGTGTCGAAATCCTGCTGAGCAATTAATGACGGCCCTTGTACGACTGCCGCGTCGGCGCGGAGTCCGGCCATGACGCAGCCGCTGCGCATTGGCATCGCCGGGCTCGGCACCGTCGGCGCCGGCACCGTCAAGCTGCTGCAGGAGCATGGCACGTTGCTGGCGCAGCGCTGCGGCCGCGCCATCAAAGTCACGGCCGTGTCGGCACGGGAGCGGAAACGCGACCGCGGTATCGATCTTTCCGGCTACCGATGGCATGACGATCCGCTGAAGCTGGCCGAAGATCCCGATGTGGATGTAGTGGCGGAGCTGATCGGCGGCTCCGATGGGATCGCCAAGGCGCTGGTGGAGAAGTCCATCGGTGCGCACAAACACGTCGTCACCGCCAACAAGGCGCTACTGGCCATGCATGGCACGGCGCTGGCCCGCAAGGCTGAGGAGGTGGGCGTCGTCCTGACTTACGAAGCGGCGGTGGCCGGCGGCATCCCCGTCATCAAAAATTTCCGCGAAGGCCTGGCGGCCAATCGCATCGAGCGCGTCTACGGCATCCTGAACGGCACCTGCAACTATATCCTCACGACCATGCGCAAAACCGGCCGCGAATTCGCCGACGTGCTGGCGGAAGCGCAGAAGCTGGGCTATGCCGAGGCCGATCCGTCCTTCGATGTCGATGGCATCGACGCCGCGCATAAGCTGGCCATCCTCACCAGCGTCGCCTTTGGCTGCGAGATCAATTTCGCCGGCATCCATGTCGAGGGCATCCGCCATGTCAGCGCCACCGACATCGCCTATGCCGAGGAACTCGGCTACCGCATCAAGCTGTTGGGCATCGCGCGGCCGACCGAGCTGGGCATCGAGCAGCGGGTGCATCCCTGCATGGTGCCTCTGGGCACGCCCATCGCCCATGTGGAGGGCGTGTTCAATGCGGTGGTCACCGAAGGCGACTTCGTCGGCCAGAACGTGGCGGAAGGCCGCGGCGCCGGCGCCGGGCCGACCGCTTCGGCGGTGGTGTCCGACCTGATCGATATCGCCCGCGGCCGCATGCTGCCGACCTTCTCGATCCCGGCGGCGCAGCTCAAGAGGCTGCCGGTGTCGCCGATGGAGCGCCATCGGGGCGCCTATTACATCCGGCTGATGGTGGTGGATCGGCCGGGCGTAATTGCCGATGTAACCGCGGCCCTGCGGGATGAGGAAGTTTCGCTGGAGGCCATGCTGCAGCGGGGCCGGGCGCCCGACGAAGCGGTGCCCGTGGTGCTCACCACCCATGATACGGTGGAGTCCTCGATGCGTCGTGCTCTGGCGCGGATCGAAAGCTTGAAGACGGTGGTCGAACCGCCGCGGCTGATTCGGATCGAGACGCTGTGATCCCCTTGGGGATCGCCGCGCCATCCGGTCTGCGAAGGGGGGAATGATGGCGAAGAAGATGGATCGCAATCTGGCGCTGGAGGTGGTGCGGGTCACGGAAGCCGCGGCCCTGGCGTCCTCGCGCCTGATGGGGCGCGGCGATGAGAAGGCGGCCGACCAGGCTGCGGTGGACGCCATGCGCCGCTCGCTCAACGGCCTCGCCATCGACGGCGTGGTGGTGATCGGCGAGGGCGAGCGCGACGAGGCGCCGATGCTCTATATCGGCGAGAAAGTGGGCGCCGGCGGGCCGCGGGTGGATATCGCGCTGGATCCCCTGGAAGGCACCACCATTACCGCCAAGGGCGGCAATAACGCGCTCAGCGTGGTGGCGATGGCGGAGGAGGGCGGCTTCCTCAATGCGCCCGACGTCTACATGGACAAGATCGCCGTTGGCGGCGGGCTTCCCGATGGCGTGGTGGACCTGGACGCCAAGCCGGAGGAAAACCTGAAAAACCTGGCCAAGGCGCGGAAGGTGGAGGTGCCTGATATCGTCGCCTGCATCCTGGACCGGCCGCGACATGCGGAGCTGATCGCGCGGGTCCGCGCGGCGGGCGCCCGCATCATGCTGATCTCCGACGGCGATGTCAGCGGTGTCATCTCCACCGCCCGCGCCGGCAGCGGCGTCGATATCTACATGGGCACCGGCGGCGCGCCCGAGGGCGTGTTGGCGGCGGCGGCGCTGCGCTGCATCGGCGGCCAGATGCAGGGGCGGCTGATCTTCCGCAATGACGACGAGCGCGGCCGCGGCCTGCGCTTGGGCATCTCGGACCTCAACCGCAAATACGACATGATGGACATGGCCAAGGGCGACGTGATGTTCGCCGCCACCGGCGTCACCGACGGCACCATGCTGCGGGGCGTGCGGCGGTTCCAGGACGGAGGCACCACCCACTCCATGGTGATGCGGTCGAAAACAGGCACCGTCCGGGTGATCGAGGCGCAGCACAATTTCGCCCGCAAGCCGTTGATGGAAGGCTAGGGCGCTTGGCCGGCGCTGTTCCTGCGGCGGCGAATCTGCGCTAAGCAGAGGGCTGGCCTCAGCGGCCCGATCAATTCCATTCCCAGGAGTGCCATGGCCTTGGCGGCACCGCAGCAGGTAACGGACAGCGCGGCCATCCTGGGCGTGCAACGGTCGGTGCTGGGCCGCCGCTGGGTCTCCCGGGGCGGCGATGACCGGCTCGGTCTGGCGCTGGCCCAGCGGCTATCGGTGCCGGAGATCGTCGGCCGGATGATGGCGGCGCGGGGCATCGATCTGGACTCCGCTGCCAGTTTCCTCAATCCCACCCTGCGGGACCTGCTGCCCGATCCCGCGCGCCTCCAGGACATGGACGCAGCGGCGGCGCGGCTGGCGGCGGCGATCCAGGGTGACGAGAAGATCGCGGTGTTCGGCGATTACGATGTGGATGGAGCGACTTCCTCGGCATTGCTGCACCGTTTCTTCAGCGCCATCGGTGTGCCGCTGCGGATCTATATTCCCGACCGCATGACAGAGGGTTACGGCCCGAACCTGCCGGCGCTGTTGAAGCTGCGGGCGGAGGGTGTCGCGGTCGTTATCACCGTGGATTGCGGCACCACCGCCTTCGCGCCGCTGGAAGGCGCCGCCAAGGCCGGGCTCCAGACGATCGTGGTGGATCACCACACCGCCGAGCCGTCGCTGCCCATGGCGGCCGCGGTCATCAACCCTAACCGCCTGGACGACAGCAGCGGCTGCGGCCAGCTGGCTGCCGTGGGCGTGACTTTCCTGCTGATCGTGGCGCTGAACCGGGCACTGCGGGCGGCCGGCTGGTACGGCGCCGGCCGCGCCGAGCCCGACCTCCGGCAATGGCTGGACCTGGTGGCGCTGGGCACGGTCTGCGACGTGGTGCCGCTCACCGGCGTCAACCGGGCGCTGGTGGCCCAGGGCCTGAAGGTGATGGCCCGCCGCGGCAATCCGGGCCTCGCGGCGCTGGGCGACGTGGCGCGCCTCTCCGAGATGCCCACCGCTTACCATGCCGGCTACATCCTCGGCCCCCGCATCAATGCCGGAGGCCGGGTCGGCAAGTCGGATATGGGCGCCCGGCTGCTCTCCACCGACGACGCAACCCTGGCGGCGGATCTGGCGCGGCAGCTCGACATCCTGAATACCGAGCGCCGGGCCATCGAGCAGACGGTGCTCACCGACGCCATCGGCCGCGTGGAGCGCGAGGCCGGCGATGACCGCTTCCTCCTGGTGGCCGCCGAGGGCTGGCATGCCGGCGTCATCGGCATCGTCGCGGCACGGCTGAAGGAGCGCTTCAACCGCCCGGCCTGCGTGGCCGCGATCGAGAACGGCGTGGCCAAGGGCTCCGGCCGCTCGATCCCGGGCTTCGACATGGGTGCCGCCATCATCGCCGCGCGCCAGGCCGGCCTGCTGATCAATGGCGGCGGCCACGCCATGGCCGCGGGGTTCACGGTGGCCGAAAGCAACATCGGTGCGCTGAGGGAGTTCGTCGGGAGCCGGGTGAAGGCGATGGCCGCCGATGGCCTCATGCCCCTGCTTACGGTCGACGCCACGCTCGCGGCCCGCGGCGCCTCGCCCGAGATCGCGCAGATCGTGGAGCGCCTGGGCCCCTTCGGCAGCGGCAATCCGGAACCGCGCTTCGCCATACCCGACATGAAGGTGGTCCGCGCCGATGTGGTGGGCGAAAGCCACGTCCGGGCGATCCTGTCCGGCAGCGACGGCCAGCGGCTGAAAGCCATCGCCTTCCGCAGCCTTGATGGCGGGTTGGGCCAGGCGCTGCTGGGCGCCCGCAACGCCCCGCTCCACGTCGCCGGCCATCTGCGGGTCGACAACTGGCAGGGGCAGTCGGGTGTGCAGCTTTTGCTGGATGATGCGGCGGTGGCGGTGTGCGGATAGAAATCAGAAATCACCAACCGGTATCACATCACCACCCCCAAGATTGTCATCCCCTCGTTCGCGGGGATGACAAATGAGAGTGACGTGAAAATGAAAGCGCGCCCGGCTCGACGGGCGCGCTGAATTTACATCGACAGAAAGCCGACTGTTTTCCTTACTTCGCCGCCACGCACATGATCTCCACCAGGTACTGCGGCCCCGCAAGGCGGGACTCCACCGTGGCGCGCGCCGGCTTGGCGTCCTTGTGCACCCACTTGTCCCATACCGCGTTCATCTCGTCGAAGGTCCTGATATCGGACAGCCAGATATTGACCGACAGGATCTTCGACTTGTTGCTGCCCGCGGCCTTCAGATGCTTGTCGATGCGCTTCAGGATCTGCTGCGTCTGCTTGGTCACCGACGGCACGGGATTGTCGGCCACCTGGCCGGCGAGATAGACGGTGTTGCCGTGGACCACGGCCTGGCTCAGGCGCTGGCCGGGCTCGATGCGGGTGATCGTCATGGAGTTTGTTCCCCTTGTGATTAGGTGTTGCTTGTTGGCGGCCCTGCCGATGGAACGGCTGGCGGCGATTGCCTATCGCATAACAAGCATCCGGCGCAATAGCGGTGCGATTGCGCCGCGGCCCGGGCTTCAACGGCACGCGAGGGAGCTATTGCGCATCGCCGGCATCACGCGGGTTCACGTTCGCGTCAAAGCGCGGTGAGGCGCTTTCCCCGCGATGGCGCGGCCCTATGCTCGGCGGTGCGCATATCGCGCACTCTATTCGAGCAAGCGGGAGGACAAGACGATGCGGATGACGGGTTACGTGGCGGCCGCGATGGCGGCGGCGGTCTCACTGTCGATGGCCGGAATCTCGAGCGTCGGGGCGGAGGAGGCCCATGACGCGGTGGCGAAAATGGAGAAGTGCTTCGGAATCGCCAAGGCCGGCAAGAACGATTGCGCCGGCGTGGCTCATGCCTGCGCCGGGCAGTCCCATGTCGACAACGCCATGATGGATTTCGTCGCAGTGCCCGCGGGCACTTGCGAAAAGATCGTCGGTGGCATGACGAAGTAGGCCTTGCCCCAAGGACCCTCCCAGGCGCATTCGCGGCCGCAATGACCGCGGATGCGCCTTGGGCGGTAGGCGCATCTGGCGGGAAGGAGAACGAAGGACGAACCTTGTTGCATTCCCTGCCGCCCAAGGGTACATGACGTCCCGCCCCGAATTGGCGGAGCCGCCTCTGCGTCCCCATCGTCTAGAGGCCCAGGACACCACCCTTTCACGGTGAAGACACGGGTTCGAATCCCGTTGGGGACGCCAACAGATGCTACGCCGCAAGGGCGTGCATTTGCGAGTTTCAAGGAAATGACCTCTCGTATAGGGCGCGATCGGGAGTCCCGCTTGGACCTGCAGGCAGTTGGCAGATGGCACGGACGGCGCAGCTCCTGAGTATCGTCATTCCCGTCTATGGGGAGGGCGGGCATATTGCCCAAAGCCTCGGGATCATTCGCGCCAAGCTACTGACGCTGTCGACGCCTTTTGAATTGGTGCTCGTCGATGATGGTTCGAAGGACGACACCTGGGCCCGCCTCGAAGAACTCAAGACGACGGTCCCGGAATTGCGCGCTTTTTCCCTGTCCCGCAACTTCGGAAAGGAAGCGGCGATTTTTGCCGGATTGGAGAAATCCCGCGGCGATGCAGTAATCGTCATGGACAGCGACCTTCAGCATCCGCCCGCCATGATCGCGGATATGTTCGCACTGTGGCGCGACCAGGGTTATGACGTGGTCAACGCCGTGAAGCGCCGGCGTGGCGACGAAGGCACCGTTCGCGGGCTCATGTCCCGCCTGTACTACCGTTTGTTCGAGGCTTTGGCCGGCACCCGGATGGAGGGCAGCGCCGACTTCAAACTCATCGACCGCAGCGTCGTGAAGGCCTATTGCGACCTGCCGGAACGGAATCTGTTCTTTCGCGGGCTGGTGACTTGGATGGGCTACCGTCAGGTGGATCTGCCTTTCGCCGTCGAGGCGCGGACCGGCGGCGGAACGAAGTGGTCGCTGCGGAAGCTGCTGGCGCTCGCGCTCAATTCGATCTCCGCTTTCAGCACGGTACCGCTTCAATTCGTGACCACGATCGGCGGGCTCTTTCTCATCTTTGCTGTCGGGTTGGGGCTGCAGACGCTCTATCTGAAATTCGTCGGGGGGGCGGAGGAAGGCTTCCCAACGGTCATTCTGGTGCTTTTGATTTCGAGCTCGGTGCTGATGATCGCGCTCGGGATCATCGGCCAGTATCTTGCGCGTATCTATGATGAAGTAAAACGTCGGCCGCGCTACCTCATGCACAAGAGCACTGACTCGGATTCCTAAGTTTCAGCTTGAAACTTAGTTCGGCAGGTAGATGTCGAAGGGGCCAATCCGCTCTTTAAGGGTATAGCGCGTCTTGACGTGCGCCATCAGGGCTTCCGAGGTCCAGTTGTTGTACTTGTCTTCGGCATTGTGAATGACGATCGGCGGCGACGCCTGATCGAAACGCTGCAGCGCCGTGCGCAGTTCATCGTCGTTCCGGATGCCGATTGCCGTGCTGTTGAAGCGGTAAATGGCCGGACGCCGCGACAGGAAGTAGATTTCGGGGTTTACCGGCAGGGCAAGGATGGGTGCGTCCGGCGGCACGCTCCGATCGATGAAAGCCAGCAGTTTCTTGTAGGTTTCCTGATCCTGGCGCTCGATGACAAGGCTAGCGCCGGGCAGCGCGGCGGGCGCGTCGAGCGGCACGCGAACGCCTGCTATCGTGCCGGCGATACTCCGTGAGATCGGCTGTCCCGCATGCAGCGCGACGCCGACAAGTGAGATGGCCACGGCCGCGGGCCAAAGGATCATCCGCGCGTTTCTACCCGAGCCGCCGAGCAGCAGCAGGGCCGTTAGCGTCAGGCTGGAAGAAAAGACGAGGTAAATTGTTATCTCATAGTGCGTGGACACCATCGCGAACATGATGGCAATGATCGGCAGTGGATGCCAATTCAGCGGACCGTCGTTGCGGGCGGCCAGCCTAAGCATCCAGAGCCCCAGAGCCGCCGGCGCGGTCAACAGCGCCAGCCAGAACAGACTGCTAAAGATTGAGCCGGCAGTGGGATTTGTCACCAGATTGGCGATAGCCTGAACGGCCAGAAGCCAATAGCGCTGCTGTTCGAAGAAATCGAGTTGCGTCAGGTGAACGGCAGCGAAGATCGTGTCCTGCAGCCAAGTGTAAAGACTGCCATGCCACAGATGGTAAAGCAGCAGCGGAAGTGCCGCCAGGGCACCGCCCGTCGCCATTCGCGCCAGAAGCCGTAGTGCTGCGCCGTCGGCAAGCCGGGTCCTGACCAAGGCGATGCCTATCAGCGCCAACGGCCAAATGCCGAACATAAGGAAACCGTCGACGCTGCCCTTGCGTAAGAGATAGTAGATAAGCCCCAAGCCCATGACCGCGAGGAGCGCTCGCGCGATCCGTGACCGGCCTGTTGCGGTCGGCGACGGTTCCATTAGGAGCCACGTCAAGGCGCCAATGGCGAGGAACACGCCACTGAGTTGCCGCAGCAGGAAACAGGTCGCCAGCAATGCACCCACCAGCGCATCACGCTTGAAGGATCCCCGCCGGTGATGAGTCAGCACTGCCGCGACCACGAAGGCCATGGTCAGCGCGTACCAGTTGGCGGAGGGATTCAAGAACTGTATGAACGACGTGGCGCCGACCATCACGGCAGCCAACGCCGCAAGAACTTTGCTGCGCGGCGCCAGAAGCAAAAAGGCCAGCGAGCATTGCAGCAGCGTCGCGGCCACGAGCGGATAGCGCAGAGACACCAGGTCTTGTCCGAAGAGGAACAACGCTGCGGCGTTGAGGAGGCCGACATAGCCGGCATGCAAATCCTGCAGATTGCCGTTCAGGATGTCGCCGGCGAGAATCCGTTGCGCGACATATCCGTAGACCCCTTCATCCGGCGGCCACCAGAATCGATCGTGGAAATAGACTAGGAGCCCGGTACAGACAGCAAGACTGGCTATCGCCCAGGCTGTGGTGTTCCCCTGCTGTCGCCCCGCCGGCGTCAATGCGGGGCGCTCCGTTCGAGCCTTCGCCATCGCAGCGGCCGGGCGTAGCTTTCCGATGCCGTACCAAAGCGCGGTGCCGGCGACTGCCGCCGCTGTTTGCGCCAACCCGAAAACAACCGAGACGACCAAGGCGCTGTCGGCGGAAATGCCAGCCTGGGCGAACAACGCGATAACCGACAACTCGCGAAATCCCCAACCGCCAATCGAGATCGGTATCATAGCCACCAGGATGACCGGTGGAAACAACTGCAATCCCTCCAGCCATGTGAGCGGGTAGCCGGCGCTCTGCGCGATCATTGTGGCAATCAGCACCGAAATCAGATGCCCGGTCACCGCAAGAATCAGTGTGGGCGCGAGGACTGCTGCGCGTCCCGTCATCAGCTGGAAACCGCGGCCGAGTTGCGCGGCAAGATGGGCGATCCGTGGCCAGCCGGCAAATAGATTTGCGAGACGCGACCCGCCCAGCAGGGCAAGCAGGGCTATCGGCAGTATGGAGAGGAGCGCCAGCCGCAGGGGTAAGGGCAGATGCGCTGCTTGCGGCAGCATGGCCATGCCGGACACCAGCAATCCGAGGCCGATGAGCCCGACGATTCGATCTAGGAACTGGCTGCCCATGGCGATCGGCAGGGACAGTCCGCGACGATAGCCGAGCCAGCCGCGAGCCATGTCGCCGGCCACAGCGCCTGGAAGGGTGAGGTTGAGCAGAGATCCGAGGAAAGTCATGCCAATCGCGTCGCCGCCGGAAATTCTCGCCTCGTAGGCGCGTATCGTCAGCGACCAACGCACCGCAAGTACGAGAACGATCGCGACATGCAGGATGAAAGCCAGGGCGAAGGCCCAAAGCGGAATAAGCGACAGGTTCTCAAGCAGACCGCGTGCATCCACTTGCGTGAGAGCAAGCAGCATCGCCAGGATGGATAGGACGATTCGGAGGATCGGTTTGGGGCTATACTCCTGCAGCGGCGCACTCTGCTGTTGCAATTGGTCCATGGCCGCGAACAGGAAATGAGCCAGGGCGCCAGCTGGCGCTCCCTCCAGCATTGAATATCATGCCCCGGCATTCCTTGCAAAATCCCGGACCGATACGGCGGGGCCGTAGGATTGGCGGGAGCGCTTCGCCCGGCGCCGCCACGGTCCATCGCGGATGGGGGGCAGCTACTCTTCCCAGCCGAGCTGCAGCGCCAGGCGCACCACCTGGGTGCGGCTGGCCATGTTCAGCTTGCGGCAGGTCGAGCGCAGATCCAACGCCACCGGATCACCGGCGACCGCCGCGGTCAAAGCAATCGCCGCGCCAGAGGCCGGGGCCTGGGCTGGGAATTCGTCCACGTTCGAGTCCCGTTGGGGACGCCAATCGAAACAAGAATCTAAGTACCAGGCCGAGCGCCTGGCGCGGCCGCGCAGCTCTTCGTCGGGCTCTCGTGGTCTGATCGCAACGTTTGGTTCCCAAACGTTGCGTGAATCAGCCCACGAGATCAAATAGCTGGTGGTTCGATTCAGCCAACGGACGGGAACCATCCGTTGGCACCGAACCACTAGCGGGACCCGCCGGCGATTTTGCCGTCGCCTTTCTTCTTGCTGGTAGCCTTCTCCTTAGCAGGCGATTTGGCGCTCTGGTTGTCGGCATCCCTTGCCAGGCGCAAGGATTTGAGGCGGGCAATTTTCGCAGTTTCAGCATCCCATCGGTCCTGCTGAAACAACCGGTGCTCCGTATCGAGCCGCTCTCGCTTGTTGAACAGGTCTTCTGCCCGACGCCGGGCCGGCGACTGTCCGTTAGATGATGATTCTGCCATAAGTGTATTTCCCGTCTTTCAGCCCCGATGCGATGGCGCTTCAACCCGAGATTGGCCGTGAGCGCAACAACCGCTTGGAGCAGGTAGAATGTTTACCTATCAGTCCGAAAAACCGGCGCATTCCTGCCGCCGACATTGACGCCCGTTCATCGCAAGAACCTGAAATGAGTCCGTCCCCAAGCGGCGCTACTTGAGATGCAACCTTCGGGACGCGTTCGGTTCCATTCGCGGATGTTTCATCTGCTCCTGTTCGAATGGCGTGCTCCTGCCGCACTTCGAACAGGTGGCAAGTGGCGATCCCTCCGCCTCCCGTTCGATCTTGAATGAGTTGTGTCCGCAATGCGGGCATTTGAAATCCATGGCAATTTCTTTCGATTCCGTCAGCACAAATCGCCGCCGGCTGACGGCGCTGTTCTTGCCCCAGAAGGGAGTTTTCCGACACTAAAGAGGGTCTCTAGGCCTTAAATGGGCCACATCCGCATCGTGCGGCGCGCTCGTATCAGATACCGAGCATCCAACTGGTCGCTTATCTGCTCACAAATTGGACGGCGTGTCACGCCGTTTCGAGAAAAGCCGGGTTCGTGGCGCTGTAACCCCCTGGCAACGCTCGGGTTACGGTGATGGGGTGGACGGCGCCCACCCCATCACCGTAATTTCGGTAACCTCGGGCGCGTCTTTCCCAGGACGTCAGCCTTGGAACAAATCGCTGACCGCGCGGGCCATGGTTTCGCGTTGTTGTCGCCGCTTGCGCCGCCTCCAGAGCATTCTGGGGAGCGTGAAGACACAGTAGACGAAGGTGAAGAAGACGACCGCGACAATGTAAAATTCGAGGTTCATGCGTGAGACAGTCTCTCAGCGCAATGTTAAAGGATTCCTAATACTCGGCATCGTGCGATTACGCTGACAGCACTGTCAACGTAATCGGAGATTGAACTGCACTTGCGAACTTCAATACTATGAAGGCTTCGCGTGACAGCAAGCAGAGCCTTGTGAGAAGATGCACGTTACTGCACACTTAACAGTATAATGAATTACAAGTGACAGTGCACATTTGAAACGCGCGCATGCAGGTTAGCGTGACTCGCGGCTCGTCTCGCGTGTGTTGTGGTTCCCGGCCTGCTGCATCATGTGCCACAGCGCGGCAACGGGCGCGCGCGGGTCTTCTTCGGCGGCGAGCGGCCTGCCCTTGAGATTTCCTCCACATGGAGTTAGGGACCGCCTAGTGGTTCGATGCCAACGGATGGTTCCCATCCGTTGGCCGAATCGAGCCACCAGCTATTTGATCTGGTGGGCTGATTCACGCAACGTTTGGGAACCAAACGTTGCGATCAGACCACTAGCATGGAACGGTGTTGCGTAGCCGGGTGAGGGCATTTGCCGGCGATCCGGAAGGTTCCTTTCCCTGCCTTGGCCAGATGAGGCCCGAGCAGCCGGAGATGGCCCGGCAGCGGCGCGAAGCGATCGTGCTGAGGGCGGAGCAGAGCAGCCGGCCCGGCGGGCGATGCAAATAACGTATTTATCTTGACCAAATCATACGTGTTATGCCATGATACCCGGTTCGCTGAATGCTGCGGGGTCACCCCCTCATGTTTACATCTTATCCGACCAGTACGGGCGGGCGGATGCGGCCGGGCTCGATTGCGGGCGCCGGCGGGCTCGTATGTATAATACGTAATACCGTCCGTGATTTTCTCCGACGGATCGGCGGTTCGCTTGCCTCTGCCGCTGGACGACAGTGCCGGTCCTCGCTGGGCACCCGCCCGCCGAAGCCCTCGCAGGGACGAAGGCGGGTGGGGTTCATCGACCGGAATCGTCTCGCCGCTGGACGGCGACGCCATTGCTCGCTTGGCATGGGGTCCAACGTTCGGAATCGCCTTGCCGCTGGATCGTCCAGCGGTGCGGATGTCGAGAACCGCGCTGTGCCCCCTCCGTCGCGCCGCGCGCGCCACCACCCCCCGCCGCTCGGCGGGGGAGGGTCGGGAGGTGCTGGCGCCGATGTCGTTCAGAGGCAGCGGCGTGAGTTCGAGGATTTGCTTTCGGCGCGTCCTCGCTTGGCATGGGGTTCATCGCTCGGAATCGCTGCGCCGCTGGATGTGGGCCGCTCGCCCCGCCGGACGCCTGCCCGCCGAAGCTTTCGCCGGGGCGAAGGCGGGTGGGGTTCGTCGCTCGGAATCGACTTCCCGTTGGAGGCGGGGCGGTCTTGGCGTTAGGCGCGCCCCCGGCTCGGCAAACCGCGCCGCCGGTCCGGAGGAGGGTCTACTCCTCCCAGCCGAGCTGCAGCGCCAGGCGCACCGCCTGGGTGCGGCTGGCCACGTTCAGCTTGCGGTAGATCGAGCGCAGATGCAGCGCCACTGTGATCTCCTCGATCTTGAGCTGGCGGGCGATCTGCTTGTTGGAATTGCCTTTGACCAGCAGGCCCAGCACCTCGCGCTCCCGCGGCGTCAGCTGCGAGAAGGCGCCGCCGCTATCCAGGTTCGCCCCGCCGGGCTTGCCTTCGCCCGTCAACATCGCGAGGTCAGGCACATAGCGCTCGCCGGAAAGCACCAGGCGAAGGGCGTTGATCATCGCGGGCGCGCGCATCGTCTTGGGGATGAAGCCGGAGGCGCCCGCCTGCAGCGAGGCCTTGATCAGGTCCGGGTTGGTGTCGCCGGAGAAGATCACGATCGGCGTGGTCGGCAGTTCCTTCTGCATGGCGCGGAAGCCGGCGAGGCCGTTCATCCCGGGCATGCGCAGATCGAGCAGCACCAGCGCGGCGTCGGTGGCGCCCTTGGCGGCTTCCAGCGCCTGGGCCAGCGTGGCGGCGTGCAGAACATCGACCTTGGTGTCGAGTTTCTGCAGATAAACCTCCAGGGTATCGCGGATGAGGTCGTGATCGTCGGCCAGAATGATACGCATTACCTTCGACGCCTGTTTCATCGTGTCAATTGCGGCAGCGGCGCCTTCGGCAACCGCTTCGCCGTTATTCTCTGCAACCTGCGCTGCAGATGCATCTTCTTGCATCTTATGCTCCGATCGTTCGGTTATCGCTTGAGGGGATGGATTCCGACCAACCGTTGTTCTCTGTGCTCGCTCCCACGCCGGGTCGGTTTCGCCAAATTTCGCCTTGTTCGTCCGCCGTTGCATTGTCGCCGGTCATGCGAAGTGCACCGCGAAAGCAGTGAAGCGCGCGCCGCAAGGTCACCATAGCCTGTAGGTCTATCGAGTTCTTTGCAGGCCCTAGGCCAACAATCTGTCGCATCTCTGTGACGACTTTGGACAAACTAGCCTTTTGCCCATGATGTCTATCACAACTTATTGTAATACAATTGGGTGATTTACTATACAAACCTATGTATACGCCAATATGTTGCAAGCATACGCCCGAGTGGCGCGGACCGCCACCGGGATGTTGCACTGCGGCGTCCCACCGATCCCTCACTGGGTCACCGTCAGGGCCTTCGCCATGTCGGGCGCGATCAGCAGGGAGTAATCGGCGCCGGGCGCCGTGAGCTGTTTGAACAGATCGGCCAGGGCCGTGTCCTTCATCTCGCCGCCGAAATTGTCGCCCAGCACGGTCAGCTCGCGGTTGCGCCCGGCGAGCATCAGCGCTGCGGCGGCGCGCAGGATCAGCCGCGGCCGCGCCTTGCCTGTGGTCTCGGCGATCCGGCGGAGATAGCCGTCGGCGGCTTCGCTCCAACGCTTGTCGCGCCAGAGGTTGTCAGGGTCGTCGCCCAAGTCATCGGCGGGCGCGGTGACCGCCATGGCGGCTGATGTTGCGGTCGTGCTGTCCGCCGTGCCTTCCGCTGCGGCGGCCTTGCTTGCCGCGCCGGCATCGATTTTTTCCAGCTTGGCGGCGACGGCCGCTTGCTGGGCATCGGGGGCCGTCCGCTTCAGCTGCCGCAACAACTCGACGGCCTGGGTATCGAGATCGGCCGCCGCCAGCTGATCAGCCAGATTCAGGCCGAGCGCGGCCCGCTGCGCTTCGTCGGGCAGCATTTCGCCGTAGCGGTCGAACAGCGCGATGGCGTTGATGCGGTCGCCGCCCGCGGCGGCCGTTGCCTCCAGGGCGCTTTGCAGCAACTCGCCGATCCGCTTGCGGTAATTGCGTTGCCGGTCCAGGTCAGCCGATGCGACGACGGCGCCATCCGCAGCCTCGAGAGCGCGGTCATAGCGGCCGAGCGAGGCTTGGGTGTCGATCAGGCGATCCAGGATATCGAGCTGCAGGTCGTCTCCCTGCCAGATGTAAGTCAGGTCCTCCAACTCCAGCGCGGCCTTTTCCGCCGGCAACTGGCCCGACTCCCGGCCAATGTCGATCAGGGCCAGTTGGGCCATAATCCGCGGCTGCGGCGCCTCGGAAGCGGCGGCGGCCGAAAGATAGGGTTCGGCCGATTTTACGTCGCCGTCCCGCACCAGCTGCAAGCCCTGCAGCGCGTTCCACCGGGCCTTGGCCCCGGGATCGGCGAGAGAATTCTCGGCCATGTCCAGAGCCTTGCGGGCGAGCGCCGCGTCGCCGGCATGAAGCCCGGCTTCCGCGGCAGCGAGCGCCAGATGCGCTTTGAACTCGGCCGGATAGCTGCCAAGTATCTCAATCCCCTGTGCGAAGCTCTCCGCAGCGGGCTTCCACCGGCGATCGGCGGCCAGCGCCGCGCCGCGCCACAGCAGGCCCTCGCCATTTCCGTCGAAGATCCCATGGGCAAAGACATCGCCGCGCGCCTGCGGCCGGCCGGCGATCAACGCCAGGGCATCCTTCAGCGCCGCCACATCCGCGCGCCGGGCCAGCGCCGGATCCAGTTCCGCGAGCCGCCGCAGCATGGCCAGCCCTTCATCGCCATGGCGCCAGGCGAACTGCAGACGCGCCAGCTTAAGCAGAGTCTTGGAGCTCTCCGTCGCGCCGAGCTCGGCGGAGGCGTCGCGGTAGGCCGTGAGGAATTCCCGTCCGCCTCTCCAGGCGGCGATATCGAAGAGCGGCGCGGGCAGGGGGCCGGCCAGCTCCGGCGGCCGGTTCGCGGGCTGCGCTGGTGCCGCAACAGCTTGCGGCGCATCGGTGGTTGCGGCTGCTATGGCCTTGCCGCCGGAAACCAGCACCGGCATCAGGTCTTCTGCACGGCGGAAATCCAGGTTCGCCGCGTCGAGCGCCGCGGCGCCGGCGTTCGCCTTTATGGTTTCTTTTTTCTTAGTCTTTGCCGCCGGCTCGATCTCCGCGGCCGCGCCGCGGGAAATGACATCGACCACGACCGTGTTGTCGTAGTTCAGCATCTTGAAGGTCACGTCGCCGCGGATGGCGATCCTGAAGTTCATCCCATCGCCTTCAGGAGTGAGGCCGGTGACGCGCTTCAGCTTGCCGGTCGGCGCCCTCGACAGGTCAAAGCTTCCGGCGCGGCCGAAGGTCAGAACCAGCGTGCCCTTGTCCGCCTGCGCGAGTTCGGCCGTCACCGGCGCATCCCAGTCGAAGACGATGCGGCTATAGGCGGCATGCTCGCCGGTGCGCACGGAGACGCTATCCGCCTCGGCCGCCCGGGCGCCGCCGAGCGCAATCATCACGGCAGTTATGAAGAGCAGGCGAAGGGGCGGCCTTGTGGGCATCTAAGTCCGTTTGAGCAGAGGCACGGATTCCAGGGTGCGTCAGCATAGTTTTGTAGAGTCTTGATGTTTCACCGGGCTTTCGTTTTCAGCGGGCCGCCTGTGCCACCGGGGGGCTTGCGATACCTGCTTGAAATCACCCAGGGCTAGCGTTCGCACTGTATCGCTCGCCAAAGAAAGTGCGACATTTATGGATAATGCCAGCTATGTGGCGCTCGCCCGCCAGTCCGCCCTGCAACGGGCCCTGGACGTTACCGCCAACAACGTGGCCAACCTGCGCACCACCGGCTTCAAGGCCGAGAAGGTGCAGTTCGAAGAGTACATGCAGGCGCTGAAATCGCCCGGCATGAAGCAGGCGCCGCTGTCCTCGGTGCTCGACATCGGCACCGTGACCGACATGAGCAGCGGTCCGCTGGAAACCACCGGCAACAGCCTGGATTTCGCCATCCTCGGCGACGGCTTCTTCGCCGTGCAGACCGATGCCGGCGTGCGCTATACCCGCGGCGGCAGTTTCCGCATGGACGAAAACGGCCAGCTCGTGACCCAGGACGGCAAGCCGGTGCTGGATGCCGGCGGCTCGCCGATCCAGCTCGAAGGCGCATCCGGCCCGGTGACCGTGAACGGTAGCGGCGAGATCTCGTCCAACGGCGCGGTCCTTGGCCAGCTCGGCGTGGCCGGCTTCGCCGATCCGCAATCGCTGGTGCATGAGGGCAACGGCCTGTTCAAGTCGGACGCCGTGCCCACAGCCGCATCGGTCTCGATCGTCCAGGGCATGCTGGAATCCTCCAACGCCCAGCCGGTGGTCGAGATCACCCGGATGATCGACATCCTGCGAAACTTCGAATCCGCCCAGAAGATGCTCGACGCGCAGCATGACTTGTCGCGCGATACCGTTGCCAAGCTCGGCAAAGTCTGAAGCAAGGCAGCAGAAGGAAACAGCCAATGCGTTCACTGAATATCGGCGCCTCCGGCATGATGGCGCAGCAGCTCAATGTGGAAGTGATATCCAACAATATCGCGAACATGAGCACGACCGGCTACAAGCGCCAACGGGCCGAGTTCCAGGATCTGCTGTATCAGCAGGAACTGCGTGTCGGCACCCCGACCTCTGATGCCGGCACGGTTCAGCCGACCGGCGTGCAGGTTGGCCTGGGCGTACGCGCCGCGGCGATCTCCCGCATCAACGAGCAGGGCGGATTCATCAAGACCGACAACCGGCTGGATGTGGCGCTGCAAGGCCCCGGCTACTTCACGGTGGAACTTCCCAACGGCGACACCGGCTACACCCGCGCGGGTTTCTTCCAGCTCTCGCCCGACGGCGTCATCGTCACCGCCGACGGCTATCCGGTGCAGCCGAGCATCACGATCCCCGCCGATGCGAAGGACGTGTCGATCACCAACACAGGCGAAGTGTACGTGTATTTCGACGGCCAAGTGGCGCCGCAGAATGTCGGCCAGTTCGAGCTGGCGACGTTCATCAATCAGAACGGCCTGGAAGCCACGGGCAACAACCTGTTCCGGGAAACCACTGCATCGGGCGCGCCATCCACCGGCGTCGCCGGCGGCACCGGCTTCGGCACCATGCTGCAGGGCTATCTCGAGGGTTCGAACGTCAATGTTGTGGCCGAGATTACCAGCCTTATCCAGGCCCAGCGCGCCTATGAGATGAATTCCAAGACCATCGAGACCTCCGATCAGATGATGCAGACGGTCACGCAGCTGCGGTAACAGGACGAGTTCAGCTCATGCGCCACTTCTTCATTCTCGCCATCGCTTCCGCGCTGTCGCTGCCGCCCGGCGCGCAGGCCGATACGACCAGCGATGCTATCCACAGCGCGCTCAACGACCGCTTCGAGATCGAGGATGCACCGGTCGCCATCGACATCGTCTACGAACCGGCACTGCCGGCGGCGCTGGCGGACAACGCATCGCCGATGAGCCTGCGGGATTTTCGCTTTGACCGCATGAGCGGCAGATTCTCCGCCGTAGTCGCGCCGCTGGATGACAGCACCGCTAGGACATCCGTCGGCGGCTATGTGAAAGCCACTGTCGAGGTGCCGGTGGTGCGCCGCTCGGTGCAGCGCGGCGAGTTGATTGCCGATGCCGACATCGACTATGTCACCATGCCCGCGGCCGGCCTGACGAAAGGCCTCGTGCTCGATCCCGGTCAGCTCGCCGGCAAGGCGGCAAAGCGGACGCTTCATGCCGACCGGGCCGTGCGCGCCGTGGATCTGATGGCGCCGATCCTGATCGCCCGGAACAGCAATGTCAGCATGATCTATGTCGTCGGCACGCTGCAGATCACCGCCCGCGGGCGCGCGCTCTCGGATGCCGGCGCGGGCGACACCATTCTGGTTCTCAATACCTCCAGCAAGAAGACAGTCGAAGCGGTCGTGCTGGATGCCAATACGGTCGCGGTGGGCAACACGCCGCAGATCGTGCAACAGTAACAGCCTCCAAGGAGTACCATGAAAATCACGGCACGATTGCTTGCAACCATGTCCTGCGCCTTGATCGCGGGATGCAATGGCCAGCTAGATCACCTGGGCAAGCCGCCCTCCATGTCGCCGGTCGAGAATCCGCAGGTCAGCTCGCGTTATGAACCCGTCGCCATGCCCATGCCGGCACCGACCGCATCGCCGTCCCAGAATGGCGTGCAGACGGCGTCGCTGTGGCAACCCGGCGCCCGGGCCTTCTTCAAGGATCAGCGCGCCAACAAGGTGGGCGACATCCTGACCGTCGTTATCGACATCGATGAGCGCGCGAAACTCGATAACACGACCGCGCGCGCCCGCGACGGCAGCGAGACCGCAGGCCTGCCCCACATCCTCGGCCTGGAATCATCGCTCGGCGGTCTGCTGCCCAGCGCCTATGACCCGTCACAGATGGTGGAGATGTCCAGCGAAAGCAGCAGCTCCGGCACCGGCAGCGTCGACCGCAAGGAGAAGATCGAGATGCGCGTCGCCGCGACGATCATCGACCGCCTGCCGAACGGCAACTTCGTGGTTGCCGGCAAGCAGGAAGTGCGGGTCAATTTCGAGCTTCGCGAGCTGACTGTAACCGGCATCATCCGTCCGGAGGACATCACCTCTGAGAACACCATTGGCCATGAGCAGATGGCGGAAGCGCGCATCTCCTATGGCGGCCGCGGCCAGATCACCGACGTGCAGCAGCCGCGCTATGGCCAGCAGGTGATCGACTTGGTGTTCCCGTATTAAGGCTTGGCGATGAAGAAGCTCCTCCTGATCGGGCTGCCGCTGCTGCTTCTCGGCGGCGGCGGCGCCGGCGCCTGGTTCTTCTTGTTCAATGAGCCGGCGCCCGAGGCTCCCGCAGCTGAGGCCGAAACAGCAGCCGCGGGCGAGGGCGGCCATGACACATCCGAGGAGGCGGTTTTCGTCTCCATCGGCGAGGTCATCGTCCCGGTTTATAGCCGGGACAAGGAAGACAATTTCATGGTCGTGCGCCTCGACCTGCATCTCACCGGCGAGAAGGGGCCCGACGAAGTACGCAAGATGATGCCGCGGCTGTTGGATGCCTATGTGACCACTCTCAGCACCATGGCCGGCCGCGGCGAGTTCGCCGTCGACGACAGTCAGCGCAATGCCCGCATCAAGCGGGCGCTGCAATTCGCCAGCGATCGAGTTCTCGGCGGCAATGTCATCAAGGAAGTGCTCTTGCTGCGGGCTTGGCAACAACCGATGTAGGCAGCGCGCCATCGACATGAACAAAAAGGGCCGCAACTTGCGGCCCTTTTCCTTTGGATCGATCTCCGCGGCTAGCGGTAATCCTGCAGCGACAAGCCGGTCATGCCGGAGACCACCTTGGGCGCGTAGTTCGTACCCGTCGAAGCGATGATCGCGGAGGCAGGCCGGGCGCTGCTGCCGATCTGCACCGACAGCGGCGTGTAGAGCTTGATCAGCACGGGAATGGCGTTGGCGGCGACCACGGCTTTCTTCGGCTTGGACTTGGGCTTGCTTTCGTCGGCCGCTTCGGCGCCGGCGGCATCGTCTACCGCAGCCACCAGCAGGTCGCCGCTCTTGGCGGCGTCCCAGTTGGCCATGACCCGCTCGCCATAGGCCTCGCCCTTTTCCGGTGTGGCTGAGTGATAGCGCCGCACCGCCTTGATCCAGGTTCTTACTTCGCCTTTCAGAGAGGTGAGGAATTCCGCACTGTATTCGATGTTGGTCGCGGGATCGAAAGCATCCTCGAGATCCGCAAAGGCGTCCGGATGGTGCTTCAGATTGATCTGCATACAGCCGACATCGATCGAGGCGACGCCGTCGGCCTGCTGCTCTTCGACAAAGGCGATGGCGTCTTCCTTGGTCTCGAAGTAATGCCCGGCGCCCTCGGCATTGACCGTCCAGGGCCACACCGTGCGCTTGCGCGACACAACGCGGCCGGACTCCGTCAGGCCGATAGCGGCCAGCAAGCCCTGGGGAATGCCGTGGGACTGTTCTGTATCGGCGATGTGTTGCAGGCAGACTTCGTTGTCCGCGAGTACACCGGCCGCTGTTGCCTGCGGTTTGGTGTCCGGCGCGGCCCAGGCGGGTGTCACAAATGCCGTGGTCAGCAGCAACGTGAGAAGGGGGGTTCTCATGGGCATTGCCTTCCTTAAGGATGCGTTAAGCATTACGCCGACGGTGCCGGCGCCGGCATGATGGCTTCGGCCAGTAGGGCCCGGCTTTCTTCCAGGCTGGAGCGTTCGTCCCGGCGCTGCGCCAGGAAAGATTCAATTTTATCGAAATGCTGGATGGCTTCATCCACCTTGGGGTCGGTGCCCTTGCGGTAGGCGCCGATGCGGATGAGATCGGCCATATCCTCATAGGTTGAGAGCAGCTGGCGCGTACGCCGCACCATCAGGGTTTCGTCCTCGGTATTGCAGCCGGGCATGGCGCGGGAAATGCTCTTGAGCGGATTGATGGCGGGATAGCGGCCGCGCTCGGCGATGCTGCGGTCCAACACCAGGTGACCGTCGAGAATGCCGCGCACGGCGTCGGCAATCGGTTCGTTGTGATCGTCGCCATCGACGAGCACGGTAAACACGCCGGTAACATCGCCACTATCGGCGACGCCTGGGCCGGCCCGTTCCAGCAGCCGCGGCAGCTCCGCGAAGACCGAGGGCGTATATCCCTTCGTCGTTGGCGGCTCGCCGGCGGCGAGGCCGATTTCGCGCTGCGCCATGGCAAAGCGGGTGACGCTATCCATCAGCAGCAGCACCTGCTGGCCCTGGTCGCGGAAGTACTCGGCGACCGTCAGGGTCATGTAGGCGGCAAGGCGGCGCATCAGCGGCGGCTCGTCCGACGTGGAGACGATGACGACGCTGCGCTTAAGGCCTTCTTCACCAAGTTCGTCGGCGAGGAATTCCTGCACCTCGCGGCCGCGCTCGCCGATCAGCCCGATGACAACCACATCGGCGGCGCAGTAACGGGCCAACATGCCCAGCATGGTGGATTTGCCCACGCCGGAGCCGGCGAAGATGCCGACACGCTGGCCGCTGCAGAGATTGAGCAGGGAGTTCATGGCCCGGATGCCCACATCCAGCTTGGGGCCGACCCGGCGGCGGAAGTAAGCGGCCGGCGGCATGCCTTTCAGGGGGTAGAGAGCGGGGCCCGCGGGCACGGGACCCTTGCCGTCGATGGCCTCGCCCAGCCCATTGATCAGCCGGCCGAGCCAGCCATGGCCGGGACGGACGGCGATGCCATCGGCTTGCAGGGTGATCGGGCAGCCGACACCCACACCCCCTAAATCCTTATAGGACATGAGCAGGCCGCGGCCATCGCGGACGCCGATGACCTCGCAGAGCAGGGGATCGCCACGGCGCGTTTCCACCGTGCAGCGATCGCCCACGGCCAGATGCCGCTCGAGACCGTCGACCTCGATGGTAATGCCGTAGGCGCCCTTCACCTCGCCGCTGAGGCGAGTGGCGGGGATCCTTTCGATTTCGGTAATAGCCTGCGCCAGTCGCGAAGGACCGGCCGCGGCGCGCTGTCTTGCCATGACCTAGAGGTATGCGAGCCGGTTTTCCTGCCGGTTTCGCCCGATTGGCCGGAGGTAATTCTACAACCCCGCCTTAATCGCCCGATGGCAAAACCGGATGGTATCAAGAGGGGCCGCAGGTCCATGAACCTAGACTCGATCAGCCTGTTCCGCGTGGTTGACAAACAGTTGCGATATCTCGGTCAGCGTCAGGAGACGCTGGCCAAGAACATCGCAAATGCCAACACGCCTGGCTATCAGGCGATGGATCTGGCCGCACCGGAATTCCAGTCGGTCATGAACGGCGTCCAGCCGGTGGAAGTGGCCGCGACCTCGCCGTCGCATTTCGGCGTGACGAAAGGTGCTGCGGCGCCGGCCAAGGAAAAGCCGATCGTTCCCTGGGAAATCTCGCCCGATGGCAACAGCGTCGTGCTGGAGCAGCAGATGATGGAAGCCTCGTCGACGCAGGCGAAATATCAGATGGCGACGGAGCTCTACCGCAAATACATGGGCATGATGAAACTCGCGCTCGGCAGCAATCGCGGCTAGCGGCGCGTTCGAGGAGATGAAGCGATGAAGGAAATTCTCGGTTCGATGAATGTGTCGGCCTCGGCCATGCGGGCACAGGGCACGCGGCTGCGGGTGATCTCGGAGAATCTGGCGAATGCGTCGTCGACGTCGGAGGTTCCCGGCGGCGATCCCTATCGCCGGAAGACGATCTCCTTCGCCAACGTACTGGACAAGGTCTCCCAGGCGGAACGGGTCGTCGTGCGCAAGATCGGCGAGGATCCGTCGGCTTTCCGCCTGACCCACGATCCGTCAAATCCCGCTGCCGATGCGGAAGGCAATGTGAAGCTGCCGAACGTGAATGTGCTGATGGAACTTGCGGATATGCGCGAGGCGCAGCGTTCCTATGAAGCCAATGTGCAGATGATCGATCAGGCCAAATCGCTCGTCCTGCGCACCGTCGAACTGCTTCGTTCTTAGTCTCTAGGCCGGGCGTGGGAGCCCAAAGATCATGACGACGATTACGCCCAGTGCAAATGCGATCAATGCCTACCGGGAACTTGGCATCCGACAGGGTACGCAGGTCGGCAATGCGGGCGGCGCGACGAATGGTTCCTTTGCCACCTCGCTCAAGGACGCCACCCAATCGGCGATCCAGAGCCTGAAGGCAAGCGAACAGCAATCGATCAACGGCGTCGCCGGCAATGTGGATATCCGCGACGTGGTGCTCGCCGTCAACAATGCCGAGGTGACTCTGCAGACGGCAATCTCCGTCCGCGACAAAGTCATCCAGGCTTACCAGGAAATCATGCGCATGCCGATCTGACGATCGTAGCGCGGGCAATTGAAAAGTTCAGAATGAACCCGAGTAGAAAGTATGACAGAAGCAGATATCATCGAGATCACGCGCGATGGGATGTGGGTCGCGCTGCTGATCTCGGGGCCGGCGCTGGCAATCGCACTGATCGTCGGCCTCGGCATCGGCTTTCTTCAAGCTTTGACGCAAATCCAAGAAAGCACGCTCGTCTTCGTGCCGAAAATCGTGGCTGTCGCGGTCGGCAGCGTTCTGATGCTCCCCTTCATGATCGCGACCCTTGGCGATTATACGGAGCGCCTGATGAGCCTCATCCAATCAATTGACTAAGTAACAAAAAACGGAAGCAGTCAGTGATGTACAATTCGAGCGACGGCGGCGCGGCAGCCGCAAGCGAACGCCTGAAACTTGCCGAACTCATCAGTTCCCGCGTCTGCCAAAGCCTGATCGGCCCCCTGGGAGCGATGGCAAACGGCGTGGAGACGATCCGCTCGATGTCCGATAGCGGCGCCCTGCGTGCCGGCGGGATGGCGGATGCGACGCGGCGCCTGGATGGCGACTGCGCCAGCATCTTCGACCGCATGATGTTCTTCCGCCTGGCCTACGGATCCGATGAGGATTCCACACCGATCGGGATCCGCGACCTTCGGGCCATGACCATCGCCTTCTTCGCCGGCGGCCAGGTGACCGTCGACTGGGATCCGACATCGGGCATGGCCAAGGGTCAGGCCGTGGACCGGGCGGCCGCGCGCGTCCTGCTCAATGGCGTCCTGGTCGTCGCCGAATGCCTGGGCATGCGCGGCACGATCGCCGTTCGCCCGGCGGGCGACGATGAGCGCAACCCCTCGGAGTTCCAGGTGGTGGGGTCTGGGCGGCTAATCCCGCTGTCGGCCGCCAAATGCCGGACGCTGCAGAGCGATGTGCGCATCGCCTATTTGGACGAGCAGACGATCCATCCTTACCTGGCCGGGCAGATCGCGCGTCACAGTGGCATCGGTTTTGCCGTGACGCTGGATCCGCACCGGATTGCGGCAACGATCCTGCTGCCGCGCCCCGAGGTCGATGTGAATGCCTCGAATCACGATGACGATATCGGCAACTAAGAAACCCGAGAGCAGCCCATGGCGAACACGTTCGAAACCCTTCTCAAGGCGGCCCGTGCCCAGCGCGATACCGCGAGCCAGGCCGTCAACGCCGCGACGGCCCAGTTGGATGAAGCGAACCAGCAGCTTTCGGACCTGGCTTCGGCCGAGGAGCAGGCGTCGTTCGGCGACGATTTCGGCTTTGCGGCCGGCACATATCTGCGCAGCCTGAGTCTTCAGCGCCAGCGCATCCTGACGCAGCTGCCGAATCTCGAGAAGAAGCTGGCGATGTCGCGGGACGAACTCTTGGACGCCTTCGGCGAGTGCAAGAAGATGGAGTTCGTGCGCGAGCGCCAGCGGCTGGAGATTGAGGCGGCGGAAAAGCGCCGTGACGATACGCGCCTGGACGAGATCGCCCAGCGGATTATCCAGGCCAAATAGCGGCTCTAGCTTGCGGCCGGACGCGATCCGCCGATTTTCAGCGATATCGACAGACCGAACTCATCGCTTAGCGCCGCCAGGCGTTCGCGAAGGACCGTCTGCAGTTGCTTGTCTGGCGTGGCGTCCAATGTCAACAGCATGTCAAGCCGGCGCTCCCGATACACGCTATCGATGCGAACCGATCCGGCATGCTGGAGATCAAAGCGGACGGTGAATCGCGCTGGTGGCTCCCTTTCGCTGGAAGGATCCGGCGCGTCCTCAGAGCTCTCTTCGGGCGGATGCCGCCCGAGAAACACCGGAACGATGCGGCTGTCGTCCATGACCGGGAACTGCCGCCAGGAGCTGTTTTCCGAGATCTCGGATAGCTTGCCGGAGCTGCGATAGACGGCCTCGCCGGGCACGGCGACGCCGTCGTTGTCGGCACTTCGTTCCCCGATGTCGCCATCTGCCCGTGACAGTGGGCGCCTGACGGCAGCGGTGAGGCCGATCAGCAAGCCGGCGGTGTCGGCCGGCAACGGCCGGTTGTCGGCGCGCGGAGCTTCGATCGGCGCTGCGGCGACGTTCATTGCAGGCGCCGGTGCGGCTTTCCCTTCTGTCGAATCCGGCAGCGTCACCGCGGACGCTGTCGGTGGCGGCGTTTGATCGAGCAGCTGCACGGCAAGCTGGCTGAGCAGCAGGGCCGCGTCCCGGAGGCCGGGGTGTGCTTGCGGCCGCGGCGTCGATGTTGGCGCCGGTGAAAATCCATGGGGCGGCGGCGCAGCGGTATTCTGGAGAGGTTGCTCGCCGGCAGGAAGCTGTACCGGCCGGGGCGGCAAAGGCTGCGCGCCGGGGAGACTGCGCGAAGGAACAGGCGATGGCGATGTCTGATCGCCGATCGGGCGGCCGCCGGCTTGCGGCGACGGCGTATTTGGCCGGATCGGCGTCCCAGGCGCTGGCGCGTTGCCGATAGCGGGATTGGCTGCTGGAGCAGGGTTGCTTGGCGCTGCGCCCTGAGGCAGATCTAGCGGTTGCACGGGCAGCGGCGCAGGGCCGTTGACCTGCAAGGCAGCGGCTAGGCCGGCTGAAGTCGGCGTCAGCAGCAGCGTTGCCGTGCGGCCGGTTGCGAGCACAACAGGGGCCTTGATGGCAATGTCGCCAGCCGCCGTGTGAAGCACGGCGTTACCATCGGCTAAGGCTTGCGTGACGGTTCCACCGATCTCGCGCGGTTGCGCGGGCGCTGTGAGCGCTTTCGGCACGGAGACAACCGAGACTGCGATCGGCGGCCGCTCGGCCTTGCCGGTGAGAGCCTGAATGACGGCCGCTGGCAGGACGGGATCGATCATCGCGCCGGCCGCAGGCCGTAGGGCTGTTCGGCCATGCGCCGGTTCATGATGAAGATTTGCGCCATGATCTCCGCGACCGCCAGCATCGCTTCGGGCGGGATCTCTGACTCCAGGTCGACCACCGACAGCATCTTGGCGAGCGCGCCGTCCTGGCGGGTGGGGACACCGTGCAGTGCGGCGAGCTCGAGAATGCGCTCGGCGATCTTGCCTTGGCCGGTGGCGACGATCTTCGGCGCGCTGCGGTTGCCGAATTCGTATTCCAGCGCGACGGCGATCTTGGGTGCGGGAGCCTCGGTCATGCCGGGCCGTCCGGCTGCGAGGCAGGCCCGCGACTGACGGTTGTTGCCTGACCGCTCCCGATCACCAGGAGATGCTCCTGCGCATCCTGGCGAACCAGGACCAGCTTGGTGCGGGCATCGATCGCCAGTACCTCGACAACCTTCAACCGCGCGCTCTTACCGCGCGTCAATCCGCCAAATCGCGCGGCGCCGTAGCGCTTGGCGGCCCAGGCAGCGGCACCGATCAACCCTAGCACCAGTACAAGGGCGGCGACGGCGCGGATCAGGCTCATGGCTTCCATGGGGCACCGCTCATGTGGCGTAGCTGCGGACCAGGCTGCCTGCCACCAGCCACCAGCCATCCACCAGCACGAAGAAGATCAGCTTGAAGGGCAGGGACACCACCAGCGGCGGCAGCATCATCATGCCCATGGAGGTGAGGATCGCCGCGATGACCAGATCGATGATAAGAAAGGGCAGGAAAAGAAGAAAACCGATCTCGAAGGCGCGCCGCAGCTCCGAGAGCATATAGGCAGGGATCAATGTGCGAAGCGAGATCTCGGCCACCGGCGCGGCATCGGGCTCGGGATCGGTCAGGATGGTCGCCTGATCCTCGCCGGTCGCTGGCTGTTCGTTGGCCATGTCGATGAAGAGTTCCAGGTCTTTTTCCCGCACATGCTGTTCCATGAAGGCCTTGATCGGCTCTGCCGCGCGGATCATGCCTTCTTCCTCGGTGATGGTGCCATCCATCATCGGCTGCACGCCCTCGCGCCAGACGGCGTCGAAGGTCGGCGCCATGACAAAGGCGGTGAGGAACATGGCGAGACCGATCAACACCGCGTTCGGCGGCGATTGCTGCAGGCCCAAAGCGGAGCGCAACAGGGAAAGCACCACCACGATCCGGGTGAAAGACGTGACCATCAGCAGGATCGAGGGCGCCAGGCTCAGCACCGTCAGCAGCAGCACCATCTGCACGATGCGGCCGGTCACTGTCGGCTCGCCGAGATCGAGCGTCAGAGACTCTGCGTGGGCAAGTGCCGGCAGCGCAAAGATAGCCGCACCCGCTGCCAGGGCGGCAAGCGGACTTCGGTACTTCGCGATTGTCGGGGAGTGCGTCATTTTGACGGGCGCTCGCTGCATTCTGCGGCGAAACGGGGGAGGGCGCCGTTCAGTCCGACTTGCAGATTTCGGTCATGGTCACGCCCAGCTTGTCGCCCAGGCGGATCATCTCGCCGCGCGCCACCAGCCGGTCGTTGATGTAGACATCCACGGGATCGCCGACGCGCCGATTCAACTCGACGACCGCGCCACGCCCGAGCTTCAGCAGCTGCCGCACCGGCAGGTCGGTGGTGCCGAGCACGACGGAGACGCGGACAGCGATGTCCTGCACCACCGACAGATCGCTGCCGATGCTGCGGTCGACGGATTTCATCGGCTCCAGGCTGCTGCCGCCGGCCACCGCCTCATTCACATTGGGCAGGTCCACCTGCGCGCCGACCACTTCAACGTTGCTCACGTGATTTCTCCTTGCTGATCTTTCTTATCGCCGGCGCTCGCCGCGGGCGCCGCCGCATCGGCATGCGCCGCTTCGAGTCCGAAGTGGGAATTGAGGATGCCCTGGATTGTCGCCAAGGTGGCCTGGGGATCGCGGGCTGCGGAACCGTGCGTCCAGCGCACACGGGTGGCGCCGGGCGCCAGATCGGGGTCGCCATCAATGTCGATGCGCCCGCTGAAATTCGCGCCTTTCGCGGCGCGCTCGCTCAAGAGCTTGACCCGATCGACGAGACTGGGCGCAACGCGCACCTCCAGCACGGGATCGTTGCAGGCAATTGTCATGCCCAGTCGGATGACGCCGACGATCTCATCGATTTCGCCGCGGCGCGCCAGTTCGGGCATTGTTCGTTGCACGATCGTCTGCAGCAGGCGCTCACCGTCGCCGACGAGCGACGTGAAAACCTGACTCTGCATGTTCAGCATTTCGCCGATCTGCGATTCGATGGCGCCTAAGGTCTCCGCAGCCTTGGTCTCGACGGATTGCTGAGCGGCCGCGATTGCCTCCTTGAAGGCGGCGTCACGGCCATGGATCAAGCCCTGCTCGAAGCCTTCGCGGCGAGCCTTTTCGAGCATCGCCGCGGTGTCGGCTCCCGCCGATTGGCCTTCTTCCGGCGATGCGGAAGCCAGCAAGCCGCTATTCAACGGCCTTTCGGCGAAGACGCGGTCGAAAACGAAGGGGCCGCGCGATGAACTGCCCCGAACCTGACTCATGAGTTGCCCTCGGAAATCCAGTTTCTGATGACGCCGGCCGCATCATCCGGCTGGTTGCCGACGATCTCTGTGATCTGACGGTACGGCGCGGCGACGCTGCTGTCGCCCATGGGGAGCGCGCCGCCGCCGGCCATGGCGAGGGCACCCTGGCCGCTGTCGGCCATTCCGCCGCCCGGCGGCAGCGCCGGCTGCATGTTCGAGCCGCCAGGTTCTGGCGCTTTGAACAAGTTCGTAATCAGCGGCCGCACCACGAACAGCATCATGATCAGCGCGATGACCGAGAGGATGACCCACTGCACGAGGGTCATGGCATTGCGGCCCAGGAAAGCCATGATGCCGTCCTCGGCGATTTCCCCTTCGACGATCGCGGCGCCGGCAAAGGGCAGGTTCACCACTTCCACCTTGTCGCCGCGTCCTTCATCGAATCCGATGGCGGCCTTGATGGCGCGTCCGATTTCCGCCAGTTCCTCGGGTTTGCGCGGCTCATAGACCGGCGTGCCGTTGGCGTCGGGCGTCATCAGCCCGTCGACCATTACGGCGACCGATACCTTCTTCACCGCGCCGCTTTCGCGAATGGTCTCCAGGGTCTTGGAGGATATCTCGTAATTGATGGTCTCGTTCTTTTGCTGCGAACTGTCGCTGTTGCTGGCGGCGTTGGTCGGCGTCGGGCTGCCGTCTTGCGGCACATTGTTGGAGACGCCCACCGTGGCCCCCGCGCCATCGCCGGCGGAGGCAGAGCTTTCGCTCGAGGTCTGCGTCGAGCGCACGACCTGGCCTTCGGGATCGAAAATCTCCTGGCGCTCGACTATGCGGTCGAAATCCAAATCCGCGGTCACGCTGACGCGAACCTTGCCGGCGCCCAGGTGCGGCTCCAGCAGGTCTTCGATCGAGCGTTCCATCCGGGCCTCGAAATCCGCCCGTGCATCGCTGGCCTTGCTGGCCACGGCGTCCGGCTCGTTATCGGCGGCGCCGGCGAGCAGATTACCCTGCTGATCGATTACCGAGACCGATTGCGGCTTCATCCGCGGCACGGCCTGGGACACCAGATACTGCACGGCCATTACCTGCTCGCGATCCAGCGAGGCCGCACCGCGCATGACGATTAGCACCGAGGCTGTGGGTGTCGGCGTATCGCGGGAGAAGGGTTCGCGCTTGGGCAGCACGAGATGCACACGGGCATTGCCCACGCCGTTCAGCGTGCTCACCGACCGCGCCAGCTCGCCCTCGAGGGCGCGGACATAGCGCATGTCTTCCTGGAAGCGCGTCAGGCCTAAGCCCTGGTCCTGTTCGAGAAGTTCATAGCCGACCGGGCCGCCGCTCGGCAGGCCTTCGCCGGCCAGTGTCATGCGCGTGCGCGCCACTTGATCCGACGGCACCAGGATCACGCTGTCGCCCTGGACGGTATAGGGGATGCCCATCTGATCCAAGCGGGCGATGATGGCGCCGGCTGCTTCCGGTTCAATACCGGTGAACAGCGGCGCATAGGGCGGCGTGATGAGCTGGTTCGTGACGAAGCCGAAGGTCAGCATCATGGCGACAGCGACGCCGCCCAGCGCAAGCAGACGCGCCGTCGAAAATCCTCGCAGATTGTTCAGCAGATTGCCCACGGTTGCGCCCAGAGACTCCTCGGAAACCCACGTTTAATGCGGCCTGTGTATCCGTTCACGTCGCCGCCAGGAGCAATCTAGGTTTGGCGGGTAAAGTAGCGGTTTCGGTTGTTTTGCGAGGCTCTGAAGGCCCTTATGGGCCGGCCCCGGACTGCGCTGGACGCATGGGAGATAGCGAATGAGTGAAGCCGAAACGCCGGAAGCGGAAGCCGCTCCCAAGAAAAGCCGGAAGAAGCTGTTAATCCTTGTTGCGGCGGGGTTGCTTCTGCTGGGCGGTGGCGGCGCGGGCGGCGCTTACTTCCTCGGATTTTTTGGCGGTGCTGCCGACAGCGAAGTCCTGGCAGAGGGCGAACATGGCGTGCCCGAGGACGTCGAAGCGCCCGTCTTTCATGAATTGCCGGAGATGGTGGTGCGGCTGGAGGGCGGCCTGGGGCCGTACCTGAAACTTGCCGCCACTCTCGATCTGGCCTCCCCGGACTTTCAGGAGAAGGTCAAGACGATCGAGCCGCGCCTGGTCGATACGCTCCAGGTCTATCTCATGGGGCTGACCCCCGGCGACATCAAGGACACCGCCGGTCTGCATCATGTGCGCGAAGAGCTGCTCAAGAGGGTCAACGATCTCGTGCCGCACTCAACGCGCGCCGTGCTGTTCAAGACAATTATCCTCCAATGAGCGATAAAACAGCGGAAAAAGCCATGGAACCATTGGACGCCGCCACGGCGGAAGCAGCGCCGGCGGCCGAAGCGCCGCTGGCCGGCGAACGGTTGCCGATGATGGAGATCGGGCTCGAGCGCGTGGCGCGGGCGTTACAGACGACATTGCGCAAGTATGCCGAGGACAAGGTCAGCGTCGCGACCAAGGCGATGCGCGATATGCGGTTCAGCACTTATCTGCGCGAGAACAAGCCGCCCTACACGTTCTACATTGCGCGCTTCGAAGTCACCGGCGCGCCGGTGCTCCTGGTGACACAGGGCGATCTGGTGCAACTCACGATCGACCTGCTGCTCAAGAGCCGCCAGGCCGCCGTCGAGGTTTCCGGCAGGTCCTTCACGGCGACCGAGCGCATCCTGACCGAGCGCATGGTCCGCATGATCATGAACGAGATCGGCGCGTCCTTTCAGCCGATCGCCGAATTCAATCTGAAGATGGACCGGACCGAAACCAATCCGCGCTTTCTCACGGCGGTGAGGGAGCGGGACGGCCTGCTTGTCACCACGATCGCCATCACCATCGGCGACCGCAAAGGCAGTATCGATCTGCTGATACCCCACGCGTCGCTCGAGCCGTACAAGGATGTGCTGCGGCAGCAATATGCCGGCGACAAGTTCGGCCGGGATCAGTTGTGGGAGCAGCACCTGACCCAGGAACTGCTGGTTTCCCACCTTCGCGTCACAGCCATCTTGGATGAGCCGATGGTGTCGCTGAGCGACGTCATCAATTGGGAGGTAGGTTCGGTGCTGCCGCTGGATATCACCGCCAATGAGCCGATCCGGCTGCATGCAGGGCAATCCGCCGTGTTTTTCGGATCGATGGGCCGCCATGACGATCGCGTTGTCGTGCGCATAGACGGCCGGCTGGAGTAGGAGAGTAGCATGGGAGATTTCTTCAATATCGCGCTCAACGGCGCCATTTCCGTTCTCTTGGTGATCACCATCGTCTATGCGGTGATCCTGAACAGGAAGCTGCGGCAGTTGCAGTCCAATCAGTCGGAACTCGCGGCGATCCTCGGCCGCCTGGATGGCGCTCTGCTGACGGCTTCGGTGACGGTTAGCGCGCTGCGGGAATCGACCGATGCGCCGGAAGCGGCCGAAGCGCCGGTGCAGGCGCCGGCCCCTGCACGTTTCGTGCCGCAGCCGCAGCAGGGCACGGCGCGACCGGTCGAAGCGGCGCGTCCCGTGGCGCAGCAGCAAGCCAAGCCGGTACCCCAGGAAGCCGCGCCAAAGCCGGCCGCAAGAAAGCCGAAGGCAATGCTCCGCGCTGATACACTAGCCGAGCGCCTGGAGATGGCCCAGGTACGGCCGGCCGATGGCCAGCCGCTGATGGTCCGCGCCTCGGCGCCGCGCCCGGCTCAACAGGAACCCGGCCGCCATCGTGCGGCCGCGGACGAGCTGATGTCCGTCATGCGCAATCTACGGAAGGGATAAACCATGGGTGCCAAGAGCCGGAGCGCGGCGCGGGTTCTGCCCGCCATCGTCCTGCTGCTGATCGCCATCCTGCCGATCCGCGTCGGTCTGGTGTGGCAGACCGCCGAGCAGATGGCGAACGCGGAAGAAGCCGAGCCCGAAGGCGCCACGCTTGGCACGGCGGCATCAGCCGAGACCGCGAGAGAGGAAACTCCGGCCGCAGAGCCAGCCGCACCTGTCGAGCAGGCGGCCACTGAACCGGCGCCCGCCGTCGCCGACGAGCCGTTCGATCCCCAGACCATGACCAAGGCCGACTACGAACTGTTGCAGCAGCTTGCGAAGCGCCGCGCGGAACTCGATCAGCGGGAGAAGGATCTCGCCGACCGGGCGGCGATGCTGGAAGCCGTCCAGCAGCAGATTACCACCAAGGTCGGCGAACAGCAGAGGCTGAAATCGGATATCGAGAAACTCACCGGCGGTAGCCAGGATGCCGGCGGCATGAAGTACCGCCGCTTGGTGAAGATCTATGAATCGATGAAACCCGACGAGGCGGCGCGAATCCTGGAGAAGATGGATGGCGAGGTTCTGCTGGAAGTTGTCACCCGCATGGGCGAGCGGCGCCTGGCGCCGATCCTCGCGCAGATGGATCCCCTGAAGGCCCAGGCGATCACCGTCGCCATGGCCATGCAGCCCGATCCGATGGAAGAGATCGCCGCTGCCCCGGAAGCGGCGGCCGAGCCGGTTGCGCAACCCGCCACACAGTAGCCGCCGGCGCGCCGGGGCGCGCCCAAGCCGCGTTCGAGACTACCTGATACCCAGCAGCGCGAACGTCGTCTGTGCGGCAAAGCCCGTGCCTCCGGCATTCAGGCTGTTGGTCCCGATCGCCAGGATCTGTGCGGCGCCGGACAGGGTCGCCGTGCTGTTGCGCTGATCGTAGGCGCTGAGATATCGATCGACGAAGCGCTTGGCAAAGTCGGGCTTCTTCAGATTGTCGAGGCCGATGCGGGTTTCTAGAAACTTCACCTGCCTGTCGAGGTCCGTCGCGGGACCCAGGGTCTGCACGCCCAGCACCGTCCGCACGACTTCGAATAGTGGTCTGTCGCCCAGAACCTGATACCAGCTGGTGATGCTCGCGGCCTTGCGCTTGAAGTAAAGCGCGTAGCGCACCGCCGGATTTCCCTCGCCGGCGCTTTTCTCGAACTCGTTGGTGACGAAACGGTCGACCAGCGAGTCGGCCAGTGCCTTCGATTTGACGATTGTTGAGCCGCTTTCCTTGAAATCGAAAGCCCTTGCCATCTCGCGGTAGCGGGGATCCACCAGTTTGTTGGCCATGGCCCCGCTTTCGCGCCAGCCCTCGGCCAGCACGCGCTTGATCAGGGCCTTGGCATTGACCTGGGAATCCAGCCCGAAGGCTGACATGACGAACCGCATAACCCGATAATCGCCGACCAGTTCTTCGGCGCTGTCGATGGTTTTCAACCTGTCGCGGACATAGTCTATCTCCCGCTTGACCGTCGGGCTCTTCTCGAAGCTCTCCATCTGCCGGTCGAGCGTCTTCTCGATCAGCCGATAGCCCTGGACGGCCGAACTGGAAGCGGCCCCTGCAACGCTGCCAATCATGACCGCCTGCCGCCTGCCGAAGACTGATCCCGGCGGTAGCCGACCGGAATCGAAAAGAGCACGTCACCCGTGGCCTTGTCGATGACCTCGGTGATCGTGCGCATGGTGCCGGAATCCAGGTGGATCTGATAGCTCGACGCCGACTGATTGAGCCCTGATACAGGCGCCGGTGGCCTGGGGTGCATCTCCGGAGGTTCCTCGGCTTTCGCTTCCGGCGGCGGCGCATTCCCTCGTGTCTTCGGTGGATGCTGTCCCGACTCGACGCTCCGGTGCCCGGGCGAAAGCCCGATGCCGTCTACGATGTGACTCATTCCAACCTCTCCTCCTTTATTGGCGCTGCCGATTGCATTGATGTCCGGCTCAACAGCGCTGCTTCGTAGTCGCGTACCGGACGCAACGCGACCAATGCCTTGTAAAAGTCACCGCTCAAGACCCACTGCGCGGACTCGGCGAGCTTCTGCTTCATGGTAGGATTGCTGAAGGCGCGCACCAGCTCGGTCATCAGCTTTTCGTAGGTCGGCTGATAGATGTCGAGATCGTCGGAGTTCAGCATCATCAGCTGGATGAGGTAGTAGGCGCGCGCCACCGGCGACGTCGCCTCCTCGATCTGCATCACATCCTTTTCGCGCAGGATCGATGCGGTATTGGCGAAATACAGCGTATTGCGCGACTTGCCGTTGCAGAGCACGGCGCCGTTCACGACCAGGCGTTCGCCCGGCTTAAGCTTGACTGCTAACATAGGCGGCCTCCTGCTGATTGGCGGCTGCGGGACGCTTTCCTTCGCGGGCCTGCGACAGGCCGACGATGATCGCGCGATTGATATCGACGAGGAGCTGGACCGTTGCCTGGCCGGCAAGGACCTTGCGGCCGTGGGTCATTGATGTCGCGCCAAGCGAGGCGAGGCGCTGCTTCAGATCCGGCGGCAGCCGGTTGTCCGGACTGACAAGATCGTCGAGGATCGTGATCCACAGGCGGGAATTCTGATAGACCGCGTCGCACAGGCGGACATGCCGCTCGATGCGCTGGGTGGCGTCGGCGGTTCGCGTTGCGGCGTCCCGGGCGCACTGCTCCAGCGCCGCGGTCACGCGGTTGAAAGCCATCACTTCGACTGACAGCGGCGATGCCGTTTGGACATGGGCCGCCTGGTACTTATGGACACTCATGATCTACTCCTGGCTATGACGTCGTTCTGCCGTTCATGCCGAGAGGCGGAGGTACGCCGGAGAATGCGATCGGTCTTTTCGACCTTGTTGTTGTGTTGCGCAGGTTTCCGGAGCCTGTCCCTGGGAAGGGCTGGGCGGCTTTTGGGCCGCCCAGCCCCCTCAGGTTGCCTCGACTCTCGTTAGCTGCTCTTACCGGAACAGCGCCAAGATGTTCTGCGGCGCGGCGTTGGCAATGCTGAGGCCTTGGATGCCCAGCTGCTGCTGCGTCTGCAGGGCCGTCAGGCGAGCGGCCTCTTCCTCCATGTTTGCATCGACCAAGCTGCCGACGCCCGCGGTCATCGCGTCGGACAGAGCCGTCACGAAATCCCGCTGGATCGACACGCGGCCCTGAACGGCACCGAACGACGCCGCAGCGTCGACGGCCACGCCGATCGCAGTCTCAATCGTGCCCAGAGCGGTGGCAGCGCCAGCCGCCGTGGTCACGTCGATTCCTGTGATCGCCGCAAGTCCGCCACCGGCCCCGGTGCGCAGGTCCTGCTCATTGAAAGTGATGTTGGACACAGAGACGGTCGCGCCGCTACGGTCCAGAGAGGCCAGGAGGTTGACCGAAGTGCTGGCGTCAACCAGGTTCACGCCGTTGAACTGGGCGGCGCCCACAACGTTCGTGATCTGATCGACGAGCTGATCGATGTCGTCCTGGATCTTGGTCGTATCCACGCTGTCGCTGTTGGCCAGCACAACCTTGGACTTGATCTGCGTGAGCAGATCGGAAACGCTCTCGGACGCCTGGCGGGCCACCGAAACCGTGGACTCGGACAGAGCCAGGTTGTCGGCGATCGCCTTGAAGCCGGAAACGTCACCCTTCATCGTGGTCGCGATTGACCACGAAGACGAGTTGTCCTTGGCATCGGCAACGCGCATGCCAGAGCTGATGCGGCCCTGGGTGGTGTTCAACGCCTTGTTGGTGGCGTTGAGGGTCTGCAGGGCCGCCATGGCCCCGACGTTCGTTAGAATGCTCGACATTGAGTTTCTCCCTCAAAGGTGAGTTGGATGTGAATGCGCCGTTATGGCGCGCTGTTGACGCAACTGCTGCGTCGAGGTCAAGTATTGGCCCGCCGAATTAAAGCAAAATGAAGAATTACAAAGTGATACAAAGTAATATGTGTCCCGCCAGTTACAATGTATCCGAATGTAAACGGGGTCGCTCCGAAAGAAGCGGATTCGGCCTTGCGGACATGTTTTCCTATTACTGGCCCTGGTGCGTTAGGCGCGAAACCGCGGCGGAATGCCCGGCATCTAGGATTGGCGGCGATGAGCGAGATCACCGCCACGACGGCACCCGTCGAAAGTCCCGCGGCCGCGCCGGCCGACCGCAAGGCGCCCGTGCGCCCCGGCCGGCCGAAGGACGATGCGCCGCCCTTCATCCCCGGCGAGGCTCTCACCTTCGATGACCTCATCGACCTCATCAACCCGCTGCATCACCTGCCGGTTATCGGCGCCCTGTATCGCCAGTTCACCGGCGACGAGATCAAGCCGGCCCTGCAGATCGCCGGCGGCACGCTGTTCGGCGGCCCGAGCGGGTTTGTCTCCTCGGCCTTTCAGGTGCTGTTCGAAGAAATGACCGGCGACGACATACTCGGCAATGGCATGGCTATGGTCGGGCTCAAGGAACCGGAGACGCGGGGCGGCAATGCATCCAGGAATGCGGCCGCCGCGCCGGTAGCCACCGCGGCTGCGGCTGCGCCGGTTGCAGCCGCCGACAAGCCGGCGGCTGCCGTGGAGGGGACCCGGAATGCCGTCGTTCTGAACGAAGCCCAGGACGCCTATCTGCGCGCGCTGGCGGCGCAATCCGGCGGCGCGCCCTAGACGCGCGGTGCCTCCGGCCGCCGCAGCGGCCGGCGCCGGTCTTCCTAGAGGAACTTGGTGAGAGTGAGGTTCGCCAGCCGCGTGGTGATGGCGAAGGAGGACTCGAGCTGCGTCTGCAGCTGGCTGAATCGGATGGCCGTCTCATAGGGATCGGCGCGCTCGAGATCGGCCACTCGATTGTTCAGAAACGTGCGCGTCGCATCATGTCGGTCGGTGATTTCCTGCACCATCTGCTGCTTGAAGCCGAGGTCGCCGGCGGTATCGATGACGCCCTGAAAGCCGGCATTGATCCGCGTCACCGCCTCGTCCTGCCAGGCGGCGAAGGCATCGTCAGGCACCGAGCCATAGGGCACGGCAGCCAGCATGTAGATTCCTTCCAGGACCTGGCGGAAGGCCTGGTTGTCGGCGCGCACGCCATAGTCCAGGTCATAGCCATGGTCGAGTCGCGCCGTGACCGCTCCGGTCGTGGCGCCGTTGTAGAACGTGCTGGAGAAATTGAGATTGCCGTTGCTGTGACTGTCGCCGAAGATCGCATCCAGCCCGTCGGCGCCCGAAACAACATTAAGCGCGGAAGCCGCATCGGTGATCGGGCCATTTGCAGCGATGACCTGCTGGATCGCCTGCATCGGCGAAAATCCGCTGGCTGCGTTCACGCTGTTCGCTTCCTGCAGCGGTTTGGTATCGAGCCGGATGCCGGCGAATAGCGCCCGGCCGCCGAGCTGCGTGTTCAGCATTGACGTGATTTGGGCAATTGCGCCGCTGGCCATACCCTCGAGATACCGGCGCGACACGGCATCGCGCCCGGTCAGGGCCTGGGTCCGGGCGTTCGTCACGACGTCGTTCACGCTGCCCATGACCCGCTGCATCGTCTCGAGCCGCGAGGCGGTGAGCGTTGCCGTCGACTGATACTCTTCGGTCTCGGTCAGCATGGTACGGAGGTCGACTGGCTCGCGCGCGCCGTCCTTGACCATGGCCATCAGATCGGCCTTGCGGCCGCTTGAAATTTCCTTCTGCGCTTCGAACAGCGAGCGCTGGACACGGTTGATGCTGCTGTTCAATTGCATATGCGTGGCGAGCGTCGAGATATTCATGGCGGCTTACCCGATCTCCATCAGCGTATCCATCATGTTCTTCACCGCCTGGATAACCTGGGCGGCGGCGGCGTAGCTCTGCTCGTACATCAGCATCTTCTGCAGTTCGTCGTCGATATTGACGCCTTCGACGTTCTGGCGCTGGGTGTTGATGGCCTCGGTGACGGAGGCCTGATAGCCGGCGCGCTCCTGCGTTGCGGCGCGCTGATTGCCCTGGAAGGCGACGAAATCGACGGCATAACCCCGCAGCGTGCCGCTGTTGGCAAGGCCGGCGTTGCTGTCGAAGGACAGCGTCTCCTCGAACGCGGCGAGGAATTCGCGGACCTGAGTCGTATCGCCCGGAGTGCCGGGGGCTGCGGCCTGAACGCCGTCGCGCACCCGCCAGAGCTGCCCGCCCAGTTCGGGGATGACCGCGCCGCTGACGGCGATGCGGCCGGCAAGGCCGAGTACTTGCGTGGGATCGCCGCGGTCGTGAGCGGCGCCGCTGTCGGTGAACAGGCCCGGTGTGCCCGCCGCGACCGTCGCGTCATGGCGCTGGAACGCATCCGCCAGATTGCTGGCGATCTCGTCGATCTGGGCCTGGGCCTGGGGATACAGCGTATCGCGCAGCTCGAACAGGCCGGCCAGCCGGCCGCTGCGGATCTCGCCGGCATAGCCGCTGCCGGGCGCGATATCGACGCCGTCGACGGTGATGCCGCTGAGCCCCGGACCGCCGGGGGTGTAGCTGAGGCCGGCCGGTATCTGGGGCGATCGGGTGAAGGACAGCGGATGGACCGTGGCGCCCTCCAGCAGCGTCGTGCCGCCGCTGGTCAGCACGATGAGTTCGCCATCGCCCCGGTTCATATAGGTGATGCCCAACTCTTCGGACAGGCTGTCCAGCAGGATGTCGCGCTTGTCCATCAGGTCGGTGACGTCCTGATTGCCGAAGCCGCCCTTGCTGATCTGGGAGTTAAGGGTGGCAAGCGAATTGAGCGCGTCATTGATCGTGGCCACGCTGTCGGCGATCGCGCCGTCGGCCGACTGACGCTGCCGGGCAATCTCCGAGGACATGGTGTTGAGTCCGCGGGCCAGGCTCTGGGCCGCGCTGACCACCGTGCGCTGGACGACGGTGTTCTCCGGACTGTCGTTCAGGCGCTGGAAGGCGTTGGACAGGCCGGTCACCAGATTGGCCAGTCCGCGCTCTTCGTCGGGCTGGCCGATCAGGTTGGTGAAGCCGAGCAGGCTCTCGGCTTTGGCTTGCAGTTCTGCGGCAATGCCGGACTCCCGCCGGGAGTCCCGCTGCAGCATCGTATCGACGCGGCGGGCGACACCGCTGACCGCGACGCCACGGCCTTCGCCGGCAAGGACGGCCGACTCCAGCTCGGCGTCCTTCCGCACATAGCCGGGCGTGTTCGCGTTGGCGATATTGCGCGACACCAGCGAGGTCTGCCGCTGGGCGGCGATCAGCCCGGATAGTGCGGAGTCGAGGGCGATGTTCAGTGACATAGTGGGCTAGCCTGCGCTTCTATCGCTTGAGGCGGGTGACTTCCTCGAGCATTTCATCGGCGGTCTGCACGACCTTCGCGTTGGTGCTGTAGCTCCGCTGGGTTTCGATCAGCAAGGTCAATTCCTGCGCGATGTCGACGTTTGAACGTTCCAGAGCATTGCCGACCGTCTTGCCTGCCGGGCCGGTCTGGGCATCCCAGAGATAAAGGGTGCCGCTGTCGTTGCTCAGCTGGTAGGCCGTACCGGTGATCGATTGCAGACCGTTCGGATTCTGCACCGTGGCGAGCGGGACCTGGTAGATCGGGCGCCGCAGGCCGTTATCGTAGACGGCGGTGACGATGCCGTCCTCGCTCATCTCGATCCGGTTCACGACGCCGAACACCGCGCCATTCTTGGTGATGCGCGTCGGCACATACTCGCCGGCGAACTGGGTGATGCCGTTGACATTGTTGATGTCGCCGATGTTGAGATCGAGCGTCTGGGTGCCGCCATTGACGCTCAGCGGCAACACGCCGCCGGCAAGGCCGGGGATGCCCGAAGGCGTGCCGGCATTGGGGCCGCTGGCATTGAAGGTCACGACATTGCTGTAGACGGGTGTCGTGCCGCCGCCGGTCTGGCTGTCAAAGACGTTCAGTCCCCAATGGTTGGCGATGCCATCGGAGGACGGCGTCCATTCCAGCGTCAGGGTGTTGGGATTGCCCAGGTCGCTATAGTATTCGATGGAGGTGCGGATCGGCGAGCCCGGCGTTCCATTGGCCAGCTGCGCCGGCAGATTGCCGGCGAACTCGACTTCGGTGGTCGGCGCACCCGTGAAGTTTAGGCCGGAGATGTTGACCGTCTCCATGCCGATGAAGCTGTCGCGGGAGGGATTGGCGTTGACGGTGGTGCCATCTGGGTTGAGGCGCCAGCCCATCAGGTAGTAGCCGGCGGCGTTCTGCAGATTGCCTTCATCGTCCGGCGTGAAACTGCCGGCGCGGGTCAGGGCCATCAGATCCTGGTTCGGGTCGGCATTGGCGACATCGGCGACTACGAAAAAGCCTTCGCCGTTGACGGCGATGTCGGTCGATGACGTCGTCGCCTGAATCTGTCCCTGGCGGTCGATCTGCATGCGGACATTGCTTTGGACGCCGCCCGCTGAGTAGCTGTGCTTCGAAACCTGTTCGGTGACGAGGCTGGCGAACTCGACTTCTGACCGCTTGTAGCCGGTCGTGCTCGAGTTCGAGATATTGTCGGAAATGACGCCAAGCTTGGCGCTTTGCGCACCCAGGCCGGACACGGCCGAGTACATCGCGCTGAGAATACTCATCTAGCCACTCTCCTAAAGACGTTGGGGGACGCTCGGCAGTTAGGCGGCGTTCCGAACCACATCCGCCACGGCGGTGTCGGGCTCGTCGGCGCCGAAGGCAACGACCACGCGGCGTCCCTCATCACGCACGCGGTCGGGATCGACGAACCGGTAGCCCTGGCCGGGCAGCGTCTGAATGTAGTCTTCTCCGGAGATTGCGCGCAGTTTCTTGCGCACCTTGCACATCACGACGTCGACGGTCTTTTCGCTGACAGGCCCGCCGTTGTGGCCGTAGATATAGCTGTAGATGAACCGGCGGCTGACGATGCGGCCCTGGCGCAGCACCAGGCACTCCAGCAGCTCGCGTTCCCGGCGGCTGACCTTCACGGTCTTCTCATCGATCGTCGGCATGCGGCCATCGAAGAAGTAGTTGAAACGGCCGACGGCGAGATGGGTCTCGACATGGCCGTTGATGCGGCGGTTGATGCCGCGGAGGCGGGCGGCCAGCTCCGTCAGGTTCACCGGCTTGGCCAGAACATCGTCGGCACCGGCATTGATCAGCTGCACCGACTCGCCGGAATTGCGGAAGCCCTGCAGCACGACAACCGGCAGGCCGATGCGCCGATGGCGCAGGGTGGCGATGAACTGTGCGACGTCGAGCCGGGCATTCGGCACGCTGGCGACGATCGCGTCATAGCCCGACGCGGCCAGTTCCACCAATTCTGCGGAGTCATATTCGGCAATATCGCAGACGACGCTGGCCCGGGCGAGGCCGGCTTTGATGGCCTGAGCGGCGGCGATCTCCTGGTCGATCAGCAAAACGCGCATTCGATAGATCCTTTCCCACACGAGTTGTTCACGCGGAGGGGACTGGGCGCTTCGGTCCTCGAAGACGCTGGCGCCGGACATTCAGGAAACGGACTGAGCGCCAAGTCCCCCTCGAACATGACGGGGATGGTCGGCCCGAACCCGTTAAGGTCGGTTAAATCTGCCAAGTAAAACTGGCAGAAAAAGCATGATAATGACTTATGTTTGTATGATATGATCCTATAGTGTCACAGTGTAGTCAAAGATATGATCATATAAAGTCTCAATGTAAATCGAGAAATACTATTGCCGGCCCCTGTGGCTTTTGAAGAGTTGCTGGGCCTCCGCTCGAAAACTGGCAGTATTATGGTCCACCGTAACCTTTTGCTGACCATTTTCCCCCTGTGCACATCTTGTTTCCCGGGTTGCCGTCCATTTCGGAAGTGCAGCCGAAACATGGGCTTAATCGGCGAACCCTAGGATGCGGGCGTCGGCGGGGCGAATGCACGCTTTGCGGATGGGTGGAGTTAAGACAAATTATGCGGAAAATCTCGCTTCTGCGCCGGCCGATCTGGCTGGTGGCCATTACTTTCGGGTTGGCCGCGCTCACCTTATGTCCGGCGGCGGAGGCCCAGGTTCGCATCAAGGATATCGCCGCCTTTGAAGGCGTGCGCGACAACATGCTTGTCGGCTACGGCCTGGTGGTCGGGCTTAACGGCACCGGCGACAACTTCTCCAACGCCGCCTTCACCGAGCAGTCGATGATCGGCATGCTCGAGCGCTTGGGCGTCAATGTCCGGGACAAGAGCTTCAAGCCGAAGAATGTCGCCGCCGTGCTCGTCACCGCGACTCTGCCGCCGTTCTCGCGCCATGGCGGGCGTATCGATATCACGGTGTCGGCCATCGGCGATGCAAAGAGCCTTGAAGGCGGTATGCTGCTAGTGACGCCGCTCATGGGCGCCGATGGCGAGGTCTATGCCGTGGGGCAAGGGCCGGTCGCGATCACCGGCTTCAGCGCTGAAGGCGACGCGTCGAAAGTGACCCGCGGCGTGCCGACCGCGGGCCGCATCGCCAATGGCGCGCTGGTGGAGCGCGAGATCGGCTTCGACCTCGATCAGATGGCGTCGCTGCGCGTGACGCTGCACAATCCGGATTTCACCACGGCCTCGCGCATCGCCCAGGCGATCAACCAGCGGCTCGGCGGCCCTGCGGCCCGGGCTCTGGATCCGGCCACGGTGGAGTTGCAGGTTCCCGGCAGCTATCAGGGCGACGTGGCGCGCCTGCTGACCGATGTGGAGCAGCTGGCCATCGTTCCCGATCAGCCTTCGGTGGTCGTCGTCGACGAGCGCACGGGCACCATCGTCATGGGCGAAAACGTGCGCATCAGCACGGTCGCCATCTCCCAGGGCAACCTGACCATCCGCGTGACGGAGACGCCCCAGGTGTCTCAGCCCGAACCCTTCAGCGAGACCGGCACCACGGCTGTCGTGCCGCGCACGACAATCGATATCGACGAGAACGGCCGGCAGATCGGGATTCTCGCCGGCAGCGCCTCCCTGCGCGATGTGGTCGAGGGGCTGAATGCCCTGGGCGTCACGCCGCGGGACATGATCGCCATCCTCCAGGCGATCAAGGCTGCGGGCGCGCTGCAGGCTGAAATCCAGATCATGTAGGTGAATGAAATGAGCGAAACGATCGCAAAGGCCGCGCTGGGCGCGGTGGAGCCGGCCCTGCCGGCGCACACGCCGAACCGGGCCCAGATTGCCAAGACGGCCCAGGAATTCGAGTCGGTGTTCCTGTCACAGATGCTGCAGCCGATGTTCGACGGGCTGAAGACCGATGGCACCTTCGGCGGCGGTTTCGCCGAGGAGGTCTATCGCGGCCTGATGCTGGAAAACATCGGCCGCGACATGGCGGCCACCGGCGGTATCGGCCTGGGCGACGCCGTCATGGCCGAAATGGTGAGAATGCAAGGAGACGGATCATGAGCATGTTCAGCGACATCATCGTGGGCAAGATCGACGAACTGATTGTCGGTGTCGAGCAGGAGACGCTGGCCATCCGGTCCGGCAAGGACTGGGACCTGAAGACCCATGTGGAGCGCAAGCTAAAGACGATCGAGGAATATGAACGTCTGCTGCGCTTGCATAAGGAGGCAATCCGGACGGCCAAGCCGGTCGATCGGGACCTGCTGCGCACGGCAGCGCTGCGCCTCGACAAGGCCCTGAAGGAGAATACCCGGATCATCGCCGCCGCCCGCGACGCAAGCCTGCGCCTGGTCAGCCAGATCATCGACGCCACGAACCGAGCGCCGGCCGCTACGCGCTACACCAACACCGGCCGCCTGGCCGCGGATAGCGCCGGTTTGGCTCGCTTCCACGAGCGGGTGTAGTTGCCGCAGCCGGCAACAAGCCGGCCTAACATGAAGTCGATGATCGCGATCGGCTGTCTCTCAGTAGACAATCGTCCATGTCCGTGCCCTCCGTGACCCGGTTCTCGTTGTCAGGGTAGCCCATGCCGTCGGCGGCGGCGGGGAACCGTGCCGAGCGAACCGTATCTTTGACCGGGAACCCGATGCGCCCGAGCTTCTCGAGCTCGTCAAGCGTGCGAATGAACATGGCGCAGTCTCCCTTCTCACGGCTGCTCGCTCCTAGGGGTCCTGCGGCGCGAGCTTAACTTTGGCCGCTCCGATGCGATCGGAGGCGCGATCGCCAAACATTCATTCGCGGGCGCGAGTCCGGCGGACTGAATTCCTTGAATCCCGCGCGCCAGGCCCCATCTAAGAGAATCGTCCTAGGCTCCGGCAGAGGACCTCGATTTTGGACATTGTGGATAGCATCATGGCGGCCGCCCGTGGGAGGTGACACGCAGGCGTGCGCTGCCTATTTGACCGTATTCCTATAGGATGGCGTGCCAGGCCGGGGTGCCGCCGGATGCGCCGGAGTTCCGGGAGATCCTCGCTGGACATGGGGTCCATCGCACGGAATCGCCTTGCCGCTGGATCGTCCAGCGGTGCGGGGGTCGAGGACTGCGCCGTGCCCCTCCGTCGCGCTGCGCGCGCCACCTCCCCCGCCGCTCGGCGGAGGAGGGTCGGGAGGAGGCCGGTGCCGTTATCGCTCAGAGGCAGCGGCGTGAGTTCGAGGACTTGCTTTCGGCGCGTTCTCGCTTGGCATGGGGTTCATCGCACGGATTGGGCTTGCGCGCCGGACATCCAGCGGAAGGCGCCCATGGGCGGCCTCCCGCTTGGCATGGGGTAGATCGGCTGGATTTGGCCCTTCCGCTCTGGGGCCGCTGGTCGAAGCTGGGGCTTAACCGTTGAGGATCGCGCGAACATTGCCGGAGGTGATGCGCTCGCCATTGCTCAGCACCAGGGTGCTGCCGCTGGCGTCAAGCTCGATGCGGTCCACGCGGGCGGCGACAAAGCTGGTTACGCTCTGCGGCTTGCCGTCCGTGTCGAAGACAGCGTAGTCGAGGGTGTAGTCGCCGGCGGCGGCTGGGTTTCCGGCGTCATCCCGGCCATCCCAGGTCACGCTATACTCGCCGGCCTTGGGATCCAGCGACAGCGTGCGCACGAGATTGCCGTCGGCATCGCGGATGTTCACCGCGGCCGTGTCCGCATCCTTGCCCAGCTTGTAGGTGAAGCTCGCCTGGCCGCTGCTGCCGAGATCCAAGGCCTTGCCGGGCGCTTCCACCTGGCGGCCGATCAGGCCGATATCCGCCGAGATCACCGCGTTGCGCGAGCTCTGCAGGATCGCTTCCAGGTTCTTGTTGGACATGATCGCCTGCTCCACCATGGCGAACTGGCTGAGCTGGGAGACGAACTGGGTCGCATCGAGAGGCGACAACGGGTCCTGGTTCTTGAGCTGCGTCGTCAGCAGCTGCAGGAACGAGTCGTAGTCGCCGGCGAGGCGGGTTTGCGAGCTGGCGGCATTGCTGCCGGCGGCCGCCGTTGTGCCGAGAATTTCCATGGGTCGGTCCTTGTCAAACGCGGAGGACGAGAACGCCGTCGCGTACTGCGGACGGCTCGTCTATGAAGGGTTCCGGATCGGCGTTCTGCGGCATTTCCGGATCTGAAGCGCCATTGCCTGAGCGGCGTTCGCCCTGGTTCTCCATCTGCTGGCGCAGCGAGAAGGAGAGGCCGCCACTATCCGAGCTGAAGCCGGAATCGCCCAGCGATTGCTCGAGTATCTTGATGTCGCGCTGCAGCAGGTCGAGCGTTTCCGGGCGGTCGACGACGAAATGGGCCGTCAGCCTGTCGCCCTGCCACTGCATGGAAACGTCGATTGAGCCGAGCTCCGATGGATTCAGATGGATTTGCACGGCCTTGCGCCCCTCATGCAGGGAATGGATGAGCCGGATCGATACCTGATCGGCCGCCGAGGCGTCTCCCGCGCCGCGTGCGGCGCCGCCGGCATCGGCGGTCGCCTGATACTGGGTGGCCACCTCGCGCACGAAGTGACGCGCCAGGGACAGGCCCGCGGGTTGGATCTCGAGTTCCGCTGGGGGCAACGCGGATTCAATGGAGGCTTGATCGTCGTTAGCCTGTTTGACCGCGCTGTCCGGCGATCGCGCCGCGCTCGCGCCTCTGGTGGCGATCTCCAACCGCAATGCGGCGTCCGCCGCGGTGCTGTCGGGCGCGGATGGCGACGGCGCGCCGGCGGGCGCTGCGGCCGGCTCTAGCCGGGGCTGTGTCTTTGCCGTATCCGGAGCGGTTTGCGGGAGGGCGCTTGGTCCGGTTGCGGTCTGCTGGCCCGAGCGCGGCGGCGCGGCCTGCGGCAAGGCCGCGATCAGCGCCGCAATATCCGCACTGGCAATGGGAGCGCTCGAAGCATCGCTGCCTGAGGCTTCGGTGGGCTGCGGCAGCTTGATGTTGCCATTCGCGGCAACGGCCGCCGGGGCTGTGTCGGCGGCGGTAAGTGATTTGGGGTCCAGCGCCGGCAACTTGATTGGCGTATCGGCAATCGGCAGCAAGATGGCGGCAAGCGCTGCCTGCAGGGCGGGGTCCTGGTCAGCTTCAGGTGCTGTGGCGGAATCGCCGGTGACGGGATGGCCGGAGTTCGCGGCATTGTTCACGGGCGTCGAATCCTCCGCAGCGCGAGATTCGTTCGCCGTGGCATCCTCGCTGGCGTCCGTCCGGTGACCGTCCCTCGCGGAATCGCTGCGGGGTTTGCCTTTCTCAGCCGCTTTCGTCACCAGGCGATCGAAATCCTCGCCGCCGTCTTGCACCGGCAGTTCGGACTCCCGTCTTGCCTGCTTCAAGCCAAGCACGGGGGCGTCGATCTTGGTTTCCGGGAAGTTAAGCTGGGCCACGTTGCGCTTCCAGAGTTGAACCGATGATGCTAGGGGCGCGGCATTTCGCGGCGGTTTCCGCTGTCATCCGTTAAGTACGATCGTTCGGATCGCCCGCCGGGGCGGCGCCATCCGACGACGGCGCCGACGCCGCACCGTCTGCCGGCGGCAGAGGCTGCACATCGCGCAGCAGGATGATGCTGATGCGCCGGTTGCGCTGATCGGTGGGATTGTCCGGGAACAGGGGATCGGTGTCGGCGCGGCCGACCACGCCCTCGAGCCGCGTCTCGTCCAGTCCGGCGTCGCGCATGATGCGGCGGGACGCCAGGGCGCGCTCGACGGAGAGGTCCCAGTTGTCGTAAATCTGCGACGATGTGAAGGGCAGGGCGTCCGTGTGGCCGCGGATTGAAACCTCGTTCGGCAGGCTGCCGATGGCGCTGGTCACGAGCACCAGCAACTCGCGCGTATAGTCGAACGGCTCGGCGCTGCCTAGGGCGAACATCGGCCGCTCGTCGCGGTCGACGATCTGGATGCGCAATCCTTCGGGCGTATAGTCGATAATCACATTCTCCAGCAGCAGCTTCAGCTCCGGATTGGCGGCAACGGATTCCTTGAGCTGTTCTTCGACCGCCTTGAAGGCTTCTTCTTCCTTCTTGCGCCTTTCCTCTTCAAGCGCCTTGGCGAGTTCCTCCTTCTTTTCCTCTTCGGTCTTGATGCCTTCTTCCGTCTGTTCGTTGCGCGGAGCGAAAGGCAGCGGCGATTCGACGCGGAGTTGCGCGCTGTCGGAGGTCAGCGGCCCCGGCGGGCTGATTGTGGTGCCGTCCATCACGCCGCCGGATCCGGCGGTGGTCTGGGAAACCGTGATCGGATTGAAGTATTCTGCAATGCCGGTCTTCTGCTCCGGCGAGGTGACGTTGATCAGCCACATCAGCAGGAAGAACGCCATCATCGCCGTCACGAAATCGGCATAGGCGATCTTCCAGGCGCCGCCGTGATGGGCTTCTTCGCTGCGCCTCTTCTTCTTGCGGATGATCGGCTGCAGTTGCCGCGTCGCCATGGCGCTTGCTTTAGGCAGCCTTGCTGACGACGGTCAGATTGGTGACGTCGGCGACGTCCGCGGTAGCCTGCTCCACTTCCTCGAAGCTCGGCCGCACGTCATGGGGCAGCACCTTGCGGGCAAACTCGACCGCAACCTGCGGGGCGCAGCCGTTCAGATAGGCGAGGATGCCCTGTTTCATGCATTCGAAGTACTTAACATGGGCATCGCCCGCCCCTTTGACCGCGGTAGCGAGCGGGGCGACGAATCCGTAGGAAATGAGCACGCCGGCGAACGTACCGACGAGGGCGCCGCCGATCATATGGCCGAGAACTTCGGGGGGTTCCTTGATGGCGCCCATGGTCTTGATCACGCCGAGAACGGCGGCAACGATACCGAGCGCGGGCATGCCGTCGGCAATCGTTTGAATGGCGTGCGGAACGTGCGCCGCTTCCTTGCGCAGCGTGTCGATCTCCTCGTCCATCAACGCGTCGATTTCGAACGGATTCTTCGAGCCGAGCGTGATCAGCCGCATGTAGTCGCAAATGAAGTGAACCGCTTCATGGTGTGAGGAGAACTTGGGGAATCGTTGAAAGAGCTGGCTGTCATGGGGATGCTCGATATGCGCCTCGACTGCCATCTCGCCCTTCATCTTGATCAGGCGGAACAGCGAATAGAGCACCGAGAGCAGCTCCAAATAGTCTTGCTTCTTGAACGGCTTGCCCTTGACCAGGATCTTGAGCGAACTGAGGGTTTCCTTGAGGACGTGGGTCTGCGTCGCCTGCGAGGCGACGAACGCCCCGAGCGCGGCGCCGCAGATGATCACGAATTCGAAGGGCTGATTCAGCACCTCGACATGTCCGCCCATGGCGACGTAGCCGCCAATCACGGAGGCGATGACGATGACCCAGCCGATGATCACAAACATTTCTATTACCCCGGCGCTTCAACGGCATCGATGCTATGCCGCCGGTGTAAAGCGGCTATTGCGGTTTGGCCCCGCGACGCCGGAACGTTAAGGAATTTCGACGTTATCCACATGGTTTACACGCGGGCCCGCTGCAGCGTGAAGACGTAGCTGATGACTTCGGCAACCGCCTTGTAATGCTCGGGCGGAATGTCCTCTTCGACGTCGACGGCAGCGAAGAGCGCGCGGGCCAGGAGCTTGTTCTCGATCACAGGAACCTTGTTCGCTTCGGCGACCTCGCGGATCTTGAGGGCGACGGCGTCCTGCCCCTTGGCGACGCATTTGGGCGCCCGCATCTTCGTGCGCTCATAGGACAGCGCGACGGCAAAGTGCGTCGGGTTGGTGATGACGACCGTCGCCTGGGGCACGGCGGCCATCATGCGGCGGCGGGCGCGCTGCCGCCGGATAGCGCGGATGCGCGCTTTGATCTCCGGATTGCCTTCGCTCTGGCGCATCTCCTCTTTCAGGTCGTTCCTGGTCATGAACAGGTTGCGCCACCAGGAATAGCGCTGCCAGCCGAAATCCAGCGCGGCGATGCAAGCCAGGACGACGCAGACATAGATCAGGATATCCACCGTCATCTTGCCCAATAGGCGGCCGGTGACCACCATATCGGCGGAGGAGGTGGACATGATCGCCGCGAGATGGGGGCGCACGGCCACATAGGCGGCGATGCCGACGGCCGTCAGCTTCAGCAAACCCTTGATGAACTCCACCAGCGCTTGGACCGAGACCAGCCGCTTGAATCCGGCGATCGGCGAGACGCGTTCGAACTTCGGCTGCAGCTTCTCGGCCGAGAAGATCAGGCCATTTTGCAGCGCCTGGGCGATCACGGGCATGACCAGCAGCACCGCCATCAGCGGCCCGGCGATCCAGGCGAAGGCGATGCCCAGATCGCTCAACAGATACATCAGGTTCTCGGCGCTGTTGAGCTGGAAGGCGTCGGGGCTCTCGATCAGCGGCCACAGGGCCGAGCTCGAAGAGGAAAGAACTCGCCCGCCAAGCAATGCCAGGAAGCCGGTCGTTGCGCCCAGCACCAGGGCCGCCGACACGTCGCGGGACAGCGGCAGATTGCCCTTCTGCCGTGCTTCCTCGATGCGCCGCTGCGTCGGCGCTTCTGTTTTTTCGGATTTTTCCGGGTTCTCGGACATGGCCCTCACAACACCAGGGTGGCGAGGAGATGTTCGAATTCCTCGGCGAAACCCAACAGCAGGGCCGGCACCGCCAGCGACAGGATCAGGAACCCGCCGGCGAGCGATACCGGCAGGCCGACGAAGAATACCGGCAATTGCTGCATCATGCGGTTGGCCAGCGCGAGGCCGATGTTGAACACGAAACCCAGAATCAGAAACGGCGCCGCCAGGCGCATCGCCGCATCGAACGACGCGGAAAGAGCCTGCGCCATCGTATCGGCCATGTCCTGGAGCCGGAGTTCCGCGGCCACGGGGAACCGCTCATAACTCTGCACCAGGCCCGTCAGCATGAGGTGGTCAAGCCCGGTCAGGAAGATCACCAGCAGGCCGGCGGCGCTGAGCACCGCGCCGATGGCAGCACCCTGTTCGATGGAGAACAATTCGCCCGAGAGCGCGTTAGACAAGCCGATCTGACCGGCGATGATCGCGCCGGCCATATGCAGGATGCTCATCAGCACCGCGGTCGCAGTGCCGATGAAGAGCCCGATCGCCAGCTCATGCAGCAGATAGGTCAATAGCGTTCCGAGGCCGACTGTTGGCGCGGGCAGGCTGGCGGATACCGCCGGCAGCACCAGGATCGTCAGCGCCATCGCGAACAGCAACCGAAGCCGGGCGGGAATACGGAAGTCGCCAAAGCCCGGCAGCAGCATGAGCGCCGCGCCGATGCGCGCGAACACCAGCACCGCGCCGAACGTCCAGAGCTGAAGCAGGGGATCGAGATCGAACGTCACGGCGGTCCTCAGCCCGGCAGGGCTTCGAAGCCGATTTCCGCCAGCGTCTTGATGCGGGCGCGGGCGTGGATTTCGTCGTGGCTGATGACGGGCGTTTTCGGGCTGAAGCGCGAGACGATAGCGCGTACCAGCGGCCGCACCTCAGCACCCACCAGTATAGCCGGCGCATGTCCCGACGCCGCGAGATTGTGCAGCGTCGAACGGATCGACCCGACGAAGCGTTGCACATGTCCGGGCGCCAAGGCCAACTGCCGGTTGTCACCTTCGGTGACGATGGATTCCGTCAGCGTGCGCTGCCACATCGGCGACAGCGTCACGATATCGACGAATCCGTCCTCGCTGGTCAGGGACTGGCAGATCTGCCGCGCCAGCCGCACGCGCACCCGCGCCAGCAGCGGCATGGGATCGCGGGTATAGGCGGCGGACTCGGCCAGCGCATCCAGGATGGTCGGCAGATCCCGGATGGAGACCTGTTCGATCAGCAGGCCCTGCAGCACGCGCTGCACGGTCGACAGGGGCAGCAGGCCGGGAACCAGGTCGGCGGCCAGCTTCTGGTGATCCGGCCCCACTTCTGCCAACAGTTTCTGCGTCGCGGCGTAATCAAGCAGATCCGCCATGTTCTCCTTGATGATCTCCGTCAGATGCACGGTGATGACGGTCGACGCGTCGACCACCGCGTAGCCGCGCATCTCCGCTTCTTCGCGGTAGTTGCCGTCGATCCAGCGCGCGGACAGGCCGAAAGCGGGCTCGCGGGTGTCCTCGCCGGGAATGCCAACCGGCGTGCCGGTGGGATTCATGACGAGATAACGGCCAGGTCGGACATCCGACCTCGTCGTCTCCACGTTACGCAGGAAGATCACATAGGTGTTGGCCGGCAGCGACGGGTTCGGCCGGATCTCCACCGTCGGCAGGACGAATCCGAACTGCCGCGCCAATTGCCGGCGCAGCTCGGCGATGCGCGTGCCCAGGCTGTCGGCACCGGCCATGGCGATGGTGGAGACGGCGATGCCCAGCTCTATGCGCACGGGATCGAAGCGCAGTTCGGAGACGATCTGCTGCGAAGCGCTGATGGGCTTGTCTTTCTCCTGGCGCTCGGCCTTGTCGCGCACCTGCTGCTCGGCGCGGGTGCGCAGCTTCGGCAGCTGCCAGGCGAGGCCGCCGAGGATCGCGGCAAGGCCGAAGAACGGCAGGATCGGCATGCCCGGCGTCAGGCCGAGGCCGGCCAGCAGCGCGGCGGCCACCGCCAGTGCCTTCGGATACTGGCTGAGCTGCGTGCCCAGCGCCTCGCCGGCGGAAACGCTGACGCCGGCCTTCGACACCAGCATGCCGGCGCCCACGGACACCAGGATCGACGGGATCGCGGCCACCAGCCCGTCGCCCACGGTGAGGATGGTGTAGGAATGCAGGGCCTGGGCGAAGCTGAGGTCATGCTGCGCCACGCCGGTGATAAAGCCGCCGATGATGTTGATGACGATGATCAGCATGCCGGCGATGGCGTCGCCCTTGACGAATTTGCTGGCGCCGTCCATGGCGCCGTAGAACGAGCTTTCGTCCTCCAGTTCGCGCCGGCGCCGCCGCGCCTCGGCCTCGTCGATCAGGCCAGCGGAAAGGTCCGCGTCGATCGCCATCTGCTTGCCGGGCATGGCGTCCAAACTGAAGCGCGCCGCGACCTCGGCAATGCGGCCGGAGCCTTTGTTGACCACGACCAGGCTGACGATCGACAGGATAATGAAGATCACCACGCCGATCAGGAAGTTGCCGCCCATCAGCAGATGGCCGAAAGCTTCGATGATCTGGCCGGCGCCATGGGTGCCGCTATGGCCATTGGTCAGGATCAGCCGCGTCGACGACAGGTTCAACGTCAGGCGGATCATGGTGGCGACGAGCAGAATGGTCGGGAACGAACTGAAGTCCAGCGCCCGCCGCGTCAGGATGGCTACCAGCAGGATCAGAGTGGATAGCGTAATCGAAATCGCCAGTCCCACATCCAGAAGCCAGGCCGGTATGGGGATGACCAGCACCGCGATGACGGCCATGATCGCCATCGCGAACCAGAGGTCGCGATGCAGCAGCGCCTCGGTGATCCAGCGCGAATTGCCTCCCGGCGCGGTGGCGCTGCCGGCGGTGGGGCGGCTGGTGGTCGAGTTGCTGGCGGTGGCCATGGGCTTTGCGCGTCAGGCTTTTCCTGTTCGGTCGCCTACAGGATTAACGACCCCATGTTTCGCCCGCGTTTCGCGGCGGTCGCGCTTATGGTTAGCGAATGGTGAATCCGAAGCCCAGCCTGGGCCGCAGGCTTGACCCCGCTCCTCAGGCGGCGGCGATCCTCAGCCTGCCGTTGCTGGCCGCGACGATTCCCTCGGCAAGCTTGCGGTTGAGGCGGATTCTGACACCGGGCTCGCGCGCGACCGTCATGACAGCCCAGTCGACCATCCAACCTTTATGAGCTGTGCTTGCGATGTCATCCCAGGGTATGAACAGCCGGCGATAACCCACGCCAAAGGGTCGAAAGAGCCAGAGGAATAGCCCGTCGGGCGCAGCGGCGAGGTGCAGGCAGCCGCGATAGCTGAACCAGCCGACCGTGCCGCCGCGGAACTGGAACTGCACGCCGGCCGTCGGCACGGTCGCGGCGTAATGCCTTGCCAGCCGCCGCCAGCCCGAAAGGTGTGCCGCGAGATAGGAAACCGCGCACCACAGGCCGACGAACAGGATCGGGAACGCCGGAATGGCCCAGTACGGCAGTTCAGCGGTTTCTTGGTTCATTCAGCTAGCATGGAAGAGTTCACATAGCAGCGGAAAACAGGCTGCGGAAAACATTATCGCTTACCCCCGTTCGCCTCCTCGATCGCATCGATGATGTGCGGCAGGTACTTGTCGCCAAAGCCCCTGGTATTGGCCATCTGGAATGTCTGGTGCACCGCTTCGGCGATGAAGCCGACGACGGGAGTCGCTTCGGCCATATGCGTGTAGTACCGCAGATCCTTGGCGCAGTTGGACAGCGCGAAGATCGCATGGGTGTCGTCGCCGTCCAGGAAGTATTTGCTCAGGCGCTGGAACATCACGCTGTTGGCGCCCCCTGACATGACGATGTCGGAGAGCGCCTTGAGATCGACGCCGGCCTTCTTGGCGGTGGCGATGCCCTCCGCGGCGGCGGCGGCGGCGGCCAGCGCGATATAGTTGTTGATCAGCTTGAGCTTGTGTCCGGCGCCGAGCGGCCCGGCATGGAAGATGGCGTTAGCGAAAGTCTCCAGCACCGGCTTCAGTTCCGCCAGCAACGCCGCGTCGCTGCCCACCATGACGCCCAGCGTACCCGCCTCGGCCTCCCGCGGCGTGCGGATCAGCGGAATGTCGGCAAAGCGCGCGCCCGCCTCGATGACGGCGGCGGCGACCTTCATGGTGGAGGTGGGTTCGGCGGTGGTGGCGTCGGCGACGATCATGCCCGCGCGCAGGCCCGCCAGCAGGCCGTCCTTCTTGAACACCAGCTCTTCGACCTGCGGCGAGCCGGTGACGCATGTGATGACGATGTCGGATTGCTGCGCCAGCTCCTTCGGCGACTTCGCTTCGCGGGCGCCGCGGCCGATCAGGTCATCGATCGGCTGGCGGTTGCGATGGCCCAGGACGGTGAGCGGATGGCCCTTCTCGACGATGTTCTTGGTCATGCCGTGGCCCATGAGCCCGGCGCCGATGAATCCGATCCGCTGCTTGTCAGCCATGTTTGCTTCCCCAGGATTTGTGAGAGGTCCTGTTCGTACCATTGTCGAACTCGGCCCGCCTGTCACGCGCCGATGCCGACGGCTGCGCTGGCGCGGGCGGCGGGGATCGAGTAGTAGGCAGATCGCCCCGCGCCTGAACGTTTTGCGGTTCACCGCAGATTTCGTCGTCCCCATGATCGCTTCCAGCCCTCTGCCGATCGACGCCGTGCTGCCGCAGGTCCGCGCGGCGCTGGCCGGTCACGGCGGCGCGGTGCTGCAGGCCGCGCCCGGCGCCGGCAAGACGACGCGGGTGCCGCTGGCGCTGCTGCAGGAGCCGTGGCTCAAGGGCCAGCGTATCCTCATGCTGGAGCCGCGTCGGCTGGCGACGCGCGCCGCGGCGCGGTTCATGGCTTCGACGCTCGGCGAGAAGCCGGGCCAAACCGTTGGCTTTCGCGTGCGCCTCGAAAGCCAGGTGTCCTCTCGCACCCGCATAGAGGTAGTGACCGAGGGCATCCTGACGCGCCGGCTGCAGCATGATCCGTCGCTGGAGGGCGTCGGCCTCGTCATTTTCGACGAGTTCCACGAGCGCAGCCTGGATGGCGATCTCGGCCTGGCTTTGACGCTGGAGTCCCAGGGGGCGCTGCGGCCGGATCTAAAGATACTCGTGATGTCCGCGACCCTGGATGGCGCCGCCGTCGCCGCCTTGCTCGGGGATGTCCCGGTGATTGCCAGCGAAGGCCGCGTTTTTCCCGTGGAAACGCGCTATGTGCCGGCTGATCCCCAGCGGCGGTTCGATGCCGACATGGCATCGCTGGTCCGCCGCGCGCTGCGGGAGGAGACGGGAAGCGTGCTGGCGTTCCTGCCGGGCGAGGGCGAGATCCGGCGCGTAGCGGCTCTGCTGGCGGACTCCGGCCTGCCCGCGGACATCAGTGTTCATCCCCTTTATGGTGCATTGCCGCCGGCCGAACAGGATGCCGCGATCCGCCGGGCTGCCGCCGGCGCGCGCAAGGTGGTGCTGGCCACCGCCATCGCCGAGACCAGCCTCACCATCGAGGGCATCCGCGTGGTGGTGGATGGCGGCCAGAAGCGGGCGCCGCGCTTCGATCCCCGCACCGGCATGGCGCGGCTGGAGACGGTGCGCGTATCCGCTGCCTCGGCTGATCAACGCCGCGGCCGCGCGGGACGTCTGGAACCGGGCGTCTGCTACCGCCTCTGGAGCGAGGCAGAGATGCGCGGCTTAGCCCCCTTCGACAAACCGGAGATCCTCGCCGTCGACCTGGCGCCGCTGGCGCTTGATCTGGCGGCCTGGGGCGTTGCCGATCCGCGGCAGCTCCGTTGGCTCGATGTGCCGCCGAAAGCGGCCTACGACCAGGCGGTGATGCTGCTGACCCAGCTCGAGGCGCTTGATGCTGCGGGGCGCATTACCGCCTTGGGGCGCAGCATGGCTTCGCTGCCGCTGCATCCGCGCCTGGCCCATATGATGCTGCGGGCGAAGGAGCTGGAGCAGGGTTCCTTGGCCTGCGATCTGGCGGCGCTGCTGTCGGAGCGCGACATCCTGCGCCAGGCGGCCGACGCCGATGTGCGCACCCGGCTGGAGATCATCGCCGAACGCCGGCCGGAAAGCGCCGTGCCGTTGAATCGGGGCGCGTTGATGCGGGTGCGCGAAACCGCTGGCGATCTGCGCCGCCAACTGAAAGTGCGGGCCGACGGAGGCTCGCCGGCCGGGGCCGGACCGCTGCTGGCCCTGGCTTATCCTGACCGCATCGCCCAACAGCGCGGCGGTCGGGGCCGCTACCGGCTCGCCGGCGGCGGCGGCGCCTATCTCAATGACGCCGATCCGCTGGCGGCCGGCGAGTTCCTGGTCGCCGCCGAGATGGAAGGCGACGCGCGGGAAGGGCGCATCTATCTGGCGGCGCCGCTGACCGCCGCCGATATTGAGAACTTATTCCAGCCGGCGATCACCGATGTCACCGCCACGGACTGGGACGCCCGCACCGAATCCGTCGCGGCGCGGCAGCAGCGGCGCTTCGGCGCCATCGTTCTGGCCGACCGGCCCCACGGCAAGCCCGATGGCGCGGCGGTGGCCGCCGCCATGGCGCAGGGCATCCGCCAGATGGGGCTGGCCTGCCTGCCTTGGACCGATGACATCCAGGCCTGGCGCCGGCGCGTCGCCTTCCTCGGGCGCGTGCGGCCGGAGGAGGGCTGGCCCGACCTGTCCGACGAGCATCTCCTGGCGACGCTGGAGAGTTGGCTGGCGCCCCTGCTGCCGGGCATCAGCAGGCGTTCGCATCTGGCCCGGCTGGACCTGGCTGGCGCGCTTCGCGCCCTGGTGCCCTGGCCGTTGCAACGGCGGCTTGATGAGCTGGCGCCGGCCCAGCTCGAAGTCGCGTCCGGGTCGCGCATCGCCGTGGATTATGGCCCCGCCGAAGGACCCGTCCTGGCGGTGCAGCTGCAGCATCTGTTCGGACAGCTCGATACGCCCAGCGTGGCCGGCGGCCGCGTTGCCGTAACCCTCCATCTGCTCTCGCCGGCGCGGCGGCCGATCGCCGTGACCAAGGATCTCCGCAGTTTCTGGGCCAACGTCTATCCGGAAGTGCGCAAGGAAATGCGCGGCCGCTATCCGAAGCACAATTGGCCGGAAGATCCCCTCAGAGCCGAACCGGGGGTGCGGCGTCGGAGATAATCTGGTACAATTCCCTTGTGGGTTGGAACGGTTCAGGCGGCTGAAACCTTTACACTTTGTTCACCATTCTTGCCGCAACCTGAATCCGAGGGAATCTGCCAATCGCCCGGCAAACGATGGCGGGCGGGGCAGTGAGGAGTTAACCATGCCGTGGCGTTCCAGGGTGTGCGCAGGCAGAGAACTCGCCGTATCTTTCGCGGCGCTGCTGGCTGTCGGCGCGCTGATCTTTGGCGCCAATTCGATCGTCGATCTGGCACTCCCGGCGGCGAAAGCCGAGGACGGCGTGGGGACGGACAATCTCTGGCGAGTTCAATCCACGGACGGCGGCGCCATGGCCCGCCGGGCCGACGGCGGTGACGATTGGTACCCTGTGCGCGTCGGTCAGGCATTGGAGCCCGGCAGCGAGATCAAGACCGACCCGTCGGCGCGCGTGGCGCTGGTGCGCGGCACCGAGATCCTCAACATTGACCCCAATAAGCGTGTGGCGCTGCCGAGCCGGAACCGGCCGCCGCAGACGCTGATCATCCAGTGGTTCGGAGAGGTCGTGTACGAGGTCGCCAAACGTCCCGCGCCGAGCTTCGAGGTCGACACGCCCCACCTGGTGGCGGTGGTCAAAGGCACCAAGTTCTCGGTGAAAGTCGACGATGCTGGCAGCGCCGTGAACGTTACCGAGGGGCTGGTGTCCGTTGCCGCCGAAGGCAACAGCGACAGCGAGGTCGATGTCGGGGCCGGCTCCAAGGCAACCGTGCTGACGGCTGCGCCCATGGATGTGGTTATCGGACCGGCGGCCAGCGGCGACGGCAATGTGGCGGCCGGTGGTGACAGCGGCAGCGATGAAGCAACCAGCGGCAGTGGCCAGCGCGTCGGCGGCGGTGGCGCCGCCGGGGATCCAGACGGCGGCGGTGATGGAGATGGTGACGGTAACGGAGATGGCAACGGTGACGGTGACGGAGATGGAGATGGCAACGGCGACGGTGATGGTGACGGAGATGGCGACAGCGATGGGGGCGGGGACAGTGATGGTGGCGACGGCAACAGTCAGTAACGGCGGCGGCGAATAAAGTCTCAAGCAGCCCCGCTTGGCGCACAAGCGCAGCGGCCCCGACCACAGACCCTCAATACATCGATTTTCGAAGCAGATTTTCTCGACTTCCCACTTCCGGAGGTCGTTGCGGATGCACTCGGCAGGCTGCGGGCGTCCTGCTATGCCCTTGTTTGTAATAACCCTGTGACCCAAAAACCACAGCTAGACGAAATATTAACCATACCACTTGAAATGTGTTCGGTTAACCTATTGAATCGGTTGGAGTCAGATGGCCATTAACGATCTGTTTACCAATCTTCGTTAGCTTTAACAATTGGTTTACTAGGTCCGCCGGCCCTGGCCGACGAAAACAAAACTAGGGCTGTGGGTATGTTCGGGAAATGGTTCAATGAGGCCGCGGGCTTCATGAAAGCAGCGACAGTCATCGACGACTTGGTCATCGAGTTTTCGCAGGTCATTTGGGCGGCGTGCAGGCGCGCGTTCGCATCCCGGATGCAATCGGCGATTCTGTTCCTCGCATTGTGTCTGCCGATGTTCGGCACGGTGCTACCGGCAAGTGCGCAAGACGCCGGGCCGTGGCACGCGGTTGAAGTGCGTGGCGTCGTCTATGTTCGCGCGGCCAACGGCACCATCGACGATTGGCGCCCTCTCGCAACCGATGAAATTCTCTACGAGGACAGCGACGTCCGGACCTGGAAAGACGGGACGGTGACGCTCACCAATGGCCTGGACACCATCCGGCTGCAGCCGAACGCGCAGGTGACTCTGCGCTCGCCCGAGCGGCAAGGCCTGTGGATGGGCCTGCGGCAGAAGCTCGGCATTATCTTCTACGATGTCGGAAAGGCCTCCGGCCGTCAGTTCTCGGTCGATGCGCCCAACCTTGTGGTGCTGGTGAAGGGCACGGAGTTTTTTGTCGATGTGACGGCGGCCGGCGACGCCGTCACCGTCGTTGGCGGCGTTGTCAAGGTCACGGCGAGAGAAAGCGGCAAGAACGCGACGCTCGCGGCCGGCCAATCGGCATCGGTGGCGGCTGAAAGCGGTGGTGCGCTCGTTGTCGGCGGGGTCGCACCCGGCGGTCCCGTCCCAGGCGCACCTCCCAGTCCCGAAAGCACTCAAGATCCGGTCTTGCGCTCACCTAGCAAGACCGGCGGTGACCGCGGCGGCGACGACGACGACGACACCGGCAGTGGCGTAAATGGTAACGGCGATGGAGACGGCGACGGAGACGGCGACGGAGACGGCGACGGCGACGGGGATGGAGACGGGGATGGCGATGGGGATGGGGACGGCGACGGGGATGGCGATGGAGACGGGGACGGGGACGGGGACGGCGATGGAGACGGGGACGGAGACGGGGACGGCGATGGCGACGGGGATGGCGATGGTGACGGGGACGGCGATGGCGATGGTGACGGGGACGGCGATGGAGACGGCGACGGAGATGGTGACGGAGACGGGGACGGCGATGGAGACGGCGACGGAGACGGAGACGGAGACGGTGATGACGACGACGATGACGACGATGACGACGATGACGACGACGATGACGACGACGATGACTCCTGCCCGAAGCCGGGCTCCAGCGGTGGAACAGGTGGCTCTGGCAGCGTAGGCACTGGTGACAGCCAGAACGAAGGCAGCCATCATGGGCGCCATGGCCGCAGTGGAACTAACAGAGCCGGGGCGACGACAGGGTTGCCGGCCCCGGATAGCGGCGTGGCATAGTTCGATAAAATGCTGCCGCGATTGGGCGTCGAAGGACGTGCCGCCGTTGCCGGGACGACTTCCGTTAACGTTTTCTTAAGGCTCGATCGCGTGGGCGCCGCCGGCGCCCATTCTTGTCACAGAAAAGCCAGGGATCGCACCATCGGATGTTAGGTCCTTGGTAATGAATTGATGAGATTTTTTAAGCTCTTGAGGATGGACCTCGTCGATAGGACCAGATGAAACCTCTGACCAAAAATCTCCTGGTCTTTGCCGCGGTCTCGGTGATGTATCTGGCCGGCCTGTTCAATTTCGCCGAGCGGCATCTCATCGATCTTCGCTATCGGATACTGCAGCGCGATGCCACCGGCGAGATCGTGGTCATCAAGATCGATCCCGTGAGCTTGGCGGAGCAGGGCGTGTGGCCCTGGCCGCGTTCGCGCCATGCCGAGTTGCTCGACCGTTTGTTCAAAGCGGGCGCCCGGGAAGTGGCGTTGGATATCGATTTCAGTTCGCGTCAGAACCCGATTGAAGATGCACGCTTTGCGGTCGCGCTGGAGAGATATGGCGACCGTGTCATTCTGCCGGTGTTCAAGCAGGAAGATCGGCACTCGTCGGGCAGTGCCATCACCTACACCAAGCCCATACCAGAATTCCTAACATCGGTGCGAACAGCCTCGCTCAATGTGCGGCCTGATCCCGACGGCACGATCCGAATAATGCAGGTGGCCGACAGTTGGCCGGACGATTTCGTGCCGACTCTGGCGACCCTGCTGTCGGGTGCTTCACGCAGCGCGACCGACAGCTACAACATCGATTTCGGCATCCGCGCGCAGTCCGTTCCGCAGATCTCCTACGCCGATATCCTGCGGGGCAACTTCGAAGATTCGCGGATCGCCGGCAAGAGTGTGATCGTCGGCGCCACCGCGTCGGAACTTGGCGACAGCAAACCCGTGCCCGTCCGGCAAGATATGGCAGGCCCGCTGATCCAGGCGATCGCCGCGGAATCGCTGCTGCAGCAGCGCGACCTCGCAAGTTCGCCCGGCGCCGTCGTTCTCCTGGGCATCGCCGTCATCGTCCTGATCGGCGGCGCCCGTTTCCGTGCCTGGAACTGGCGTTTCGGTCTTGCGGTCACGGTTGCGGCAACGTTCGCGATACTGGGTATTGCGCTGCTCGTTCAGGCTTATCTTCCGATTATCCTGTACGTCACGCCGCTCATCTTCGCCGTCGGCTTCACATTCATCATCGGGCTGACCGGACGCATCGAGGATCAAAGCGTGCGCCTGCTGGCGCAAGGCCTGGCGTTGAAACATCAGGATGCGTTCATGCGCCGGGTCGTGAACAATACCTTCGACGGCCTTTTGACCATCGATGGCATGGGCTCAATTCGATCGTTCAATCCGGCGGCGCAGCGCATCTTCGGCATCGGCGCCGACGAAATGCTCGGCCAGAACTTCGCCACCATGCTGACGGGTACGGCCGGCTTCGGCGAGGGCTCTGGTGCTGCGACGTCGCTGCTCGGCGCGGTCGCCCGCAGCGGCACCTCGCGCGGCATCATGGGGCGCCGGCGCGACGGCAGCGCCTTTCCGATGGATCTGGCCGTGACCGAAATGCAGGAGAGCGGCACGTCGGTTTACATCGCGCTGGTGCGCGACATCTCGGCCCGTGCGGCCGCGGAAACCATGGCGGCCGAGGCCCAGCAGCGCCTGGTCGATGCGCTGGAAAGCATCAACGAAGCGTTCGTGCTCTGCGATACGCAGGACCGCATCGTCCTGTTCAACGAGAAATTCCGCGAACTCCATGGTCCGGTGGGCAATGTCATCGCCATCGGCAGCAGGTTCGATGATATCGTGCGCGGAGTCGCCGCCCAGGGGCTCGTGCCCGAGGCCAGCGGCCGGATCCAGGAATGGATCAGGGAACGCATGGCGCGCCATCGCGATCCCCAGGGTTCATTTGAGATGGAGATGACCAACGGCCATTGGTACCGCATCAGCGAGCGGCGGACGATGGGCGGCGGCGTCGTCGGCACGATGATCGACATCACGGAGGAGAAGCGGCGCGAACAGGAGCTGCGCCGCGCCCGCGATGCCGCCGAGATCGCCAACCGCAGCAAGAGCGAGTTCCTGGCCAATATGAGCCATGAGCTGCGCACGCCGCTCAACGCCATCATCGGCTTTTCCGAGCTGATGAAGAACGAGGTGCTCGGTCCGATCGGTGTGCCGTCCTATAACGGCTATGTCCGCGACATCCATGAGAGCGCCCAGCATCTGCTCGGCATCATCAACGACATCCTCGATCTCAGCCGCGTCGAAGCCGGCAAGCTGAAGCTTTTCGAGTCCACCATGAACATCGTCGCCGTGGTGCAGGGCGTCGTGCGCCTGATCCAGGAGCGCGCCACCGAGGCCGGGGTCAAAATCGCGGTCGAATCGGCCGCCGATATGCCGGCGCTATGGGCGGATGAACGCCTGGTCAAGCAGATGCTGATCAATCTGCTCGCAAACGCGGTCAAATTCACGCCGCGGGGCGGACAGGTCAATGTACGTGTCCAGCAGGACGCCGCCGGAGCGATCGCCCTGATGATTACTGACACGGGCATCGGCATCTCCGAAACGGACATGGCCAAGGTCATGGAACCCTTCGGCCAGGCCGACGGCTCCCTGCGCCGCCGCTATGACGGCACCGGGCTGGGACTGCCGCTGGTGCGGTCGTTTGTCGAACTGCATGGCGCGACCTTCGATCTGGACAGCCGCGTTGGCGCCGGCACGACGGCCATCGTGCGCTTCCCCGTCGAGCGTACCCTCAAGACTGCTGCACCCCTGTCGGCGGCCAGCAGCGGGCCGCGTGAAGCCGCGCCAAGCAACGTGACTAACCTGCGCAGCGCATAGCACGCGCGGCTTCGGCCGCCGCGTTGTCGGCGGCTATCTCAATCTGCAGAAATGGCGTGAGAGTTCGGCTGTGGAACAGCGCTATTGCTAGCGGCGTTTGTCCAGCAGGATCTCGTTCTCGCTGTCGACGAATGTGACGTTGTATTTTCTGAGCACGCTCATGCCCAGCAGCGCGGTGCCGCCCAGGGATTCATCGTCGACGAAAAGCACGTTGACGCGGCGCAGGACTTCGCTGCGGTCCGGGCCGCCGAGTTCGATGCCGTTCAAGGTGCCGCGCCAGGCGGAGATGACGCCGTTGGCGGTCTGGACCGCGGTCTCATCGAGCCGGTCCAATTCGAAACCCAGACTTCGGGTCATCGAAGTCGGCAGGATGATCTCCGTGGCGCCGGTGTCGACCAGGAGCGACTTTATGACGGTCTTGCCGTTCGGTCCCTCCAGCGAGACGCGCATGACATGATGGCCGAAGCTGCGGGTGGTCTTGATCACCAGCGGCCATGTCGGCTCCGCAGGCGCCGCAACGGCGAGATTGGCTTCAGACTGGTCCGGCGTCGCCAGCACCCAGCCGAGGCCAACTGCGACCAACACAGCGGCAACCGTACCCATGACCGTCGGTAAGGTGGAAATATGCGCCTCCGTCACTTGCCGGGTTGCCGGTCTGGTTTCAACCATCCTAGGGCCTCTGCAGTTAAATGACCCTGAATGAATGGGTCGTGAAACAGCTGCCGGCCCTCACGCGCCGTTAAGGGCGTATTAAGACTTTTCCGCCAAGATGCTCGGACTGACTTCCTCCAATCATCGACCTAAGCCGCGCCCTCGGGCGCGGCCTTTTTTTTCGCCACGGCCGGCAAAAACCACCCCCCAACTATCTGAAACTATTGGGCTATGGTTAACGGCCATCTCACACAAATGACACAACAAATCGCGGCCATACGCGGTCATGGTAACCATGACACGGTCGATGTCCGCAGTCCCTGCGGATGGCTGCTGTCCTGTAGTCCTTTGACCCGAACGGCCCCTGCGCCGTTGAAGCGATGAGGACTTTTCCACCCACACGCAAACTCCATAACCCCGCGTCCTGCGGGGTTTTTTTTAACCGCTGGCGCCATGTGCGATCCGTCACTGTGCCAGTCGGTCGCCCATGATGGTTTATGCCCTGTGCAATGGAGATTCGACGGCACACCATAGCTTTGCGTGGTGCATTCGAACTATAATTGCCTCAATTCCAAGACAAGAAACTGGAGGAAGCGAGATGCGTAGGTTGCCGGGTACCAGCGTTGGGATTGCCGCTGCCGCGGCGCTGCTATGGAGCGGCGCTGCCATGGCAGAGCCTGAAATCGGTGTCGTCATCCAGCAGGATTACTCTGGTGCGATCGGTACGCGCGCCGCCGGGCAATCCGAGGACCTGACCTATTTCCAGACCATCTTCGCCGAAGAGCGCGTCGATACCAGCGAAACGGCAAGCACCAGCCTGCAGTTTCTCGACGAGACGAGCCTCTATGTCGGCAGCCGTTCGACGGTTTTGCTCGACCGCTTCATCTATGATCCGACCACCCAGAACGGCGAAGCCGCGATCAACTTCACCAAAGGCGCGTTCCGTTTCATCACCGGCAACATCAAGAGCAAGGAAGCGGTCAACCTCAATACGCCAACGGCGTCGATAGTCATCCGCGGCACCCACCTGCTGATCTTTGTGCTGGCTGACGGAACATCCGAGATCAACGTGCTCGAAGGGGCGATCGACCTGACGCCCTGCGAGACCACGGAGTCGCAGCGGCTGAATGCGGGCCAGGCCATCACAATTACACCGAGTTGCGATTCCGCGCGCTCGGCCGCCCGTCCCGATACGCGTCTGGCCGGTCTCATTCCGCAATGGCCGACCGATCTGGCGGCCGTGCAGGAAATCGCCCCCGCTGCCGGCGAAGAAGACGATGATGACGAGATCTACGAAAACGAAGAAAGCGGCAAGTCCGGCGAGCGCAATGAACGCGACCAGCGCGGCAATGACGGCTGACCTGGCGTTCAACATCTGACCCATCGAAACATGAACCAGTTCTTCTGGGGCCGCCGCGGCTTCTGCGGTACGGTCGCGGTATCTGCGCTGTTCTATGCGGTGGCAGGCAGGCCAGCGGCGGCGCAGGCCGCCGTCGCCGGCGATGTCGTGGCGTTGCGTGTCTGGGCCTATGGCACAGCGCCTGATGGCGCGGCGCGGCGCGATCTCTTCATGTCAGATCCGGTCTATGTGCGGGATACGCTAGAGACTGTGACCGACGGCGCGCTGCATGTTGAACTGGCGGATAAGACCGTGCTGCGCCTGGGTTCAGCGACACAGATGGTGGTCGACCAGTTCGTTTATGAGGACTCGGCGGGATCGCTGCAATTCCTTGCCTCACTCTCCAAGGGCGTCTGCCGCTTCGTCACCGGCAAGGCGAAGAGCAAGAAATTTCGCGTGCAGACGCCGACCGCCAGCATCGTTGCGCGTGGCACAACTTTCTCTGTGTGGGTCGACCGCAATGGCGAGACTGTCGTCTGGGTTCAGGAAGGCGAGGTCGATGTGACGTCGGCCGTCGATGGCGGCTCGGCGACGGTCGGCGCGACCGAGATCGTGAAAGCGCCCGCGGCCGGCGGCATCGAACTCGATGCGGCCCGGCCGCCCAATGATCCGGGAATCGGCGATAGTTCTAAGATCAATTCGAAAACGACAAAAAGAGGCAGCGCGCAGTAGGCGGCTCGACTATCCCGTAAGCACCGCCGCGAGTCGCTTCACCGCCAGGGCTAGGGCCAGCAGATGCTGCTCCTGCCGATGGATGGTCAGGCGCAGCTGCTCCAGTTCGGCCGCCAGAATCTGGCCGTCGGCGCGGCGCGCCATTTCATCTTCGAGCCGCAGCAGTTCGGCGCAGTTGTTCTTGTAGCCGGCAACCAGATTCTCGAGCACGCTATTCTGCTGCGTCACCGCAGCTTTCAGGCGGCTCACGAAGTCCGGCGAAGGCGAGGGTTCGGCGGATGCGACGGACGCTGGCGGAGGCGCAGGCTGAGCTACCGCCGCCGGCTGCGCGGTCATCGCCGCATGGGCCAGTTGCACCGATTGGCGTACGCCCGCCAGCTCGTCGAGGATGGAGGCAAACGGATTCTCGCCGCGGCCCTGGCCCGGCAGGCGGATGCGGAACGCAGATGCCGTGCGCCCGGGAGCCTCATGATCATGCGTGCGCGCCGTGAACGCATGGGCTGGCGCCTGCGGCGCCGCTGCGCTCATGGCCATGTCCTTCGCGTCGCCGTCGGTGCCGATATGCTGGGCGAGGGAGTGGATCTCCTGCACCATCCGCAGCGACAGCCGCGAATTGTGGCTGACGCTCAGGATCAGCGCCTCGCACAGCCGGTTGAACCGCGCGCGCGGATCGTCCAGGACATCTTCATGTCCGCGAAGTTGTTCGGGCGAGAGCATGGCCCGGCGTTTCCCACCACGTATAAGGTCCGGCTTCTTTCGGCCGCCGGCGGCGCTTACTTCCGCACCGCTCGAATTGATAAAAATCGTCGCTTATACCGGGGAAAAATGCAAGAAATAGTAATGGTTTACGAACATGGTTGCGCTTGGTTCGTTAACCCTTGCGCCTAGGCCAGAAAGTCGGCGTCCTCGCGCACCTCGATCAAGGTTGGCCCTTCGCTGCCAAAGGCTTGCCCGATTTCCTGCTTCAGGGCCTTTAGATTGGCGGGCCGAACGGCGCGGCAGCCGAACGATTTTCCCAGCGCCAGGAAGTCCGGATTACGCAGCTTAACGCCGATTTCCGGGATGCCGAGCTCGACCATGTCGCCGGCGATCTGGCCCAGGGCGTCGTTGTTCCAGAGCAGGATGGGGATTGGCAGCTTGTACTCCACCGCCGTGGCCAGCTCCTGGACCGTAAACAGAAAGCCGGTATCGCCGGCCACCGCCACCACGGCCCGCTCCGGTGCTGCGATCTTGGCGCCGATGGCGGCGGGCAAGGCATAGCCCAGGGTGCCGTAGCCGGAGGGATGGAAATAGGACCGCGGCCGCTCGCCGGGGAAGGCGTGGCAGGCGGTGTAGGCGATCTGGGTCATGTCGGAGGCCACGATGCCGTCCGCCGGCAGCGCCGCCCGCAAGGCGTCCAGAACCTTTAGGTGCTTCTGCTGCAGCGGCCGCAGGCTGTCGCGGTTGCGCGCGCGCAGGGCCTTGATTTCCGCCTCGTCGATGCCGCCCTGGGGCAGCGCCGTGACCTGCGGCACCAGCGCCTCCAATGCTGCCCGGGCGTCGGCCAGGATCGCCGCATCGGGCCGGTAGTCGCGGACGATGCAGGCGGGGTCGATATCGATGCGCACCAGCTTGCCGGCAAACGGCAGGCGCTCGACCCAGGAGTCGGTCTCGCCCAGCTCCGTACCCACGGCCACCACCACATCGGCGCTTTTCACCAGGTCCTGGGTGGCCTCCAGCACCAGCGAGGAGCCGACGCTGCGGGGATGGCTGTCCGGCACCACGCCCTTGGCGGCGGTGGTGGGGACCAGTGCGCCGCGGCGCTTCTCGAGGAGCGCCTGAAGCAGGTCGCCGCACTCGCTGGCGCCGCCGCCATTGAGGATCACCAGCCGCTGGGCGCCGTCGATCAGACGCGCCGCGGCGTTCACCGCCTGGGCGTCGGGCGCCGGCGGCGGGGATTTCGGCCCGCGATCCCTGAGCGCCGGGCCGGTAGAGGCCATGACATCCAGCGGGATCTCGATATGCACCGGCCGGGGCCGCTGGGACTCGAACACGCGGAACGCATCGGCAAAGGCTGGCATCAGCTCGCTGGCGCTCCGCACAGTGCGGCTGAAGGCGGTCAGCGGCGCCATCACGGCCTGCTGGTTGGTGATCTCATGCAGCTTGCCGCGGCCCTTGCCTAGGTCGGCGGTGGCGTTCACCGAGGACAGCACCAGCATCGGCGCGGAGTCGGTGAAGGCCTGGCCGATGGGCGTGGCGGCGTTGGTGACGCCGGGTCCCGTAATCAGGACGCAGACGCCCGGCCGCCCGGAGGCGCGGGCATAGCCATCGGCCATGAAGCCGGCGCCCTGTTCATGGCGCACGGCGATGTGGCGGATGCTGGAGGCGGCGAGGCCGCGGTAGAACTCCAGGGTATGCACGCCGGGGATGCCGAATACGGTGTCGACGCCGTAGCGTTCGAGCAATGCGATGGCGGCCTGGCCGCATGTCAGGTTGCTGGTCATGGTCAATCTCGGATTCTAGCTACACTTCGGAGAAAGGTCGATTTTCCAGAATATTAGGTTCAACCGCCGGACCGGGTTATCGCCATAATCCCCGCTTTCCACAAGGGGACAGTGGGGAGACGGGATGCTAGCCTTCCGTCCCACACTAGGCTGCCTGCAGGATCAACAGAGGAGCGGCAATGGACATTAGTCCCTATCTGCGCAAACCGCTTCGCAGCTTGCGGGAAGTGGTGGAGACGCTGAAGCCCGCTTCGACGCCCGAGACAGTCCCGGCGGATCTTGACGCAGCGGCAGTGCCGCAATGCGCCGTAGAAGAACCGCTGGATCCGTCGAAGACCTGATCCTGTTAGAAGTTCCCCCAAGCGCAATCAAGACGCCTGTTTCCCGCACGGCGGCGCCGTTTGAACCTCGCCGCGTTCGTGGCCGACCCATTCATGATCAGCCGGCGGTTCGGCCGGCAGTGGTTAATCGCTTGGGAGACAGGCCATGCAACGGAAGTCAATTCGCTATCTCGCCGCCACGGCGACAACGACATGCCTTTTGGCAGCCGGTACAGCGGCACTCGCTGATCCAGATCTAGTGCCCGCCACCGACAACCTGGCCGCTAGCGGCCACATCGGCGCGGCAAACCAGGGCGACGAGGCCAGCGGTCCGGCTGTCATCACCATCGTCTGCAGCAAGAACGGCGGCGGCGGTTGCGCGGAGGCGGCGGGCATGGCCGCCTATGAGAACCCGGCCTATCCGGATGCCGTGACGGTCAATCTGCCTGGGCTGCCGCCGGGCGGCAGTTTCGATCACGCGCTGGCGTTCTGGGACGAGCTCGACTGGTCCGCCGGAAACTACACGCTGTCGGTCGTCGTCGATGCCGGCAATGACGTCGACGAGGATGTCGAGTTGAACAACTCTGCCGCCGTCATGAAGACGGTGCTTGCCTCCGCTGTCGGCACGCCGGTTCCCAAAGGTCCGGGCAATTTGACTCAGACTCCGCCGCAGGATGACGGCGCGGGCGTTGTGCGGGCGGGCGCGGTCGTGGCGGGATTGCCCGACATCATTCCGACCACCCTCGGGTTCGTGCTGAAGAGCGGCCCGTTGAAGTGGGGCGGCAGCAGCACGATCAGCAATCCTGCGATGGCCGACGCCACCATGCAGGGGCCGCAGCGCAACCTCTGCAGCTTCTCGCCCGCGGCTTATCGAACCTTCAACAAGGGCGCTTTCGCAGCCGGCCCGTTCGTGACCAAGGTCTATCGCGACAACACGCTGGTCCACACCCACAATGTACCCGGAGGTCTGGCAGCCAAGGATTCTATCGACTGGCACCAGTTCGGCATCCAGCTCCATGAAGGGCAGAACATGATCAAGGTGCAGTTCGATGCCAACAAGCAGGTCAGCGAGAGCGACGAGAAGAACGGCTACTGGATCCGCGTCAATGTGCAGATCGACTGCAACGGCGATGGCAAAGCGGGCATCGGCGGTTTCAAGGCGCCGGACAAGCAGCCGCAGCCGGGCACGACGCTCAAGTTGAAATCGACCTCGCCTTAAGCGGTGTTGTCACATCCCCCCGATGGCTGCTAGGTAGCGCGCCGTCGCTTCCGACCCACCGGGGGAACCCGCCACCTTGTTCGCCGAACTCGCGGCCATCGTCGCGCCGATCCTCGTCTGTTCGGGCATCGGCCTCCTCTGGGGCCGGCTGGAGCGGCCGTTCGAGTCCGAGTTCCTCACCGCCATCGTCACCACCATCGGCACGCCCTGCCTGGTGTTCTCCACGCTGACGGCGCTGGAGACGGACCGGGGCGCGCTCGGCGACATGGCGGTCGCCACCTTCGCCTGTTTCGCCGCCTTCGCGGTGGTAGGGATGACGGTGCTGCGTTTCATGGGCCTGCCGTTCCATTCCTATCTGCCGGCGGTGATGTTCCCCAACACCGGCAATATGGGCCTGCCGCTGTCCCTGTTCGCCTTCGGCGAGCAGGGGCTGGCGCTGGCGATCGTGGTGTTCGCCATCTCCGCCTCGCTGCAGTTCACCGTCGGCGTCGGCATCGCCGCCGGCCATGCCAACTGGATGCGGCTGCTGCGGATGCCCCTGCTCTATGCGGTGGCGGTGGCGATCCCGGTGCTTGTGCTGCAAATCCCGGTGCCGGCGTGGGTGGCCAACACCACGAGCCTGCTGGGCGGTCTGGTGATCCCGCTGATGCTGATCACGCTCGGCGTCTCCCTCAGCAAGCTGCGGATCGTGAGCCTGGGCCGCAGCCTGACGCTGTCGCTGGTGCGGCTGGTGCCGGGGGCGATCATCGGCCTGGCGGCCGGCTGGATCTTCGAGCTCGGCCCCATGGGGCAGGGCGTGCTGGCGATCCAATGCGCCATGCCCGTGGCGGTGTTCAACTACCTGTTCGCCCAGCTCTACCGCCGCGAGCCGGAGGAAGTGGCCGGCGCCGTGGTGCTCTCGACCCTGATCTCCTTCGTCACCCTGCCGCTGCTGCTCTATTACATCCTGTCGCAGGTGGCGGTGCCGTAGGTTATAGTGGCGGGCACTGGCATATCCGAAGAAAGCCCCGGCCCATGAACCAGACCGCCCTGCGCCCCATTCCCGCCGAGAGCCGCTCGCCCGGCGGCGTCGTCAGCAAGACCCACATGATGTTCCAGCTCGACCAGGGCATCGCCGCGCGCGGCCGGGTGGGGCTGATCGTACTGGCCACCGACCACACCATCGAGCATGAGTTCCGCCAGGTGTTCGGCAAGGTGCAGGGTGTCGCGCTCTATGAGAGCCGCATCCAGAACGCCGCCGAGATCAACGCGGAAACCCTGGCGGAAATGGAAAAGGGCATGGCCGCCGCGGCCGGCATCATCCTGCCGGGCACCAAGTTCGACGTCATCGCCTATGGCTGCACCTCGGGCACGGTGGTCATCGGCGAGGAGAAGGTGTTCCAGCGCATCCGCGAGGCGCGGCCGGGCGTGGCCTGCACCACGCCAATAACAGCGGCCATCGACGGGTTGAAGAAGCTGGGCGCCAAGCGCATCGCCCTGCTGACGCCTTATGTGGAGGAGGTCAACCAGATGCTCCGCGGCTTCGTCGAGGTACGGGGCATCGCCGTGCCGGTCATGGGCTCCTTCAACCACGAGAACGACAACGAGGTGGCGCGCATCTCCCAGGACTCGATCAAGGACGCGGTGCGCGACCTGGCGCGGGAGCCGTCGGTGGATGGGGTGTTCGTCTCCTGCACCAGCTTGCGGGTCGCTGATATCGTCGAGGGGCTGGAGCAGGAGCTGGGCAAGCCGGTGACCTCCAGCAACCACGCGCTGGCCTGGCACTGCCTGCGGCTGGCGGGGTACCACGAGCCGGTGCCGGGGTTCGGGCGGCTGTTCAGGGTGTGAGAGGCGCACAGGATCCGGCATTTTTCCTCACATGATTTGTCACCCCCCGCGAAAGCGGGGGCCTAGGAGAGGCAGGGCACTCTCGCGACAATTGCCATGCAATTGCGCTGGCAACCTCTGGGTCCCGCTTTCGCGGGGATGACTAGTTGAGAGTATGTCCATTGCCCGGATAGGCCGCTGGACATCCAGCGGCAAAGCAAATCCGGGCGATGAACCCCATGTCCAGCGGGAGATCGCTGAAAAACAACCCTCGTTCTCAATGAGCAATCCGGCGGCCGGCGCTGGAACAGGTTGCACGATCTGCGCCATGCCCCCTCCGGCCGCTACGCGTCCACCTCCCCCGCCGATTGGCGGGGGAGGGAAGGGAGGGGGCGCTTTTTCTCCAGCAGAATGCGAACACCGCCGGCGTTGTTTGGGGGCTCTGCACGTCTTGGCTATGCGTCGCGCGCATATCTCGCAGCTGTGCCAATTCAACCCCATGGAAGCCGCAAATCGCGAAAGATTGTTGCCGAGCCATGCATCCGGCGCATGGCTCGCTGGCGTGCCATCTCATAGGAATATGGTCAAGGCAACGCGCTCCGGCCGGCAAGCCGGATGATGAATTCCGATCAACAATGTCCAACATCGAGAAGCCTTGCCCGGCAAATCGCCGCTTAGACCAAGTATAGGACATTTTTCCGGAAAAGGCGAGCGACGGGCGCGCCACTGCCGCCAATTTGGTCCGTGCGGCGCCGCCGGGCCGTTGACTTCGATCAATGTGCGGCCGGGGGTGGAGCGTAGGTTGACCGCAGACTGCGCCGCCACCCCGGCGGGCAGGAATGGAGGACAACAGATGATCAGCAGGAAGAAGATGCTCGCGAAGAGTCTGGCGGCCGCGCTCGCCGCCGGCCTGGGCTCGGGTCCGGCGCTGGCGCATGGCCCGGGGATGGGCTGGGGCATGATGGGTCCGGGCGGCGGCTGGTGCCCGATGATGGGCCATGGCGGTCCGGGGATGATGGGATCCAGTATGATTGGCCCGGGCATGATGGGCAGTGGCATGGGCCCAGGCATGATGGGCTACGGCATGGGTCCCGGCATGATGGGTCCTGGCATGATGGGACAGGGGATGATGGGCCAGGGCATGATGGGCCAGGGCATGATGAGTCAGGGCATGATGGGCTCGGCGCAGACCCTGGAAACCCTGGATGTGGCTACCGTCAAGGCGAACCTCGAGCGCTGGCTGAATTGGCAGGGCAACCCGCGGCTGAAAGTGGGCAGCGTCGCCGAGAAGGACGAGGCCACCATCACCGCCGAGATCGTCACGACCGACAATTCGCTGGTGGAGAAGCTCGAGGTGGATCGCCGCACGGGCATGATGTGGCCGGTGCGGTAGCGGCCGACTCAAGCGCCGTCAGCTTCGCCACGACGCCGCAAAGAACAGAAAGTAAGTTTCAAGCCGCCGATGGACGTCGGTTAGAAGGGAGTCCGCAGCTGAACGCGGATTGCGGCAGATCGGCATCCGCCCCGGCCGCGCTTGCAGAGCCCGGTGTATCTGCGTGCATCCCTTCTTATCTGCGTTCATCGGCGGTTTTCTTGCTTGCCTCCTGCGCATAGTAGTGCCTCTGGAACAGCCGCGGCTTGGCCGTGACCTTCATGACGCTGGTGCTGCTGATCCTTGCCGGCGTCATCGGCGGCCTGATCGCGTCCGGGCTGATCGGGATAGTCATCGGCCCGACGGTGCTGGCGGTGGGGTATACGCTGTTGGATGCGTGGATTAAGGAGGGCGAGGAGACCAGCAAGGGATAAGGACGTTGTACCAATCCTGAGCTCAAGTATTGTCGACATATGTTACGGTGAGACGGCGAGCGGAAACTCGTTCCGAGCCCAAGACGGCCCCCTAAGGGACACCTCAACCGCACCATCAATCAATTCCATTCGCAGTGAGAGCTATCCGTGCAAACACGCAAGCTGGGTTCCCAAGGCCTTACCGTTTCCGCGCTCGGCCTGGGCTGCATGGGGATGACGTCGACCTATGGCGCGGCGGACAGAGGTGAAGCGGTTGCTACCCTCCACCGGGCGATTGAGATTGGCGTGACCTTTTTCGACACCGCCGAGGCCTATGGCCCGTATGAGAACGAGAAACTCATCGGCCGGGCCATCAAGGGCAAGCGGGACAAGGTGGTCATCGCCAGCAAGTTCGGTTGGAAGATCGACCCGAAAGCGAAGCCCTACCTTGTCGGAGTCGACAGCCGGCCGGAGAATGTGCGGGCGGTGGCGGATGCCTCGCTGCAGCGCCTGGGCATCGATCATATCGACCTGTTCTATCAGCACAGGGTCGACCCGGTCGTGCCCATCGAAGAGACGGTGGGCGCAATGGCCGATCTCGTAAAGGCCGGCAAAGTGCGCTATCTCGGCCTCTGCGAGGCCGGCGTGCAGAACATCCGCCGCGCGCACAAGACGCACCCGATTTCGGCGATCCAGAGCGAGTATTCGATCTGGGAACGCAATGTGGAGGACGACATCCTGCCGGCGCTGCGCGAGCTGGGGATCGGGTTGGTGCCTTATTGCCCGCTGGGCCGCGGTTTCCTGACGGGAACCGTGAAGCGGGCCGAAGAATACTCCGACAACGATTACCGGCACCAGGACCCGCGCCTGACGAGCGCGAATTACGACGCCAACATGCGCCTCGTCGATCGCGTGCGGGCGGTCGCCCAGGAAAAGGGGGCGACCTCAGGCCAGATCGCGCTCGCCTGGCTTCTTGCGCAGGGGCCGGACATCGTGCCGATTCCCGGCACCAAACGGCGCAGCTATCTCGAGGAAAACGCCAAGGCGGCCACGATCACGCTGTCGAAGCAGGATGTCAGCCGCATCTCCGACGCTGCGCCGCCGGGCAAGACTGCAGGCCCACGCTATGGCGAGCAGATGATGAGCCTTATTGATCGGTAGTGATATCCACGATCATGTCGCTCGAACTGTTCGGCGTAATTGCCAAGGTCGTCTGAGGGAGTCGAACTATCCGGAGAACCCCGTCAGCAGCCGGTTGCACTCGGCGGCGAATTTCTCATTCGGCACTCGCCCCTCCGCATCCCGCGAGAAGTCCGGCTTCAAGCGGTTGAGGAAAGACATCTCGAGCCGCCGCTGGTGCTTGGTCTCGACGGCGCCGCGCGGCTCCAGGTCGAAGAGAGTCTTCACATGTCCGGCCACGGTTTCCGAGACATTGATGCGGCCGGGCGCGCCGTTGGCTTCCATCAGCGCCGCCGTGTTCACGGCGTCGCCCCAGATGTCGAAGGTGAACTTCCGGCGGCCGACGATGCCGGACATGACCGGGCCGGTATGGAGGCCGATGCGCAGCTCCAGGGCCGGCAATCGTAACTTCTCCCGTTGCGTCTTCATGCGGGCGACGGCGGCCTGCATCTCCAGCGCCGCCAGGCAGGCATCGAATGAGTGCCTGCGACTGGCCACCGGCACGCCGCCGACGGCCATGTAGGCATCGCCGATGGTCTTGAGCTTCTCCAATCCATGGCGCGCCACGATATCGTCGAACGCGGTGAAATACTGGTCGAGGAGTCCGATGAGGGCCACGGGCTCCATGCGTTCGGCCAGGAGGGTAAAGCCCTTGAAATCCGCAAACAGGATGGTCGCCGACGGCACATAGCTCGGCTGCACCTTGCCGTTCTTCTTCAGCTCGTCGGCGATCGCCACCGGCAGGATATTGACGAGCAACTCTTCGGTGCGCGCCTTCTCGGCGGCGATATCAGTCCGCGCCTTGTCCAGTTCCTTGACGGTCTGGTCCAGCTCGATCAGGTTCCGGCGCAGTTCGAGCTGCGTCAGCACCTGGTGCGACAGGCGGCGGATCGACTCGGTCTGCTCGAAGGAAAGCTCGCGCGGTTCGAAATCCATGACGCAAAGCGTGCCCAGCGCATAGCCGTCGCCGGTGACCAGCGGCATGCCGCAGTAGAATTTCAGGTGCGGTTCGCCCGTGACGAACGGGAGCTGATTGAAGCGCTCATCCAGCCGCAGGTCCGGCGCGACGATCATCTCGGTGCCGCAGACCGTCGTCGCGCAGAAGGAGATTTCGCGCGGACACTGGTTGAAATCCGGGGGCAGGCCGTACTTGGCCTTGAGCCAGAGGCGATCGTCCTCCATGAAGCCGATATAGGCCACCGGGCACTGGCAAATCTGCGCTGCCAGTTCGCCGATCTCGTCATAGCCGATGTCGGGCGCGCTATCGAGGATGTTGAAGGCGCGAACGGCGGCGAGCCGACCCGTTTCATTGGCGGGCACCGGGTAGGACATTGCGCTCTTCTCCTTGCGCGTCTCTGGAGGACGCTTAGCGTGAGCATCTCAGTGTACTGGCATTTAGGGTAGCAGATACGCCGGGGGTGATCCCACGGTCTTGATGGCCAATCCCCGGATTTTAGCGTTTAGTGCTGCTCTCAACACTCGATTGCGCGGCCGGCGGGGAAGCGACCTGCCGGCGGGGCGCATTTAGGAGTATTCTCATGCCCGCCGAATCCCGTTCCGCCCGCCTTGCCGTGCTCATCGATGCCGACAACACCTCGCCGCGCATCGTGGCCGGGCTGTTCGATGAGGTGGCAAAGATCGGCGAGGCCAGCGTGCGGCGGATCTATGGGGATTTCTCCAGCACGCGGCTGAAATCCTGGGCCGAGGTGCTCGCCAAGTACGCCATCCTGCCGCATCAGAATTTCGCCAATACCATCGGCAAGAACGCCTCCGACATCGCGCTGGTGATCGATGCGATGGATCTGGTCTATAGCGGGCGCATGGATGGCTTCTGCCTGGTGTCGTCCGATAGCGATTTCACGCGGCTGGCCTCGCGCATTCGCGAACAGGGAATCGATGTCTACGGCTTCGGCGAGCAGAAGACGCCCGAGAGCTTCCGCCAGGCCTGCCACCGGTTCATCTATACCGAGAACCTGCTGCCCGATGCGCCGGCGGCGGGGCGCGACGCGGCGCCGGGGGTGAAGGTCTCAAAGCAGTCGCCGAGTGCCGCGGTGCCGCTGCTGCGCAAGGCCATCGACCAGATGGAGGACGATGAGGGCTGGGTGCATCTGGGCGGCGTCGGCCAACAGCTCAACAAGCTGTTCCCCGATTTCGATCCCCGCACCTATGGCGTGGCGAAGCTCGCCGACCTGGTGAAGAAGTCGGGGGCGTTCGAGATCGACAGGTCGTCGGGGCGGGCGGTGCATATCCGGCTGAAGCCGGCGGCGGGGAAGGAAGCGGCGGGGAAGGCGAGGTAGCGGAAGTACCACTCATATTGTCATCCCCGCTTTCGCGGGGATGACAGTTCTTGATTATCTGTACTGAGAGCTTATAGCCGCTTTAATACCTCTCCAGACTAAACCCGCTCACATCGATGTCCGGCGCCTTGTCCGTCACCATGTCCGCCACGATGCGCCCGGCGCCGCAGGCCATGGTCCAGCCCATATGGCCGTGGCCGCTGTTGATCCAGAGGTTGCGGTAGCGCGATGGGCTCATGATCGGCGGACCGTCTGGGGTCATGGGGCGGAGGCACGCCCAATAGTCCGGCCGCTCGAAGGCGCCGCCGTCGGGGAACAGCTCGCGGGCCACATGCTGCATGACCGAGAAATCCTTGGCCTCGTAGCCGGTGTCATAGCCGGCGAAGTCGGCTGTCGCAGTGAGGCGCAGCCGGTCGCCCAGGCGCGAATAGGCGACAAGATTGCCCTCATCGACGCCGCCCATGACCGGCGCGCCCTTGTGGCCGTCGATGGGGATGGTGAGGGAATAGCCCTTCACCGGATAGATCGGCAGCTTCACGCCGATCTTGCGGGCCAGCAGGGGGCTGTAGCTGCCGAGCGCTAGCACATAGGCGTCGCCGCTGACCGGGCCCTTGTCGGTGACCAGTCCGATGATCTGATCCCCGTGGGACTCGATGCTGCGGATGGTGCGGCCGAGTTCGAAAGTCACGCCCCGCGCACGGCACAGCTCGGCCAGACGTTCCGTGAAGACCAGGGCGTCGCCGCTCTGGTCCTTCGGGGAATGGAGCGCGCCGGCCAGCTTATCCTTCATGTGGGCGAGGGCCGGCTCCAATTGGATGCAGGCATCCATGCTGACGGCGCGCACGCCCGCGCCGTGATCGTTGAGCACGGCCATGTTGGCAACGCCGGTCCGGTAGTGGGCCGGGTCGCGGAACAAAAACAGGCAACCCTTGTTCGTCTCCTCATGATAGGCGATGCCGGTATCGCGGCGCAGCGCGTCGAGCAGCCCCAGGCTATAGAGGCAGAGCTTTAGCTTGACGATTGTGTTGTGCTGGTTGCGCTCCGCTGTGCAGTTCGCAAGGAAACGCAGGCTCCAGCTCCACATGCTGACATCCGCGCGCAGGTGAAAGCGCAGCGCGGTATCGCTGCGGTAGAGGGATTTAAGCAGGATCCAGGGTGCTCTGGGCGATGCCCAGGCGTAGGCATGGCCGGGCGAGATCAGGCCGGCATTGGCGAAGCTGGTCTCCCGCGCCACCGAATCGCGGCGATCCACCACCGTGACCTGATGGCCGGACTCGGCTAGATACCAGGCGGTGGCCACGCCGATGACGCCGGCCCCGAGGATAACGATCTTCATGGTTAGCGGCCGGTGTTCATCTGCTGGTTGAAGGGGATGAGAGCGAAATTATCAGCCTGGTGCAATAGCATGCCGCCGCAAGCTCGACAAACATGGCGGTGCGTTGGACCCGCCCCGGAGAGGCCAGGGCGGGGTCACGGGTTTGCCATAATCCGGCTCTACCTCTGCCGGCCATGGGATGGAAGTGGAACCAAATCAGGAGAGTTGCGATGAATCTCAGCCACAGCAATCATCGGCGCGCGCTGCGCCTGACCTTGGCGGCGGTGGCTTTGACCGCAATGTCAGCGGCGCCGCTGGCCACGAAGGCCCAGGACGGCACGGGCGGCTTTCTCAACGCCCAGGACACCATGTCCTGCATTTGCTGGGATGATGCGCTGGTGCAGACAAACGCCGACCTCAATGGCCCGGACATCACCGCGCTGCGGGACGAGTACAACCGCGTCGGCGATTTGCTGCGCACGGCCCATGCCAACCTGGATACGTCAGATCAGGCGGAGGTGGACAGCGTGGCGCGCATTTCCGAGCGGCACACCATGCTGAAGCAGCAGCTCGATCAGGCGGAGTTCCCGCTGCTGCGGCGCAAGGCGGCGCTGGCGACGGAATACAACAGGATCTGCGCCAGCAAGAAGATGCTGATCATGAACGTCGACGCCGCCCGGGCCAATCCGCAATGCCCGGCGATGCCGTGAGGGAAGATGTAACCGCCGATAAACGCCGATAAGGAAAAAGCCCGCAGATGAACGCGGATTTGGCGGGGCGGGAGTTCTGGCCCCGGAGCTCGAAGATAAACACGGATAAGGATTCTTACGCGCCCGCGGCGCGCACTTTTGTTTGGGTTTGCTGAGCACGGACTGGGTTGCCGGACTCGGTGTATCCGCGTTCATCCTCTCTTATCCGCGTTCATCGGCGGTTTTCTTCCTCAGCTTATCCCTTCGCCGCCGCATCCCATTTGCAGGTGAGGCTCATCTGCGCCGCGGTGTTGGCGACGGTGGCGAGACAGGCCTGTTCTTTCTCCTTCGGAATTGAGACGGCAATGCGCGTAGCGTAGCGGGCGCCGCTGGCGCCGGGGATGCGCTCGGAGTTGAGCCGCACGATGTTGGCGCCATAGTCGCCGAAGACTTCGCTCAACCGCGCGATCAGGCCGGGGCTGTCGTCGCCGACGATCTCGATGCGGTGGGTGATCTTGCCCGAAGGCGCATGGGTCGCCTGGAACGAGAAGGGCGACACCGTCAGCTTGGCGTTCTCCAGCTCCGGCAGTTCCAAGAGATCGCTTTCGACTTCGCCGAGGGAGACATCGTCGGGGATTTCGCAGAGCGTGGTGAACTCCGCGCCGGTGCCCAGCACGGCAAAGGTGGTATCGCCGAGATTGATGCCGAGATCGAACATGCGGCTCGTGATCGCCGCCACCAGGCCGGTGCGATCCTCGCAGATGATGGATACCAGCGCGCTCTTGCCCATGGGCTGTCCCCCGGAAAACGTCCCTGCGTCTTCTATAGCGCGCAAACGGCGCTGCGCAACGGCTTATGGTTAAGAGCGAATGCCCTGAGTTTGTGCCGGATTCCGGCCGATCGCCGCCACAATCCGGTCGCAGTGTGGTTCGAACGCAACCTAACCGGGAGGGTCAATCCATGCATTGCCGCAATCATGCGCTGGCGTTCGGTACCGTCTGTCTGGGCCTGCTGTTCCTGCCCGGCGGCGAGATCCGCGCCGCCGATCTCAGCGTCCGCGCGCCCGTGGGCGCGGTGACCGTGTTCCCCGACCGCGCCGAGGTGACGCGGGTGATCGAGGCGACGGTGCCGGCGGGCGCCACCACGCTGGTGCTGGAAGGGCTGCCGGCGTCGCTGCTGCCGGATTCCGTGCGTGTTTCCGGCAAGGCCGGCGACCGGATCGCCATCGGCTCGGTGGAGACCAAGCCGCTCTATGAGCAGGCGGCGGTGCATGAAGAGGAGCGGCGCCTGCTGGCCGATATCGAGGCGCTGAACGACCGGCGCCGGGCCTTGAGCGACAAGATCCAGGCGCTGCAGGTGCAGGTGGATTTCATCGCCTCCATCGGCCGCGAGATGCCGGCGGCGGCGAACGAGGAGATCCTGCGCGGCAGCATGGACCCCGCCAAGTGGCAGGAGGCCTGGAAGGCCCTGAGCCTGGGCACCGCCGAGGCGCGGGACGGCATGCGCCTGGCGGAGATCGAGATGCGCGGCATCGACGCCGAGGTGGCGAAGAAGTCGGCCGAGCTGGCGCAGGTGCAGACCGGCCAGACGGCGACCATGGTGGCGCGGGTGAATATCGACGCCCAGCAGGGCACCAGCGTGAAGCTGGAATTCAGCTACCAGCTCGGCGATGCCTGGTGGTGGCCGGTCTATGACGCCCGGCTCAACACCGAGTCCGGCAAGATCGATCTGGTGCAGCTGGCGCAGGTGCAGCAGCGCACCGGCGAGGACTGGTCGAACGTCAAGCTGACGCTGTCCACGGCGCGGCCTTCGGCGGGCGCTGCGCTGCCGGACCTGCAGACCTGGTTCCTGCTGACGGCTGAGGAATTCAAGGACAAGCTGGCCAAGGTGGGGCAGAACAGCCTGGATGATCTGGCCGCGGTGCAGGAGCAGTATGCGCCTGCCAGCCCGGTCACCGCCGGCGAGGTCGATAGCCGCCGGGATGCGGAAATCCTGCGCGCCAATCTGGTGGCGACCGAATTCGCCGCGCAATACAGCATCCCCGGCAGCGCGAACGTGCCGTCGGACGATTCCGCGCACAAGTTCGTCATCGCCGATCACAGCATGCACAGCAGGCTGGCGGTGCGCACGGTGCCGAAGATCGCGCCGTCGGCGCATCTCTTCGCCACTTTCAAGTATGACGGCAAGGATCCGCTGCTGCCGGGCAGCGTATCGCTGTTCCGCGACGGCGCTTTCATCGGCACCAGCAGCATGGCGCTGCTGCGGCCGCAGGAGGAGCGGGCGATGGGCTTCGGCATCGACGACAAGGTGAGCGTCGACTATTGGCTCGAGGATGGCGGGCAGTCGACCGAGGGCGTGTTCACCAGCAGCCGAAGGATCGAACGCAAATACCGCATCGAAATCGACAACTATCACAGCCAGCCGATCGAGATCACCGTGCTGGACCAGCTGCCGGTGCCGCAGGATGAGCGCATCGAGGTGGAACTGCTGCGCGGCACCACGGAGCCGAGCAAGAAGAATTGGGAAGACCGCCAGGGCGTGCTGGCCTGGGCCGGCGAGTACAAGCCGGACGAGCACAAGGCGATAACCTTCGGCTATGCGGTGACCTATCCGGAGGATATGCCGGTGCCGGCGCTGTAGGTGTCGAGCACATCTGACGCACCGGCATTGCATGCGCTCTTTGGTTGGGACAGCCGGAAATTATCGCACAATAGGCGCGTCCCATCGTGTGTCATCCTCGCTTTCGCGGGGATGACAACCCCTTTGAACGCGCCTCGTAGCGCTACACCACATTGATCTCCCGCAGCGGTTCGTTGCGAAGCACGCGCCCATATCCGAAGCGGGTGAGGTCGATGCTCTTGTAGGCGCCGTTGACGATCAGTTCGGCCGTGCCGCGGCCGACAGCGGGGGACTGCTGCAGGCCGTGGCCGCTGAAGCCGTTGCAGAAGTAGAAATTGCCGATGTCGGGATGGGGCCCGAGGATCGCGTTCTGGTCCAGCGTGTTGTAGTCGTAGTGTCCGGCCCAGGCGCGGGTCAGCTTGATCGCCTCGAAGGCCGGCACGCGGGCGGCGATGGTCGGCCAGATGAGGTCTTCGTAAAAGCTGTAGTCGATCTCGAAATCGGTGCAATCGGGATCGGCTGACTCTTCGGGCGAAACGCCGCAGATATAGCTGGCGCCTTCCGGCCGGAACCAGACGCCGTTGGGCTCGATGGTCAGGGGCACGCGGCCGAGCTGTTCCCGGCAATCGAAGACATAGACCAGGCGCTTGCGCGGGCGCACCGGCAGGTCGATGCCGGCGGTCGCGGCGACTTCCCGCGCCCGATAGCCGGAGGAGTTAACGACGGCGCCGCAGGCGATCTCGCCATTGTCTTTGGTGGCGACGGCGGTCACGCGATTGCTGTCGCGCTTCAGCGCCGTGACCGTGTCCGCGAGGTACGTCACGCCCAGGGCGCGGGCCTTGCGGCGAAACGCTTGCAGCAGGCCATAGGGGTCGGTCCAGCCCTCGTTGCTCAGGCCATAGCAGCCGCCGGCCAGTTCGTCAGTGTTCATCCAGGGAAATCGTCCCCGAATCTCTTCGCCTGATAGCAGGACATTGTCCGCGCCGAGGGATTTCTGGATCTCGTGATTGCCGCGCAGGATATCCATGCCCGCGCCGCTGGCCAGGAACAGGTAGCCGTTCTCGACAAAAGGTATCAGCGGCGCGTCGCCGTCCACCGCCAGATGTTCGCCCGCCTTCTTGATGAAGGCGGCGCCGAATTGGCCCATGCGGATGTTCTCCGGCGTGGAGAATTGCTGGCGGATGCCGCCGGCGGAGCGGGGCGTGGCCGCATCGGCATAGGTGGGATCACGCTCCACCACCAGCACGGAACCCGGAAAACTCAGCCAGCCCTTGAGAAAGAAGGCGACGGAACTGCCCATCACCCCGCCGCCGACGATGACGACGTCGTAGCTCTGCATGCCGGGCCGCCCTATCCTGCGAAGGCGGGCTCGGGCAGGCCGCGTACGCCCGGCTTGCAGGCGAACAGGCTGCCGGACCGCGGCGCCTTCGCGAGCTGCTCGCCGGTGAGGCCGGTGCTCGCGGTGGTGATATAGAGGGTGTCGAGGTTCTCGCCGCCGAAGGCGACCGAGGTCACCCGCGGCACCGGCAGCATGATCTCCCGGTCGACGCTGCCGTCAGGCGCATGGCGCACTACGCGGCCGCCATCCCAGCGGGCGCTCCAGAGATAGCCCTCGGCATCGACAGTCATGCCGTCCGGCATGCCGGTCTCGACCGTCGTCTGGACGAAAGGCTGCTTCGGCCCGACCTTGCCGGTCGCGGGGTCGATGGTCAGGCGGAAGATGGCACGGCCGTTGCTGTCGGCCAGATAGGCGGTGCGGCCGTCGGGGCTGAAGGCGGGGCCGTTGGAACAGATCAGGGAGTCGGCGACCTTGGTGACCTGCAACTTCTTGTCGATGACGTAGTGATTGCCGCAGGGATGGGTTTCCCGTTTGTCGAGCGATCCGGTCCAGAGCCGCCCCTGGCGGTCGCATTTGGCGTCGTTGAGCATGTTATCAGGCTGATCCGGTTCCGGATTGACCAGCGGTTGCAGACGGCCGGTGGCGAGGTCCAAGGCGGAGAGTCCGTCCTCCCGGACGATGATCCAGCCGCCTTTCTGCCGCTGCACCATGCCGCTCACATAGCTGCCCAGCTCCGCCCTCAAGGCCGTATTCTTGCCGGTGGCGGGATCAAAGCGGTAGATGGCCGGCTTCATCAGATCGAGCCAATAGAGGCGTTTTTCCGAGGAAATCCAGAGGGGGTTCTCGCCGAGGAGCGCGGGGATCTCGACGATGCATTCGGGCGTTGGCGTATTCATGGGTGCCTGTTTGGGAGGGTGGGAGCCGGGAATGATTGCTGTGGCACTCGGGCGGGAAAACGCCTTATGCTTGCCGTTATGCAGCCGTAGCGAGAGGAGGCCATGAGCCGCGCCTTTGTCAAGGAGTCCGACGGCGACCAGCCGGGCGACGAACTGCCCGAGCGGCCCCAGAGTCCCCACCCGAACTACGTGACAGCTTCGGGCTTGCGGGCGCTGCAGGAGCAGCATGCCAAATTGCTGGAGGAGAAGCGCCATCTGACCGAGGGCGGCGAACCGGAGATGTTGGACAAAGAACATCTGAAGCTCGTGGAGCGCGATCTCCGCTACTTCAGGGAGCGCATCGAGCGGGCGGTGCTGATCGATCCCGCCAGCCAGCCGCCGGACAAGGTGGGCTTCGGCGCACTGGTGGAATGCGTCGACGACAATGACGAGAAACACAAGTTCCGCATCGTGGGTGAGGACGAGGCCGATCCCAAGCAGGGCCGCATCAGCTGGGTGTCGCCGTTGGCCAAGGCCCTGAACGGTGCGTCGGTCGGCGATACCGTGACCTGGAAGCGGCCGACGGGCGATCTGGGGCTCGAAATCCTCAACCTGAAATATCCCAAGGACTGAGCGCTCTCCCGCATATCCGCGCGAAACCAATCCGGCCCACGGCTTGCCGGGCCGTGGCGGGTCGGCAATAGTCCGATGATCGAGTCAGCGGAGCTTTCACCGTGAATATTCCCGTTTCACCCGCGACCCTGCGCCAGGCGCGTCAGCCCGGCTTGCCGCTGCTGCCGCGGGGCACGGAGCGCTACATCGTGCCGGGTGGCGGTGCTTTGGCGCTTTCAGTCGAAGCAGATGACGAAATCACAGTCATCGACCGCGAAGGCCTGCAGCGCTGCGAGGCAGTGTACTTCTCCGGCGAGGGCCGGGAGGATCTGGCGGCGTTGAATCTTCGCGCCGCGGAGCAATCGCCCGGCATCAACAAGCTGCTGGCCGGCGAGGGCGAGGATGGGGCGGCCATCGGCGCGGCGCTCAGGCGCCGGGGATTGCCGGGCCGCATCGACAAGGCGGCGCTGCTGTTTGAAGGCGGGCGCGCGGGCGGGGAGGCGAGCGTCACTGCCGTGCGCGGCGGCACGCTGCTGCTGCATGCGCCCGGTGAGCGGATGGCTGTCGATGCGCAGAATCCGCCGACCGATCTGGTCGTCTACATCAAGCGCGCCAAGCTGCCGCCGCGGGCACATGCCGTGCTGCCCGATCCCCTGGCCGATCCGCGGGAGGATATCCGCATCGAGAAGGCGACGGCGCGCGGCTATCTGGTCAAGGCCGGGGAATACATCCAGATCATCGATGTCTCGGGGCGCGAATGCAGCGACTTCGTCGCCTTCAATGCACGGCAGCTCGACAAGGGCATCGAGCGCGGCGTCGACGCAACGGCGACACGCAGCATGATCGGCCTGGGCTATCCGGGACCGGGCCTGTTCTCGAAATTCTTCGACACCGACCTGCAGCCGCTGGTGGAGGTGGTGCGCGACACGGTGGGGCGCCATGACGCGTTCGGACTCGCCTGCACGCCGCGCTACTATGACGATGCCGGCTATCCCGGCCATGTGAACTGCAGCGAGAACATGAATGGTGCGCTGCAGCCCTTCGGCGTCGCCCCGCGCGGCGGCTGGCCGGCGATCAATTTCTTCTACAACACGGGCATTGACGCCCATAATGCCTTCATCTTCGACGAGCCCTGGTCGCGGCCGGGCGACTATGTGCTGCTGCGGGCGATGACCGATCTGGTCTGCGCATCCTCGGCTTGCCCCGACGACATCAGCCCGGCCAATGGCTGGCAGCCCACGGATATCCATCTGCGCATCTATCCGGCGCATCACAACTTCAGCAAGGCGATCGCATTCCGCATGGCTCCCGACGCAGAACCCAAGCTGACCAAGGAAACCGCGTTCCACCCCCGCACATCGGCCCTGACGCGCAGTTTCGCCGAATACCGCGGCTATTGGCTGCCGACGAAATTCAACAATCACGGCGCGGTGCAAGAGTATCACGCCTGCCGCGAGCGGGCGGTGGTGCTGGACCTGTCGCCGCTGCGGAAGTTCGAGGTTACGGGGCCGGATGCGGAGACGCTGTTGCAGACAGCTTGCACCCGGAACATCCGCAAGCTGGCGGTGGGGCAGGTGGTTTACACGGCCATGTGCTATGAGCATGGCGGCATGCTCGACGACGGCACGGTGTTCCGCCTGGGCCGCGATAACTTCCGCTGGATCGGCGGCGATGAGTATGGCGGAAAGTGGTTGCGGGAGCTGGCCGAACGGCGCGGGCTCAAGGCCTGGGTGCGATCTTCGACCGATCACCTGCACAACATCGCCGTGCAAGGCCCAAAGAGCCGCGACATCCTCAAGCAAATCGTCTGGACGCCGCCGGCACAGACCAGCTTGCCGGAGCTGGCCTGGTTCCATTTCACCATCGGACGCATCGGCGATTTCAATGGCACGCCCATACTGGTGTCACGCACCGGCTATACCGGCGAGTTGGGTTACGAAATTTTCTGTCACCCGAAACATGCGCTGGCCGTGTGGGATGCGGTGTGGGAGGCGGGCAAGGCCCACGGCATGGCCCCGCTGGGACTGGAGGCGCTTGACATGCTGCGCATCGAGGCCGGCCTGATATTCTTCAACTATGAGTTCAGCGATCAGACCGATCCCTTCGAGGCGGGCATCGGATTCACGGTGGCGCTCAAGGGCAATGAGGAGTTCGTCGGGCGCGACGCGTTGCTCCGCCGCAAGGAGAATCCTCAGCGGGTGCTCGTGGGCCTGGATGTCCATGCCAACGACGCGGTGGGGCATGGCGATTGCGTTCATGTGGGACGGGCGCAGGTGGGCGTTGTCACCAGCGCGACGCGCAGTCCGTTGCTGAAGAAGAACATCGCGCTCTGCCGCATCGACGTAGCCCATAGCGCCATCGGCACCGAGGTGGAGATTGGCAAGCTGGACGGGCATCAGAAACGGATTCCCGCGACGGTGGCGCGCTTCCCGCATTACGATCCCGACAAGACGCGGGTGCGGGCATAGAACCCGGCCTTGACACTGCCGCGCCGCTGTTGATGGTTGGGGTAAGGGAGCCGCCCCATGGAATTGCATCTGCCGGAACTCTCTAAGTTGCTGCTGTTCTGTGGCGCCACCATGGCCCTGTTGATCGTGCCGGGGCCGGCGGTGCTGTTCATCGTCGCCCGTGGCATTTCGCAAGGGCGCCTGGCGGCATTCGTTTCCGTGCTGGGCGTGGCGCTGGGATCGCTCGTTCATGTGATCGCGGCGGTTGTCGGATTGTCGGCGCTGGTCACGTCATCGGTCCTGGCCTTCAGCGTCGTCAAGTATGTGGGCGCGGCGTACCTGATCTATCTCGGCGTGGTGACGCTGTTGAAAAAGCGGCAAACCGCTGATAATCCGCAGATCGAGGCGAAGAGCCTGCGGCGGTTGTTCGTCGACGGCATCGTGGTCAATGTGCTGAACCCGAAGACGGCGTTGTTCTTTCTCGCGTTTCTGCCGCAATTCGCCGACCCCGCGCACTTCACAGAGCAGGCCCTGCTGCTGGGCGCCATTTTCGTCGTGCTCGCCATCCTCAGCGACGGCACCTATGCGATGGTGTCCGGCTCATTGGGGCATGTCCTCCGCGGCCAGCCGCGCTTTATGGCGGCACAACGCTGGTTCACCGGCGGCGTGTTCATCGGCCTGGGGGCGCTGACAGCGCTTTCGGGCAATGGAAAGAAGTAATCGGCACCACCAACACGGCCCCATCCGCACGGGCGGGTACGGGGTTTCGACCCAGATTTTACCCGCTTTCCTTCCCCGCCGTCTGTGCTAGCTTGGGGCCTGACGGGGTCGCCCAGCAAGAAGCGGCGCCGCAGGAAGGCGTAGCATTACCGGATGTTTGCGGGCCTGCATTGCAATGGGCCCGCGCATTTCATCCGCACAACGCGAGGGAGGATCGCTGAATATGAGCAGCCAAATGAAGACGCTGATCGGCGTCGTTGCAGTCGCCATCATCATCGTCGGCGGCTATTTCTGGTTCTTCAAGAAGGCACCGGAAGAAGCAGCCGCACCGATGGCTCAAGTGATCAAGTTCGGTGTGGCCGCTGAACCCTATCCGCCGTTCTCGAGCAAGAACGCGTCGGGAGTTTGGGAAGGGTTCGAGATCGACCTGATGAATGCCGTTTGCGAGCAGATGCAGGCGAAGTGCGAACTGGTGGAAGTGGCCTGGGACGGAATCATTCCCTCGCTGCAGGAAAAAAAGATCGACGTGATCTGGTCGTCGATGTCGATCACCGACAAGCGCAAGGAAGTGATCGATTTCACGGATATGTACTATGACACGCCGGCCGTTTTCGTCGGCGCCAAGACCGGTGGCCCGCAAATCTCCAAGGAAGGGCTGACCGGCAAGATCATCGGCGTGCAGACCTCCACGACCCATGCGGACTTCGCGCAGAAAACCTACGGCGATGTCGCGGAGGTCAAGATCTACGATACGCAGGACAATGCCAACGCGGACCTCGTTGCTGGCCGCGTTGACGTCCTGCTTGCGGATGCGATCGCGCTGGATTCATTCATAAAGTCGGATCAAGGAAAGAATTATGCGGTATTGGCGACGGCGCCCGATGACCCGATCTTCGGGTTCGGCGTCGGCGGCGGTATGCGCAAGGAGGACAACGATCTCGAAGGCAAGCTGAATGCCGCCATCAAAGCCTTGCAGGAAAACGGCAAGTACAACGAGATCGCGAAGAAGTATTTCGACTTCGATATCTCAGGCAAGACGTCGTAACTCGCTTCAGCGCTGCGGGGAGCCGTCCTCAGATGAGTGGGCGGCTCTTTCCAGCAGCCCTTGAGGGTGCACCAGGCAATGGCCGGTGAAACATCCTATCTCGATCTGTTGCGCTTCGGCGATTTGGGCTGGGGCGACGAATTGGCGTGGGGCGCCTGGCTGACTATCCAGATATCGGTCTGCTCGTATCTCGTCGGCATGGTGCTGGGGTTGCTTGGTGCGGGCGCCAAGCTCTCCCACAACAAGTTCCTGCGGTGGATTGCCGATATCTATACGACGATCGTGCGGGCAGTTCCGGAACTGCTGCTCATCATCCTGATCTTCTATACGGGTACATCGGCACTGAAGAAGTTGCTTGTTTCCGTCGGCATGAGCGAGGGAATTGATGTCAGTGCGTTCGGCGCTGCCGTCGCCGCCTTGGGGTTCATTGCCGGTGCCTACATGACGGAAGTGTTTCGTGGCGCCATCCTGGCGGTGCCGAAAGGACAAATGGAGGCGGCCCGCGCCTATGGCATGCCGGCAACGCTGCGGTTTCGCCGCATCCTGTTCCCGCAGCTGATGCGCTATGCGCTGCCGGGTCTGAACAATCTGTGGCTGGTGATCATCAAGGACAGTTCCCTGATCAGTGTCGTCGGCTACTACGAACTGCTGTTTGCCGGGAAGCAGGCGGCCGCGTCGACGCGGAACTACCTGTTCTTCTATTCGGTCGCGGCCCTGTGCTTCCTCGCCCTTACTGTCATTTCGATGATTGGCAGCAACTATCTCGAGCAGCGCTCCAAGCGCGGCCTGCGGCGAGCCTGAAGGAGTTGGCATGACGAGCCCGCTCGACTTCTTCCTCAGCCTGTTTCCCCTGTTGGTCGCCGGGATCTGGATGACGATCAAGCTGCTGGTTGTCTCGGCGATTTTCGGCAATGTGCTGGCGCTGCCGATCGCGCTGGCGCGCGTGTCTCACAACCCCCTGCTTTGGATTCCGAGCTATCTCTACATTCTTGTCATGCGCGGAACGCCGCTCCTCGTGCAAATGTATTTGATCTATTACGGGTTCGGCAGCCTGTTTCCGGATATTCCGGGGATTCGGGACAGTTTTCTCTGGCCGTATTTGCGCGACGGTTTCTTCTACGTCGCCCTCGCTCTCAGCCTCAATGTCGCCGGATACTCCGGCGAGATCCTGCGAGGAGCCATTCAGGCCGTGCCTCACGGCGAGGTCGAGGCTTGCAAGGCATTTGGCATGTCGCGCTGGCTGACGTTGCGACGCGTGATCCTGCCGCGGGCAATTCGCATCAGCCTGCCGACCTTCAGCGGCGAGATGATTCTGCTGCTTAAGGCAACCGCGCTGGCATCTACCGTCGCGGTTCCTGAGGTTCTGGGCATGATACAGAAGATCCGCGCGGATACGCTGCGGACCTACGAGCCGCTTTTGGCCGCGGCCGTCGTGTACATCGTACTGACCTTCATCCTCACGCGCTGCTTCAACTATTTCGAACGGCGGTTGAACAAGGACCGTCAGCCACCGAAGACCTTGACAATGGTTGCTCCCGCCGCAAAGCCGGCCGCCTGATCGCCGGGGCCGCTTACGCCACTGCCCGGTCAAAAGTGGCCAGCGCCCTGTTCTTCTCCTCATCGGCCATGAATGACGCGGCGAACCCGTTGCGGGCGATGGCGCGCATTTCGCTGTCGGCGAGGCTAAGGGCCTTCTGGATTGCGGCATAGTTCTCGCCGACATAGCCGCCGAAATAGGCGGGGTCGTCGGAATTCACGGTGACGAACAGGCCTTTGTCCAGCATGCGCTTCAAGGGGTGCTCCCGCAGGTCGCGCACGCCTTTGAGGCGCAAATTCGAAAGCGGGCAGACCGTGAGGGCCATGCGGTCGCGGGCCAGCCGCCGCACCAGGGCGTCGTCTTCCATCGCCCGGTTGCCATGGTCGATGCGGTCGACGCCCAGGACATCCAGCGCCTCCCAGACATATTGCGGCGGGCCTTCCTCGCCGGCATGGGCGACCAGGCGGAAGCCTTCCTCGCGGGCGCGGCGGAATACGTTCTTGAATTTGCTGGGCGGAAAGCCGACCTCCGATGAGTCCAGCCCGACGCCGGCAATGCGGCCCTTGTGGTCCAGCGCCGTGTCGAGCGTACGCTCCGCATCGGCCTCGTCCAGATGGCGCAGGAAACACATGATGATGCGGGATTTGAGGCCGAGCCTCCCGGCAGCATCGGCGCGGGCGCGGTCGATGCCATCGAGCACGGTTGTGAAGGCGACGCCGCGGGATGTGTGCCCCTGGGGATCGAAGAACAGCTCGACATAGCTGACCTTCTGAGCCGCCACCCGCGAGAAGTACGCCCAGGCGAGATCGTAGAAGTCCCGCTCGGTCTGCAGCACCGACATGCCCTGGTAGTAGAGATCGAGAAAGTCCTGCAGATTGCCGAAATTGTAGGCCCGGCGGATTTCCTCCACGGACCCGTAAGGCAGGCGCACCTTGTTCCGCTGCGCCAGCGCGAACATCAGCTCGGGTTCCAGGCTGCCCTCGATATGGATATGCAGCTCGCTCTTCGGCAAGCGGTCGAGGAGGACGCTGAGTTCGCTCATGGAGTCACCGGATGTGCGGGCGGACGATTCCGTGACCGGCGACGTTACACTGGCGCGGGCGTTTGGGAAAAGGGGCCGGAGGAACCGCCGCAAATCCGCAATAAAAAGGGCGGGCCTTGCGCGCCCGCCCCTAGTTCGCATGCGATGTTCTCACTGCGGCGCCGCTGTTCTCCCGTTCCCGGCTTCCGCCTCGAGGCCGCTATTCTGCGGCTTTTGCCTGGGCTTCCTTGAGCAGCCGGTCGGCCAGCTCCCGTTTGCCCTTGGCATCGAGCTTCTTGATTTCGTTGTTCAACACCCGTTCGTTGACGGCCTGGTTCCAGTAGTCGAGCGACTGGAAACCGAGCAGCGCCGACTTGCCGACGAACTGGCGCAGCACTTCATTGGTCGGACCCATGACCCAGCCGGCCTTGCCGTCGCGCAGCAGGCGCTCGATCTGCAGGCCGGGCTTGTAGCCGGTACCGCCGCAGGCATGGAGCATCTTGTCGGACACATGGGCGACGTTCTTCGCCGCTGCGAACTTCACCTGCCACATCCAGTGCAGATATTGCGCGCGGGGCAGGGCGTCGAGATCCTTATGGATAGACCAGTCGCAATTCTCGGTGGCGTCGTCCATCGCCTTGCCCATGCCATAGACGAAGGAGCGGCAGGCATTGGTGTCGATGATCGCCTCGCCCACGTAGTCCTGGATGGTGGGATAGTCGGCGACGCGCATGCCGACGTCGGCGTGTTTTTTCAAGGTGGTGTGGCGCTTGGCGATATCGATCATCGCCAGCGAGATGCCGTTCCAGCAGGCCGAGGAGCAAAGCAGGAAGAAGGGGTCGACGCATTCATCGTTGGATTTCGAGCCGTCGCCCTTGGGGCCGACCATGCGGTCGGCCTTCAGCACCACGTTGTCCAGCTCAAGCGTGCCCGACTGGTTGCCGCGCAGGCCGAGGCCGTCCCACTTTGAGGGCTCGGCCTTTACTTCGCTGTTCAGCGCCAGCCAGCAGGTGAGGTCGGCATAGTTGCCGCCGAAATCGGGGCTGGTGGTCTGCAGCACGTACCAGTCGGCAAAGCCGCCGGACGTTGTCCAGGAGGCCTTCTTGCGCACCTTGTAGCCGCCTTCGACTTTCTCCGCGCCGGAGGAAATCGGGTACCAGAAGTGGGAGCCGGTCTCGGGATCGGAGTAGGAGAGAGTGCCGATCAGGCAATCCTTGTCGATGCGCCGCATGATGTCCTGCAGCACCGGATTGTCGTGATGGCGGAACAGCGCCGCGGCCACCGCGCCCGTATGCATGGTGTAGCACATGGCGGTCGAAGGGCAGCCGTAGCGCGCGATCGTCTCCACCACCATGGCGGCGCAGACATGATTCTGGCCGAGGCCGCCCAGCGATTTCGGCACCAGCAGGCCGAGCAGGCCGTGCTTGGCCAGGATCTGGAAGTTCTTGCGCGGGAAAAGCAGCTTCTTGTCGGACTCGATGGCGTTTTCGCGCATTTCCTTCTGCGCGAGGTCGATGATCAGCGCCTGTATCTTTTTCTGTTCATCGGTAAGCAGCCATTGCGGATCGTACTCGAAACCCAGGCCCCAGAAGTCTTCCGACCCCCATTTTTTCTGGCTCATTTGATCCTTGCGAACCTCCTGTGACGGACCGCGTTTCCGGCCCTGGTTTTTCTGCCCGGCGGTCGGGCATTGCGCGCCGTCCGGCCGGTTTCTCGGACAAAATTACACGATCGGTAAAAACCGAAGCAAGCCAATTGCAACCAACCGCGCGCCAAACGAACCAATTGCGTACCAGTTGGTGTGCGAGAACGAAGCTGGAATTCTTTGCGAATGTTGCGCGGCAGCGGCGCGTTCAGTGGGCATCGCCGATGCGGTGATAGGCGCCCCGGAAGTAGAGCAGAGGCCGCCCTTCGGAATTGTAGCGCAGCTTGTCGACGCGGCCGACGAAGATCAGATGATCGCCGCCGTCATAGATGTGCCGGGTCTTGCATTCGAAGCTGGCCAGCGCGTCGGTGAGGATCGGGCAGCCGGTGTTCCAGAGTTCGTAGGAAACATTGTCCCATTTATCGATCAGGGCGGTGGCGAAGATCTGCGACAGGTGGCGCTGATCGTCGCGCAGGACATTGATGGCGAAATGTCCAGCCTGATGGAAAGCCGGCAGGCTGTAGGCCCGGCGGTCGAGGCTGAACAGCACCAGTGGCGGATCGAGCGACACGGAGTTGAAGGAGTTGGCGGTAATGCCGACCATGCCGGTGTCCAGGGACGCCGTCGTCACCACGGTGATGCCCGTGGCGAACGACCCGAGCGCCCGGCGGAATTCGCGTGCTTCGATCATTGTGTCTGTTGCATGCCCTTCGATGCAGCCCGGCGCCAGGCGCCATGGGCGCGGCGGACGCCATCTGTCTTGCGGGAGAATTCGAATGCCCGCAACGGACATAGCAACGGAGCGCGGCGTGGAGAAGGATTTTCTCTTTGGGGAGCGAGCCGCTGATGGCGGCTCTTGGCGGTGCGTAACAGCATCCACCGGCGCCGCCGGTCGACGGCGCTTACGATCCGGCGGGCGGGATTCCGCTATCCCTGTGCCGGACGCGGCGGATACGGACGACGCGGCTTTGGCGCCCGTGGTGTTGCCGTCGTCGTGTCCATCTGGATTACGCGCAAGACCTGGACGCCTTTCCTGCCTTGGCCCACCTCGCAATGGATGGTGGCGCCCTCAGGCGCGTCCTGAAGCCCCGCCTGCTTCAGTGCGGAGATATGGAGGAACACGTCCTGCGACCCATCCTCCGGCGTTACGAAGCCATAACCCTTTTCTACGTTGAACCATTTCACTTTGCCCTGCAGCTCCGAGGAGGGGCCGCCGGATTCGCTGCGATCGTTCATCGAAACTCACTCTGCTTCTAGACGCTCCCCCAATGGTTTGTCCCGATCCCGAAAGCGTCAAAGTAACACCCCCACAGCTGTTTACTGTGGGTTTCGCGGATTATGCTTCCGCGAGGGACAGGTCTTGGTTACTTTGATCTTGCCTGAAACGAAAAGCAAGTGGGCCCTGGGGCCGAATACATGCGCAGGTTTGCATCAGTCCTTATGAACGAACATGACCTGCGGCAACGCTGTTACAAAATCTGCGCGGCGGCGCAGCGACGCAGGCTTGGCGCTGGTTCTTAGAGTATCCCACCGAAGCGAGAAATCCACAGTATGGCTATCGAGTTAGCAACCCGGGCAGACTTCACGCTGCCCGCTTATCGCGCCGCAGCATGGGGCGCCGAAACCGTCACAATCTCAGCCAGCGCGCAGTCCCGCATGGCCGAACGGCGCCGGCAATTCATGAAGCTGATCGACAATGATCCTGACTTGGTGATCTATGGCGTCACCAGCGGCTATGGGCAGAACGCCCGCAACCGGCTGGCACCGGCGGAGCGCAAGGCCCATGCGCGAAACCCACCCTATGCGGCCGCCGCTGCGTTCGGACTGGCGCTGCCGACACGGGTCGTCAGGGGGTTCGTCTTCACGCGATTGGCAAACTATGTCGAAGGCCATGCCGCGATCTCGCCCGAACTGGGCATGGCGGTTGCCGGGCTGCTTCGAGAGAAGCAGTTGCCCAAGGTCTCGGCCATGGGCCAGGGCGGCGCCGGCGAGATCCTCGGACTGGCGCCGCTGTTCTATGGCCTCGCGGAAAAGTTCGATCTCGGTGAGAAAGAAGCGCTGTCGCTCATCAATGGCTCGCCTTGTGCGACGGCACTGATCGCCGATGCTGTCATCGCGATGGAGCGGCGGCTTGAACTGGCCGAGCGAGTTCTGGCGCTTTCGGCGGAGGCGATCCGCGCTCCGCTCAGCCACTTTGCGCCGGAGTTCGAGGAGCTTTGGAACGATCCTCATGATGCCGCGGCGCTGCGTTCCCTGCGCGGGCTGCTGGATGGCGGCGAAAGCGAGCGGCGGCCCTATCAGGCGCCGGTGAGCTTTCGCATCCTGCCGCGCATCCTCGGGCAATTTCGCCGCGCGGTGGCGCAGGCGCGCGAGGTTGCCGAGCGGAGCCTGCAGGCGGTTACCGACAATCCGGTATTCCTGCCGCCGGACTCAACGCATCCGCTGGGGCGGGTCTACAGCACCGGCGGTTATCACAATGGCGGCGCTTACCCGGCGCTGGATAACTTGGCGGCGTCGGCAGCGGATCTCTGCACCATCGCCGACAAGCATGGCTCCAAGCTGCTGGATGGGCGCTTTTCGCTGCTGCCGGACCAGCTGATGGTGGGCGGCGGCTACATCGGCTGCCTGAACATGGTGCAGGTCGGCTTTGCCGAAGAGGCGAAGCGGGCGGCGCAGCGCACCTTCCTGCCGGGCAGCGAGGGCGGCGGCTTCGGCCAGAACGACACCGCGCCGCCGACCTTCATCGCCTGGCGCGCCCAGGAGCAGGCGGGCTACTGCCTCGATGCCGCGCTTGCAGCCCTTACGGTGATCGCATCGCAGGCCTTCTTCGTCACCGGACGGAAGATCCCGCCGGCGCTGACTTCATTGGTGGACGACGTACGCGAGGTGATGCCGCCGATGAAAGATCAGCGCCCACTGGCCAACGATATGGACCGGCTGCTGGCCGCGTTCCAGGCCAAGGTCTATGACGTCAGCGGCAATTCCCGGGACTAGGTCAGTCTTAGACAAAAAGAAACCGCGGCCCCGCGGGTGAGACGCGGGAGCCGCGGCGGAATGTCGACCGCTAGCGCTGGTTAGGGATGGCGCGCGAGCCGCGTGGGAATGGTCGACCCTTCCGAGTAGAGCAGCAGGTAGGACTCCTGTACTGCCCAGCGATCGACGCGTTCGAGCGTGTCGATCAGTCTTGCTTCCTGAAGCGGCGCGGAGTTGGCGCAAGCGCCATCGACCACGCCGATCTTGGTGACATCAAAGCGGTTGCCGTTGACAGCTGCCTTGCCGGTGAACTTGGCGCAGCCGTCGGACGCGACGATATAGCCGTCTTCGTCGATCGTCACCTGCGAGCCCGTATCGGGCGCAATGGCTTGGCCTTCGATGGTCTGGACCCACCAGGTGGTGTTGACGAGGCCGTCACGGCCCGCCGTCGTATCGATGGAGGTGCTGCTGCAGCCGCCAAGCGCGAATCCGCCGCAGAGCAGGGCGATGGCAAGAAATGATTTGGTAGACATGGCTTCCATCCTTTCTGGTTTTACAGAGCCGGATGGGAAGCGAAGACGCCGCCGGGCGCGAAAGTGATTTGGCGAGCGTCGTCGGTTTGCCTTGGACGATTCTTCGTCCCATCGCGACCGAGCTGACTTTGCTCTCCCCAATCACTTTTTGCGGCGGGGACGAGGCAAGTGTTGCGCCAGAATTCTTTCCGACGTCTTGCGAAACGATGTTAATCGCCGTAAAGCAAATGTCGTTTGGGGGTCGGCCTAATGAAAATGATTAGGCGAACGCCGCTTTTGGTCAGCGCAAGTGGGTAAACCCGGCCACGATCTCGCGCTGCACGCCGGCATAACCTCGCGAGATGACCTTGAGGTCATCCCGCAGCAGGCGATGCGCCGCGGGAAGCGCGTGGAATGGCACGGACGGGAACGCGTGATGCTCGGCATGGAACGGCATGTTCCAGGCGATGAAACGCACAGCGGCGTTCGTCAGAGTCGTGCGCGAGTTGGCCAGCATGTCGGCGGACAGCGCGCAGCCGGTGTGTTCGGCCATCAGGTAAAGCCGCAGGAATGGCTGGCCGAGGAGCGCCGGTACGATCCAGTAGATGAGCAGGGCATCACTCGCTGCCGCGACGGACAGCACGGCCGCTGCCGCATAGACCGCGAGAAAGACGCGGCTTTCCGTGACCAGCTCCGCGCGGCCGCGCACGGGCGCATAAGCTGCAGTTACGCGGCCTAAAGCATGGGAGATCAGCAGGCTCACCTCGGCCCGCCAATAGGGCCAGCCCGATACCTGAATCATCCATTCGTTTAGGTTGGCGGGTTTCGCCGCGGCCAGCTCCGGATCACGCTCGGGATCCTGGGTGTGCCGGTGATGGGTGAAGTGGAAGTAACGGAAGTAGGCCGGCGGCAGCAGGATCAGCAGACCGGCGATCCAGGCGACAGCGTCGTTCAACCAGCGGCGGCGGAACGCCGTACGGTGAATGCACTCGTGTTCGGCGGCGAACAGGAAGATCAGCGCGATGCCATGGAGGATCATTGCGCCGATGATCCAGATCGATCCCCGCGCAGCGTAAGTTGCGCTACCCGTCAGCGAGATAAGCGCGAAATGTGCGCCGAATTGAATCAATCCCCGCTGATCGGAACGGGTTTCCAGCGGCCGGATGGCTTGCCGATCATGTAAGGGATGGGCGTAGACCGTCTCGTCCATGTAGCCTCGGGCGGTCGTGCATTCGCAATCGTGCGGTTCGCGATGCGCTCGGCGCGAGCCTAGACCGTTCCGCCTGCCGTTTACAATTCCTCACAATGGCGCGTCATCAGGCCAATCGGCTGTTACATGATCCCGCTAGAGTCCGGGTCAGAGAAAGACATCGATCAGGCCGGCCCGCCGATCTCCTCTGAATGTCCCCCCAAGGAAGCAAAGCGGGCCGCCGAACTGGAACCAAGCGTAGCGGTGTTAGCAGAGGAGGAACTCAGAAGGGCTCTTACCCAATGCGGCGGTCCGGCAATCCCGTTCCCACATCCCACCCTTGTCTCCCCCGACAATGGCCCGGGCCGCCGCAGTCCCTTCATCGGTTGCTGCAAAGACCACGGTTCCGGGTGCCAGACAGTCACCCGTTCAATTGACAAATCTCTAATCTCTGGATTGGTTGGCCCTAGGAGGCCAGGGCCTCGCCGCCGTCGCTGGGCAGGCCCGTCGGTCCGAGGCGCCGGCGCCTGACATCGGCCGCCAGGCTGTAACCGACATTGCGGATAGTCTTGATCAGCCCGATGGTGTCGCCATTTTCCATCATCTTGCGCCGCAGGCGGCCGATCAGCACGTCCACGCTGCGATCGAAGGGAGTCCATTCCCGGGAGCGCGTGAGATCGAGCAGCTGATCTCGACTCAACGGCCGCTTCGGATGCTCGGCAAGCACCCGCAGGAGATCGAATTCTCCGGAAGTCAGGATAACATCGCCCTGCGCCGGACTTATCAGGCGGCGATGTGTCAGGTCGACGGTCCAGCCGGCAAACAGCAGCGCGTCCATCGTCGCCGCCACCTCCTGCTCATCGACATGATAGGTGCGGCGCAGGACTGAACGAATCCGTGCGCGCAATTCACGCAGTTCGAACGGCTTGCCGATGAAATCGTCGGCTCCAAGTTCCAGCCCGATGATACGATCCGACGGCGTATCGCGACCAGTCAGCATGATGACCGGCGTCGACGTCATCGTCCGCATTTCGCGCAGCAGGTCGAATCCATCGCCGTCGGGGAGCCGCACATCCAGCAGGATCAGGTCGATGGTCGAGCTTTCGATCAGTTCCTTGGCGCCGCGCGCAGAGCCAGACTCCAGAACAGCATAGCCTTCATCCCTGAGGTAGCTGTTGATCAGCTCCCGCAGGTTGGCATCGTCGTCGATGACCAGGACGCGCGCGTGTGACATTGGCTACCCGATTTACAGTTCTTTAAGGCCGGCCCAATGGGTCTACCCTTACCGAGGCGCGATTTAGGCAGCGTTACGTTTGTCCTCAAGCGAAAGCACGGCTTAACGGTAGCGGCTTAGGTTCTCTGGGACATGCATAACGGGCTATGGGGTGCGGGAGAGTTCGACCGCCGCTCAAACAGCCAGCTGGGAAACGATGCGAGTTCTACGCCGTACATCGCTAGGCCGCCCCGCGCATTATGCGCTGATTGCCGTGCTCGTCGTTGCGATGGGCGCGGCGATTCTCGCCGGCATCACCGAGTATGGGCGCGTTTCCTGGCAATCCCGCAACGCTACCTGGATCGCCATCGAGGCGCAGTTCGCGCATCTGCGGCTGAGCGAGAGCGTATCTTCCTATGCCGCTGCGCCTGACGAGCACCACCGCCAGGTCCTGTCAGCCGATCTGATTCAGTTCCAGAGGCAACTGCCAAAACTGGCGACATTGGCCCAGGATGCGCCTGGGGACACGCCCCAGACGATCTACAATATGCTGGCGCGGCTGCCGGACATTGTCAGCCGCGTGGAGAGTTTCCGCGACGGCGATGGGCATGGTTACGGGATCCTTAAGGAGCGGCTGGACTCATTGCGTCAACCACTCGGCGACATGGCGCGGGCCTCGACGCTGGGCGAGGCCGGCGGCCTGCTGAGCCAGGATCCACGGCAAAGTTTCCATCTGCTGGCGGCGATGTTTGCGGTCCTGATTGCCGGCATCGGCGGGCTGGCGGCGCTGCTGTTCCGTAAGAAGAATCTCATCCAGGACTACGACCGGCGCTCACTCGCCGACGCGCGGGAGCTGGACGCGACCCGCACCCGCCTCGAGGATGCGATCGAGAGCATCACCGACGGGTTCGCGCTTTTCGACGCCGACGAAAGGCTGGTGCTCACCAATGACCGATTCCGGGCGATGCACAGGCTGGCGGCGCCGCTGATCCAGCATGGCCGCACGCTCGAGGAGATCGTGCGGGCGGCCGTGATGCAGGACATCTACCGAATCGATGGCAACCCGGAGGACTGGATTGCGCGGCGCGTGCGGCAATGCCGCGAGGTCGTCGGACCCGTCGAGTTGGCTATGGCCGACGGGCGGACGATCCTGGCCAGCGACCGGCGCACGCCTCAAGGCGGCCGGGTCAGCATCCTGACCGATATCACGGAGAAGCGGCAGGCGGAGCGTGTCCTGGAAAGCCGCCTGGCGGCATTCGAGTCCTCGCTTGACGGCCTCGCCATCATCGACAGCGACGGCCGCCTGGCCTACGCAAACCGCAGCTACGCCCTCATGCATGGCTGGCCGGAACGGGACGGCTATGTCGGCCACCCCTGGATCACCGCCTATGACTCCGATGAGCGCGAGCGCTTCGAAGGCGAGATCCTGCCGGACCTGCGGACCGCCGGTGTCTGGCGGGGCGAAGCGATCGGCCTGACCGCCGACGGCGTTACCTTTCCCCAGGAACTGACCCTGCGGCAACTCGAGGATGGTGGCATCGTCTGCGTCGTGCGCGACACGACGGAACGGCACGAGGCTGACGATGAACGCGCCCGGCTGCGCGAGCAGTTCCACCTATCGCAACGGTCCGAGGCCCTGGGCCGCCTTGCTGGCGGTATCGCCCACGACTTCAACAATATCCTGGGCGTCATCCTGGGCCTCGGCGATCTCAGTCTGATCGAATTGGAACCGGGTCATCCGGTTCGCGCCCGTATCGAGCGCATCCTCAAGGCCGGCCAGCGGGCGAAAGACCTGATCGAGCAGATCCTGGCCTATAGCCGCCAGACTCTGGGCGAGCGTACCGTCATCGATCTGGGCGCCGACATCAACGGCGTGCTGGATATCCTGCGCGCCACCGTGCCTTCGACCATCGACATTGTGCTGTCGGTCGCCAAATCACGCTGCTTCGTCGAAGCCGGCCGCAGCCAGATCGAGCAGGTGATCATGAATCTCTGCGTGAACGCCATGCACGCCATCGGCCAGAAGCAGGGCCGCATTGACATCTGGCTCGAGACCGTGGATGGACGGGCGGTCGCGGCGCAGGAAATGTCGCCGGCTGCGCTCCGCGATAGCTCCAGTTCCGGCCATGTTCAACCCGGCCCGGGCCGCGCCAACATTCTCTGGATGTCGACCCCGGCGCCGCGCGAGCTCATCCGCCTGAGCATACGTGACAATGGCATCGGCATGGATGCGGCGACTCTGGCCGAGATCTTCCAGCCTTTCTTCACTACCAAACCGTCGGGAACCGGCACGGGTCTGGGGCTGGCGGCGGTACATGGCATCGTCACCGCCTATGGCGGCGCCATCCGAGTGGCGAGCGAAGCCGGCGTCGGCACGCAGTTCGATGTCTTTCTGCCGGCGGCCGATGGCTCCGTCGAGCCCGTCGAGGAGACCGAGGAGCTGGTGGTCACCGGGAACCGCCGTGGCCGAATCCTGGTGGTCGACGATGAGGTAGACCTGGCTGCCGTGGTTTGCGCCAAGCTGCAGAATCTCGGTCATGACGCGGTGGAGTGTCATCATCCGCACAAGGCCTGGACCCTGTTCCGCAGCGATCCCCACAGTTTCGACCTGCTGTTCACCGACCAGACGATGCCCGGCATGGCTGGCGATCAGCTGGCGGAAGCGCTGCGGGAAATCCGCCCCGACCTGCCCGTCATCATCTGCTCCGGCTATGGCGCGCGCGTCGGCGAAGCGCGGCTGCGGGAAATCGGCGCGGTAGCGCTGCTCAGCAAGCCGGTGACGACGGCCACTCTGGCCCGCGTGGTAATGGAAGCGCTGGAGGTCAACCACGCAGAAACGCCGGCGCCGCTGAAAATCGTCGCCTAGGGAGTGCCGTTTGCAATCCGGCCGGCCGCGTTTCATGATCGCGGCTATGTTTCCCGCGAGAGAATTCGCCTCCATGGTCATCATTGCAATCGCCGCCGTCACGGCTGCGTCCGTGCATGCCGATCTGCCAAAGGCCGACAAACCTGCGTCGCGCGGCACGGCCCTCAAGCAAATCGCCTATATGTACGGTGTGGTCGAGTATTGCGGCTTGAACTCCGCTGAAGTGTTCGACGGCTATCTGCGAGAGACCAGCTACGTCCGCCGCCGCGACGGCATCACCGATCCGGTGGCGCGTTGGCTGCGCATCCGCGGGTTGACCGCGGCCGATCTCGAATATGGCGACCGCGGGCTCGGCGGCTATCGCAACTGGTGCCGCACCGAAGGACTCGACTCGGCGCGGCATTTCCTGGAGTTCCGCAATCAGAGCCTGGCGGGCGAGGGGCCCTGAGGCGGCCGGCAATCGGGTTGCCTGTTCTGTCCGATGACTGCATTCTCCGGCATCGGTTTGCAGCGGATGTCCGGGAACAAGCGGCGCATGCTTAGTTTTCTTGCGGGGCTCGCCATCGTCTATTTGGGCGTGCTGGCGCTGCTCTACATCTATCAGCAGAAGCTGCTCTATTATCCCGACATTGAACGGCCAACGGCCGTGCCGGACGGCTTGCTCCGGCCCGTTGCCTATCGCAGCGCCGATGGGATTGATCTCAATTCGCTGTACCGCGTGCCACCATCCGCCGCCGCCGATGTGCTCGTGCACTTCCACGGCAACGCCGGCAATATCGGCGGCCGCGTCGGGCGCATCGTTCCCTATGCCGAAGCCGGCATGGGCGTGCTCCTGGCCGAGTATCGCGGCTTCGGCGGCAATAGCGGCAGCCCGAGCGAGCAGGGACTTTATGCGGATGCCCGGGCGGCCATCGGCTTTCTGCGGGAGCAGGGCGTTGAGCCCGGGCGCATGGTGTTTTATGGCGAGTCCCTGGGCTCGGGCGTGGCGGTGCAGATGGCGACAGAATTCGCTTGCGGCGCCCTGATTCTGGAGGCGCCCTACAGTTCCGTTGCCGATGTGGCGCAGGGCCGCTATTGGATGTTTCCGGTAAAGGCATTGGTGCGAGACAAGTTCGACTCGATGGCGAAAATCACCCGCGTGAGCTGCCCGATCTTCATCATGCACGGTGCCGCGGACCAAGTTATTCCCATCCGATACAGCGAGCGGCTCTATGCGTTGGCGCCGTCGCCCAAAGAGATGAAAGTATATCCGGGTCTGGGCCATGTGCAGTTTGACGACGTGCGCGGCTACGATGCCGTGCTCTATTTTCTGCGCCGCCATGGCATGACCGGCGGGGCCGGCGATCTGCGGCGCTAGAATGCGGCAAGCTAGCGGGGCGACAGGATCATGAGTCAGAAGCGCCCGCTCATCTTTCTCAATCTCGCGCACTTCCTCGATCATTATTTCATGCTGGTATTCCCGACGGCGGTGCTGGCTATCCATCGGGAGTGGGACCGTGGATATGGCGACACGTTGTGGCTGGGAACGGCTGCATTCGTTGCCCTCGCCCTTTCAACGCTGCCGGCGGGATGGCTCGGCGACCGCTGGCGGCGCTCCAGCATGATGGTAATCTTCTTCATCGGGCTGGGCCTGTCGGGCATCGCGGCCGGGATGGCAACAGGGCCGGCTAGTCTCGCCGCGTCCCTGGCGGCGATCGGCGTGTTCGCCGGTATCTATCATCCCGTGGCCATCGCGGCGGTTGTGCGGCTGGCCCATGGCAGCGGCCGCGCCATCGCGCTCAACGGCGTCTTCGGCAATATGGGCTTTGCCGGCGCGGCCATCGTGACCGGCCTGCTCACGGTCGAGTTCGGCTGGCGCTGGGCGTTCATCGTGCCGGGTGTTGTCAGCATCCTGCTCGGCCTTCTGGCCATTCGTTTCATGGGGCGGGATGTGGACGTGACCAATGCGGAGGCGAAGAACAGGCCAGCGTTCGAAGTTTCCAGAAATGTGCTGTTGCGCGTTTTCCTTTTCGTTGGCGTCGCCGCGCTGTTCGGCGGCCTGATCTTCAATGGCATCACCGTCGCCGTGCCGAAGCTGTTCGATCAGCAATTGCAGATCGCCGATGGCGATCTTCTCGCCTCCGGCGCTTTCGCCGCCTTTGCGTTCGCCTTCGCGGCCTTCGCGCAGTTGCCGACCGGCCGGTTCCTTGACCGCTACGGCGCCAAGCCGGTGGTTCTGGGCATCCTGACACTGCAGGTGCCCATCTTGATCTTGGTCGGACAGTTTTTCGGCTTGCCGCTGTTGGCGGTAACAATCATCGCGCTCTTGTTGGTGTTCGGCGAAATTCCGGTGTCCGACTGGCTGATCGGACGCCATGTGTCGAGCGCCTGGCAATCGCGCATATTCGCCGTCAATTATCTCTTCTCGCTCGGCGTGAGCGCAGTGGCCGTGCCGTTGATATCCTACCTCTACAACGACACCGGCGGTTTTCAGACGCTGTTCTGGATTCTCGGTCTCTGCGCGGCGTTGGTGCTGGCGGCCGCGATCCTGTTGCCCGCGCACCGGCCAGCCGCTGCGGTGCAGCCGGCTCAATGAATTCAGCCATCGGGATTAACCTCGAGCGGAAAGGTTAACAGTATAGGTGTCAACGATAATTAACTTAAAGAAAGTATTTAATAGACAATCTGTGTAGTCTTTACTGAAATTGAAAACGAAACTTGTTGCATCGGCAATTCAACTTGGAGGATATTATGAGCGATGAGGCGTGCGCCGCATCCGTTCTTGCGTAGGGCTTGTAGGAACGACGCGCGCCGGAATAGAGATGCGAGGACAACCATGGCTGATGCATTGCGTGATCTGGTGAAAGCCGTCGATATCCTGCAGGTCGAAGTGCAGCGCGAGATGCATGTGAACCGCACTGCCTCCGGCCCGTCCACGGCCTACATGGTGCGGCAGGCGAATGAGAGCAGCGAACGAGCCCTGAAGCGGTGCCTGGATGCTGTCGATGCGATCCAACGCTTGCAGGAGAAGATGCCGTCGCTGCAGTTCTTGGAGACCGGCGAAGTTGCGATGGCCATGAAGCGGTTCGACTCCCTGGTGGCGCGCCGCAAGGAGCTCAACGTCACCCCCAGGGTCTGCGGATTCAACTCAGCCGGCGGCGCGCTCGCGCGCTAGGCCTCGCGGCTCTGATCGCGCCGGAGCGCATTGAGCGCCTCCGGCGTGTCGATATCAACCAGCGTCGCATCGTCGGGCATCGGCACCTCCGCCACCTGGTCGGCGTACTCACCGATTAGATGCCGCGCGCCGACATCGCCGGCGATCTCGGCCATTTCCGCAAAGTAGCGCCGCGCCCAGAGCACGGGATTGCCCCGCTTGCCGTTCCACACGGGCACGCAGATGCTGCGCCCTTCCGTGGGATCGAAGGCGGCGATCAGGCGGTCGATCGTGGTCTGGTCGATTCGCGGCATATCGCCGAGCAGGATGACCGCTCCGTCGGCGTCCGCCGGCAGGACGGCAAGGCCATGGCGCAGCGAGGTGCTCATGCCTTCGGCATAGGCCGGATTGTCGACGAAGCGCACCTTGCAGCCCCGCAGGGCTGCGCGCACACGGTGGGCGTCATGGCCCAGAACGACAAACACCGGCGCCGCGCCGGAAGCCAGCGCCGTCAGGACCGCGCGCCGCACCATGGGCTGACCGTCCACCTCCGCCAGCAGCTTGTTCGCGCCGCCCATGCGGCTGGAGCGGCCGGCCGCCAGCACCACTGCCGCGATGCGCGGACCGCGCGGCGCCGGCGCGGACGGCGGTTCGCCGGCGCGGGGCTGTGGCCGGGACGGAATCTCCTTCAGCAGGCCGCCGGCGCCCAGCCCCATGATATCGCCGCGGCCCACGGGCAAGTCGGCCATGCGCCGCTGCAAGATCCAGTCGAAGCCGTTAAGCTTTGGCGACCGCACGCAGCCTGGCAGTCCCATGGCGTCCACCGCGCCAATCCGGCCCAGCAACAGCAGATTGCCGGGGTCCACGGGCATACCGAAATGCTCGATGGTGCCGCCGGCCCGCTCGATCGCCGCGGGAATGACATCGCGCCGGTCGGCGATGGCCGAGGCGCCGGCGACCAGGATCATCTCGGCGCCGCCGGCTTTGGCCGCGGCGATGGCCTGCGTGAGCGCCTCCACGGTATGGCCGCAGCGGATCTCTGCCGCCGGCTCTGCGCCGAGCGACGCAAGCCGCCCGTTCATGACCTCCAGCGTCTTGTCGAGAACACTTTCCTTGAGGCCGGGCAGGCGGGTCTGAATCAGTGCGACCGGCCGACTGCGGAAGCCGGCAATGCGAATGACCGGGCCGCCGTCGTCGGCAATGGAAATGCAGCGCTCCAGATCCGCCCGGGGAACGGCAAAGGGAATGATCTTGATCGTGGCCGCCAGATCCTTCGGCGCGACGACGTCGTACGGCGCCAAGGTTGCGACCGTGATCGCCTCGCTGATGAGGTTGATACGATCCAACCGGGCCTTGTCGATCACCAGCAGGCCCGCGGCCTGGCCATGAAGATTGCAGCGGCCGGTGAATGGCCGGCCAAGCACCAGGTTCGGTCCCGCCAGTGCCTCGGCCAGCTGCGCTGCCGCCTGATCCTCGCCGATGTCGCCGGCCTCCAGACGGACCGCCATGATCCGCCGATAGTCCGCCTCGCGAAGAACCGCGATGTCGGCCGCAGAGAGCTGCCGGCCTTTCTTGAATGTCAGCTTCCCGGCGCGAACGCTGTGGACGAGGATGGCGCCCACGGCTTCCTCAAGCGGGATCTCGCCGAAGATCATGCGGCGCGGTCGCGGCTGCCGGCATCCGGCTGATGGCGCCGCACGGCGGTGATCTGCGCCATGATGGACACCGCGATCTCGGCCGGGGACTCGGCGTTGATGGAGAGACCCACAGGGCCATGGATGCGGGCCAGCGCGGCATCGTCGAAACCTACGGCTTTGAGCCGCGCCAGCCTGGACGCATGGGTTTTCCGGCTCCCCAGCGCGCCGATGTAGAAGGCCTCGGACCGCAGCGCCGCCTCCAGCGCCGGATCGTCCAGCTTGGGATCGTGGGTCAGGGTTACCACGGCGGTGCGCCGGTCCGGCTTGAGTTCAACCATCGCCTCGTCCGGCCAGGCTGAGGATTTGGCCATGTCCGGGAACCGGCTGTCGGTGGCAAAGGCGCGGCGAGGATCGATGACAGTCACGCCATAGCCGGTCAGGGCTGCCATTGGCGCCAGCGCCTGGGCGATATGGACCGCACCGACGATCAAGAGCCGGAGCGGTGGATTATGCACCTGGATGAAGTATCGCCCGCCGCCGGCCTCGGCGATGCCGCTCGCGTCAGCCTCCAGCGCCCCGGCTGCCGCTAAGCCGATTTCTGAACCGAAGTAAAAACTGTTAATGTTTTGTTGGCTGTAAAAGACGGCCTGCTCGCCAGACTTCAGGTTTGTAACCAGGGCGAAAGCGTGTTTGGCCGCGCGCTCGGCGACGATCTTCTCCAGGTCGCTGGATTTCATGTCACGGGTTCCACGAACACCTGGACCTTGCCGCCGCAGGCGAGGCCGACTTCCCAGGCCTGCTCGTTGGTGACGCCGAAATCCAGCAGCCGGGGCTTGCCATCTTTCAATGCCGCCAGGGCCTCGTGGATCACGGCACCCTCGATGCAGCCGCCGGAGACCGATCCGGTCATGGCGCCACTGTCGTCGATGGCCATCTGGCTGCCCGTGGGCCGGGGCGAGGAACCCCAAGTGCTGACCACCGTGGCCAGGGCGACGCCCTTGCCCTGAGCGCGCCAGCGGGCCGCCTGCTCGAGCACATCGTCGGCATAAAGGGTTTGTCCGCTCATGAAGTTACCTCCGGAAACATCGCGCTGCCGCCAATTCGGCGGCGGTCCATAGCAATATAGGGGGCCAACTGCCCGTCACCCAGGCCCATGGCTGCTGTGTCCGGGAAGGCATGGAAATACAAGGCCTTGCACTCCGGCCGCGCAGCCATCCTGGCCACAGTCTAGACCGAAATTCTCCGGAAACCAGGAGAGTGAAAATTGGCAGCGATTTCCGTCAATCCCGGCGTACCGGCGCGGCCGGCTGCCCTATGGAACTTTGCTCGTCATGGTTTGGAACGTACTCCCGAAACGTTTGAAAGACGACCGCTCGCCGCAGCAGCACCATGAGCCTGAGGCCGCGCCCGCACCTGCTGACGCGCAGGGCGGCGGCCAGCTTCGTGAGATCCTGGAGTCGATCGAGGGAGTCGCTTATGTCTGGGACGTGGCCGAGGCACGCTACAACTATGTGTCGCCACAGGCGGAGCAAATTTTCGGTTACCCGTCCGCCGATCTCATCCGTCCCGGCTTCTGGCTTTCCCGCGTGCATCCGGCCGATCGCGTCCGCTTCGAACATCTGCAGAAGACGGCCGACAGCAAGACGCCGGGACGCACTTTCGAGTACCGCTTCCTAAATCCGGCCGGCGATTTCGTCTGGCTGCGGGACCAGATGAGGGTCACGGACCGGGAATCCGGCAGCTTCATGTATGGGCTGGTGATCAATATCGCCGCGCGCAAGCGGATCGAAAGCGCGATCGAGGCGAGCGAGCGGCGGCACCGCCTCATGCTCGAAAAGATGGACGTGGTTCCCTACAGCTTCGACGTGCTCGAGAACCGCTACACCTATATCGGCTCGCAGATCTCCAAGCTGCTGCATACGGGTATGCAGGCTTGGAACTTCGAAGGCTTCCGTTACCAGCATGTGCATGAACTGGACCGCGAGCAGTTCGACCGGGAGTGGGGCATCGCCTGTGCGTCGAGCAGCAGCGGCGAACTGGAGTATCGCATCGTCGCCGCCAACAGCGACGTGCTCTGGGTCCGCGACGTCTTTCATTTCGATACCGACCCGGAGGGCCGCCGGGTCGCTTATGGCAGCATCATCGACATCACCGCCAAGCGTCGCGCCGAACAGGCGCTGCGGGAAAGCCGGGCGCTGCTGCGCTCGGTGATCGATGCGGTTCCCGCAACCATCAGCGTCAAGGATCTCCAGGGCCGCTATGTCCTGGTCAACAATGCCTTTGCCGAGTTCCACGACAAGCCGCTGGACTGGTTCAACGGCCGCATGGCTTCCGAACTTTATACGCCGGAACACATGGCCCATGTCGAGGGACGCGAAGCCGAGGTCATCGCCAGCGGCCAGCACTCCGAGCTCTATGAAAATGAGCGGAAGGATGCGGATGGACGTACGACCACTTGGCTCGCCTCCAAGGCGCCGCTGCGCGACGATGCGGGGAACGTCAAGTATGTCGCCACCGTCAGCGTCGAGATTACGGACCGCAAGGAAGCGGAGCGGAAATTGCAGCGCAACGAAGCCAAGTACCGGGCAATCATCGAGGATCAGACCGAGTTCCTGATCCGATTCGATGCCGACGGAATACTGACCTTCGTCAACGATGCCTATTGCCGGTACTTCGAGAGAACGCCCGAAGATCTGCTGAACACTCCGTTCCTCAAGCAGGTGCCGGAATCCGAGCAGGAAAACATCCTGAAGTACCTTGCCCAGCTCACGCCCGAGATGCCGGTCGTGACGATGGAGCAGAAGGACCTGCGGCCAGACGGCCAAGTCCGCCATCAGCAATGGACAGACCGCGCTTTCTTCGATGCCCAGGGCAATGTCCTCGGCTATCAATCGGTCGGCCGCGACATCACCGAGAAGAAGCTGGCGGAAGAGAAGCTGCATGAGAGCGAGCGGCGCTTCCGGCATCTGGTCGAATCCACCAACATTGTGCCCTACACCTGGGATCTGCAGACCCGCCGCTATACCTATGTCGGCCCGCAGGCAGAAGAACTGCTGGGATATCCGGTGTCGGCCTGGACCGGCGAGGGGTTCTGGATGTCGCGGCTGCACCCCGACGACAGGCTCCGCGCTATGGCGGCGGCGCGCCGGCTCCATGACGACAAGGTCGGAATTTCGGAAGAGTACCGCGTGATCGGCAAGGACGATAAGCCGGTCTGGGTGCGGGATATCGTCGATGTCGAGCAGCAGGCGGACGGACGGCACATTGCCTATGGCGTGATGATCGATGTCAGCGACAGTAAGCGCCAGACCGAGGCGCTGATCCAGGCGCAGAAGATGGATATCATCGGCCAGATGACCGGTGGCGTGGCCCATGACTTCAACAATCTCCTGACCGTCATCATCGCCAATCTGCACATGATCCTGGCCTCGGCGCCCGCCGATGCAGCCATGCAGCGGCGCCTCAACATGATCAGCCAGGCGGCTGAGCGCAGTTCGGAGTTGACCAAGCGCCTCCTTGCATTCTCGCGCCGGCAGACGCTGATGCCCAAGACCACCGACGTGAACGGTCTGGTCTCCGGCATGACGGAACTCCTGCGCCGCACGCTCGGCTCCACGATCGAGATCGATCTGCAGCTTTCGGCGGACCTCTGGCAGAGTCATGTAGATCCGGCCCAACTTGAATCGGCGCTGGTCAATCTCGCCGTCAACGCCCGGGACGCGATGAAGAACTCCGGGCGGTTGGATATCACGACATCGAACCAGATCCTGTATGTCGACGAGAGCAAGCCGGACAAGCCTTCGGGCTCCTTCGTCATGTTGGCGGTCCGCGACAGCGGCTGCGGCATGCCGCCGGAAGTAATGAAGAAGATTTTCGAACCGTTCTTTACGACGAAAGAGGTCGGCAAGGGCACCGGTCTCGGACTCAGCATGATCTACGGCTTTGTCAGCCAGTCCGGCGGCTGGGTCGATGTCGAGAGCGAGATCGATCGGGGCACGGTGTTCAAGCTCTATCTGCCCCGCGCCAAGGCCGAAGCCGAGGAGCGCGAAGAAAAGATAGAGAAGCGTGCCGCGGCCGAGCCGGAGGACAAGGAGACTGTCCTTTGCGTCGAGGACGACCCCCAGGTGCGATCGACGGTCCGCGAGTTGCTGCTGACACTCGGATATGCCGTCCGCGAAGCGGAGAACGGCGCCTCGGCCCTGATGCAGCTGCATCTGAACAAAGACATTAAACTGCTGTTCACGGATATCGTCATGCCCGGGGGCATGAGCGGCGCTGTACTGGCCAAGGAAGCGCTTCGTCAGCGGCCGGAGTTGAAGGTCCTCTACACCTCAGGGTACGCCAAAGGGCATCTGGACGAGGAAGGAATCTGGCTGCCGAAACCCTATTCCCCCGACGACCTGGCCCGGAAAATCCGCGAAGCGCTGGACGCAAGCGTGACAGTTCACTGAGAGAGAACCGGCCGGGTGTCCGTGCCGCGAGGAGATTGGATGATGACCGCGAACATCCTGCTGATCGATGACGACATGCTCGTGCGGTCGACGCTCGAAGATACGCTGTGCACCGCCGGGTTCAATGTGGTGACGGCGTCGAACGGTGCAGATGCCGAGGGCATGATCCGCGGCAACCCGGTGGATCTGGTCATTACCGACATCATGATGCCGCAGGTGAACGGCATCGAAACGATCCGCCGCCTGAGGGAACAGCATGGCACGGTAAAGATTCTGGCGATTTCGGGTGGCGGCCCCAATCTCGGGACCGGCCTGCTGGACCTCGCGCGCAAGATCGGCGCCGACCGTTCGCTGCCGAAGCCGTTCATGCCCGACGATCTGCTGAACATGATACGGGAAATGCTCCACTAACGCCGGGACCAAGCCGGCGAACCAGGCATCTGTTGTCTAAGCCCGACTCCCCGGATGATTTCGCTCGCAAGATCGGCGAAGCGTCAGATAGCAACGCGACCGTGCATTGATCCGGTTCTTGCTCAAGCCCACTCGTTTTCCAGGAGAGACATACATGTCCGCGAACATACTTCTGATCGACGACGACATGCTCGTCCGTTCGACCCTTGAAGACACGCTGGTGTCGGCCGGATTCAATGTTATGACAGCAGCCAATGGCATGCATGCCCAAACAGTGATGAAGGACAAGGCGATCGATCTCGTGATCACCGACATCATGATGCCCCAGATGGATGGGATCGAGACCATCCGGCGCTTGCGGGATACGCGGGGCGACCTCAAGATTCTGGCGATCTCCGGCGGTAGCCAGAATTTCGGCACCAGCCTGCTTGACATCGCCCGCCGGATTGGCGCGAACCGTTCATTGCCCAAGCCGTTCATGCCAAACGATCTGCTGTGCGCCGTGCGCGAAATGCTGAACTGATTGCCGGCCGCTAGCTTTCGGCTGCGAGCGTCCACTGGCTCCTGGCTTCCAGCCGCCGGCGCGGCGGCTGGCTCAGTACCTGGGTCAGATCCGCCAAGCTTTGCAGGTTATGCACGCGGCGGAAATCATCCACATGGGGCATGATCGCCTTCGCCCCCTGGGACCTCGGCTCAAAACCTTCATAGCGGAGCAGGGGATTGAGCCAAATCAGCCGCCGGCAGGATTTGTGCAGCCGCTCCATTTCCATCGCCAGCCCCTGCGCGCCGTCGCGGTCCAGCCCGTCGCTGATGAACAGCACGACGGCCCCCTGACCGAGCACCCGCCGCGACCATCTAGCATTGAACTCCTGCAGGCATTGGCCAATGCGAGTGCCGCCGGACCAGTCCTGCACCTTTTTCCCCACACTCTCCAGGGCCAGATCGATGTCGCGGTGGCGGAGATCGCGAGTGATGTTGGTCAGGCGGGTGCCGAACAGGAAAGTGTAGACCCGGTCGCGATCATTGGTGACCGCATGCATGAAATGCAGAGCGATGCGGGAATAGCGGCTCATGGAGCCGGAGATGTCGCAGAGGATCACCAGCGGCGGATGGCGCCGGCGAACGCTGCGCCGGCGGAGCGGGATTGCGTCGGCGCTGCGCAACGCGGCGCGCAGGGTATTGCGCATGTCGATCCGCGCGCCGCTGCGGTCCGGCCGGTGACGCCGGGTCGCCACGTCCATGATCGGCAGCCGCATGCCGGCGATCAGCCGCTTCGCCTTGGCCAGTTCGTCGCCGGACATTTTCTCGAAGTCCATGGTCTGCAGCAGTTCCCGGTCGGAATAGGTGAGGGCGGCGTCGAACTCGATCTCTTTCTCCGCCGGTTCCTCGCCCTCGTTGCCGGTGTTCTCTTTGCCGAGTGCCTCGGCTAGGCGGCGGTTCATTTCCACCCGCTCCTCATCCTTGGCCGGCGCGCGCATCTGCGGCAGCAGCATTGCCATCATCCGTTCCAGAATCTTGGGATTGCGCCAGAAGATATGGAACGCCTGGTCGAACAGGTCATGCTGGTCGCGCCGGTTTACCAGGCTGGCATGGAGCGCCCAGTAGAAATCCTCGCGGCTCATGATGCCCACGGCCTGGACCGCGCGCAAAGCATCGAGAACGCGGCCGGGCCCGACCGGCAAGCCTGCGGCGCGCAAAGTGCGCGCAAACTGCATCAAATTCGCGACAAGCCGGCCATCGTCGGGCTGTTCACGTGGTGTTTGCATTTCTCTACTTGCTCTGCGGCAGAAGCATCCGATAGGGCTTTGTCGAGTACCTACCGCATCCCCGGCGTCGCCGCCAGCCGCAGACTATAGCAACCTATAAGCCGGCCTATAGGTCTCGTCTCCGGCCGTTTCACCGGTCCTTAAGCTCGAAAATTCATATTGGTTTCCACGCGGATGCCCGGGCGTCTCTGTTGTGGGGAAGGTCCGGATCGCCAGAGGTGAGCGGCGAACCTGGAAGAGATCGGTTCCGCGGCCGATCAAAGGAGTGAAAGCTTGAATTGAGGCGAACGCCATCCGGCATGTGATGGCTCGCAAGATACAAGTTGCAAAGGTCTGTCGGCGGACGACGCAGAATTGGGCAAAAAGCACTACTGCATCGCGAAAATCGCCGGCACCACAGGACCGAGAACCGAACCCGTGGCCAACAAAGAGGAAGCAGACCATGTACGGCATTGCGACGACGAATGACCATAGTATCGAGCTCCACGGCAGCCTTGATCTGTGCTGCAAGCTCGTCCAGATGTTGAGAATGTTCCCCGAGGATCGGGAAGTTTACCTGCCGATCCTGGAACGCGTGATCGAAGACACGTGCGACTCCTATCCGAAGCACGCCATCCTCGAGACGCTCTATGACGTCAAATCGAAATCGGCCACCCAGGACTATCACTGGGCAATGAAGGATCTGCGCAATCTGATGCTGGTCATGTTCGACCGCGTCGGACACGCGTAGGGCCGGACCACAGAGGACCGACGCAGATGGCAACGGATCGCTCCCGCTGGGGCGGCGCACTGCCGGTCCAACTACGGAAATTCTTGACCTTGAATAGCTCCATCCTCATCATCGATGACGACCACGATTTCCGCGAGACCTTCCGGGATGCCCTGGAACTCGCCGGATTTCAGGTCGTCGCCGCCGAGGACGGGGAGGCCGCGATGGTCGCCCTGGAGCAGCACGGCGTATCGCTGGTCATCACCGATATCCTGATGCCGGGAATGGACGGCATCGACGTGATCCATGCGATCCGGCAGCGGAATCCGGGCCTCAAGGTCATCGCCATTTCCGGCGGCAACGGCAACAGCCGCGGCATGCCCAGCCTGACCATGGCGTCGCAGATCGGCGCCGACAGGGTTTTGAAGAAACCCTTCGGCGCACGGGAACTGATCGACATGGTCCGGGATCTGCTGGACGTGGCGCCGCCGATGGCCGGCGCCTGATTTCGGTTAGCATAGTCTTCTTGAGTCTGCGATGCGCAAATGAGACTGGAGATCCGCTTCGAGCAGTGAGGCATTTCCGGACCGCCGCATGATTTGCACGGCGCCGGACTTGCGATGGCAATGATCGATTATCACCGCCGCTCGGCCGCATGGTCCTATGGGGGACAAACTTGCGGCCTGGCTTGATCCTCGAAACAGGCCACCGCCAGGCAGCTCAAGAAGACCCCAAGAAGACTCTGCAAGCCGACGATCAGTTCCGCGCCACCTTGGTGGAGGCCAGTTCCGCCTTCACCTGCTGCAGCAGGGCGGCCGCTTCACTGCCGCGGATCTTCGCGATATCGTCCTGGTACTTCAGCAGCACGCCCAGCGTGTTGTCGATCGACTGCCCGTCGAGGGCGACGCAGTTGAGCTGAATCAGCGCATCGGTCCAGTCGATCGTCTCGGCGATGCCCGGCAACTTGAACAAATCGCGCTGTCGCAGGTTCTGCACGAAGCGGACCACCTCCTGGCTGAGCGCATCGCTGGCCCGCGGCGCCTTGACCCGCAGGATCTCCAGCTCGCGCGCCGCGTCCGGATAGTCGACCCAATGGTAAAAGCAGCGCCGCTTCAGCGCATCGTGGATTTCCCGGGTGCGGTTCGAGGTCACGATGACGATCGGCGGCTCCTCGGCTTTCACGGTGCCGATCTCCGGGATCGTGATCTGGAAATCGGAGAGAACTTCCAGCAGATACGCCTCGAAGGGTTCGTCCGTCCGGTCGAGCTCGTCGATCAGCAGCACCGGCGGCCCGGCAACGTCTCTCTGCAGGGCCTGCAGCAGCGGTCGCTTGATCAAGAACCGCTCGGAAAAGATATCGGTGCCCAGCATGTCGCGATTGCTGTCGCCCATGGCCTCGGCCAGCCGGATCTCGATCATTTGCCGGGCGTAGTTCCATTCATAGACCGCGGAGGCGACATCCAGGCCCTCATAGCATTGCAGGCGCACCAGCCGCCGGCCCAGCGTCGCCGCCAGCACCTTGGCGATCTCCGTCTTGCCGACGCCGGCCTCGCCCTCCAGGAACAAGGGCCGGTTCAGGCTGAGCGCCAGATAGAGGGCCGTGGCCAGGCTGCGGTCCGCGACATAGTTGCCGGCCTTGAGCAGGGCGAGGGTTTCGTCGACGGATTTGGGCTGGTTCATCGGTTTTTGGCCTGGCGGCTGGCGGCATTCATGGTGGAAGCTAACGATTCCCGGCACTTGCTGCAATGCGACCCTTCGCGCCTCCGGAACCGGCGGCAGGTTATCGATTTGCTAACTCTGTTTGCCTAACTTCGCGATCGGGCCTCGGGGCGTGTATCAGGGCCGCGGAACGGCCACCAGGGCTGGTCTTGAGCGGCAAGGGAACAAGTCATGATTGCAGATCGGATATGCAGAGCTGTCGGCGCGCTTGCGGTCGTTGCTGTTTTTGCCGGCGCGACGGCGGCCGGCGCAGAGACGCTGCCGCGCTACGAAGAGGCGGAATGCTGGTTCGTCGTTCCCCAGGACCAGAAGGCCGAATGCGGATTCATGACGGTGGCCGAAGATCACACCAAGCCGGAGGGCCGCACGGTCCGGCTGCCTGTAGTCGTGATCAAGGCATCCTCGGGGAAGTCGAAAGCGGATCCGATTGTCTTCCTCACCGGCGGCCCCGGCCAGCCGATCGGCGCCGATAAGGACGGCATCAAGGACTGGTGGCTGTTCGCCGATTTCTGGCCGTGGATGAAAACGCGGGACCTCATCCTGTTCGAGCAGCGCGGCAACGGCATGTCGGAGCCGAGCCTGAACTGCGCGGAGGCCGATGCGCGCGGGATGGACATGCTGCGGTCCCTGGAAGACACCGCGAAAGTGCAGAAGATTTACGCCGAAGCGATAGCCGCCTGCCGCAATCGTCTGATCGGCGAGGGCATCGATCTCAACCTCTATGGCACGCGCGAAACGGTCAAGGACCTGACCGACCTGCGTCATCTGCTGGGCATCAAGCAATGGAACCTGCACGGCGTTTCCTACGGCACGCGGCTGGCGCTGTCGGCAATGCGGGATGCGCCCGAGGGCGTACGCTCGGTCATTCTGGACTCGCCCTATCCGCCCGAGGTCCATGCCTACGAGGTTCAGGCAGCCGGCGTTGAGCTTGCTTTTCAGAAGCTGTTCGAGGCGTGCGCAAAGAATAGCTATTGCCGGCGGCGCTATCCAAACCTGGAGCGCGCCATCTTCGAGCAGATCGACTGGCTGAACATCCGGCCCTTGCCGGTCACCGTGACCGATCCGCGTAACGGCGAACCGGTGACGATCCACGTCACGGGGAAAGCCCTGGTGGAGATAACCCGCTGGGCGCTGGCGTTCACCGATGCCCGGTACGCCCTGCCGCACTATCTGGCGGCGATTTCGGCCGTGGACCCGGCAGTGCTCGAGCCGGCGGTCCGGGGGATGGTGGATGGCTATCTCGGCCTGGGGTCGGGCGATATGAGCGAAGGCAAGTACTACGCCGTCGAATGCGTCGAGGAAATTCCGTTCAACGATCCGGTTCTGGTCAGGGAATTGGAGAAGAAGCATCACCGCTTTGCCGGCTTCGGCTACAAGCTTGACGAGTTGTCGGCCTGCGAGGCCTGGCCCAAGGTGACGCCGGACGCCAGCCTGAAGGCGCCGATCAAGAGCAGCATCCCAACCCTGGTCCTTTCGGGCGAACTCGATCCGATCACTCCGGTTGAGTATGGCCAGATGACGGCGAGCCGCCTGGACCATTCCTTTCTGATCGAAGTTCCCGGCCTCGGCCACTCGCTGCTGTCGAACTCAGAGTGTGCTGTGGAGATCGCGGAAGACTTCCTGGACAACCCCAGGAAGAAGCCCTCAGAAGCCTGCCTGAAGAAAGGCCAGGATTGATCCGGCGTTCGGCCGATCCGGGCCGTCCTTAAGTGGCGGCCGGTACTTCGCCAGAATTTCAGCAGGCGCCACGGATTTGTCGCCGTCCTGCGGCATGGTCACCCGCAACCGGCCCGTCTAGAATTACCGTGGCGGCGATGGGTTGCGCGCAAACAGGTGCGCGATCGGGAAAGGTGGATCGGCTTTGCTAAAGAATTCATTGCGTGTTTTCAACGGTATAGCCATGGCTGTCGCCGTGATGCTGCTGCTCCCCGGCGCGGCGCGGGCGGAAGCCAAGCCGATGTTCGAACGGCAGGACTGCTGGTTCGACGTGCCGGAAGATCAGCCGGCCAACTGCGGCTATCTGGTGGTGCCGGAGAACCGGCGGCAACCGGGCGGCAACAAAGTGAGGCTGCCGATTGTGATCCTCAAGGCCGACCCGGACGAAGATACCTATGCCGATCCAGTCCTCTACATCACCGGCGGCCCGGGCTCCGACACCGAGATAGACCGCCGGGGCATGTCGACATGGCTCGCCATCCGCCGCGCCGCCTGGCTCGATGGCCGCGATTTCATCCTGTTCGATCAGCGCGGCGTCGGCATCGCCAAGCCCGCGCTGGAATGCCCGGAAGTCAACCGGGTCGGCATGCAACTGCTGACGCTGACCGGCAAGCCCGAGGAGCAGCGCAGGGTCTATGTGCAATCGCTGAATGAATGCGCCGCCCGGCTCCGCCGGGAGGGACGCGACCCCGCGAATTACACCACGCGCGCCACGGTGGCTGACATCGCCGACATGCGCGCGGCGCTTGGCATCAAGGAATGGAACCTGCTTGGCGGTTCGTATGGCAGCCGGGTGGCGCTGGCTGTCATGCGTTACCGGCCCGAAGGCGTGCGGACGGTGATTCTGGACTCGGTGTACCCGCCGCAAGTGAAATTTTATCAGGAAGAGCCGGCGAAGATCGCCTGGTCGATCGACAAGGTGGCGAAAGCCTGCGCCGCCGATCGCGACTGCAATCAACGGATGCCTAACGCGAAGCAGAAGCTGCTGGAGATCATCGACCGTCTGCAGAAAAGGCCGGTGATGAGCAAACAGAAGGATCCGACCACGGGCAAGTCCATCGAGTTGCCGATCAATGGGGCAGTCTGGCTGCGATTCGTGATGCAACTCATGGCGGAGCGCGATGGGGAGCTGCAACTTGTCCGCTATGTCGCGCTGCTGGAGCGGGACAACTATCATTTTCTCAACGACTATGTCCGGCTGACGACACTGGCCTATACGCACGACCGCAGCACGAAGATCGGCATGCACTATTCCGTCAATTGCAATGACGAGTATCCCTTTACCGACTGGGAGGCGGTGAAAGCCGAGCTCGCCGCCGCGCCGGTCTACGCCGAATTCGGCGCCGCACTCGACACCATGGAAGCCTGTCCCGCCTGGATGTCGCCGGACGCGGAGCGGCTGGATAAGACGCCTGTGCAAAGCAACATTCCCTCGCTGATCCTCAACGGCGAGTTCGATCCCAAGACACCGCCGGAATGGGCGGAGTTAACGGCCCGCAACCTGCCGCGCTCCTTCTACTTCGAGGTCAAGCGGGTGGGGCATGGCGCAATCTTCGAGTCCGCCTGCGTGGTGCGGATGGTCAAGGAGTTCCTCGATGATCCCCTGACGCGCCCGGCGGATGCCTGCGTTGCCCAGGAAGACTAGCCCGTGCCTTGCGAAGGGCCAGAGCAGCGAAATGCGATCAGCCGGCGCGGACCGGCCGGCACAATGATCCGTGTCCTGACCGCACCAGTGGGCTTACTGGCTTTCATGGCGGCGGCCACGGCCGGCGCCGCCGACTTGCCGCGGCTGGAACGGACGCCCTGCTGGTTCGACATTCCACCGGGCCATGAAGCGCAGTGCGCCTATCTTTATGTTGCCGAGGATCGCGGCAACGCCGGCAGCGCAGAAATCCGCCTGCCGGTTGCACGCCTGATGACTCCGGACCAGACAGTCGCCGATGATCCCGTTCTCTTCATCAATGGCGGACCCGGTGGCGATGCCGGCCTCGATGCCGTCAGCATCGAGAGCTGGTGGTGGTATGTCGACAACAGCGCCTGGATGCGCAAGCGCGACTTCATCCTCATGGAAGTCCGCGGCACGGGCTTGGCCGTGCCCAATCTGGATTGTCAGGAGATGGACCGCGCTCCAGCGGACGGGAACGGCGATAGCGGCGGCTTTGCCGGCTGGATCGACGAGACGTTGCGCAACTCCGACGAATGCCGGGACCGCCTGATCGCCGAAGGCAGGCAGCTCGGCGCGTACAACAGCAAATCGGCGGCCGGGGACATCGTCGATCTCATGACCGCCGCCGGCATCGACAGCATGAACATCTACGGCGCGTCCTATGGCACGCGGATCGCCTTTTCACTGTTGCGCGATCATCCGCAGCGGGTGCGAAGCCTGGTTTTGGAGTCGGTGCTGCCGCCCAATGCGGATCTGGTGATCCAGCAACAGGTCGGATTCGGCCAGGTCATCGCCCATATCGCAGCGGACTGCGCCGCCGACAACAACTGTAACGCCAGATATCCGGATCTGGAAATCCGATTCCGCAACCGGCTCGAGGAATTGAACCGTTCGCCACTGAGTATCGAGATCTTCAACCCCGCTTCGCGATCCAGGCAGAGCTATCCCCTGATCGGCGTCGACATTGTCGATGTTCTGTTCGATCTCATGTACGGGTCGGAAACCCTGCGATTCATGCCGACGCTGCTGGATGAGCTGAGCCGCGGCAATGAGGCCTCCCTGCAAAGCTGGTTTCAGGCTTATCGTTGGCGGACCTCCGGACCCGATACCACCAGCGAGGGGGTCTACTATTCATTCGCCTGTGCCGAGCAGGTGGCCCATGTCGACTTGGGGACTACCGCAGCCGCGGCGGCAAGATACGCTGTCTACAATGACGAAGGGGTGGTCGGTTTTTCGGACTATCTGATCTGTCCGCGCTGGCCGGTGCCGGCGGTCGACGAAAGTGAGTTGCAGGCCGTGATCAGCGACAAGCCCGTGCTGCTTCTGAGCGGGGAATACGATCCCGTGACTCCTGCGGCTTTCGCCGACATGGCGGCAGCGACGCTGTCCCATGGCTATCACTTCGTGCTGCCCAATGCCGGTCATGCGCCGCTGTCGCACTCCCTCTGCGCCAACGAGATCGCGGACGCCTTCCTCGACGATCCAATGCAGCGGCCGCCGGCGGGATGCTTGGATACGCTGAACTAGCGCACAAGGAAATCGGCGAGACCATCGACCTTCGATCGAAGATTCCTGAGCCAGGTGCGATGCGCCGCCAAATCCGTGCCGCGCCCATGGATTCAAGGTGAGGCAGCGGCCTCTTCAGCAGCAATGACGCGGACATCATCAGCGATCTTGTTGCTGGGATGTAGAATGACCAAATCGCCTACAGCGATCCCGGCCAAGACCTGGGCATAGCGGTCGTTCATCCGGCCGATCTCCACCTTTGTCAATCGAGCTCGCCCGTTCTCGACACGAAACGCGGCCCATTCTGCACCGCTGCGAAACAGGGCAGTGATCGGCACCCGTATTGTACCTTCGCCCCGCCAGAGGATGATTTCGGCGTCGAGATGGTAGCCATGGCCGAGCCGAAGCCAGCTTTTAGGCGGGCTGGTGAGATCGATGACTATGTTGACCCGTTGTTCTTCGACACCGAGGGAAGAAACCTTCGTGACGCCGAACGGCTCGATAAGGCGCACGCGGCCTTCCAGTTCTCCGTCGCCGCCCCAATTCTCTATTACAACCGCATCGCCCGGCGTGACGCGCACAGCGTCGCGCGACAGAAAATCGGCGACAATCTCCAGGTCACGAGGATCGCCGATTTCCGCCAGTGGCGCGCCGGCCGCGACGATGGTTTCGCTCTCCTGAAAAATCTTCAGGATGCTGCCGTCTACAGGCGAACGAACAACGAAACAGCAGTCGCCGCTTTCCGCAGCAGCATGCTGTTCGACGTTTGGATTCATCAAGGTAGCTTGTGCCGTCTGCAGTTCATACTCGCGCTGCGCAGCAGCAGCTTGCGCCGTTTCCAGAGCCGCTTCTGCTATGCGCTGATCGCGGCGGGCGCGGTCCAGGGACGCAGCCGAGACATGACCACTCGCGAAGAGCCGCTCGGTCCGGGCTAGTTCCGCAATGGCGTATTCCAGTTCGGCCTTTTGCCGCGTCACTTCGGCGAGAGCCAGGCTTCGGGCGGCCTCGGCCGCTTTTACAGCGGCTTCAAGTTCCGCACGCCGGCGGATGTCCTGAAAGGCGGGGTCGCTCGGCAAGATGCTGGCAAGAACTGTTTCATTGGCGGTCACAGCGTCGCCGACATGGCGTTCGAGTCTCAACACCCGGCCTGCAACAGGCGCCGAAACGACATATACATCCTTCACCCGGGTGACGCCGTCGTCAGATACGGAAATCGTCAACTCGCCAAGCCCGACCGTCGCAAGATCGACAAGAATTGGACGCGGGTAGAGTGCATAGGTTAATCCAGCCGCCAGCATCAAAATGAAAAGACCGGGCCAAAGAATGCGGCGCAACGGACTCATGGCATCATTCCCGCGTCTTCAAAACAGCAATCAAATCGAGTCGCGCGACCCGGCGGGCCGTAAAAACGGCCGTCAATGTTGCCGCCGCCAGGACAATCAAGACGGCATAACCATAGGTTGCAGGGGCAATGTACAGTGGCAGCCGATACAGGTCCGTACTGAACCATGTAACGAAGAAAGCCGCCAAGCCATAGCCGATCGCGCAACCGAACGGCAGTGAAATCAGCGTCAGCAAGGCCAGTTCACCGAGTAGAATCGCAGCGACTTCGCGCCGATGATAACCAAGAACGCGTAGACTGGCCAATTCCCGGGCCCGTTCCGATAGTGTTATCCGTGCGCTGTTATAGATGACACCGGTGGCGATGATTGAGGCGAAGCCGACATAGAAGAGGATCATCTGCACGATCATCTCGTCTATCATTTGCCGGAAAGTGGCCAACGAGGCGCGGCGCACCGATATGCTGAATACCATCGGCAAATCCAGCAATGTCCGGAAAAGCGCGGGTTCCTGGGCCTGATCGACGCGCAGATCGGCGCTATCGGAACTCGGCGCTTCCATCATGAGCCTGTTCAGCGCCGGCCGGCTCATATAGGCGAATGTGCCGACATATTCCCTAGCAATCTGGCTGACCGCGACAGCACGGACATCCCGTCTTCCTTCCAGTATCTGCACGATCACTTGATCGCCGGTCTGAGCACCTAGATTAGCCGCGAGCCTGTCGCTGAGCACCAAGCCCTCCGGCGGCAATTCGACCGGCGATCCCTCGGCATCGACCAGCCGATTCAGTTCCGAGCCGGGATCGAGCCCGAGGATCGGCACGCGCTCAATTCTGTGGCCGAAGGCAAGGCGCACGGGCACGATGCGGCGAAGCTCGGCCTTGAGGACGCCGGGCATTCGCTGCAGCTCGCCGCGGACGTCATCGCCTCTGGGATCAGCGAAACGCAGCGTCACATCCTGTCGCCGCGATCCGTCAAAAAACGACCCTACCATCAGGTCTATGGCGTCGAAGAAATAGAGGGTGCTGACAAGCAAGCCGAGGGAAAGGGCCATGCCGCCTGTCGAGACAGCAGAACGAAGCGGCCATCGCGCAATGTGGCGAACGATCATCCGCCCGGTGGGCGTCATCGTTTGTACCAGGCCGAGCCAGTCGGAAAGGCCACGTCGGTAGATGGCGGGCGGCGGCGGCGACATGGCGACCGCCGGCGCCAGGCGGGCAGCCCATCGAACGCCCAGAGCTGCCCCGGCAGCGCCAGCGGCCATGCTGATCAGGGTGGCCATGGCGAAGACGCTTGGATCCAGGCGATAGTAGAGAACAGGAAAGCGATAGTAGAGCGCGTACATTTCCGTCATGCCGCGGCCGAGCTGAGCACCGGCGGCGCAACCAAGGACGATACCCAGGACTCCAATCGAGAGAGCGAATTTCAGATAGTGCGCACCGACAGCGGTGTCGGAATAGCCGAATGCCTTGAGCAGGCCGATCTGCTCGCGCTCGGTTTGAATGAGCCGCGTGGTGACAATGTTCAGAAGGAAGATCGCCACCGCAATGAAGATCGGCGGCACAATTCCAGTTAGCGCTGTAAGCTGCTCGATCTCGCCTTTGATGAACGCGTGGGAAAGCTGATCATCCCGGCCGTAGGATCCGCTGCCGCCATAGCGGGCCAGCAAATCATCGAGTCGGGCGATCACCTCCGATTCCGACGCGTCGCGCCGTAGCAGGAGCGACACGTCATTGAACGCTCCCCGCAGATCGAAAGCGGCTTCGAGAGACTCGTGACTCATCCATATCACGCCATATCGCTTGTTGTCGGGAACGAGATCGCCGGGGCCGATGCTGTATATGAATTCGGGCGATAGACCGATGCCGACAATTTTCAGCGCGTGCTTCTTGCCGTTGATCGTTGCCGTGAGGCTGTCCCCAGGCTGCAGGCCATGGGCCTCGGCAAAGGCCTCATGCACGATCACCTCGTCATGCCTGCCCGGCAGATTGAATCGGCCCGCTTCGAGAGTCACGGCGTTGAGCCTCTGTTCGGCGTTGTCAGGGATCGACACGATCTGGCTGCGCACCGGCTCGGCCACAGCCTTCATATCCAGGAGCGCCCATTCGACAATTCGCGTATCCACGCGCGCTACGCCGGGGATAGCTTCGATACTGACCCGCAGAAGTTCCGGTGCCCGCTTGAGATGGGCAAAGACTTCGGCAAACTGATTCCGGTCGTAATAGGCGTCGCGGGTCTCAACAAGCGACTCCCGGGTGCCGAGGGACAGTACCAGCGTTGCGATGCCGGCCCCGAGGACTGCCGATATCGCCAGGACCTGCCCGCGAAGGCGCCAGAGATCGCGCAGCAGCTTCCGGTTGAGGACGCGCATCAGCCGCTCACCAATGGAGCTCGCTCGCCGGCCGGCGGTGAGGATTGGTCTCGACGCTGACAACCATCCCGTCGGCAAATCGCACGATTCGATCGGCCATCTGCCCAATCGCCACGTTGTGCGTGATCAGCGCAGTTGTCGTGCCCAGCTCTTTGTTCACTTTGGCAAGCGCTTCGAGGACGAGGATGCCCGTGGCACTGTCAAGCGCGCCGGTGGGCTCGTCGCAGAGTAACACCTCCGGCCGCTTGGCCACGGCACGGGCGACGGCAATGCGCTGCTGTTCGCCCCCGGAAAGCTGCGCCGGAAAGTGATCCATCCGCTCGCCCATGCCAACGAGTTTCAGGGCGTCTGCAGCCGCCATGGGATTGGGCGCGATCTCCGTCACCAGTTCAACGTTTTCGCGGGCGGTCAAGCTGGGCATAAGGTTGTAGAATTGAAAAATGAAACCGACATGTTGGCGGCGGAACCGTGTGAGTTGCCGGTCGTCGAGCGCGGTCAGATCCTGGTCGCGGAACTTTACACTGCCGGATGTCGGCCGGTCTAAGCCGCCAAGAATATTGAGGAGGGTCGATTTGCCGCTGCCCGACGGCCCGAGGAGGACGATCATTTCGCGCTCGCAGATGTCAAGATCGACACCGCGCAGTGCCTGCACTTCGGCTTCGCCCATTCGGTAGATTTTCTTCAGTCCCCGAATGCTATAGGCGAGCATGCTGCCGGCTCGAACGCCGCTGACGTCTGGCGTTTGCTGGGATCCTCCGCTCATGGAATAGATCTAAAGATCGCTGGCATCGTTGTGCCTTGATCCACGACAAACAAAGGCGCCGGCTTGGAGCCGGCGCCTACGATTGCATTTGTACGCGGCGGGAGCGGAAACCATCCGCCCCTCCGCTGGTCCCTGTCAGCCCGCCGCCGCCACGGCCCGCTTGGCCATGACCGTGACCAGATGGGCGCGATAGTCGGCGCTGCCGTGGATGTCGTTGTTCATGCCCTTGGACGCCACCTTCACGCCAGCAGCGGCATCGGCCGACCATTTGCCGCCCAAGGCCTGTTCCAAATCCCTGGAGCGGAACACGCATGGGCCCGCGCCCGTCACCGCCACGCGCACGCCGCTGCCGGTCTTGGCCACGAAGACGCCGACCATGGCATAGCGCGACGCCGGATTCGGGAACTTGGCGTAGCCCGCTTTCTCCGGTTTCGGGAAGCTGACGGCGGTGACGATTTCGCCGGCTTCCAGCGCCGTCTCGAACAGGCCCTTGAAGAAATCGTCGGCCGCAATCTTGCGCTTGTTGGTGTGCACGGTGGCGCCCAAACCGACCAGGCCGGCCGGATAGTCGGCCGCCGGGTCGTTGTTGGAGATCGAGCCGCCGATGGTGCCGCGATTGCGCACGGCCGCATCGCCGATGCCTTCCGCGAGCGCGGCGAGGGCAGGGATGGCTCCTTTCACGACCGATGACTTGGCCACCTCGGCATGGGGCGTCGCCGCCCCGATGACCAGATTGCTGCCGTCCATCTTGATGCCCTTGAGCTCGGCGACGCCGGTGATGTCGACCAGATCCGATGGCGCCGCCAGCCCCTGTTTCATCGTCGGCAGCAGCGTGTGGCCGCCGGCCAGTATCTTGCCGTCGGATGCCGCAGAAATGGCCTTGATCGCGTCAGCGACGCTGCTCGGCCGGTGGTAGTTGAAGTTATGCATGGCGTCCTCCCTTACTCCGCGGCTTTCTTCTGGGCGTTCTGGATCGCCTGCCACACCCGATGGGGCGAGGCAGGCATGGTGATGTCCTCCACGCCGACATCCTTCAGAGCATCCAGCACCGCGTTGATGACCGCCGGCGGCGAGCCGATGGCGCCAACTTCGCCGACACCCTTGGAACCCAGCGGGTTGTGGGTGCACATGGTCGCATGATTGCCGACCTTGAAGCTCGGCAAATCGTCCGCCCGCGGCATGGTGTAGTCCATCAGTGAACCCGTAAGAAGCTGGCCGCTCTTGGTATCGTAGACGCAGCTTTCCAGCAGTGCCTGGCCGATGCCCTGGGCAACGCCGCCATGGACCTGGCCTTCGACGATCATCGGGTTGATCACCTTGCCGATATCGTCGACCGCGGTGAAGTTCACCACCGTGGTGACGCCGGTTTCCGGATCGATCTCCACTTCGCAGATATGACAGCCGCCGGGATAGGTGAAGTTCAGCGGGTCATAGAACGCCGTTTCATCCAGGCCCGGTTCGAGCTCGGTGATCGGGTAGTTGTGCGGCACATAGGCGGTCAGCGCCACCTGGCCGAACGGCACGGTCTTGTCGGTGCCGACCACGCGGAAGTTGCCGTCCTTGAACTCGACGTCGGCGACCGACGCTTCCATCAGATGGGCGGCAATACGCTTGGCCTTGGTGACCACCTTGTCCAACGCCTTGACCAGAGCCGATCCACCCACGGCCAGCGAGCGCGAGCCATAGGTGCCCATGCCGAACTGCACCTTGTTGGTGTCGCCATGGGAGACTTCGATGTTCTCCATGGGAATGCCCAGGGAATCCGCAACGATCTGTGCGAATGTCGTTTCATGGCCCTGGCCATGGCTGTGGGTGCCGGTGAACACCGTGACGCTACCCGTGGGATGCACGCGCACGCCGGCCGACTCATAGAGGCCGGCACGGGCACCCAGGGAGCCCACCACCGCCGAGGGCGCAATGCCGCAGGCTTCGAGGTAAGTGGAGATGCCGATGCCCCGCAGCTTGCCCTTGGCTTTGGCCTCGCTTCGCCGCTTCTCGAAACCGGCATATTCAGAGGCCTTCATAGCCATATCCAAGGTGGAGTGGTAATCGCCGCTGTCATATTGCAGCGCCACCGGCGTCTGGTACGGGAACGCATCCTTGGGGATGAAGTTCTTCCGGCGAATCTCCGTCCGCTCCATCTTCATCTCGCGCGCGGCCTTGTCCACCAGCCGCTCCAGCAGATAGGTGGCCTCTGGCCGCCCCGCGCCGCGATAGGCGTCGACCGGCACGGTGTGGGTGAATACCGCCTTCACCTCGACATAGATCGCCGGCGTCGTGTACACGCCCGCCAGCAACGTCGCATAGAGATAGGTCGGGATGCAGGGCGCAAAGGTGGAAAGATAGGCGCCCATATTGGCGATCGTATGGACCCGCAGGCCGAGGAACTTCCCGTCCTTGTCCATCGCCAGCTCGGCATGGCTCACGTGATCGCGCCCATGGGCGTCGGAGATGAACGACTCCGTGCGATCGGCGACCCATTTGATCGGCCGTTTGATCTTACCGGACGCCCAGGTGACGATCGCTTCTTCAGCATAGTGGTAGATCTTCGAACCGAAGCCGCCGCCCACGTCTGGCGCCACCACCCGCAGCTTGTGCTCGGGAATCTGCAGCACGAAGGCACCCATCAGCAGCCGGATAACATGGGGATTCTGGCTGGTGGTGTAGAGCGTGTAGTCGCCCGTCGCCTTTTCGAACTCGCCGATCGCCGCCCGCGGCTCCATGGCGTTGGCGATCAGGCGGTTGTTGACGATGTCGATCTTCGTGACATGGGCGGCTTTGGCGAATGCCGCCTCGGTCGCCGCCTTGTCGCCCAAGTCCCAATCGTAGCAGACGTTGTTCTTCGCCTGATCCCACACCTGCGCGGCGCCTTGCTTCATGGCGTCGCCGGTGGAGATGATGGCCGGCAGCTCCTCATACTGGATATCGATCAATTCGGCCGCGTCCTTGGCCTGGTCGCGGGTTTCCGCGATCACCACGGCCACCTGGTCGCCCACATGACGCACGCGGTCGGCCACCAGGGGCGGATGGGGCGGCTCGGCCATCGGGCTGCCGTCCTTGTTCTTGACCAGCCAGCCGCAGGGCAGGCCGCCCTTCTGGTCGGCGGCATAGTCGGCGCCGGTGAAGATGGCGACCACGCCCGGTGCAGCCTTCGCCTTGGAGGTGTCGACCTTCTTGATGTTGGCGCAGGCATGGGGCGAGCGCACAATATAGGCGTGGGTCTGTCCCGGCCGGTTGATGTCGTCGGTGTAGTTGCCGCCGCCGGTGAGGAAACGGAAATCTTCCTTGCGCTTGACCGATGTTCCGATGAGCTGAGCCATATCTATCTCCCCATCGCCTTCGCGCCGGCCGAAACGGCCTTCACGATGTTATGATAGCCGGTGCAGCGGCAGATGTTGCCTTCCAGACCGTCGCGGATCTGCTGCTCAGTCGGACTTGGATTGTTCTGCACCAGATCAAGCGCAGTCATCACCATGCCCGGCGTGCAGAAGCCGCATTGCAGCCCATGATGCTCGCGGAACGCCTCCTGCATCGGGTGCAGCTTGCCGTCCGTGGCCAACCCTTCGATGGTGGTGATTTTTGCGCCCTGCGCCTGGACAGCCAGCACGGTGCAGGACTTCACGGCCTTGCCGTCGAGATGCACGACGCAGGCGCCGCACTGGCTGGTGTCGCAGCCCACATGGGTGCCGGTCAGGCCGAGCTTGTCGCGCAGGAAGTGAACGAGGAGCGTCCGGGCTTCAACGTCGCCCGAAAGCTTCTGGCCGTTCACCGTTACGGATACGGTGGGCATAGAAGACCTCCCTGTAAATGGGGGCGGCCTTTGGCCATGCCCCCCGGATGACAGCGGACGGTTACCCGTCCGCAAGACCTCTTTCGGGCCCGATTGCCGGCCCGCCGATTTGGGATCAGTTTCGGTAGCTTGCCGCGCCAGGTCAAGGCGTAAAGGTAGTAACCCGTTGTGATTACGGTTTTTCGGCAGAGTTTCGGCTTGCGGCAAAGCGGCGCCGCACCCGCCGTTAAACGCTGCCCCGCGGCGGGAAAAGCCGAGTTCACGCTGTTTTTTTCCGATCCCCATGACGGTGGATTTCCGCTTGATCCCTGGAATGCCGGCCAAGTCCGCGCGTCCGCGCAGCGCTCTTTGCTTAACAACTATGCCGGTAGGAACTCTTGGCAAGCTTTGGCGGCACCTCTCTGAGTGAGACTCTGATCGGCTCCGGACTTTCGGACTGGGTCTCCGGATTGGCCGGGAATGACACCCTCAACGGCGGTGGCCTGAATGACATCCTGGATGGCGGCAGCGGCGACAGTTTTGTCGATTTCGTCACACTCATAGGCGTATCCACCAATCGCACCGGCCTGCTCAACAACGGCAACCCGCTGCCGGTCCGCTAACAGCGGAAAACCGGATCAGGATGCGAACACGCCGAAATAGAGCAGGACCAAGGCGACGATCACGATCAGTAGCGTGACCCAAACACGCTGGCTGAGGCCGCCAGGGGCGGTGCTGGGCGCCGGTGCTGCCGCTGCGGGTGCTGCCGCGGCGGCGGCTGTGGCGCCCGATTGCTGCACGACGAGTTCCGCGAACTTGCCGAAGAACTGCTCGGCCATGGAGCGCGCCGTGCTCTCGATCAGCCGCGAGCCGATCTGCGCGATCTTGCCGCCGACATTGGCCTGCACCGCGTAGGTGAGGATCGTGCCGGCGCCGGTCTCGTCCGGCTTCAGGCGCACATCGGCGCCGCCCCGCGCGAAGCCCGCGACGCCGCCCTGGCCTTCGCCGGAAATCTTGTAGCCATTGGGCGGATCGAGGTCCGACAGCGTCACCTTGCCGGTGAAGCCGGCGCTGACCGGACCCACCTTGGCGCGCACCTTGGCGTTGAACTCGGTGTCCGAGGTCTTCTCCACCGACTCGCAGCCGGGAATGCATTGGCGCAGCACATCGGCGTCGTTCAGCGCCTTCCACACGGCCTCGCGCGGCGCGGCAATCCGGTATTCCCCATTCAGATCCATTGGATCGCTCCCTGTTTGTCGCCGCGAGCTAACTCGAATTGGCGATGCCGGGCAAGGGCCGTCGGGTGCCATCACGCGGAACTGCGGCGCATCGCCTCAGCGGCAGAACCGCCGGCGAGTCTGCAGCATCACATGCAACTGGGGCCTGCTGTGTTCATTTTCGGACGTTCCTGCCACGGCGATATCAGTTGTAATCCCATGACAATCTACCTAGGTCACATCTGAAGCCGGGCGGCGTCTCGGTGGATGTCCAACCGTGAGGGGACATGCAGCCGGCCGAAATCCTGACCAATCCCGATCGATGGGCACTGTTCCTCGATGTCGACGGCACAATTCTCGATGTTGCCGCCACGCCTGATGACGTCGATGTGCCGCCCGATCTGATGCGATCCCTGCAGCGCGTCGAGCCGCTGCTGTCGGGCGCGCTGGCGCTCGTCAGCGGGCGCACGATCGCGACCTTGGATCGCCTGTTTGCTCCGCTGTCCCTGACCGCAGCCGGCGAACATGGCGCGGAGTTGCGGCTGGGTCCCGGGCAGCCGATCGCGCGCTGCTCCAGCCGTCTGCTCGATCCCGAACTGAAATCCGCTTTGCAACAGCTCGTCGTCGAGCATCCGGCGCTGCTGCTGGAGGAGAAACCCGCCAGCATCGTTGTCCATTATCGCCGCGCGCCGGAGATCGGCCGCGGCGTCGAGCGCCGTCTGCAAGCCATCCTGACCAAGGCAGATCAGGGCCTGGGCATCTTTCCGAGCAAGATGTCCTGGGATATCCGCGACGGAACCTGCAGCAAGGGAACGGCGTTGGTCCAGATCATGGCGCAGGAACGTTTTTGCGGCCGGCTGCCGGTCTACATCGGCGACGACCGGACCGACGAAGACGGCTTCACCGAGGCCGAAAGGGCGGGTGGCATTGCCTTGGCGGTTGCCGGAGAATATCGCGCGTCGCGGGCGCCAGCTTTTGCCTCGCCGGCGGCGGTGCGCGCGTGGCTTGCGCATTCAGCCGGATTGCGGGGGGCCGCGGCATGAGCGGCCTCGATCTCGGCGTTGTCGGCAACAGCCATGTGGCCGCGCTGATCAATCAGCTCGGGCGGATCGTCTGGTATTGCCTGCCGCGCCTGGATGGCGATCCCGTCTTCTGCAGCCTGCTGAAGAACGATCCCGAAGGGCGCGACCAGGGCTTCGCCGATGTGGTCGTCGAGGATTTCGCCTCGGCCACACAGAGCTATCAGCGCAACTCCGCCATCCTCGCCACGACGCTGACCGATCAGCGCGGCAGCTCGGTGCAGATCACCGACTTCGCGCCGCGCTTCAAGCAGTATGACCGCATCTTCCGGCCGGGCATGCTGATCCGGCGCATCGAGCCGCTGACCGGCGCCTGCCGCATCCGCATCCGCGTGCGCCCGCTGTTCGAGAACGGCAGCATAGCGCCGACCCGCACCCTCGGCAGCAACCACATCCGGTATGTGTCGCCGACGACCGCGTTGCGGCTCACGACCGATGCGCCGATCTCCTACATAAACACCGAAGCGGTCTTTCCCCTGACGCGGCCGATCAATCTCATCCTCGGTCCCGATGAAAGCCTGGCGGACTCGATTCAGCGGGTGGCGAGGGAATTCCAGGAACGCACCAGCGACTACTGGCTGGATTGGGTCCGCTATCTCTCCGTGCCCTTCGAATGGCAGGATGCGGTGATCCGTGCGGCGATCACGCTCAAGCTCTGCAGCTTCGAGGAGACCGGCGCCGTCGTCGCGGCGCTGACCACCTCCATTCCCGAGGCGCCGAAGACCTCGCGCAACTGGGACTACCGCTATTGCTGGCTGCGCGATGCCTTCTTTGTCGTGCAGGCGCTAAACCGGCTTGGCGCGACCCGGACCATGGAGGGCTTCCTCGACTACATCACCACGGTCAGCGCCCGCGAGGTCAACGGCCATCTGAAGCCGGTCTACGGCATCGTGCCGGATCTGCCGCTGGAGGAGATCGAGGTGCCGTCGCTGCCCGGCTATCGCGGCTTCGGCCCGGTGCGCGTCGGTAACCGCGCCGTGGAGCAGAACCAGCATGACAGCTATGGCAGCGTCATCCTGGCGGCGGCGCAGATGTTCTTCGACAGGCGCCTGCCGCGGCAGGGCGACGTCGCGCTATTCGAACGGCTGGAGCGGCTCGGCGAGAAGGCCCAGGCGCTTGCGTTTGAACCCGACGCCGGCCTCTGGGAGTTCCGCAGCCGCACCCGTATCCACACCCACTCGGCCGTGGTCTGCTGGGCCGGCTGCGACCGCCTGGCTAAGATCGCCACGATCCTCGGCCTCGACAGCCGCGCCGACGCCTGGCGGAAAACGGCGCAGGATCTCCGCGCCCGCATCCTGGAAGGCGCCTGGAACGCCGACCGCAACAGTTTCGTCGCTTCTCTCGGTGGCAGCGAATTGGATGCCAGCCTGCTGCTCATGCAGGAAGTCGGCATCGTCGCCGCCAACGATCCGCGCTTCGTCTCGACCGTCGACGCCATCACCAAGGACCTCCGGCGCGGCCATCAGCTCTTCCGCTATTCCAACGAAGACGATTTCGGCGTGCCGACCACCGCCTTCAATCTCTGCACCTTCTGGTACATCGATGCCCTGGCGGCGATCGGCCGCGCGGACGAAGCGCGCGAGCTGTTCCAGGAGATGCTGTCGCGGCGCAACCATGTCGGCCTGCTGTCCGAGGACCTCGACCCCGTCAGTGGCGAACTCTGGGGCAATTTCCCGCAGACCTACTCCATGGTCGGCCTCATCGTCTCGGCGATGCGGCTGTCGAAAAGCTGGGAGGCGGCATTTTGGCGCGGCTGGTGATCGTCTCGAACCGGGTCGCCATGCCCCGCGATACTCCCTCGCGGGCGGGCGGATTGGCCGTGGCATTGCGCGACGCGATGGCCGATCGGGGCGGGCTCTGGTTCGGCTGGAGCGGCGAGGTCGCCGACAGCACGCCCGAAAAGCCGGACAGCGAGGTCGCCGGCAAGATCACCTACGCGACGATGGATCTGGGCCGCGAGGATTACGAGACATTTTATCTCGGATACGCCAACGGCGCTCTCTGGCCGATCTGCCACTATCGCCCCGGATTCATCGATGCGCGCCGGCACGAGTTCGAAGGCTATCTGCGGGTGAACGAAACCTTCGCAAAGCAACTCGCAGCGTTGCTGCAGCCCGACGATCTCATTTGGGTGCATGACTACCATTTCATCGCCATGGCGGCTTACCTGCGTAAGTTGGGCGTCCGCAACCCCATCGGATTCTTCCTGCATATTCCCTTTCCCGCGCCCGAGCTATTCACGACGTTGCCCGGTCACGATCGGCTCATGGCCGATCTCTGCGCCTACGACCTCGTGGGACTGCAGACCGACAATGACGTCCGCTCTCTGGTCCGCTATTTGACCGAAGAGGCCGGCCACAAAGTGAATGGCGACGGATTGATCGTTGCCGGCGGCCGCACCCTGCGCGTCGGCGCTTTTCCCATCGGCATCGACACGGAAAAATTCGCCAAGCTTGCGGCCAGGGCGGAAAAGAAACCGGAGGCGCAGCGGCTGCGGGAAAGCCTGGGTCAGCGGCAACTCGTCGTCGGCGTCGACCGGCTCGACTACAGCAAGGGCCTGACCCAGCGGTTCCAGGCGTTCGAGGCGCTGTTGGAGCGCTGGCCGGAAGACCGCGGCCGCGTAACCTTCCTTCAGGTGGCGCCGATCTCCCGCGGCGATGTGGCGCGCTACCGCACGCTCCGGCGCGAGCTTGAAGGCATGGCCGGCCGCATCAACGGCCGCTATGCCGAATTCGATTGGACGCCGGTCCGCTATCTCAACAAGCCGTTTCCGCGCCAGACGCTTGCCGGCTTCTACCGCACCGGCCGCGTCGGGCTGGTAACACCGGTACGCGACGGAATGAACCTGGTGGCTAAGGAGTATGTGGCCGCGCAGGATCCGCAGGACCCGGGCGTGCTCGTGCTCTCGCGTTTTGCCGGCGCTGCGCGCGAGCTAAAGAGCGCGCTGATCGTCAATCCCTACGATATCGACGGCACGGCCGACGCGCTCAACCGCGCGCTATCGATGCCCCTGGTTGAACGCTGCGAACGCTGGTCGGCGATGATGCAGACATTGCGCGGCAGCACCATCGTTTCGTGGCGCCGCGACTATCTGCAGGCACTCGAAACCGCCCGCCGAGCTACATAAGGGGCGATGTGGCGTCAGGGGCCTGCTTGCAGGATGGCCGCGGCGTATACGGCATAGATGGCCAGCAGCAGAATGCCGCGGCGGCGGCCGATCACGCCATCCCGTGCGGGATAGATGATTGCCACCGTCAGTAAGCCAAAACCCAGTCCTATAGCCACCTCCTGCCATCCGACGACGATCGGATGGATGACGGCTGCAACTGCGGCGATGAAGAAGCCGTTGAAGATGTTGCTGCCGAGCACGGTTCCGAGACCGACCTCCTCATGGCCGCGCCAGCGCGAGATCACGGTGGTGGCAAGCTCCGGTGTGGACGTTCCGATAGCGACGATGGTGGCGCCGATGACGAAGGGATCAAGGCCGAGGATTGTTCCGAGGCCGGATGCGCCGCTGACGACGAGCCGCCCGGCGGCGATCAGAAGGACGAATCCGCCGACGCTCAAAACGAGCGCCAACCCATGCCGGCGCTCGCCCAGGACCTCCTTCGCGGCGCTTCGTTGCCGCCACGCCTCGAAGAATACGGCGGCGAGCCAGACGCAGAAAAGGCCAAGCATCACCACCCCGTCAATGCGCGACAGCTCGCCATCGATAAGCAGAAGAGCGGTCAGGATCGGCACCAGGATCGCAACCGGAAAATCACGGCGGATGCTGCCGCGCGGCGCCTTGATCGAGCCGATAGTCAGAGCCAAACCCAGGACCAGGGCAATATTGACGACATTGCTGCCGACCGCGTCTCCGAAGCCGATCTGCGGCGTGCCTTCCAATGCGGCGATCACGGAAACGGAGAGCTCGGGGCTCGAAGTGGCGAAGGCCGCCAGCGTCACGGCGACGATGCCCGCCGGAATCCGCGCCCAGATGGCGATGCCGACGAGACCGCGCACGAAAAGCTCGCCGCCGATACCAGCCAGGGCGAATCCGGCGAGCAGGACAGCAACGCCCGTCAGCACTGTCCGCGACTCCTAGGACAGGAGGACGAAGTATACGTAGATCGTGCTGACGGCGATGCTCATCAGCATCATCGGGAAGGCGAGCAGTAGAAACGTCATGAAGCGGAACGGCACGCCGGCGCGGTCGGCGATGCCGGCGACCGTCAGGTTGGCGCTGGCGCCGATCAACGTGCCGTTGCCGCCCAGGCAGGCGCCCAGCGAAAGGGCCCACCAGAGCGGCATCAATCCCTCGGGCCCGCCGAAAGTGGGCGCCATGGTCTTGATCACGGGTATCATCGTGGCCACGAAGGGGATGTTGTCGATGATCGCCGATAGGATGGCCGACGCCCAGAGGATGGCGATCGCCGTCGTCGCCAGTTCGCCGCCGGTGAGCGACAGCACCTCGTCGGCGAACCATTCCAGCAATCCGGCATGCTCGACGCCGGCCACGACGATGAACAGGCCGACGAAGAAGAAAATCGTCACCCATTCGACTTCCGCGAACATCTCGTTGATGCGGTGGGTCTGCGCCTCCCGGTCCCGCGGCCAGCAGTCCAGCAGCAGCAGCAGCGCGGCCCCAGCCAGCGCGATGGTCCCGGCCTCCAGGCCGATGAATCGCGCGGAGACGAAACCGACGATAACCAGCCCGATGACGAATAGCGACTTGTAGAGCAGCGTCCAGTCGGCGATCGCTTCCTTGGCGTTGAATGACATGACTCTGGCGCGCGCTGCCGCATCGCCCTGCATCTTGCGGCCCCAGATGACATGGTTGATCAGCACCTGCATGATCAGGATGACGATCACCACTGGCGCGAGGTTGACGACGAAATCATTGAACGAGAGATTGGCCGCGGAGCCGATGATGATGTTCGGGGGATCGCCGATCAGCGTCGCCGTGCCGCCGATGTTCGACGCCAGAATTTCGGTGAACAGAAAAGGGTAGGGCGGTACCTTCAGCTGATCGGTGATGACCAGCGTCACCGGGGCGATCAGCAGCACCGTCGTGACGTTGTCCAGCAGCGCCGACAGCAGCGCCGTCAACACCGACAGCAGCGCCAACAGGGCCCAGGGGCTGCCGCGCGACACGCGGGCTGCCCACACCGCCAGATACTGGAACATGCCGCTGCGCTTGGCGATGGCCACCAGCACCATCATGCCGACCAGCAGCGCCAGCGTGTTCAGATCGACGCCTTCGACCGCCTGTTCCTGGTTGATAGCGCCCACCAGGATCATCACCCCGGCTCCCAGCAGGGCGACAATGGCGCGATTCACCCGCTCGGTGATGATCACCGCATAGGTGATGACCAGGATGATGGTCGAGACCCAGAAGGGATCCCAGCCGAACCAGACGCCGCTATGGGGTTCCATTACGCTTTCCCGCCTGACACGGCGGCCAGCGCATCCCAATAAGACATCGCGCCCACCAGCTTCCCGCTCGCCTCATCCACCACCGGCAAGGTGCTGCGGTTGCGATAGAACAGCAGCAGCGCCTCCACCGGCGACGTGTCCGGACGCAGCAATGGCAGGTCCGGCCGCGCCAGCGGACCGACCGGCTGGCTCCCGATCTCCTTCATGCGCTGCTGCAGGGCCGGCAGATCGTCGCTGAGAAAGCTGAGATTGGGCACGAGATCGTCCATTGTCGCCGCCTTCGGCAGCAGCAGCGCCAGCAGGTCCCACATGTCGAACACGCCGGTATAGCGCCCCTCGCCATCGACCACCGGCAGGATCAGATAGCGGTGCTTCTGCATGATCTCGGCCGCCTTGGCGACGGTGTCATCGGCGCGCAGCGTTACCGGATTGGCGGTCATGATGGTGCTGACAGTCACGGTGTAACGCCTCCTTTGCGTGCCCGCCGCAGGTTTTCCGCTTACCCAAGGCTTGTCAAGGATGGCGATGGCGGCGCTATTCTGCACGAAGCCGCACAGCAGTTCCGACAGCGGGAGGAGCAAGGCCATGGCCTTACGATATGACGCCATCGTCATTGGCACCGGGCAATCGGGCCCGCCGCTGGCGGCTCGCCTGGCGGATGAAGGGATGAAAGTCGCCATTATCGAGCGCAAGCGGTTCGGCGGCACTTGCGTCAATGTCGGCTGCGTACCGACGAAGACGCTGGTGGCCAGTGCCCGCGCCGCCTATATCGCAAGCCGCGCCGCGGATTTCGGCGTCAGGATCGGCGGTCCCGTTGGCGTCGACATGGCGAAGGTCAAGGCCCGCAAGGATGAAATCGTCGACCGCGGCACCAAGGGCATCAGGAAGTGGATGCAATCGACCGACAATGTGACCGTCTATCGAGGGCATGCCCGCTTCGTGAGCCCGAAGTCTGTGGAGGTGAATGGCCATACGCTTCAGGGCAAGAAAATCTTCATCAATGTTGGCGGGCGCGCTCTGGTGCCGGACATGCCGGGCCTGAAGGACGTGCCGTTCCTGACCAGCTCGTCCATCCTCGACCTGGACTTTCTGCCCCGGCACTTGGTCATCATCGGCGGCAGCTATATCGGCCTCGAATTCGCGCAGATGTATCGCCGCTTCGGCAGCCGCGTCACCGTCATCGAGAAAGCGGACCGCTTGATCGCCCGCGAAGACAAGGACATTTCCGATGCCGTTAAATCGATCCTCGAAGCCGAGGGAGTCGAAGTCCGCTTGAAGGCGGAGTGCATCAATTTGAAGGCGCGCGGCGGCGGCGTCGCCGTCGGGCTCGATTGCGCCGATAAGTCCAAGGAGGTTGTCGGCTCCCATCTCCTCCTTGCCATCGGGCGCGTGCCCAATACGCAGGATCTGGGGCTGGAGAAAGCCGGCGTCAAAACGGACTCCCGCGGCTACATTGTCGTGGACGAGGAACTGAAGACCAATGTGCCTGATATCTGGGCGATCGGCGATTGCAACGGCCGCGGTGCCTTCACCCATACGTCTTACAACGACTACGAGATTGTCGCGGCCAATCTCCTGGATGGCGGCCGGCGCAAAGTCAGGGATCGCATCGCCACCTATGCCCTGTTCATCGATCCGCCGCTCGGTCGCGCCGGCATGAGCGAACGGGAAGCGCGAGCCACCGGGAGGAAGCTGCTCGTCGCCACGCTGCCGATGACCCGGATCGGCCGGGCGCGGGAACGCAGCGAGACCCAAGGGTTCATGAAGCTCGTCGCCGATGCGCGAAGCAAGCGTATCCTCGGCGCCGCCGTGCTCGGTATCGAGGGCGATGAGGTGGTGCAGTCGATTCTCGATCTGATGTATGCCAAGGCGCCCTATACGCTGATTGAACGATCGATGTATATCCAACCCACGGTCATGGAATATCTGCCGACTTTGGTGGGAAATCTGGAGCCGCTTGAATAGGCCCTATCTCATCGGCAGCGAGATCTATCGCATCTCGTCCTATGGCGGGCGGCATCCCCTTGCCATTCCCCGGGTATCGGCGGCGCTCGACCTCATTCGCGCGATGGGCTGGCTGGAGGAGGACCGCTACATCGACAGCCCCATCGCGACGCCAGCACAGCTGGCGCGCTTCCATGCGCCCGACTACATTGCCGCAATCCAGCGCGCGGAGGCCCTGCAGCGCGTGCCGGAGGAAGACCGCGACCGCTTCAATATCGGCCGCAACGGCAATCCGATCTTCCCGGAGATTTTCCGCCGCCCCGCCACGGCCTGCGGCGGCACGCTGAAGGCGATCGAGCTGCTGCGGGGCGAGGGCGTGGTTTTTTCGCCGGCAGGCGGCACCCACCATGGCCGCCCGGACCGCGCCAGCGGCTTCTGCTATTTCAACGATCCCGTGCTCGGCATCCTGGCGCTGCTGGACCAAGGCCTGGAGCGAATCTTCTACCTGGATATCGACGCCCACCATGGCGACGGCGTGCAGGACGCCTTCGCCGATGATGACCGCGTTTTCACCGTATCCATCCACGAACAGGGCCGCTGGCCCCATAGCGGCAAGCTGGAGGACCGCGCCGGCGGCCGAGCCCGCAATCTGCCGGTGCCGGCGGGGTTCAACGACAGCGAACTGCGCCTCCTGCTCGATGAGGCGGTGCTGCCCCTGCTGGCGGATTTCGCGCCGCAGGCCATTCTCCTCCAGGGCGGCGCCGACGGCCTTGCCGACGATCCCATGAGCGGCCTGGCGCTCTCCAACCGCGCCCTCTGGGACACGGTAGCGGCGGTCAGGGGCCGGGCGCCGCGGCTCCTGGTGCTGGGCGGCGGCGGCTACAATCCCTGGGCGGTGGCCCGCTGCTGGGCCGGGGTCTGGGCCACCCTGAACGGCATCGACCCTGCCGCCACTGCGCCAACGGCTGCGGCCCTGCAGATGCTCCAGGGGCTGCAATGGCGCCACAGCCGGGGCCGCGAGCCAGATCCCCGCTGGCTCACCACCATCGCCGACCCAATCCATCCCGGCCCCGTCCGAGACGAAATCAGGGCCATTGCCCGGGCTGCGCGGCGGCCTTAGAGACCTCATTCCCCGACCCGAACGGCGTGCGATAATGGCGACGATGATCAAGCGGCTCCTTTTTCTCTGGATTGTCCTGATGACGGCCATGCCGGCGGCCCATTCGGCCCAGCTTCAGACTTTCGAGCGCGGCCAGGTGGTGATCGAGACGCCCGGTGGCAGCCACGAAATCGCCGTCGAGCTGGCGGTGACGCCGGACCAGCGCGCTCAGGGCCTGATGTTCCGGCGCAATCTTGGCGGCGAGGAGGGGATGCTGTTCCTCTATCCCAGCGACCGCGTGGCCACCATGTGGATGAAGAATACTTTGATCCCGCTCGACATGCTGTTCATCGCGGCTGATGGCCGCGTGGTGCGGGTGGCGGAACGGACCGTCCCGCAATCGACTGAAACGATATCTTCGGAGGAACCGGTGCGCGCCGTGCTGGAACTCAATGGCGGCACCGCGGCGCGCCTGGGGATAGCGGCAGGCGCGGTGGTCCGGCTTCCAGCGTCAGCGGCTCAGAACTAATCCCGGGGCCCGAAATCCCGGCCCCGGAAGGCCGCATCGCTGGAGGCGGACTTAAATCTGCGGCTCGTCGGCGGCGACGTGTTCGACGTCGTGCCACTCTTCGCCGGCGGCGAGCAGGCAGCTCTTGCCGTTGGGCATGCTCAGGATGATGGTCCAGGTGGACCCATCCGTGGAAGTCAGCACCTCGATCAGGCCGCCATTGTTGGCGACGCCGACGGCGGAGGGCGATTCCTTGTACTTGTTGCCCAACTGAGACAGGACGTCATCCCGGTCGCTGCACGGCATCGAGCCGGCGAAGGCCTGCGCGGGCAGAGCGACGAGGGTCACCGCTAATAGAGACTTCCACATGACCGTTCTCCTGGGCCGGCGTCCGGAGTCCGATGTCCGGGCCTAACCGACCATGCTGCAAGTCTACGGCCCCAGCTGTAAATCGCGTCTTAACTATCTCTGAAACAAAGGTTAATGGCTGTGCTGGCTGTCACATCACCGGCACATTTCCATGCCGCCCGGAGCGGCCGCTAACAAGATGATTTTATGGACGTTTCCGCGCCAGGGTAAGGCCGTCGCCGATCGGCACCAGACTGACATCCACGCGTTCGTCGGCATGCACTTTCTTATTGGTGCGCCTTATAGCCTCGGTATCCTCATCTGTTATCTTAGGATTGGCGACATCGCCGTTCCAGAGCACGTTGTCGATCGCCAGCAGGCCGCCCGGCCGCAGCATTTGCAGCACCAGATCGTAATAGGTCTCGTAGTTCGTCTTGTCGGCGTCGATGAAGGCGAAGTCGACCTTGCCCTTGGCGCCATTTTTCAGCATCGCCTGCAGCGTCTCCGCGGCCGGACCCAGCTTCAGCTCGATGCGGTCGGCGACGCCGGCCTTGGCCCAGTATTTGCGGGCAATGGCGGTGTACTCCTCGCTGATGTCGCAGCAGGTGATGCGCGCATCCTTGTCCAGGGCCAGCGCCATGGCGAGGGAGCTATAGCCGGTGAAGGTGCCCACTTCGACAATGTTCTTGGCGCCGATCAGCCGCACCAGCAGGGCCATGAACTGCCCTTGTTCCGGGCCGATCTGCATCATCGCCATCGGCAGCTTCGCGGTCTCGGCGCGCAGTTCCGCCAGGATCTTCGGCTCCCGCACCGAATTGGCGATCATGTAGTCGTAGAGCTGCTCGGTAATCTGAATGCTTCGGTTTGCCATCGCAATGCTCCAGCGCCGCGGCACTGGAGGTGCCGCAGCCATCAAATAGATTCGATTGAATTAACGGACTTCAGGCTGTTTCGGCAATGTATTGATTGCTCTGGCCCAGGGCCCCGGCCGCCAGCGTCTTGCGCAGGCTGCGGTCGCCCACGCGCACCAGCTCCACATAGGGCCGCCCGTCGGTGCCCTTAAAAACATCCGCAACTTCCCAGATCACGATCTGGGTCGCATCGGTCTTGCGGAATCGCTGACCGATGCCGACCTCGGCTTCCGTCCACCTACGCACCATGGCGGGACATCCTTTCTGTGGCCCCGCTTGCCGCCTGTCGGCGGCGCAGGGCGCTGTGCATCCCGTTCTCAGTGCTCGCAGGTTAGCAGATTCTCCTGGCCGTCAAAAGGTGCCCCGTGGCGGATTCTGCAGGCCGGCCGGCGCATTCCGCGGCATGGCAGCCACGTTTGTTAGGCGCTTGTAAAGATTGGCTATAGGCGCCAGCGTGTGGCCATGATGCAGGTAACTAAATCCGTGTCCTCGCCATAGTAGACAGTGAACAGCGTTCCGTCGCCGGGTGCGATCGTTGCAGGATAACCTAGGTTCTTCCCCGGCAATCCGCCGCGAATCTGAATTATGCCCTCCATTTCCCAAGTTTGACCCTCATCGCGGGAGCGAATGGCGCGGATGCCGAAGTCGGGCAAGCGCCAGCCAAAGGTCATGAGGAGGCCATCTTCGCCGAGATCGAGCAGATGCGCCGGATAGCCCTCAATGGGAAGCGGTCGCGGCGCGCTCCAGGAGGCGCCATCGTCCAGAGACTCCACCTGGTGCAAGCGGCGCGTTCCGTTGTCGCGCAGCACCATGACGATCCGGCCAGATTCTGTCTGGACAATTGACGGCTCCTCGAACTCGCAATCGCGCAGTTGCGCGACCGTGCGCGGCTGAGACCAGCTGTCGCCGCCATCCCAGCTTGTGACGACAAAAACGGTTCGATAGTTCGGCACGTCACTGAGCGGCAGGATGATCTGGCCGGCTGGCAACTGCAGTGCGCTCCGCATGCCATAGCCACCGCTGAAGGGAGTCGTTCTGATCTCAACGCTCCGGGTGAAACTTGCGCCGTGATCGGCGGAGAAATGCGCGAAGGTCTTACCAGGACCGCGGACCCAGGGCGTGAGCTGTTCCGGCGGCGTGCTTCGAAACCTTGATGTTTCATGCTCGGGCGAGCTAAGCCACCCGCCCATGAAACGGTCGGGATAAGTCAGTTCAGATTGGTCCGGCAGCCTTCGAGCCAGGGCCAATGGATACCAGGCGAAGCGCCACTGGTGGAGCATTACGCGGTCATCATTCAACACCGTTAACCCAGCGCACTCCGTGCCCCAATAATCGTAACTCGGAACGACTTGCGGCGCGCTCCAACTAGCGCCGCGGTCCGGCGAGCGGATCATCACGTTCTGGAACTGTGGATCTTCCGGCGGATGCAAGACTAAGTCGCGCCGGGGCGCCTTGTTAAAGACAACAAGCCAGTCGCCGTTGGCGGCGGCCACGATATGCGGATGGGCGCAGTAGGCAAAGCGGTCCTTGTAGACGATCGAATGCTCGGCCGCTCGTGCCTGGATCACGACGCAGGTCCCGGAGATTCACGGAGTTGGCACTATGAATACGCCTTGTTTCAAACCGTGAAGCGCGTGCAAAGCACGTACTGGATTGGCTTCGGATCTTCGCTCCATTCGTGATAGGAGGCGACGATCGTGCCATCGGGCATTTGCTGCACGGACGGGTAGCCGATGTGCTGGTAGACGCCCGGGTGATTCCAATTGATGCCGCCCTCGCCGATCTTGCCGCTCGACGGCGTCATCCGGCTGGAGCCCGGCGTTTCCGTAACGGTTTTGCCGGGAACGCCGCCTTCGCGGATGACGAACTCGTTCTTGATGTCCCAGTTGATCCCGTCTTCGGAGATGCAGCCTCGCGTGCCGTAGGGTGGACGGCGGTACCCATAGACCATGAGGTAGCGGCCGTCCTGCAGCGCGATAGCCTCCGCCGGATATCCCCAGATGTTCAGCCATTTGGGCGGGGTCCAGGTGAAGCCGTCATCCTCCGACACCACCATCACCATGTTCTTGGCGTCGCCTGACGGATTCACATGGGTGCGCAGGAAGCAGACCTGGCGGCCGTCCTTGAGCCGCAGCAGCGCCGGCTCCTCATAGTCGATGATGGAAGCCGGATCGTAGGCGAGGGTCGAATAGTATTCCCAGTTGTCGCCGCCATCGTCGGAGCGCATGAGCGCCGATCGGGTCGACTCGCCTTCCCCTTCTTCCTCATATCCGTGGATGCGGCCATACAGCCCCATCAGGATCGAACCATTCGGCATTTCCCAGCAGCCGAGCCGGCAGCCGCCATGCTTCAGCGGCCGCACATTGACGGGGATCGGTTCGCTCCAGCTCTGTCCTCCGTCCTTTGACTTGACGACATAGGTGCCGAGCCAGCCTTGTGTCTTGTAGGCCCATGTCCAGTCGCCCCATTCCCTGGTCAACGGATGGGTCGACCAGGACGGTTGCTCCGGCTTGATGCCGCGCTTGAAGAACCCCGTGATCGTCATGTTGACGATCAGCGTGCCATCGCCGAGTTCGCAAATGCCGCAATCCCAGTTGCCCTGGGTCGCGCTCCAGGGCAGGACGACCGCCGGTTGGCTCCAGGTCCTGCCGCCATCGCGGGAGCGCGCCATCAGCGTCTGGCCGCTGTCATGGTGATAGGGAAATCGCTCCTCGTTGAAGACGGCAAGCAGGTCACCGTTTTTCAGCACGCGGGTGGCGATCTGATTTATGCAGTGTTCGGAATGTTTGAAGATTGTGTGATACGAGACGTTGGCAAGTTTAGGCATGCGCTGTTTGTCCATTTCGAAGCAAGGCGAGAATGATGGTCTGAGCCCCGGCGAACGGCTTGATGATTTCGGACAGCAAATTGACCGGAGGTCCCGCTTGGGTCGATCAAGCGCGACTCCGGGAATGCGGATCGAAGTTCCTGGCGAACGGACATAAATCGTCAAGTATCTGTCCCGCCGGGTCAACGGCCTCCGCTGCGCGCCGACGAAGATTCGCGACAGCGACGATGCGCAGACACTTGCGCTGCGCGTTGTCCGCAGCGCTGCTCCGGCGCGCCCGCCGGGGCCAACGACAAGGGAGGATAACCGATGACCAAACCCATGGAGTTAAGCCGCCGGCAGTTTGCGAAGGCCGCAGGGAAGACGGCGTTGCTGGCGACGGCGGCGACGTTCCCTGCACCCTTTGTCAAAGGTGCGGATCCAATCACTATCAATCACTGGAGCTGGCTCGCCGCGTCCGATGGCGAAGTCTGGGCCCAGATGATCAAGAGCTTCAATGATGCCCACGCCGGCAAGGGCGTTCAGATCAAGATGGAGGTGATCCCGGAGGAACAATACAACACAAAGATACTGGCTGCCGCGGCCACGGGCAATGCGCCCGATTTCGGCTGGGGAACGGCGGGCCAACGGGCGCAATGGGCCCAAGACGGCGTGATCGTCCCGCTCGACGACGTCGCGCAGAAGACCGGGCTCGACCTCGCTGACTTCTCTGAGTTCTCGCTTAAAATGGCGCGCTATCCGAAATACGACAACAAGCTCTTCATGATCCCGATGGATCTCATGAGCTTGCAGCCGGAGGTCAATGTCGACCATGTGCGAGAGGCGGGCCTCGATCCGGATGCGTTCCCGCAGGACGGCGCTACGCTGATCGAATGGGCAAAGGCGATGACCAAACGCGAAGGCGACAAGGTCACGCGCTCTGGCATCATGATGACCGGCTCCGGCGTGCAGCCGACGGTGACTTGGGGAATCGTCGCGGAGCAGATGGGCTTCCAGCGCGCCAGCGACGATCTGAAGACCGCTGCTGTAAATCCTGAAGCCGGCAAGGCGGCGATGCAGTGGGTGCTGGATCTCTTCGATACCCACAAGGTGTCCACAAGAGATGTCACCGACCGCTACAAGGCGTTCGGCACCGGCCAGGGTTCGGTCTTCTGGACCGGCCCATGGACCCTTAATGGGTATGTCGAGCAAAAGCTGCCCTTCCGCAGCTACATGTTCCCGAAGATCGGCGAAAAGCAGCTGACCTACTTCGAGATGGGTGGAATGGAATTCTACGTGCAGCCGGACGAGGCCCGATACGAGGCCAGCATGCAGGCTGTCAAGTGGCTCTCGGACAATAGCTTCCTGTGGACCACCAAAGGCCGCGGCGCCAGCCCCCGGACTTCGATCCTGAACAATCCGGACTACAAGACGGCGGGGCATCCATGGGACGTGCGGGGCGCTTTTGTCGACGGTATGGCGTTCGCGACAGCCGGAGAGATTCCGGTGTTGGCCGGACCGAATTTCACCATCTACTCCGGCGGCAACTTCCTTGCCAAAACGCTGGAACAGGTCTGGGCCGGCCAGAAGAAGATAGATCAAGCCATGGCCGAGATCCAGGAGCAGTGGCAAAAGGATCTTGATGCGGGCTGACGGTTGCCTTGAGGGCGGGCCTTCGGCCCGCCCTGGATGGTCATGAAGCTGTTTCAAAAATGGGCATTGGCGCCTGCTGCAAGCACCGCCGGGCACCGAGATGAGTCGCCAGTCGAATGGATCGGCTACGCGTTCGTCGCGTTTTTCACAATCCCCTTCCTGCTGTTCAACATCGCGCCAATCTTCTTCGGGGCCTATGTTTCCTTCACTAAATGGGGCGTCTTCGGCAAGCCCACATGGATTGGGCTGCAGAATTTCTACGATGCTTTCAATGACGAGTTCGTCTGGATCGCCTTCAAGAACACGGTGCTGTACAGCTTGGTCATCGTTCCTTGCGTGGTGGTCATCGGATTTGCTTTCGCCCTGTATGTAAATCAGCGCTGGCCGCTTTCGGCGCTGGCCCGCACGCTCTTTTTTTCGCCCTATGTCGTCTCGGCGACGGTGATCGGCTTGGTCTGGGTGTGGATGCTCGATACCCAGTTCGGTCTCATAAACCACTATCTCGGCATCCTGGGAATCGAGAATGTACCTTGGTTGACCAGCGCCGAGTGGTCGCTGCTTGGCGTCAGTATCGCGTCGGTGTGGTGGGACCTCGGGCTCGCCTTCGTGCTGTTCCTTGCCGCGCTACAGGACGTACCCAGGGATCTTTACGAAGCCGCCGAGATTGATGGCGCCAACCCTTGGCAGCGGTTGTGGCTGGTGGTTGTTCCCCAACTCCGCCCGGTCATCAGCCTGGTGGTCACGCTGCAGCTGATCTCCACGCTGCGCATCTTCAGCCAGGTTTATGTCATGACCAATGGCGGCCCGGCGTCGTCATCATCATCGGTGATATTCTATATGTACGGCGAGGCAATTCAGCGCCAGAAGTTTGGCTATGCCTCCGCCGTGGCAGTACTGCTCTTCCTGTTGATCATCGTCATTACGATCATTTATCGGCGCCTCTTCGGGGAGCGTTAGGGATGGCTGTACCGCTTCTGCGCCGGCTAAATCGGCTGCTCCGGCCCTTCGGTATGCGGCTAGCCACTTTGCCCGTTTGGCTCCTCGGCCTTGTCATTGCCGTCATCTGGGCGATGCCGTTTGTCTGGATGCTGTCGACGTCGCTGAAATATGCCGGAGATGTCATGACCGTCGATGTGGAGTGGCTGCCGCGGCGTATCACTTTCGACAATTATCTGAAGATGTTCACGGAGTACCCGGTCGCCCGGTGGTTTCTCAACAGCGTCATCGTGTCGGTCATCAGCACCGGACTGAACATCGTATTCGGAGCGATGGCGGGCTACGCGCTGGCGCGGCTGCGGTTTCCGGGGCGCGATGCCTTGTTTTTACTGTTCATGGCCTCACTGATGGTGCCGGCCGAGGTGACGGTCGTTCCGCTGCTGCTCGCCATCATAAAGATCGGCTGGTGGAATTCCTACGCGGCTCTCATCTCGCAGCCGCTGACCTATGTGTACAGCGTCTACATCTTTCGCCAGTTCTTTTTGAGCTTTCCTCGTGATCTCGAAGACGCCGCAAAGATCGACGGAGCGAGCCACTTTCTGATTTTCTGGCGCATCGCATTCCCGCTGGCCCGCGCACCGCTGATTGCTGCGATTGTCATTGTGTTCACGTTCAACTGGAACAACTTTCTCTGGCCGCTGCTCGCCGTATCCGATGAAAGCATGAAAACGCTGCCGGTCGGCATCGCGGCGTTTGCGCCGGTGATCGGAACGCGCACGCAACTTGAGGGATTTGCGCTCGGCATGGCCGGCATCAGCGTTCTCAGCGTGCCGAGCCTGCTGCTTTTCTTCTTCCTGCAACGATACTTCATACAGGGCCTTTCGAGCGGAGCGGTCAGGGGATGACGATCAAGCATCGGCTTTTCATAGACAACGATTGGATTGAAGCGGCAATGGGCCGGGTTTTCCCGACGATCGATCCGGCGACCGAGGAGGTGATCGCGGAGATTGCCCGTGCCGGCGCCGATGATGTCGATCGGGCGGTGCAGGCAGCTGACAAGGCGATGAAAGGGGCGTGGCGCAGCCTGTCGCCGATGGAGCGCGGCAATCTGATGTTCCGGCTTGCCGACATCATCGCCGGAAGCCGCGACGAACTGGCGCGGCTGGAAACCCTCGATGTCGGCAAACCGCTCCGGGATTCCGTGGGGGATATCGACGGTGTCGTCAACACATTACGTTACAACGCCGGCGCTGCCGACAAGATGCAGGGCGACACAATCCCCCTCGGTCCTGATGTCATCGATTTCACTTTGTTGGAACCGGTCGGCGTTACCGCCCATATCGTGCCCTGGAACTTTCCGCTGGGCATGGCGATGCGCTCGCTGGCGCCGGCGCTGGCGGCCGGCTGCACTGCGGTCGTTAAGCCGGCCGAACAGTCGCCGCTGTCCACGCTGAAGTTCGCCGAACTTGTGGCGGCAGCCGGCTTCCCGGCCGGCGTCATAAACATCATTACCGGCTTCGGTGAGGAAGCCGGCGAGGCGCTGGTGCGCCACCCCAAAGTACGCGCCGTCAGCTTCACCGGTTCCGTCGCGACGGGCCGCAAGATCCTTGCGGCCGCGGCGCCGGGTATCAAGCCGGCCGTCCTGGAACTCGGCGGCAAGAATCCGATGATCGTGTTCGCGGACGCCGATATCGTGCGAGCCGCCAGGGACGCGGCCATGGCCAGTTTCGAGAATTGCGGTCAGGTCTGCTCGTCATCCGGGCGCTACCTGCTGCACCCGAAGATCCGCGATGAATTCCTCGAGCGCGTTCAGCAGGCCGCGGCAAAGCTGTCGATCGGTCCAGGCATCGACAATCACGATCTAGGCCCGGTTGTATCGCAGGAGCAGTATGAGCGGGTCACCGGATACATCGCACAAGGGGAGCGGGAAGGGGCACGGCTGCGGTTTGGCGGCCGGCGGCCGCGTCAATTGCAGCGTGGCTACTTCATCGAACCGACGATCTTCGACCGGGTCGATGCCAATGCGGCCATTGCGCGCGACGAGATTTTCGGACCTGTCGGAATCGCCATCGATTTCGCGGAAGAGGAAGATGCCCTACGAATTGCCAACAGCCTCAGTTACGGGCTCGCCGCGGGCGTCTACACCAGCGACATAGGCCGAGCCATGCGCTTTGCGAGGCAGCTTGAAGCAGGATCGGTATGGATCAACGGCTGGTGGATGGGCGGCGTACAAGCGCCCACCGGCGGCATCAAGGAGAGCGGTATCGGCCGCGAAAGAGGGCTCGCGGGAATCCAGAACTATCTGCAGATCAAGAATGTCGCCATTCGGCTGTGAGCCGGAAGAGAGAACGAGGCCGAGAGGTCAGGGTCCTCTCGGCCTCGCTACCAACTGGGGACTTGTCGAGCATCCAGTTCAGCGAAGCGCGGCACCTCCCTGCCTTCGACGTTGGCGCCGACAATCGGCCAGCATTGGCTGAAGTTGCTTGGCGTCCTGACAACGGAGATCACTGAGTTTGTTTCCACTTGTCTGCTAGGAACGAGCAGTCGAATGCCTCAGCTCCATATCTGCTGCTCCAATTCCGGCCGAAAGCGCCGGAGCTGTTCGCTCGCGACTTGTTGGCGGAACTCCCGCGGCGACATGCCGAAATGTACACGAAAGCTGCGCGACAGGACTTCAGGGCTGGAGAAGCCGCAGGAGATCGCAACGTCCTGTATCGGTATGTCGCTGTAGAAGAGAGAGTTTCGCGCCGCTTGCAGCCGCACCTTCAGATAGTAGCGCATCGGCGACTCTCCGACGCGATCGCGCAATATGCGGGTGAGCGCACGAACGGATATTCCGGCCCGGCGCGCCAGTTCCCGCGCGGGCAGCGGCGTCTTAAGATTCTCCTCCATGTCGTGCAGAATGCGGGTGAAGGGCGAGTGGCTATCGCCCGAAAGATGCTGAGCCAACAGCCGCTGGGGTTCGCTGTCGCGGCGGATACGCTGAGCGGCAAATCCATTTGCAACGATCTGTCCCAAACCGGGTCCATGCCGCCTGGCAATGAGGTGCAGCATGAGATCGAGTGTCGCTATGCCTCCGGCGCAGGTGATGCGGTCGCGGTCGATGACATATAACTGCTCCGAGGTCGCGATATGCGGGTACTGATCCCGGAAACTGTTCATCGCTTCCCAATGCAGGGTCACCTTGTGATCGTTAACCAGGCCGGCGGCGGCAAGGGCAAACGTCCCGGTGTCGATCCCGCCCAGCGTCGCGCCATGGCGGGCAAGGCGGCGCAGCCAATTCAGCATGCGCTTCGAGAAATGTTGCGTCGGATGATTGCCGGCACAAACAAACACTGTTGGGAACCATGGCACAGCCGCCACGGCCGCCTCCACCGGCATCGTCATGCCATTGCCCGCTTTCACAGGTTTGCCGTCGGCGGAAAAGAAGTGCCAGCTGTAGAGCTTCTTGCCGCTGTTCTGATTTGCGATGCGCAGCGCTTCGACCGCCGGGATCAGCGCGTACATCGGAAACTCCGGCAGCAGCAGAAAACCATAGCGCACGATGTCAGTATCGCTGCTCCCGTGCCCTACGATCGCTTTCGGAGGCCGTCCATTCTCGGCCATTCTCCGTCCTCCCTTGTCCACGCCCGCACTGAATCGTCAAGTTTTCGGTCGAAAATGTCAATCCGCTTCTTGGCGCCCCGGCCAATAATCAAGAGAATAAGAACAGAAATCTGGCGCTCCGCTTGCTGTTGTTAGATCAGGGGACCGGGAGTGGCGCTTGCCAGTGCGGGGAATGCTTCATCTCCAGAGAGGGAGGACGTCTCAATGCCGAATTCGAAAGTTCAGCTCTTGGGCAACAATATCGGCCGGCGCCGCGCCTTGGTGGGGGCAGGCGCCGTGGCTGCAGCCGCTGCAATGCCATTCCGCCCGACATTCGCGGCCGACAAGGTTGTCCTGCGCACCAACTGGCTGTTCTATGGGTCACATTCGGTTTTCTTCCTCGGGATCGACAAGGGCATCTACGAGAAGGAGAACCTGGATGTCGTCGTCAAGCAAGGCAACGGGTCCGGAAACACCGTCCGGCTTGTCGCCAACAAGGACAGTACGTTCGCATATGTTTCCGCAGCTGCTTTGATCAAGCTCGCCGCCCAGGATGCGCCGATCATCTCCGTGGCGACGATCGATGCAACCGGCACGGAAGCAGTGCTGGTCCGCCCGGATTCCGGCATCAAGACGTTCAAGGATCTGGAAGGCAAGAAGGTACTGACCACGGCGGGCGCTGGCGTCAACACGTTCTTCCCGATTGCGGCGCAGAATGCCGGCGTGGACATCAACAAGATCGAGATCGTCAATGTCGCCGAGAGCGCGCTGGTGCAGAGCTACTTGCAGAATATGGCGCCGGCGATGCTGGGGGGCATGGATGACAAGCCGGCGGAGATCGAAGCCAACGGCGGCGAGGCACCGATTATCTTCAACTATGCCGACTATGGCGTCTATCAGCCGGGCTATGCGATCGCTGCCCACAAGGACATGGTGAAGGACAACCCCGATCTGGTGCGGCGTTTCGTGCATGGCACGATCGCCGCGGTAGAGGCCGCCAAGGCCAATCCCGATGAGGCGATTCAGGCACTCATAAGCTGGAAGGCAAACACCGAGGACGAGAAGGAGAAGATTCAGGCGCGGAAGGTTCTGGATGTGACGCTTTCGATTCTTACGTCACCCAACAACAAGGAGGGTCGTATCGGCCTCAATGTGAAGGAAGACTGGGACAGCGCTCTCAGTCTCCTGAAGCAGTACTCGGAACTGAAAACCGACATGACTGCCGATCAGTTCTACACGAATGAGTTTTTGCCCGGGGCATAGGCTGCGTATCATCCGCAAGGGCGGGCTCAAGGCCCGCTCTTGCAGAAAAGCATCGTGAGCGTCCCTGTCTCAATCCGCGCCGTCAAGAAGGTCTATCCGAGCTCCGGCGGTCCGGTCCATGCCTTTGGCCCTGTCGATCTCGCGATCGACAGCGGCCGTTTCGTGTCTCTGGTGGGGCCGTCGGGTTGCGGCAAGAGCACGCTGCTGATGATGATCGCCGGGCTGCTGGACATCACCGAAGGCGAGATCGCGGTCGCCGGCCGGCGGGTCGTCAAACCGCTCACGGATGTCGGCATCATGTTCCAGGGCAACGTGCTCGTGGACTGGCGCGATGTGCTCGGCAACGTCATGCTGCAGATCGAAATGCGAAAATTGCGTCGGCAGGATTACCTGCCGCGGGCGCTGGATTTGCTTGCATCTGTGGGACTCAAGGAGTTTGCCAACCGCTACCCCTTCGAACTGTCCGGCGGCATGCAGCAGCGGGCGGCCTTCTGCCGGGCGCTGATCCACGATCCGCCGCTGATGCTGATGGATGAACCGCTGGGCGCGCTGGACGCCATGACCCGCGAGCAGCTGCGGACCGACCTTGAGCGGCTATGGATGGAGCGCCGGCAGACGGTCGTGCTGGTCACGCACAGTATCGACGAGGCCGTGCAGCTTTCGGACGAAATCGTCGTGATCTCGCCGCGGCCCGGCATGATCGTGCGGCGCTTCGAGGTGGACCTGCCGCGGCCGCGGACAATGGAAGTGCGGCGGAGCGCCATCTATCATCGGCTTGTTGACGAGATCAAAGAGATCTTTTTCGGCTACGGGGTACTGTAGGACGGGGAAAAGCAGCCATGGCCATTGCGAGTCAAAAGATCGGCTGGGCGCAGCGTTGGCGCGGATTCGCGCGGGAGGCCTGGTTGCCGATCGCTTTCATGCTCAGCCTCTTCGTCGCATGGGAGGGTTTTGTGCGCGGCCTTGACATCGCGCGCTACATCCTGCCGGCGCCAACGGAGATCTTCACTCAGTTCATCTTGCGCGCCGGCCTGCTCTGGGAATACACGCTGGTCACCGGAGGCGAGACTCTCGCCGGATTCTTCGTAGCGGTGGCCTTGGGAATCCCACTGTCTCTCTTGATAGCGTTCTCCTGGGTGCTGCGCCGTACGTTCTATCCGTTGGCCGTATCGCTGGAGATGGTGCCGAAGATTGCCTTCGCTCCGATGTTCGTAACCTGGCTGGGCTTCAGCTTCGCGCCGAAGATCATCATCGTCTTCATGGTCTGTTTCTTTCCAATTCTGCTCAACGGCATTCTGGCCTTTACGTCATTGAGTGAGGATCTGCTGCGTTTCAGCCGCTCTACCGGCGCCGGGCCGCTGACGACTTTTTTCAAGATAAGGCTGCCGGCCGCATTACCCCAGCTCTTCGTCGGCATTAAGGGCGCCGCCGTCAACGCAACTGTCGGCGCGACGGTATCTGAGTGGGTCGGCGGAGATGCGGGCCTCGGTTACTACATACAGATCGCGACGGGCGACCTGCGGATGGACATCGCCTTTGCCATCATCATTACCCTGGCGGCGCTGGGACTCGCGCTGTTTTGGGCTGTCGTGCTCGTGGAGCGGGCCCTCATTCCCTGGCATATCTCCCAGCGGGTCAACAGTGGGCCGGTACCGTGATCGGCGAACAGCCCGGCAGCGGCGGCAGAACGGCGTCTGGCGGGTGCGAGAAATCGTCAATTTTCAGACCATTTCTGTCGACCGCTCCTGTCAACCCACTGGCCATAGTAGCGGCCTGTCCGCGGGTTCGGCCGCGTGGCCGATTGGTGCAGGGGAAAGGTGAGTGAAGCATGGATGTCGTGCGCGCCAAAAAACGCCTTGAAGGCTGCTACATCACGATACCCACGATGTTTCGCGATGCCGATTTGGAGTTGGATCTGCCGGCGGTTCGCCGGCATGTGCAGTTCTTGAAGGGACGCGGCATCAACGAGAGGTACGGCGTGCTGCTTGCCGGCGGTGCCGCAGGCGATTTTTCCACCATGACTTTCGACGAGCGCTTGCAGGTGGCGGAGGCGGTGGTCGCCGAGACGGCGGGCGAATTGCCCGTGGCCATGGGCGGCCAGACCACCAGCACGAAGGAAGTGCGGCAGTTGGCGAAGGCCGCCGAACGCTTGGGAGTGGAGTACCTGCAGGTGTCCTGCCCGTTTTACTTCACCCATACGGAGGAGGACTTCTTCGAGCACGTCGCCGCTGCGGCCGAGGCGGCTGATGTCGGGCTCATTGTCTACAATACATTCTGGACCAGCGCGGCGGTCTCCTTTCGCCTGGTCGAACGCTTGGCGGCCATACCCAATGTCGTCGGACTGAAATGGGCGACGCCCCGGACAGATGCGATGGAGTTCGAAGATGTCGTGTCCAATTTCGCCGGCCGCTTCTGTATCATCGACAACAATCTCCAATTCGCCATGAGCCATGTGCTTGGCGCCAGGGCCTTCGAGGTGCATCTCTGCAACTATTGGCCGGAATGGGGAATCAGGCTGATCGATAACCTGGAAGCCGGACGATACCGCGATGTGGAGATCGCGATGGTCAAAGAGGCCATGCCTTTCTACAAGCTATGGGTCGAAATCGAGAAGACCTACACCAGCGGCGACGGCTATCTCGACAAGCTCTGCATGGAACTCATCGGCCTGGACTCGAGCCGATGCCGTCCGCCCACGCGGGATGTCCGCGCCAAATATCGCGAGCGGTGCCGGCAGATGATGATTAACTCCGGCGTGCCGGGTGTGCTCGCGAAGTGATCGTCTCAGAACGCAACGTGATGTTAGGCCGTTGCTCTGTTGCGTGACCTGGCCGGCGGAAACAACGGCGACGACCTGCGGATGGCCGGGCAGGCGATCTTCCACAGGAATCAGATCGGCCCGTTTTCCCGGGGATATCGCACCGCGATCGGTCAGGCCGACGGCGCGTCGGTGCTGGGCTTTGTCGGCGCCGGCGGCATCGGCCTCTATCTGGCCAACGAGATCCAGCAGGCCGAGTGCCCGCGCGTGGCCTTCCTGATCATCATGATCCTGATAACCGTCGGCGCCATCGATTGGGTGTCGTCCAAGCGGTGTTTCGCCATCATCGGAAAGAGTCGGCCGGCGAAACAAGCGCTTGGCGCGGCACCGGGGCAGGACCGGCGCCAATACGGTACTGCCTGCAGAAATAGCCCATTATCTCCGGCGTCAGTGAACGCCTCGGCAACAATCGATGCCGCCCGCCGGCGGCGTTTTGCCGCTAAACCAGCGCGATTGCTCGCGTTTCGGGCCGTTTTGGCCCTGACCAGCATGCTTGTTTCGGCACCGGAAATCCCATATTTTCCAGACCGTTCGATATTCTCGGGGCGTAGCTCAGCCAGGTAGAGTGCCTGCTTTGGGAGCAGGATGTCGGAGGTTCAAATCCTCTCGCCCCGACCATCGGATGCCGGATTATGTGGCGGCGCGGGACAGCCAAGGGAACGTACAGCATGCGGGCACGGATCTTTCAGCCGGCGAAGACGGCGATGCAATCGGGGCGGGCGGGCACCCAGCATTGGGTCCTTGAGTTCGAACCCGAGAGCCGCAGCGGGATCGATCCGCTGATGGGCTGGACGAGCTCGGGCAACACCCGCGCCCAGGTCCGCCTGTCTTTCGAGACGCTGGAGGAGGCCGTGGCCTATGCCAAGCGTCAGGGCTATGCCTACAGCGTCGAGCAGTCGAAGCAGCGCAGCGTGCGGCCGAAGGCCTATGCCGACAATTTCAAGTATGATCGGCTGGGCCGCTGGACCCACTGATCGGCCGCATTTTCGCGGCTTTGCCCGCCTCACAGGGCGCCCGTAGCTCAGCGGATAGAGCAGCCGCCTTCTAAGCGGCAGGTCGCAGGTTCGATTCCTGCCGGGCGCGCCAGATTTTCGAGCATGCCCATACAAGCATAGGGTAGAATGTGCCAACAATAACTGCTGCGAGAGGCAGCGTTTTCGAGGGGAGTCTGCAGCCATGTCATTGATCATTGGCGGAATTCAAGTCAAGCCCGGCGACTATGTGGTCTTTGTCGAAGGCAAGGGGTACCTCATCAGCGTCGACTCGTCCGGCAAACCGACGATTATCGAGTTGTCGGCCTCGCAGGCAGAGGACTTTCGCAAGCACCCGGAACTGATCGACTGCTATGCGACCACCAAGGAACGCCCTGTCGTCATCCGGGCCAAATGCGCCTAGCACGTTAGACGCCTCTCAACCGGACCGGTCGGGCCTTCGGGCGCTGGCGCCTTTGCTGGCGGCCGCCGGCGTTACCCGCATCGCCGATGTGACGGGGCTCGACCGTGTGGGTCTTCCCGTTGCGGCCGCCTATCGGCCGAACGCGCGGTCCGCGGTGGTTAGCTATGGCGCGGCCGCCGGCCTGGAGACCGCCAAGCTGGCGGCCGCAATGGAGGCGATCGAGCGCTTTCACGCCGAACAAGTGATGCTGCCCTCAAAGCTTGGCAGCATGCTGGATCTCTCGGCCACGCATCGCCTGGCGGAGATCGGCGCGCCCATGTCCGCCGCCGATGCCGCCTTTGACGCATCCCAGCCCTATCGGTGGGTCGAGGGTATCGATCTGCTGCAGGAGACAAAGCTGTGGCTCCCGCTGGATTTGGTGCATCTCGATCGGACCATTCCGTCTCCCGCCAGCAGCAGCGGATTGGCCGCCGGCTTTGACGCCGCCGGCGCCCGCTGTCACGCGCTTTGCGAGCTCGTCGAGCGCGATGCGGCCGCCAACTGGTTTGCCAGGCCGCCGCAAGCGCAGGCGGCGACGCGGATCGATCTGCAAACCATTCAACCGGGCAGCGAGAACGCTTTGTTGCGGCAAATTGCAGCGGCAGGTCTGCACATCGCCGTCTGGGACGCGACGTCGGACATCGGCGTTGCCGTCCTGCTCTGCAATCTCGTTGAGTCCGGGGCCGGGCCGCTGCCGCCGGCGGCCAGCGCGTGGGGCATGGCCAGCCATCCCGATCGGAACGTCGCGCTGGTCAAATGCCTGGAAGAAGCGCTGCAGGCCCGGCTGGCGACGATTGCGTCGGTTGCCGACGATATCGGCCCCGCCGACCTTGCGCCGATCGACGGCGGCGCGGTTATGGACCGGATCGAAGCGGTGCGGCAGGGCAACGGCCAGCGGCCCTTCCATGCGGTCCCGACCCGCCCGGTTGGCGGGCCTGCCGGCGAGATTGCCTGGCTCCTCGACCGGTTCAAAGCCGCCGGCTTCCAGCACGTGATTGCGATCGACCTGACACGGCCAGAGTTCGGTGTCGCCGTGGTCCGCATCGTCGTGCCGGGTATTGGCGACATCGCCGCGCCGCGGGGCGCGCGCGTCCGGTATCCCGGATTGCCGATGGCTCGCCGATGACGGAGACGGTCATTGTCTTCGCGCTGCCGGGGTTGGCGCCGCCGGCGGCCGATCGCGATATGCAGTTCGACTTCAGGCCGCCGGCCGTCATGGGCGATGTATACCGGGCCGTCCGCGAGAAACCTTCCGTCATCCTGCTGCTGAACGGCGTCTTCGAGACGGCTCCCGCGGTTCGGCATAAGGAGATCCTTTGGGCGCTATCCCAAGGCGTGGCGGTCTTCGGCGCTGCGGGCATCGGCGCGTTGCGGGCGGTGGAGTTGGCGGCCTATGGCATGATCGGCCTTGGCCGTATCTACGACTCCTATGCGGCGGGCCATGTCACTCGCGACGATGCGGTCGGCGCGCTCTATCGCATGACCGGCTCCGCAGCGGTTCGCGTCACTGAGCCGCTGGTCAACATCCGGGCAACGATGGCCAAGGCGGCGGCCGGCGGCATCGTCGTAGCGGCGACCGGCAAACAGCTTGGAGATATCGCCGCCCGGCTGTTCTTCAAGCTTCGGACCTACGAGCGCATTCTCTCGGAAGCAGAGGCCGCCGGCCTCGACCGGCGCGGGATCGATCGTCTTCGAAGCTGGATTGCCGGAGCGGCCGTCGATCTGCAACGGGATGACGCCGATCGCGCGCTGGCGGCGATCGGCAAGCGCGCGGCCGGCTTTTCCGGCGCTCCGGCAGCCGGCTTCTTGCTGGAACGCACCGCGACATGGCGGAAACTATGTGCGGAGGCCGAGGCAGCCGCCGCGCCGCCGTTCCGGCACAACGCCGGCGATGCGGCCGTGACGATTGCTTGAGGCGTCCTGGAGCATGATCGGATCTTGCTGCCATGGCGCGATCCGTGAATCATGCTCTAACTCAACAAAGTAGACCAAGATTCACGTATCGGATTGATTCAATCCGAGACGATCTTGGTCTAGAATTTAACGCCGGCGAGCCGCAGGCCCTCGGTCAGCATTTCGACATCGGCGTCCTGGGCCAGGGGCGTGATCCGCAAGAACCAGTTCACATACTCGCGGGGCCCCGCGTTCGGATCGCCGGACCAACGCTGCTTGATGTTGGCCAGGAACAGATCGGCGGCGGCGCGGGCTTCGCTCGGCCGTCGCAGATGGGCCAGGGTCACCGCCAGCCAGGCAGTCTTTCCGGGCAGAGTTACCTGCGCCATATCCAAGGATTTCAACGCCTCCCCGAACTGGCGGGCAAGGCAATGAATGGTGGCGAGGTAGTACCGGTAGTAGCCGGGATGATAGGGGTTGATCTTGATCGCCGCATGAGCGAGCGGCAATCCGCTGAGAGGCACGCCCAGGAACGCCGCCGCCTGGCCGCGGGCAATCATGACGTCGGCCTCGTTCGGATTGAGCACTCCCGCCAGATCGAACTGCTGGACCGCCTGGGAAAACTCACGGCGCAGCATGTAGTTCCAGCCGAGATCGACATGCGGCCGGGCATCGGCCGGATCCAGCTCCACGGCGCGCAGCGCATAGTCGCGGGCGCGGTCCAGGTTTTCCGCTACATTCGGGCTGCCGGGATTGAGCACGGAGATCGAATTGTGGATCGAGGCCAGGCTGGCATGGGCGCGCGCGAAGGTCGGGTCGAGCTCGATGGCCTTCTCGAAGCAGGGCAGCGCCTCCAGCTGCGCTTCCGCCGAATAGCGGCTGAAGATGAAGCGGCCGCGCAGCCAGTGCTCGTAAGCTTGCAGGGAGCTGCCCCCGAGACGCTTCGAACGGTCGAGCTGCGCCATGACCAGCCGTTGCTCCAGCGCGGCGACGACCTGACGCACCACCTCGTCCTGCACGGCGACGACATCTTCGACCGGCACGTCATAGCGTTCCGCCCATACATGGGCGTCGGTTTCGCTGTCCACGAGCTGTGCGGTGATCCGCAGCCTGTCCTTCTGCCGGCGGACGCTGCCCTCCACGACATACTGCGCGCCCAGATCCTTGCCGATATCGGTTATCGGAATCTCCTTGTCGCGATAGACGAAAGACGAGGTGCGCGCGATGACGACGATGGTGCGGAAGCGCGACAGCTCGGTGATGACATCCTCGGCGAAACCGTCGCTGAAATAGCTCTGCTCGGCATCGCCGCCGAAATTCCTGAACGGCAAGACGGCGACGGTCGGTTTCCGGATGTAGGCGGGGTTCGCGGCGCTCTCCGCTTCCGGTTCGGCCGCTCCGGGCTGGCCGCCGGTGACCAGATAGCAATGCACCTGCTCGGAGATGTTCTTCAGGGATTGCCTGCCGATGTCGCGATACTTCAAGCGCAGCCGGTGCTTGAGCTGATCATGCACGGCGCTGGCGATGCAGATCGTCCCCGGCTCCGCCAGACCCTGGAGCCGGACGGCCAGGTTGACGCTATCGCCCCGGAGATTGTTCCCATCCTCCACGATATCGCCCAGGTTCAGCCCGATGCGCAGGCGGATGCGGTCGGCCTCCGGCAGTCTCTGATCCAGGGGCTCGTTCTGCGCCTGTATGTCGATGGCGCATTGGGCGGCTTCCATCACGCTGCGGAATTCGGCCAGGATGCCGTCGCCGGTGTCGCTGAAGGTGCGCCCGCCATGATAGATCACCGACCGTTCCATCAGCGCCAGGCGATCCCTGATGCGCTGCAAGGCGGCGTCCTCATCCTCGCGGATCAGCCGCGTTGAATCGACCACGTCGGCGCTGAGGATGGTGCTCAGCCGGCGGCTGATCTTCACGGCATTGTCGGAATCGATTGGCACGAACCACCCTGTCGCTGCACGGCCGACGCGCCGGGCTTCGGGTCAACGCTAGGGGGTATTTTAGCCTATCTCCGGCCCATCCGCTATCCATCGATTGTAGCACGGAAAATCACGCGCGGGGGTGGGAAGGGCGCGGCGGGGCTGCGAGAACCGCGCAGTCGACTTTAGCCAAAGGAGTCCGCGGCCCGTCTTGACGTTCTGCAGGCGATTACGTGCCATAGCGGTAAACGGCGCCGAACTACATCCCCGAATTCTCCACCTGTCCCCTGATCTCGCCGTCCGGGTGCTTCTTCGTATGGATGTTCAAATACCAGAGACCGCCCAGCACCTGCCGCATCTGCTCGTCGGTCAGCGTTGCCTCGCCGACGATGCGGTTGGTGGTGGCGTTGGTGGGGGCCAGCTTGAGCTGCACGCCGGCGGCAGCGCCGGGGCCGGCCGGGCCGTGGAAGTGCGCGGCGGTTACCGGCGAGGACAGATCGTTGTAGGAGATATCCCACAGCAGCTTCTTGGTCGCCCGGTCCAGGTAGATCATGCCCGAACCGTTGGCGATGGCCTCCACCGGCGGCGTCTCCTGGCCGCCGTCCAGATTGGTGACGAACTGGATTCGATCGGCCGCCGCCACCTCGGTGTCCTGCGCGTCGAAACTGGTTGTTTCTTGCTCCGGCGCGCCTGGCTTGTTCATCGTGCATCCGGCCAGAAGGCCGGCCGCGGCGGCTATCGAGAGCCAAAGATGCTTGTGTCTCATCCCGATCTCCTTCCATCACATAGCCTGGACATGACAAAACCCGGGCGCCACCAGCGGCAGCGCCCGGTTAGTCGAGGTCAGCAGCAAGGTTATCTCCAGTATGGCGCGACGCCGTAGTAGTCATGGACGCGGCGGTTCCAGTCGCGGTCCTCCCAGTTGACGCCCTGCGCGTCCTCATAGGTCGGCGCGCCGCGCAGCATCTCCGGGTCCATGTCGACCACATAGCCGCCCATGTTCGTGTCGTACTTCAGCGTGTCCCAGGGCAGGGGATGGCGGCTCTCGCCCATGCCGAGGAAGCCGCCGAACGACATCACGGCATAGCCCACGCGGCCGTTGTGCTTGTCGATCATCAGGTTCTCCACCGTGCCCAGCTTCTCGCCGGCCGGATTGTAGACCGAGGTGCCCTCCACCTTGTCGGCGGCGATCAGATTGAGCGTCTCGGTCGCCTTCAAATCGCCGGCGGCGCTGCCGCTTATGCGCAAATCTGTCATGTAAATGCCCTTTCAAAGTAAATGAGGTTGAATGTTCCGGTGGCAGCGCATCGACGCCGCAATGTCCGCCGCTCGCCTATCGGACTAATTCGCACCGGCGGGGAAGGTTCCCGGAATCAGCGTCGAGAGCACGGGCGATGGCGAGATCAGATTCAGTGCATCCGAAAAATTGTCATCCCCGCGAAAGCGGGGACCCGGGGTTTCAGGGGGCGATTTCGCCAAGCAACTCGACCTGTGCCCTGCAACTTCTGGCTTTCGCGAGAATGACAACTGGAAGCGCTTCGAGAAACAGATTCTCTTTAGGATGGCATTCTTGAAATCGTCCTGGCGATCCCCATGTTTCGGAGTCGCCTTGGCTTCACCCCTGGGCCTCGATGTTGGACATTGTGAATCTGTTGCCGTGGCAATACGGGCGTAAGCCTGTATTCCCATCAGACCGCGTGCCCGCGAACCGTGTGGTCGCGAACCAAAGAGACTTGTCTTGGGTTGTTTTGCCGAAAATCAAAGTGGCTTTGCTGTTTCCGCAAGGGATCAACGGCTTGGCCGGCGGCTCCGGCGAAAACAACCCAGCCTTGCGCTGGCGCTCCCGCGGGAGAGGGCCGTCATTTCTCGCTTGGCATGGGGTTCATCGCATGGATTTCTGTTTCCACTGGCGTATCCAGCGGAACCGTCCAGCGGACCTACCAGCGCAGGGCCGCCGTATGCACCGGCGCATCCCACAGCTTCAGCAGGTCGGCGTCCAGGGCCGTCACGGTCAGGGAGCAGCCGGCCATGTCCAGGGAGGTGCAGTAGTTACCCACCAGGGAGCGGGCAATCTTTAAGCCCTTGCCGTCCAGCAGCCGCTTGGCAGCGTCGTACATCACGTACAGCTCCATCGACGGCGTGCCGCCGAAGCCGTTGACCAGCAGCAGCACCTCGCTGCCCTGGGGGGCCGCGAGATCCTTGGCGATGGCGGTGACCATTTCATTGGCGATATCGCCGGCGGCCATCAGCTTGCCGCGGCGGCGGCCGGGCTCGCCATGGATGCCGACGCCGAACTCCATCTCGTCCTCGCCCAGGCTGAAGGTGGGCTTGCCGGCGGCGGGCACGGTGCAGGAGGTGAGTGCGACACCCATCGAACGCGTGCGGCCGTTGACCTTGTCGCCCAGGGCCTTCAACGCCGCCAGCGGCTGGCCCTGCTCTGCCGCGGCGCCCACCATCTTCTCCACCACCACCGTGCCGGCCACGCCGCGGCGGCCGGTGGTGTAGGTGGAATTCTCCACGGCCACATCGTCGTTGGTGACCACGCTGGCGTGCTTGCCCTCGAGGATCTCCGTGGCCATCTCGAAGTTCATGATGTCGCCTTCGTAATTCTTGACGATGAACAGCACGCCGGCGCCTGAATCCACCGCGCTCGCCGCCGCCGACATCTGGTCGGGGGTGGGCGAGGTGAACACCGCGCCGGGGCAGGCGGCGTCCAGCATGCCGACGCCCACCAGGCCGGCATGGAGCGGCTCATGGCCCGAGCCGCCGCCGGAGATCAGCGCCACTTTGCCGGACCGGGTCGGCTTGGCGCGGGTGACGTAGGCGGGATCGTGGCGGACCTTGACGATGTCGCTGTGGGCGGCGCCGAAGCCGTTCAAGGCTTCGGTCAGCACATCGTCGACGCGGTTGACGAATTTCTTCATGGCTTCTTCCTCCCCTTGGACGTGCCGCCGCCCGGGCTTTCCTCGGAATGCTGCGCCAGGCGGATGGTTCGCGCGGCGAAATCGAGGATCATCGCCTCGACCTCCCGCGCCGTGGATTCGGTCTCGAATTTCGGCAGCGCGATGCGCAATTCATGGGCGGCGTTGGCGGCGCGCACCGGCCGGTTGGCGCGGTCGGGATGGGCCGCACGATAGTCGGTCAGGAACTGCTCGCGCTCGCTGGGCGAGAGATGGCAGATCTCGAAGATCGTCGCCAGGTCCGTCGCCGGGATCGGCACGCTGTAGGCGGGATTGGTGATCTGGGATACGAAGCTCTTATGCTTGCCCAGCGCCATGGCCAGCCGTCCGCGCAGGCCCGACGGCCGCCGTTCAATGACGGCGCGGAGCAGGGTCTTGTAGCGCGCGATCTGGTCGGCGCGGTCGGCGCTGTCGCCGTCAGCCATGGCGGCCGCCCAACCTGGAAAGCGCCAGCTTCACCCGGCCCAGCGCCGCCGGCGCCACCGAGATCTTGCGCAAGCCCGCCGCCAGCAGGATGGGCAGCAGGCCGGTGTCCGACGCCATGTCGCCGCAGAGCGAGACCGGCCTGCCGCTCTCCAGGCCGTGGCGCACCACCTGGGCGATCAGCCTGATGACGGCGGGATGGCGCGGATCGTTCAGGGCGGCGACCGGGCCGCTGGCGTCCCGGGCCGCGGCCATGACGTACTGGGTGAGGTCGTTGCTGCCGATGGAATAGAAATCGGCGTCGAGCTGGTCGATGGCGATGGCGGCTGCGGGAGTCTCCACCATGATGCCCAGGGGCGGCAGGGCGGCTGTCTTCCCTTCACGCTTTAACTCAGCCAGGCAAGCTTCGAATATTTCTCGGGTTTGCGCGATTTCGCCGGCGGTGGCCACCATCGGCAGCATGACCCGCAGCGCTCGGCCCGGCGCGGCCCGCAGCAGCGCCCGCACCTGCGGCTTGAACAGCTCCGGCCGCGCCAGGCAGAGCCGGATGCCGCGCAGGCCCAGGAACGGGTTGGCCTCCGCCTCGATGCCCAGATGGGGCAGGGGCTTGTCGCCGCCGATATCCAGCGTGCGGATGATCGCCGGCTTGCCGTCAAGCTTATCCAGCAGCGCGGCGTAGGCGGCGTATTGCTCGTCCTCGGCCGGCGACCGGCCGCGGCCGAGGAAGAGAAACTCGGTGCGCATCAGCCCGACGCCGTCGCAGGCCGCCAGCACCTCGTCGGGCACGGCGGCGGGATCGTCGACATTGATCATCACCTCGATCCGCTCGCCGCCGGCGGTGATTGCCGGCTTATGCAGCGCTGCCAGGGCCAGCTGGCGTTCGCCATCGGCCTCCGCCAGGCGCCTTGCGTAGCTCGACCGCGTCGCTTCCACCGGCGAGATCACCAGCAGGCCGGCATGGGCGTCGAGCACCGCCTCGTCCGCGGGATCGGCGGGATTGCCATCCAGGCCGGTGACCAGCGGCACGCCGCGGGCGCGGGCCAGCATGGCCACATGGCTTGCCGGGCTGCCGGCGGTAAGCGCCGCGCCGCCGATGCTGCGCCAGTCCAGGGACAGGAACCGCGACGGCGTCAGGTCGGTGGACAACAGGATCGCCCCGGCCGGGAAGCCCTGAAGCGCCGCCGTCCCGCCGCTCAGCGCCATCAGCACCCGCTCCCGCAGGTCGGCGAGGTCGGCGGCGCGGGCGCGGAAGTACTCGTCTTCGGCGCTGCTGTAGTTCGCGGCCTGCTCGCCGATCGCCGCCTGCCATGCCGCCGCGGCAGACGCGCCTTCGGCGATGGCCGCCGAGGCCGGCTCGGTCAGGCTGGGATCGCCCAGCAATTCCAGCTGAAATTCCAGGATCTCCGCGCTCATGGCCTCGCTGGCGGCAACCAGCGACCGCAGTTCGGCCTGCGCCTGCGCCACGGCCCGGGCCAGTTTCCGCTCTTCGATCTCAGCACTTTCAACCGGGGCTGCGTCGACGGCCAATTGCAGCGACAGGCGGACCAGCGGTCCGATCACCAGCCCGGGCGCTGCCGCCTGCCCGCGAAAGATGCGCTCAGGACTCGGCCGCGGCTTCATCGAAGTCCCGCTCCACCAGCGAGCGCAGCGCGTCGACCGCATGCTGCGCGGCGGCGCCCTCGGCCTCCATCTCCAGAATCGTGCCCGTGCGCAGCTTGAGCCCCATGACCTTGACGATGCTCTTGGCGTCGATCCACGGCGCTTCCGGCGCGCCGCGCACCCGGATGTTGGCGTCGAACGTCTTCGCCAGCTTGGTGAACTTCACCGCCGGGCGGGCATGGAGGCCGACCGGATGGGTGATGGTGACGCTGGAACGGATGGCGCTCACGGCGACAGCTCCTCGGCCGTGGCGCAGACCTGGTCCAGCGTGGCGCCGCCGGCGGCTTCCGTCGCCGCCACCACCGCGCCTTCGACCACCGGTGCGTTGCAGATGCGCACCCGCGCGCCGCGGTCGCCGTCGAGCATCTCGATGGCCATCTCCGCGTTCATCTCCGCGCCGCCGAGATCCACCAGGATGGCAACGCCGGCATCGCTCCAGATCGACTCGATGGCGGCGCGGATCTTCAGCGGGTCGGTGCCGAGGCCGCCATCGGGATTGCCGCCGGTGTGGGCGCAGGGCACGTCGTCGCCGACCATCTGGCGCACCATCGCCGCCGCGCCGCGGGCGACATCGGGGGAATGGGAGACGATGACGATGCCGACCTTGTTGCTCATACCCGCCCCTCGATCACGTCGCACACCGCTTCAAGCATCAATTGGCTGGAGCGGGCGCCGGGATCCATATGGCCCTTGGACCGCTCGCCCAGGAACGACGCGCGGCCGCGGATCGCCTGCAGCGGCATGGTGGCCGCCGCGGCTTCACTCGCCCGTCTGCGCATTGCCGTCGTCAAGTCCGCGCCGCCGTTCTCCAGCGTCTCGGCCAGCGGCAGCAGCACATCCAGCATCGTCTTCATGCCGCCATCCGACTTGCCCCGCGCCTTAACCGCGTCGACCGCGCCGCGAAAGGCCGCGGCGAGGGCAGGGCGGTCGGGAATGTCCGAGAGGCCCTTGCCCAAACTCATGAACAGCGTGCCGTAGAGCGGCCCGGAAGCGCCCCCGACCCGTGTCACCAGATGCATGCCCGCGGCCTTCAGCGCCTCGCCCAGCGGCTTCTCCGCCAGCTTGTCCAGGTCGGCCAGCACGGCATCCATGCCGCGCTTCATGTTGATGCCGTGATCGCCGTCGCCGATCGCCTGGTCGAGCGTGGTCAGCTCTTCGGCATGGGCGACGATACGCTCGGCCACGGTCTTGATGAGATTTCGCCGGAGGGCTTGGGCGTCGGCCATGATCAGGACCCGCGCAGCCGGCGGCCGCCGGCATCGAAGAACAGCGGCCGCGTCAACTCGATGCCCAGCATGTCGCCGGGCTTGCGGTCCTCATGGGGATCGGCCAGCAGCACCATCTTCTGGCCGGCCACATCCAGATGCAGATGACTCTGGTCGCCAAGCCGTTCGATTCGCGTCAGCTGCCCGCGCAGCATGCCGTTGACCGGCTGGCGCTCCAGCCGCACATGCTCGGTGCGCACGCCTATGGTTGCTGTTTCTGCTGGAGCCGCCAGATGAGGCAGGGTGTCGGCGGCGAGCAGATTGATACGGGGAACGCCAAGCCGTGTGGCTACATAGACGTCGCCGGGCTCTTCATAGATCTGCCGCGGCGTGCCGACCTGGATCAGCTCGCCCTCTCTGAGGACGCCGACCTCCGTCGCCATGGTCATCGCTTCGATCTGATCATGGGTCACGTATAGAATGGTGGCGCCCAGGCTCTGCTGGATGCGCTTCAGCTCGAGCCGCAGATCGGCGCGCAGCTTCGCATCGAGCGAGGAGAGCGGCTCATCCATCAGATAGACCGAGGGCTGGCGCACCAGGGCGCGGCCGATGGCGACGCGCTGCATCTCGCCGCCGGACAGCCGGGTCGCCTTGTTGTTAAGCTTCGAAGTGATGCGCAGCAGTTCCGCGACTTCCTCGACCCGCTTCTTGATCTTGTCGGCGGGCATGCGCCGCGACGGCGACTTCAGCGGGAAGGCGAGGTTGTCGTACACCGAGAGATGGGGATAGAGCGAATATTGCTGAAACACGAATGCCACATCGCGCGCGGCCGGCGGAGCGGCGGTCACATCCTGGCCTGCGATATGCACCTGCCCGGCGTCCGGCTGCTCGAGGCCGGCGACGAGACGCAGGGTGGTCGTCTTGCCGGCGCCGGTCGGCCCGAGCAGCACGACGAACTTTCCAGTGCCGACCGTCAGATCGAGCGACTTCACGGCTTCGGTGGCGCCGAAGCGCTTGCTGACGCCCTGGAGCCTGATCTCAGACATGGGCGGCGCCTCCGGGGCTGCGGATGGCACGGCCGGTCACGGCATCAAACAGAGAGAGTTGCGGCGTGCGGAAGGTGAGGCCGACCGTCTCGCCGGCGCGGGCGACGGCGTCGGCGGGTATGCGCGCCTTCACCTGGCCATGGTCCGTATCGAGGGTGACGATCTGCGTTGTGCCCAGATACTCCGCCCCGAAGATTCGGGCGCGCAGATTGCTGCTGTCGGCGAGCCGGATATGTTCGGGCCGCACGCCCAGCGCCAAAGGGCTCTCGGCGCGGCCTTCCGATACGCGCGGGATGGGAACGGCGGCGCCATTCAACCGGATCGCTTCATCTCCCGGCGCCAGGGCCGAGGAGAAGCGCAGGAAATTCATCGGCGGCGAGCCGACGAAATCGGCGACGAACATGGTGGCCGGCCGGTCATAGATTTCCTGCGGCGTGCCGAACTGCTCGACGACACCGTGATTCATCACGGCGATCTTGTCAGCCATCGACATGGCTTCGAGCTGATCGTGAGTGACGTAGACTGTCGTCGCGTTCACACGGTCATGGAGCGCGCGCAGTTCATTGCACATGATCTGGCGGAACTCAGCGTCGAGCGCGCCAAGCGGCTCATCCATCAGGAAAGCCTTTGGCTCGCGCACGATCGCCCGCCCCAGCGCGACGCGCTGCCGGTCGCCGCCGGAAAGCCGCGACACCGGCTGGTCGATCAGGCCGTCGATGCGCAGCAGTTTGGCGGTTGCCTCGGCGCGGCTGTTCTGCTCGTCGCGCGCCATGCCCTGGCACTTGAGCGGGAAGGCGATGTTCTGCCGCACGGTCATGTGCGGATAGAGGGCAAAGAGCTGGAACACGAAGGCGATATCGCGCTCGCGCGCCCGCAGGAAGGTGACGTCCTCGCCGCCGAGCAGGATCTGGCCGGAGGTCGGCAATTCCAGCCCGGCGATCATGCGCAGCGTCGTGGTCTTGCCGCAGCCCGAGGGCCCGAGCATGACGAAGAACTCGCCGTGACCCACCGTCAGGCTCGACTCCTTGACGGCGACAAAATCGCCGAAGGTCTTGTGCAGATTCTGGACCCGGATTTCCGCCATGACCGGCTAGTCCGGAAAATGGCTGACGACGACGAACATCAGCGTACCCGCAAGAATGGTGATGAAGGAATAGGTGAACAGCGACAATAGGAACGGCTGCATCAGCATGACGACGCCAATGCCGATCAGCGCCGTCGCGGCATTCTCCCAGGGTCCGCGGCGGAAGATGCTGCGGGCGGCGTTCGGTTTGCGTTTCTGGTCGCTCATTTGCGCACCGCGCCGAAGGTGATGCCGCGCAGCAGATGCTTCCGCAGCAGGATGGTGAAGAGCACGATCGGGATCAGGAACAAGGTGGCCCCCGCCGCAACCGCGGGCCAATCCTGGCCGCCCTCGCCGATGATGATGGGAATGAAGGGCGGCGCGGTCTGCGCCCGCCCGGAAGTCAGCAGCACGGCGAAGGCATATTCATTCCAAGAAAAGATCAGGCAAAAGATGGCCGTTGCGGCAATGCCCGTGCTGGCCTGCGGCAGGACAACCTTCATGAAGGCCTGGAAGCGGGAGTAGCCGTCAATCATCGCGGCCTCCTCGTATTCGCGCGGAATCTCGTCGATGAAACCCTTCAGCAGCCACACGGCCAGCGACAGGTTTACCGCGGTATAGAGCAGGATCATGCCCAGATGGGTGTCCGAGAGTCCGAGCGACCGGTACATGAGGAAAATCGGAATCGCGACGGCGATCGGCGGCATCATGCGGGTCGAGAGAATGAAGAACATGAGGTCGTCCTTCAACGGCACCTTGAAACGCGAGAAAGCGTAGGCAGAGAGAGTCCCCAGGAAAACCGCCAGGAATGTCGAACCGAAGCCGATGATGATCGAATTGATGAACCGTTCGCCGAACTTCGAAGGTCCGGCGATCACCATGTCGCGTTCGCGCACGATCTGATCGCAGATACCCTCGGGGGGCGGCAGGGATGCGATGTATTCGTCGGTCTGCCGGGTCCGGGTCGTGAACAGATTGCAGAAACCCTCGAGCGTCGGATCGAAAACGACCTTCGGCGGGTAGGAGATCGAGTCCGGCGGCGTCTTGAATCCGGTCATGACGATCCAGACCAGCGGCAGGATCGTAATCAGCGCATAGAGGATGACCGCGGCGCCGGCGACCCACCGGGTGACGCGCCTCGGTTCGACAACCGAATGGGCGGTGCTCAGGCCGGTCACCGCTGCTTCACCCGGTTGAGCGCCTTGACGTAGATGTTCGCCGCACCGAACACGGTTACGAACAGGATGATGGCGAAGGCGGAGGAGTAGCCCGTGCGCCATTTCTCGAACGCTTCGCGCTTCAGATTGATCGACGCCAGTTCCGTCACCGATCCGGGGCCGCCGGAAGTCAATTCGACGACCAAGTCGAACATCTTGAAGTTCTCGATGCCGCGAAACAGGATTGCCAGCATCAGGAAGGGCAGGACCATCGGTAAGGTGATCGACCAGAATTGCCGCCACTGCGAAGCGCGATCCACTTCGGCCGCTTCGTAGATGTAGTCGGGAATGGAACGCAGTCCGGCGAGGCAGATCAGCATCACATAGGGCGACCACATCCAGGTGTCGACGACGACGATCGCCCAGGGCGCCAAATGCACTTCGCCGATCATCTGGAACGAACTCGGGTCGATCCCGGTAAAAAAGGAGATGACGTAGTTGAAGAGCCCGATCTGCGGCTGATAGAGGAAAGTCCAGAAATTGCCGACAACGGCCGGCGACAGCATCATCGGCAACAGGATGATCGTGGTCCAGAACCCATGACCCTTGAATTGCTTGTTGATGAGCAGGGCCAGGCCAAAGCCGATCAGCATCTGTATCACAAGCGTCCAGCACAGGAAATGCGCGGTGACCTGCAAGGTCTGCCAGATGTCGCTGTCGGTGAGGACGCGCTGATAGTTCTTCAGACCGACCCACTCCAAGTCCTGGGTCGTCTTGTTGGCACGGAAATTAGTGAAAGACAGATAGATGGTCCAGATCAACGGGAAGATGTTGATTGCCAACAGCAGCAGAATCGTGGGGGTGATGAACCACCAGGCGATCGCACGATCGGACAGACCGCGGAGGCGGTGCGCCAACATTGTCGGGGTTCGTGCCGCAGCTTGCTGCAACATGTCTGCCTGCAACCTACTTGAGCAATGTTTCCAGTCTCCCGGCGGCGGCTCCGGCTGTCCGTGGACAGTCGGAGCTATGGCGCCAGCCGGCGGCGGCTAAATCAAATCTTGCCGTCGGCCTCGAAGACTTCTTTCCAGTCTTCGATCAGCTTGTCGAGAGCTTCCTGGCCCGTGCCCTGGTCGGCCACGACGAAGTCGTGGACGCGCTTCTGCATGGCCAGCAGCAGCTCTGCGTAGGTCGGCTCTTGCCAGAAGTCCTTCACGCCCGACATCGCCTTGAGGAAGTCGGCTGCGAACGGTGCGGTGCTGGCGAAGTTCGGATCGCCGAGCACTGCCTTGTGACAGGAATAGCCGCCCAGAGACCACCATTTCTTCTGCACATCGGCCTGGGCAAACCACTTGATGTACTTCAGCGCGCCTTCCTGGTTGTCGGAGTAGGCGACAACAGAGATGCCCTGGCCGCCCAGCGTGGAGGCTTCGACATTCTGCTTCGGATTGACGAAGAAGCCAATCCGGTCGCCGCCGACATTCTCGTCCTTGTACAGGCCGGGAAAGAAGGCGAACCAGTTCATCTGCATGGCGACCTGGCCGGACTTGAAGGCGTCCAGACCTTCCTGCATGTAGCTGTCGGTGTAGCCCGGCGGCGTGCAGCACTTGTAGAGTTGCTTATAGAAATCCAGCGCCTCGACCGCTTCTTTGGAATTTACAATGCCATCCATCTGATACGGGTTGTTCGGATCTTCATACTTGAAGCCCCAGGAATAAAGCGCGGCGGTGACGCCCATGGTGATGCCTTCGGAACCGCGCTCGGTGAAAATGGCGGCGCCGTAGACCTTTTTGCCGTCGATCTCGCGGCCCTGGAAGAACTCGGCAACTTCCTTCAGCTCCGTCCAGGTGGCGGGCGGTGCCAGGTCACGACCGTGTTTGGACTTAAACTCGGCCTGCAGCTCGGGCCGGGCGAACCAGTCCTTGCGGTAGGTCCAGCCGAGAGCATCGCCCATCGCCGGCAATGCCCAATACTCAGGCGCGCCCTTGGGCCAGGTGGAGTAGGCGTAGACTGTCGCCGGCAGGAAATCATCCATCGAGATGCCTTCCTTGGCGAAGAAGTCGTTGAGCTTCACATAGTGGCCGTTGGTGGCAGAACCGCCCAGCCATTGGCTGTCACCGATCAAAAGGTCGCAGAGCTGCCCCTTGGAATTCAGTTCATTCAGGATACGGTCGGCGAAGTTCGGCCACGGCACGAACTCAAACTTCATCTCGATGCCGGACTGCGCCGTGAAATCTTTGGATAACTCCACCAGTGCATTTGCCGGGTCCCAAGCAGCCCAGCAGAGCGTCAACTCGTTGCTTTGGGCGCTCGCGCCCGAAGTCAAACCGATCGTCATTGCCAGTGCCGTCGCAGCACCGGCACACCATGTGCCTAGTCTCCGCATGTATGCCTCCCTCGCGATGTTACGCCTGCATTGCACCGCGCGGCTAACGCGGTGAATTCGGTCAATTGATCTAGTTTAGTTTAGTGGAGTTTAGTAGGATGACGTCCGGCGTCAAGCGGAGAGTGACGCTGCACTGCAGCAAACCCTGCGAGGCATTGCTGCACCGCGAAACTTCAACGCCGCGGCGCTCTCGCGCTGCACTGACGAAGCCGGAAAGCAAAAACCCGCCGCCTCCTTGCGGAAGCGGCGGGCCTTTGATGAGGAAAAAAGCGGTCTAGGTCAATTCGTATTGATGCCCTTGAAGGCGTCGATCAGGCGCAAGATCGCGGGGCCGATCAGCACGATGAACAAGGGGGGCAGGATGAAGATGATCATCGGCACGGTCATCAAGGCCGGCAGACGCGCCGCCTTTTCCTCGGCCCGCATCATGCGCTCTTCACGGTACTCGTTGGCGAGCACGCGCATGGAGACGGCCAGCGGCGTACCGTACTTGTCGCTCTGGATGAGCGCGTTGACCAGGCCGCGGATGGAGGGCATGTCCGTACGGTTGACGAGGTTTTGCAGCGCAGAGCGGCGGTCCGGAAGGAAGCCGATTTCAAGCGAGGTGAGCTGCAATTCTTCGGCAAGCTGAGAACAGGATGTCGAGAATTCCTCCGACACTTTCTTCAGGATGCCGTCAAGAGCCACGCCGGCTTCGGCGCAGATAACCATCAAATCGAGCGCGTCGGGCAATCCCTTGAGAATCTTCAGGCGGCGCTTGCTGATCGCGTTCTTCACGAAGATATCCGGGCCGACGAAGCCCAGCATCACACCGCCGGCCGTGACCGCAAGACGTGCAAGCGGGGCCAAGTCAAACACGTTCAGGCCATAGAAGTACACCACGGCGACGCCGCCGAAAGCGATCGGCAGCGTTGCCTTGAAGAAGAGGTAGCGAATGAGCGCGTCGTTCGAACGCCAACCGGCTTGCGCCAGTTTTCGCGTAATCATTTCGGCGCGCTGACTGCGCTGCAGGTTCATCGACATGACGAACTGGCGCATAAAGTTCGTCGAACCCTGACGGTTGCGCCGGCGCGAAGTGGACATGGCGCCGGCCTTCAACTGCTCGCGCCGCATCGCAAGTTCCTTCACCCGGCGCGAACTGGGCGCGCGCTCGATGGCGCCGAACCAGATGGCTGCGAAGGTGAGGATAGCGCTGAGCGCTGCGCCGACGGCGACGAGATCCTCGAGTCGAATCCCGAGCGGCAGAACAAGATCCTGCGTCATATGTCGAACCTCACCATTTTCCACATGATGAATATGCCGATGGCATAGCTAACTAGGCCACCGCATACCATAAAAATGCCGCGAATATCCTTGTAGAGCTGGCTGCCGTAGTCGTAGTTCATGACCAGAATGATCCCGAACATGATGAAGGGCAGCGAGCCGATGATGTAGGCGCTGGCCTTCGCTTCCGAAGACAGCGCCTTGATCTTGAGCTTCATCTGCTTGCGGCGGCGCAGGACGGTCGACAGGTTCTCCAGCGTTTCCGCCAGATTGCCGCCGGTCTCCTGCTGGATCGCCAGGGCCGTAATGAAGAAACGGAACTCCTGAATGTCGATGCGAGGCTCGATTGCCCACAGGGCCTCGACCATCGGCTTGCCGAACTTCACGGCGTCGGCGATGCCGCGGAACTCGACGCCGATCGGATCGGCGATTTCCTGTCCGACGACGCGGATCGACTCGGTGACCGGCAAGCCCGATTTCAGGCCGCGGACGATCAGGTCGATCGCCTCGGGAAAGGTCCGCATGAACTTGTCCTGGCGCCGTCCGACCATCATGCCGGTAGCCATATGCGGAATCACGAAGCCAAGCGCGAAGCCCGCGAGAATGGCCGCGATCGCCGGCAAGCCCAGCACGAACTTGAACGCCAGTGCCAGGATTGCCGTCAGCGCAATGCAGAACAGGAGATACTGGCCGAGCGTTATCGTGTGGCCGGTTCTCTGCAGGCGCATGCGCATGCGCTGCGGATTGGGCAGGAACCGCTTGATCAGATAGTCGAAGGCGGCGATCGAACTGTCGGCCGTCGCACGGCGCACGTTGACAGTGTTCTTCGAGCGGATATCCGCCTTGCCGGTCACCGCCAGCACGCGCTTCATGCGCATTTTGGACTTGTGGGCGCCGAGCAGCGCGACGGTGACGACCATTACCAGCGCCAGCACCGCGCAGACGATGAAGATCATCACATCGCTGGGTGAAAGATCGCTATTCTGCAAGAAGTTCATTACATAGCCTCCATCAAGGCCCGGTCGAGGCCGAAGTAGGACGCCTTGGGCAGGAAGTGCGGGCGCAGTCCCGATGACTTGAACGTCCCCTTTACATTGCCCTGGGCATCTTCGCCCTCGAACTCGAACGAATAGAGTTCCTGCGTCGTGATCACGTCGCCTTCCATGCCGACGACTTCCATGATGTTGGTGATACGCCGCATGCCGTCACGCATACGGCTGATCTGCACGATCAAGTCGATGGCCGAAGCGATCTGCGTGCGGACGGCCTTTGGCGGCAGATTGATACCGGCCATGCCGATCATGTTTTCCAGGCGGGTCAGCGCCTCACGGGGGCGGTTGGCGTGGATCGTGCCCAGCGAGCCGTCGTGACCGGTGTTCATGGCCTGAAGCATATCGAGCGCCTCGGGTCCGCGGACTTCGCCGAGGATGATGCGGTCGGGTCGCATACGCAGGGTGTTCTTCACGAGGTCGCGCATGGTGATTTCGCCGACACCCTCGAGATTGGGCGGGCGGGTTTCCAGGCGCACCACATGCGGCTGCTGCAGCTGAAGTTCGGCGGCGTCTTCGATCGTACAAATGCGCTCGCCCTGGTCGATGAGCTGCGACATGGCGTTGAGCAGCGTGGTTTTACCTGAACCGGTACCGCCGGAGATCAGGATGTTCAAGCGGCTGCGGGCGGCGATCTTCAGCACCGTGCCCATCTTTTCGGACAGGTTGCGCTGCTTCGACATGATGTCGATGGTGATTCCCTTCTTGGAGAATTTACGGATCGAGATGCTCGGGCCGTCGATCGCCAGGGGCGGGATGATGATGTTGACGCGGCTGCCGTCCAGCAAGCGCGCGTCGCAAAGGGGCTGCGATTCGTCGACCCGGCGGCCGACCTGCGAAACAATGCGGCTGCAGATGTTCATGACGTGGCCGTTGTCGCGGAACTTCACGTCGGTGATTTCGAGTTTGCCCTTGCGCTCCACGTAGACCTGATAGGGCCCGTTGACCATGATGTCGGTCACGGTTTCGTCGGCTAGCATCGGCTCCAGCGGACCGAGGCCCAACATGTCGTCGAGCAACAGCTCGACGAGGTCTTTCTGCTCGCGCTGATTGAGGCGGATGCGCTCTTCGCGAAGGATTTCGCCGACCAGCTCGCCGATCTGCCGGCCCAGTTCGTCGCGGTCGAGGCGGGCGGCGGCCCCGATGTCGATGCGGTCGACGACCAGCGGCTGGATCTTCAGCTTGGCTTCTTCGACGCTCTGCTTGCTGGAAACGCTGGCCTCGGTGTTCTGCCGGGGTTGCGCGGGCGCCATCGTGGGCTTGCCCGGCTGTGCCGCCGGCGCGCCGGGGTGGTTGGTCTGGGCATTGCCGACGCTGGCGCCGGGACCGGCCTGAGCGGTGGCGGGCGCCGCCGTGCCAGCGGACGCCGTCGCGACACCAGGAACCGAACCGCCGCCGGCGGATGCCAGCACCATAGCGGTGCTGCCGCTTGCGCCCGCACCGGCGCTGCCATCAAGCACTTGCGGCGGCAGGCCGGCGATCAGCGCGCCGATCAGGGTGCGCCTTTCCAGCAGGTTGAGGTTGTGATTCATGGCCTCGAGCTCGGCGGACGCGATTTCGCCGACCTTGAGGGCAAGCATATGCTTGGAGAGATTTGCCGTGCCTTGCTCAATCAGCTTCTGCACCACAACGGGCTGCAGCTTGGCGATGATCGGGGCCAGGTTCGCCGCCGGATCGGCGCCGCTGTTCGCGGCCGATCCGACGACTTGACCAGGCTGAAAGGCACCTTCAGCGGGCGGCACAGCAGCCATGACTCTTCAAACCTTTACTTCTTCTTCGAGAAAAACGAGAACTTCTTCTTGGCCGGTTTGCCGGAGGCGGCGTCGGTCATCAGAAGGGAAGCGACGGACTTGAAGCCCGCGGTCATCTTGCTGCTGGCGGCAGCGGCGACCACGGGCTTGCCGGCATTCGCAGCCGCCTGGTTGGCCTTGGGGTCGTCGGCGAGCACGACGTTCACCTGCTTGCCAAGAGCCTTTTCGAACTCCGTCTTGGAGACCGTGGCTTCCTTGCCGCCGTCCCGGTTGGCGACGAAGATGACGCGCGCCGAGCTGGCGACCTGCTGGATCATGGCATTGAAGCGGATCGCATCGCGCAGGCCCGCCAGCGTCATGTCGGTGACGACAATGATGTCGGTCGAAGCGGCGAGCACGGCCGCCCGCGCCGCGGCGGCCTTGCGCGGCACGTCGACGACGACAACCGGCGACTGCTTGCGCAGTTCCTCGACCAGCAGAGAGACGGCGGAAGTGTTGTAATGCACCTCGTCATCGACGCCTTCTTCAGCGGCCATGACGGTAAGGTGGTCGCCGCATTTCACGCCGACGCTGGTGATGAACAGGCTGTCGATACGCGACGGATTGTCCAGAACTTCACGCAGGCCGTGAGAAGGCTCCACATCCAGCGCCAGGGCGATCGAACCGTCCTGCAGATCGAGATCCATCAGAATGGTGTCGCGCTTCTTGTCGAACGCCATGAGCCAGGCGAGGTTGGTCGCCACGGTCGTCGCGCCGACACCGCCGCGGGTGCCGAGCACGGAAACGACCCAGCGCTTGTCGGTGGTCGCAGCGGCGGCCGGTCCAGCGCCCATGCTGGCCTGCATCGCCTGCTGGCGCCGTTCCTCGGCCCGATTGATGGCTCCGTCCAGGGCGCGATCGCTGACCGGCTTCACCAGGTAATCGGAAATGCCGGCTTCGGTCATCTCGCGGTAGAGATTGATGTCGTTCACCGCACCGATGGCGATCACCTTAGTGTCCTCGGCAAACGCCGCGATGATCGGCAGCATGGCCGACATCGGCTTGGCCGAGTCGGAGACATCGACGATCAGCAGCTTCGGCGGCGCACCGGCGGCGAGGTAGTCGACGACTTCGCGGGTGCCGCCGTTCACGATCTGCAGGCCCGGAAAGCGCGGACCGCACACGATGTTGATGATGCCGTGCGTCTCCGGATCGTTGACGAAGGCCACGCAATCGCCGGCCGACTGATTGCTCATTTCCGGCTCAATCGGACCTTCGATCGGCGCGCCGCGCCGCAGTTTGCTGGCAAAGCTCATGTGGTTTTCTCCTTAGGTTACTGGTCCGACGAGACCCGGAACGGTACGGTGCCCGGGCCTTCCGAAGCTGGGAAAGTAAGTGGCGTTGCCGGAATCCCGCGATAGCGCTGGATGGCCATGACATTGTTGGTGCCATCGCCGGGCGAAAGCGGGCGACCCTGGGCGATATCGTTCGGATTGCTGACCATGCGCGCGAAGTTGATGGCGTTGGCGCAGCCTAGGCGCGTCTCGGGACGCCACTCATAGTCGAGCACTAGCGGCTGGTTGTACCCGGGGCAGTCCGGCACGACGAGCGCGACCGTTTCGGCGAAGACGACAACCTCGTCGCCGGTGTGCTGATTGTCGGTCGATTTGACGGTGGCAATGCGCGCATTGACGCCCTGCGACCGCAGAGCGGTGCGCACGGCGTTCAATCGGGCCTGAACCAGGCCATTTTGCGCCGAGGTCTTGGCGGGCGCGCCGATCAGCACCTGGCTGCCGGCCTGCACGCCACTCTGGCGCAGGAAGATGCCGACCGCTTCACGCTCCACATCCGAAAGCTGGTTGGATTTCGGCGCAAAGGCTACGACATGCTGCGACTGCACGGACTGGTACTGCGGCTGAACGAATGGCTCGTTCTGCTTCCACGTGGCGTAGTCCAGCGGGCGATGTTCGCAACCGGCGATAACCGCCGGAACGAGCACCAGGGCCGCAACAGAGCAGGCGCGTTTAAACAGGCGATGTGAATTGCTTTTCATGACTATGACCTCATTCAATAACAAAGCCGGACTTGGCCGGAGCAGCACCTGGTGCTGCTGATGTGGTCGCGAAACGCTGGCTGCCCTCGGGCCCGACCGCGGGATCCGTCGGCAAAGCAACCAGCGCCGGATTGCTGATCGGTTCGACCAGGTACGGCGTGACGATGATGACCAGTTCCGTTTCCGACCGTTGGAATGTGTCGGACTTGAAGAGTTCGCCCAGGATCGGAATGTCGCCGAGACCCGGCACCTTGTCGGCCGTGATGTTCTGATCGGCACGGACCAGGCCGGCGATCGCCAGTGACTGGCCGCTCGCCAGTTCCACCGTCGTTTCCGCACGGCGGACGGTGAAACCGGGGAATACGACCGCGCTGGCGCCGGACCCGATTGTGATCGAGTTGGCAGCCGAGAGTGCGCTGACCTCCGGGCGCACGCGAAGGCTCATCCGGTTTGGTCCCAGTACGGTCGGCGTGAAGGCGAGCGTGACACCGAACGGATGCAGCTCGACCGTGATATCGCCGTCGTCGTCGATTTCCTGCGGAATTGGAATCTCACCGCCGGCAACGAACGATGCAGTCTCGCCTGAGATTGCCGTCAGGTTGGGTTCGGCAAGCACTGTGGCCAGACCTTGTGTGCTGAGCAGGTCCAGTGTCGCCGTGAGGTCAAAGTTCCCCGCGCTGACCGAGCCGGTGCCCGTCAAACTGGAGGCCGCCGCTACCGGCAATCCGGTGACGAACCCGACGGCGAACTCCGAATTGCTGACCAGCACATCCCAGTTCACGCCAAGATTCTTCAGCGTGTTCCGGTTGATTTCGGCGATACGCACCCGCAGGTTCACCTGGTTCGGCATGGTAACCTGCAGGCGATTGATAATCTGCTCGCCGGCGCCAAGGAAGCGATCGACCAGGCGCCGGGCTTCCTCTGCCTCCAGCGCCGAGCCCACGCTGCCCGACAGGATGATGCCGCCGCTGATCGACTGCACCTGAATGTTGCGGCCCGGCAGGGCTTGCGCAATGACTTGATTCAGTGAACCGAGATTGTGCGTGACGACGAGCGTGACGCTCGCCAGCACATTGTCGCTCTCATCCGTCGCATAGATCGTCGTCGTCCCCGGCCGCTTGGCGAAGACATAGATGAGCTGCTGCGACTTGATGCCCACGTCGGCGATCTCGGTGTCGGCGATGAACACCGACGTGATCGGCCGGTCCAGGCGGATCAACTGGCCCTGGCTGACCGGCAGCTGCACGACGCTTCCGGAGCTGGCGTTGGTCACTTCCTGGGCGGCCGCCTGATTGCCGGCAAGGCCGGCGCCGCCGGCGATCGCAACAAGCGCGATCGCGGAAGACGCCAGTAGCTGAAAAAACTTTCGACTATGCATTTTCATAATAACCCCCTAGCAAGGACTTACTGCGTGACCGGCAGAATAAATGTGTTGAGGTCGGCCGCACCGCCCGATGACGAACCGCGCACCACATCGACGCGCGCGCTGTCGCTACCCAAGGACTTCAGCATGCGGTCTTCAAGCGCCCGGCTCACTTCGTAATCATAGGTAACGCTGTCGCCGCGCTCAGGAACGGTGCTGTCGGCAAACGGATCCAAAACCGCTTCGCTGCCTGAGCCCTCGTCTGATGTCGACGTGGCGGCGTTCGCGATGGCTGTCGACGCTTCGGCGCCCGACGCCGTCTTCGACTCGGCGTTTGCCGTCGCGGTTGCGTCTTCGTGGCCGGGAATTCTGTCGGCCGGCGACACGTTCAGGAAGGCGGCGGACGGTGTCTTCGTGCCGGTGATCGACGCCACCGGCGTGCCCGCCGGCTGCTTGTCGGTGGCCAGGCCGCGCAGAGACAGGGCGAGATCGCCGATGTCGCGGACGGCATGAACCATTTCCACCTGCTTAGGCGTGAGCTCGAAAGTCACCGTTCTCAGCTTCTGCGGCTCCTGGCCCTCGATGTCATTGATGATCTGATCGATGGCGATAACGCGGATGTTCTCGAGGATCGTTTCGGCGGTGTGCGGCTCGAAGCTGTCTGGACCGACGACTTCCTCGCCATCCACACCCTGAAGTTCGGGCATTTGCGTGAGCAGCATCAGGTCGACGTGATCGCCGGGAAACAAGAGGCCGGAAATCGAAGTCTGCTCTTCGACGTCGATGGACATGGCGCGCATGCCCGGCCGCAGAACGGCGGCAAGGAAACCGCGGTCGCCGGGACGGGCAATCATGGTCTCGGTGATCGGGCCGCCGGCGGCGATGCCGCGGCGCACGACGGCACCGGCAACGCTGCTGACGTCGGCCTGGCCCTCGACCAGATAGGCGGCATTGATGCCGTCCTCGGGCCACTTCTGCCACTCGACATCCTCTTCCTTGATAAGCGTGCCGGCAGGCAGGTTGGCCTTCGCGACCAAAACCTTCTTGCCCGAGGTCTCCTGCTGGACGACCGTGGGCTGCGGTTTCTGCGTCAGCAGGCCGCGCGCGACGAAGGCGGTGCCGCCTGCGATCAGCAACGCCGCCAGAACAAAGACAATCGTGCGAACGTTCATTGTTTCACCCTCTCATTTGCAGCATAGCGGCAATGGCGAGTCCGCCGACGGCGATGGCCGCTCCGTATGGCAATACCATAGGAAAGCGATCCTTCGTTCTCTTGGACCCATCTTCGCCGCCGTTGCTGCCGATTTCCGGCGTCGAAGTACCAACTGAAATCCTTTCCGGCGAGTTGTCGCCGCCGGCCTCTATCATGTCGCCGACGGTCACGCCTGCATCGGCTCCCAGGGACGCATCCGCGAGCGCGGGGCTATGGGCGGACCGCGCCTTGGCATTCCGCCTTAGCAACAGATACACGGCAAACATGCCGCCGCTGACCGCCGTGATCATCAGGAATGGCGCGATGAGTTTGCCGTCGGTCCACAGCGCGGCAGCCGCGAGCAGCTTTGCATCGCCGGCGCCCATGAGGCGGAAGACCGAGCTGAGGACGAAGCCCGCGGCGAGCACCGCGCCAAAGCAGACCAGACCGGAACGCCAGTCGATGGCTTGCGGGGCCGTCAGCACGAACAGCGGATACAGAAGGACGATCCCGAGCACGTACAGGTTCGGTATGCGCTGAATCCGGATATCGGAAACGGCGACCGCCAGCAGCAAAGCGGCAAAGCCCAGGAGACAAGCCTGACTGATAAGGGTCAACATGGCCGGGCTCGTCACCGCGCGGCTGGCCGGGATACCGACCCGGCTCTATTGACGATATGGATTACGGGCTGGGCGACGCCTCGATCACAGCGTCCAGGACCAGCGTGTACATGAGCATGACCATGTCGCTCAGGGGCTGAGCAAAGCCAGCGACGCCTACGCTGATTATTGCCGCGATCAGCCCGTACTCGACGGCCGTCGCTCCTCTGTCGTCCAACAAGAAACGTCTGACGATCGTCGACACGGCAGGATTCTCCCCGGATCAATGTTTCGACGATCAAAGCACACCCGCCTTTAACGATCTGTTAAAACCGACTGGCAATAGCCATCGGCCTTCAATGCATCGAACTGCTGCGTGCGCGATGGGATGCGCGAAGCGCTTATGTTCCCAGTAGTCGGCACGCATGGTCCGATCCCTAATACTTCGGCGGGTAAATTATCGAGTAACGATTAATGCATGCTTAATGTTGCCGCTTAATTTGCGAATTCGTCGGCAACTTATGCTGTGGTTGTCGCGGTTTCGCCTGGTCGCCGGCGGGAATCGGGATGCCGGCGCGAAGCACGCCGATGAACGCAAACAGGCCGCAGCGGAAATACGTGCGCCGAATCCAGTCATACAAGTAATTGCGATTCTGCGGGCGCTTTATTGCTTCACTTAACAACTAGACCTCGCCGCCGCCCAGCCGAGTTAACGCGGAATTAAGACAGGTAATTTATCCTGTGAGCGATTGAATCATTTTTAGCGGATTTGCCGGAATACCCTCCCGACCGCGGCGGCGCTGCGGATGAATGGTTCGGCTGCAAGGCATCGGAAGTTAGGCGCAAAACAATGTAAAACTATAAGTAATAAGAGTATTTGATTAGTAATAACAAGCAATAGTGGAAATTAACCAAATAAAACAATTGTTTTTTGGCGGTTCCGAGCGTATACGAAATGATGGGGTGGGCGGATGTTCGGAGCCGGTTTCCGATTCGGGAACGGACAGCGAATTCCCTCCGATGAAGCTGGGAAAGTGTCCTTCGCATAGGGACAAGGAGACTACATGATCAAGTACCTCGTTCGCAGAGCCAAGCGCCGGCTCACCGGATTTGCCCGCGAGAGCGACGGCGCATCTGCCGTCGAGTTCGCGCTCGTCTTTCCGCTGGCATTCTTCTTCATCGCCGGAGCTTTCGAGCTGGGCATGCTGATGTTCAACCAGGCCGCCATCGAGTCCGCTGTCCGAGAGGCGGCGCGCTATGGCATGACCGGGCAGGGCACGGAAGCTGAGCGCGAGGCGGAGATCCTTGCGATCGTGGACAAGTATACCTACGGCTTGGTCGATCCCGCGGACATTACAATCACCACGGAAGTATACCCGGGGTTCGTTGATGTGGATGATCCGGAGCCATATACCGACAGCAATGGGAATGGCCAGTGGGACAGCGGCGAGCCTTTCACCGAAGTGAATGGCGTACTTGGCCATCAAGATGACTTGGGCGCGGCAGGCGTCGGCGCCATGTCGGAAATCGTGCAGTATACGGTCGGATATGACTGGCAAATGATGATCCTGCCCTTCATCACCAACATGCCGTTCTTCCCCGAAGGCCCCATGATCGACAGGAGCGTTGTTCATTTCGTGGCGAAGATGACAATCCGGAACGAACCCTTCCCGATGCCGACTTCCTAAGAGGTGGATTCATGTTGCACGAAACGCGCAATTTCATTCGGGATGAACGCGGATTCGCCGCAAGCGAATTCGCATTGTGGCTGCCGATCATGCTGCTCATCATTCTTGGCTGCTTTGAAGCGACGCGCTACATCCTGATCCATCAAAAGCTGGATCGGGCTGCCGCTCAGGTGGCCGATCTGGTGGGGCAGTCCGAGGGCATGACGAGCGGACAGCTCGATGCCGTCTATGAGGCCGCCATCGAGCAGATGAAGCCCTATGATTTGAACACGCAAGGCAAGATCATCGTGTCTTCGGTGTTTCGGCCCGCAGGGCAACCCGATCCGCGAGTCGCCTGGCAGCGCAGCCACGGTCCGTCGATCGGCAATAGCGAGATCGGCGCCGAGGGCGCGCTTGCAGATTTGCCAAATAACTTTTCCCTCGCGGAGTCCGAAGACGTCGTTGCCGCGGAAGTGCTCTACCAGTATGAGCCGGTCTTCTTCGGCGCGTTGGCCGGGATGAGGAACCTGAGCGGCGATCCGCTGTTTGGCGATATGTTTCAGGCGGTCACGTTTCGTCATGATGCCTGGGCGCGTCCTCGCGGCGCCAATCTCACGACGGCGCCTTGAGAACCTTACAGGGTCCGCGTTTACGCTGGCTACAGGCCGGCGCATTTCGGATTAGAGACAAGACCTGAGGATATAGCAGAAAGATGAGAAGCATCATGAAAACGAAGCGTCTGGTTGAGCTGTCGCGCGGCGCGATGCTGAAAGCCTCCACTTGGCTGCGCCAGGAGAAGGGATCGTTGAACGTGCTCTATGCTTTGGCGATGATCCCGATGATCGGAGCGCTCGGGCTGGCGACCGACACGGCGCGCGGCTACCTCCTTAAGGCGCGCCTGTCGCAGTCGATCGATCAGGCAGTCCTTGCCGGCGGCAAGGTGTACTTTTCGCCGGAACGTAACGACGATGTGCTCAAGTATTTCTCGGCAAACTTCCCGCACACGGTCGCGATCTCCTATGATACGCCGTTCCAAGCGGATTTCATGGACGCAGAGGTTAAGCTCAATTCGCCGGTCGCTGCCGGCGCGTCGGGCAGCGAGACGCTGCATCTCTCGGCAACGGCGACGATACCCACCACTTTCATGCGCGTCTTGAATGTGTTGGGTTGCTCGGACTGCGATGAGATGACGGTGTTTGCGGAAGCGGAAGTGGAGCGCACGATTCGCGCGGTGGATGCGGTGATTTCGCTGGATATGTCGGGCTCGATGGATGGCTCGGCAAAGATCGGCAATGCGCGGACCGGCCTTATCGATTTCCTGGACACGCTCTACGGAGCTGGAGTCAACACATCGCCAACTCTGACTGTCGATGGCACGACTTACAACCTGATCAATGTCGGGTTCGTGCCTTGGAACTCGAAGACGAATGTCAGGACTCAAGGCGCGCTGAGCACCACAGTCACGACACAGACCGTCGCGTCCTACACAAACCCTGTCACCCTCGCTACTGGGCAGACAACGGTTTGGAGGTCTGCCCAGTCGGAAGTGCCGCTGCTCCGGGATCCGAGAGACACCAGTTCCGGCGGCCACCTGCCCGGCGGCTGGAGCGGCTGCGTCTATGCGCGCTATGTCGGCGGCGAAGCCACGCCGGGATCGCAGAATACGAATACCGGCAGCATCAATAACAACGATGCCGATCTGGTCAGAGGCGCCCAATTCGACGTCGGCTCCGGCTCCACGCAGAAGGATTGGCCGGCCTGGGAGCCGATGTCGATCACCGAGGCCGAGCCGCGGAACGGCAGCTGGTCAAACGGCCCCCCCGACAATGAACCCAACACTACGCGCTGGCGCGGAGCAAACGGCGCTGGCAGCAGCTATACCAACCGGTCCTGTACTCTCGCCTATTACAATGACTATCGGACGAGCAGCAATACGTACTTCGATGACGAAAACAACAACATGGATGCGGTGAACGGCAACATTCAGCCGGGAACGCAGGCGCGGGTCAACGACACCGCTACGACGCCTGCCTTGGCAGCAAGTGCCACAAGCCGCCCAGTAGCGATTCCTGCGATCACAGCCCCGGTCAGCTCCACCTATTCCGGCACTATGCGTTTCTTCAATGACAACACGCGGCCGGCTTCCGTGCCGCCGATCGGCGATGCTCCGAGCGAGTGCTCGCCCTGCCTGACCCGCAGCATCATACCGCTGTCTCCGAACCGCGCGGCGCTTTCGACCCAGATCGGCAACATCACGAACACCGATCCCGACGGCAATACGAACATCCTCCAGGGCATGTATTGGGCCTGGGAAGTGCTGATGCCCGGCGCACCGTTCGATCAGGCCTATGTGACGACGCCGTTTCAGCGCGATCGCTACATCATTCTGATCACCGACGGCGCGCAGGTCGGCGGCAATGGCGATGCCTACAAGGGCCGGTTCGGTTCGGGTGAAATCGCCGGCGACAACACGGACTCGGCGCACGGTACGATTTCGGCGCCGCTGGAGGCGAACAGTTGGGTGTATGGCGATCCCGTCCCGGCCTTCACGACAACGAACAACAATCTGGACAATCGCCTCCGCGTACTGGCCCGCAATGTCAAAGATGAAGGGATCAAGCTCTACATCATCGGGTTTGGTCTGGCGGGCTTTCCCAACGAACTGCGGATGCTTGCCTCATTGGCCTCGCCGCCTGACGGCGACAGTCCTCAGTACTTCTATGCCGCGAATACCGGCCAAGATCTGAAGGATGCGCTGAAGTCGATCGCTTCGCGCCTGACAGACGTTCGCCTGTCCATGTAATCGAGTGCGCATAGCCTGTCCAACGGCCTCCGGCGCAAGCCGGGGGCCGTTTTCTTTTGCGCTCAGGAATTCGCCGCCGCCAGGCGCTTGAAGCCGTCATCCAAATCGGCGATGAGATCGCCGATGGATTCCAACCCCGCATGCAACCGCAGCGTCGGACCCGCGGCGTCCCACTTCGTCGCCGTGCGCGACGCCGCCACATTGACCGGCAGGATCAGGCTCTCATAGCCGCCCCAGCTGGCCCCCATGCCGAAAAGCCGCATGCCGTCCAGCATCGCCGCCAGCGCCCCGGGCGGGCAGGGATGCAGCACGATGCCGAACAGGCCGCTGGAGCCGGCGAAATCCCGCCGCCAGATCCCGTGGCCGGGATCGTCCGGCAATGCGGGATGCATGACGCGCGCCACCTCCGGCCGCTGCTTCAGCCAGCGCGCCAGCGCCAGCGCATTTTCCCCATTGCGCTGGAGGCGCACGGGCAGGGTGCGCAGCCCGCGGATCGCCAGATAGCAATCATCGGGTGATGCGCCATGGCCGAGCGCATGGATACCAAGCTTCAGCGGCCGGTAGAGTTCGTCGCGGCAAACGACGATCCCCATCATCACGTCGGCATGGCCGACGATGTATTTCGTTGCGGCGTGGATGATGATGTCCACGCCATGGCTGAATGGCTTGAAGTACAGCGGCGTGGCCCAGGTGTTGTCCATCATCGCCAGCGCGCCGCCCTGATGGGCGGCGCCGACGATCGCGGGGATGTCCTGCATCTCGAACGTCAGCGAGCCCGGCGCCTCCATATAGACGATCCGCGTCCGCGGGCGGATCAGCTCGGCGACGGCGCCGCCGATGAGGGGATCGTAGTAAGTGACCTCGACGCCGAACTTCGACAGCACCTTGTCGCAGAAGCTCCGGGCCGGGCCATAGACGGTGTCGACCATCAGCAGGTGATCGCCGGCGCTCAGATGCTGCAACAAAGTGGCCGTGATCGCGGCGAGGCCGGAGGAGAGGACGACGGCTCTCCCGCCGCCTTCCAGAGCCGTCACCGCCTCTTCCAGGGCGGAGACCGTCGGCGTGCCGTAGCGGCCATAGGCGGTGCGCGAAAGGCGGTCCTTGTTGACCTGTTCGAGCGCCGCGACATCGGGGTAGAGGATGGTGGAAGCCCGGTAGACCGGCGGATTGATCACGCCGTGATTTCGATGCGGGTGGTTGCCGGCATGGGTCGCGCGGGTCTCGTCGCCAAGCGTTCCGCCTTTGTTGCCGCCTGCCATGCCGTTTTTCCGCTCCATACGCTACTTTCCACGCGCCGCGCCGGCACGGCGGTGAGCCTCCGGCAAAGCAGGCTTGTAGCATCCGCAAGCCTTGTGTTAAAGCAAACCAACCAAATGTGAACCGCTTGGCCGCGCCGTTTCAAGGAGTTGCCGGCGGGTAAGCAGAACGCAAGAAAAAGCGCACCGTTCAAGTGAATATCGACAAACGCTGAACCAGGGAAGGTTGAAACATGAAACAGCTCAAACTGCTGGCGTCGGTGGCTGCCGTCGCCTCCATGGCCGTGATCGGCGCCGCCAGCGCCGGCACGCTCGATGACGTCAAGGCCGCCGGCAAACTGAAATGCGGCGTCACCACCGGCCTCGCCGGTTTCGGCGCCCCGGATAACAATGGCGAATGGAATGGCCTGGACGTCGACCTGTGCAAGGCCGTCGCGGCCGCTGTGTTCGGCGATGCGTCGAAGGTCGAGTACAAGCCGCTGAGCGCCGAAGTGCGGTTCACTGCCCTGCAGTCGGGCGAGGTCGACATGCTGGCCCGCAACTCGACCTGGACTCTGTCCCGCGATTCCCAACTCGGCCTGGATTTCGTGGCAGTCAATTATTACGACGGCCAGGGCTTCATGGTGAAGAAGGGTCTGGGCGTGGCCAGCGCCAAGGAACTGAAGGGCGCCACGGTCTGCGTGCAGGAAGGCACGACGACGGAGAAGAACCTGGGCGACTTCGACCGGGCCAACAGCCTCGGCATGCAGCCGGTGAAGTTCAAGGAGAACGAGCAGGCCCGCGGCGCCTATGACGAAGGCCGTTGCGACGCCTACACGACGGATGCGTCCGGCCTCGCCGCCGAGCGCACGACCCTGAAGGATCCGTCCGAGCATATCATCCTGCCGGAAATCATCTCCAAGGAGCCGCTGGGCCCCGTCGTCCGTCACGGCGACAATCAGTGGGGCGATGTCGTCCGCTGGGCGCATTTCGCGACCCTGATCGCCGAAGAGAAGGGCATCACCCAGGCGAACGTTGCCGAAGTCATGGGCAGCGCCACCGATCCGGAAACCCGGCGTTTCCTCGGCCTCGAAGACAAGATGGGCGAAGGCATGGGCCTCAGCAATGATTGGGCCGTCAACATCATCAAGGCCGTGGGCAATTACGGCGAGATCTTCGAGCGCAATGTCGGCTTGAAGACTCCGCTGGCCCTGGCCCGCGGTCTCAACGACCTCTGGACCCGCGGCGGCCTGCAATACGCGCCGCCCGTCCGCTAAGCGAACGCACGAAAAGCAGCGCCCGGTTCCCCGAAGAACCGGGCGCTTGCGCTTCGTGCACTTCCCTCCGCGAGGAGACTCGCCGTGGCGCAGTTGGTAACAGTTGATGCCGAACAGAGGGTCGCGTGGTGGCGCGATGAGCGAAAGCGCGGCATCGTCGCGCAGATCGTCACGCTGTCGCTCGTGTTCCTCTCCGGCGGCTACCTCATCCACAACATGGTGCAAAATCAGGCCCAGCTGGGTGTTCCGCTGGGCCTTGATTTTCTCGACGATGTCGCCGGATTCCCGATCAGCGAGTCGCTGATCCCTTACAGCCTGCAGTCGAGCAACTTCGACGCCCTGATCGTCGGAATCCTCAATACGCTCCTGGTGGCTGTTATCTGCATTCCGCTGGCGACGATCGTCGGTTTCGTCATCGGCGTCTGCCGCCTGTCGAGCAACAAGCTCGTTGCCGGCCTGGCGACGGTCTACATCGAGACGCTGCGCAATATCCCGCTGCTGGTGCAGATCCTGTTCTGGTACAACGGCGTGCTGCAGGTGCTGCCGAACGTCAAGCAGAGCCACAATCTGTTCGACGCGGTGTTCCTCAACATCCGCGGCCTGTATGTGCCGAAGCCGGTCGCCGAGGACTCGGCGCTGATCGGATTGATCGCGCTGGTGATCGGCATCGTAGGCGCGATCATCATCGCGCGTTGGGCCAAGCGTCGGCAGGACGCGACCGGGCAGCAGTTTCCCAAGCTTTCAGTCGGCATCGCGCTCATCGTCGGATTGCCGCTGCTCGCTTCGGTCATTTTCGGCAATCCGGTCTCCTGGAACTACGCCGTGCTGCAGGGGTTCAATTTCCAAGGCGGAATGGTCTTGAGCCCGGAGCTCACGGCGCTCTGCCTCGGCCTCAGCATCTACACGTCTGCGTTCATCGCCGAAAATGTCCGCGCCGGCATCCAGGCGGTGAGTCATGGTCAGACCGAAGCGGCCGAGGCTCTCGGTTTGCGCAACAGCTGGACATTGCGTCTGGTCATCATTCCCCAGGCGATGCGCGTCGTCGTGCCGCCGCTGACCAGCCAATATCTGAATATCGTCAAGAACTCGACCCTGGCAGCCTTCATGGGCTATCCGGACCTGGTGTCGATTTTCACCTCGACGGTGCAGAATCAGACCGGCCGCGCCGTGGAGTGCATCGCCATCACCATGCTGTTCTACCTCACGGTCAGCTTGGCGATCTCGCTCTTCATGAATTGGTACAACAAGCGCATCGCGCTGGTGGAACGGTAGCCGGCGATGACGGACATGACCGCCAATGGCGTGCCGCCGACCGTGCCGGTTCACCGGCCAGGCGAGCATCCGGACCTGCCGCCGCCGATCCTGGTGGCCGGACCTATCGCCTGGCTGAAGCGCAATCTCTTCTCGTCAGTCAGCAACACCATTCTGACGTTCCTGGCATTATTCCTGCTGTATCTGACGATCCCGGGCATCGTGAACTGGGCGTTCATCCAGGCCAACTTCGGCAGCGGGCTGGGGGTTACGCGCATCGTCGAACTCAAGGTCGCGGAGAGCGCGGCCGGCTCGTTCGAACATCCCTCGGAGGTCAACACCAGCGGGGCGCTCGACGTCAAGCTCAGCAACATCATCATTCCCGGAAACGCCGCCGGGGCAACGATCGGCAATGTCGAGCTGGTGAACCTGCCGACGCAGCGTCAGAGCACCTTTGCCCTGTCCGATGCGCGCTTCGAGATCCGCGGCGGCGAGCTAAAGCTCTTGCCGGGCGTGAAGATCGATCCGGCCAGGGAATCGACCGTCACTCTGGCCATCGACGTCAACGCCGCATCCCGCGATGATTGCCCGAAGCCGGGCGCCTGCTGGGTCATGGTCAGCAACCGCCTGAGCCAGTTCATGTACGGATTCTATCCCAGCAATGAACGCTGGCGGATCGATTTGACCCTCCTGCTGTTCGTCATCGCCGCGGCGGCGCTGCTGGTCGACTGGGTGCCCGGCAAGCGCTATTGGGCGCTGTTCATGTTTGTCGGCTTCCCGATCATCGCGTTCGAGCTGCTGGTCGGCGGAACCATCCTGCAGCATGTACCGACCGACAAATGGGGCGGGCTCATGCTGACTTTGGTGATCGCCATCGTCGGCATCGTTTTCTCGATACCCTTGGGCATCCTTCTGGCGCTGGCGCGGCGCTCGTTCATGCCGGTCAACCATCTGCTGTCGGTACTCTTCATCGAGTTCGTGCGCGGCGTGCCGCTGATCACCATCCTGTTCATGGCCAACGTCATGCTGCCGCTGTTCCTGCCCAAGGGCGTGACGTTCGACATTCTGCTGCGCATCCTGATCGGCGTGACCTTGTTCTCCGCCGCCTATATCGCCGAGGTGGTGCGCGGCGGCCTGCAGGCCATTCCCAAGGGTCAGTTCGAGGGCGCCATGGCGATGGGCCTCGGCTACTGGCAGATGATGCGGCTGGTGGTGCTGCCGCAGGCGCTGCGCATCTCAATCCCTGGCCTGGTCAACACGTCGATCGGCCTCTTCAAGGACACGACGCTGGTCGCCATCGTCGGCCTCTATGACTTCCTGAACATCATCAAGGCATCGACCAAGGACCAGAACTGGCTTGGCCTGTCGATGGAAGGCTACGTCTTTGCCGCCGCGGTCTATTGGGTCTTCTGCTTCGGCATGTCGCGCTACAGCATGCATCTGGAGCGCAAGCTCCATACCGGCCACAAGAAACGATAAGCGAGGAGGCATCCGCCATGTCCCTGCAAGCCGCCGCACCTGCAATGCAGATATCCAGCGACGTCATGATCCGCATGGACGGCGTTCATAAATGGTACGGCCAGTTCCATGTCCTCAAGAACATCAATCTGACGGTCAACAAGGGCGAGCGTATTGTCGTTTGCGGGCCTTCGGGCTCCGGCAAATCGACGATGATCCGCTGCATCAACCGGTTGGAAGAGCATCAGAAGGGACGTATCGTCGTCGACAACATCGAACTGAGCCACGACCTCAAGCACATCGAGCAGGTGCGCCGAGAGGTCGGCATGGTGTTCCAGCATTTCAACCTGTTTCCGCACCTGACCGTCCTTGAAAACCTCACACTGGCGCCGATCTGGGTGCGCAAGATGCCGAAGGCCGACGCGGAAAAGGCGGCCATGAAGTATTTGGAGCGGGTCAAGATTCCCGAGCAGGCGGCCAAGTATCCGGGACAGCTTTCCGGTGGCCAGCAGCAGCGCGTCGCCATCGCCCGCTCGCTCTGCATGAATCCGAAAGTCATGCTGTTCGACGAGCCCACCTCGGCGCTGGACCCTGAGATGATCAAGGAAGTGCTTGACGTGATGGTCGAGCTGGCGCGCTCCGGCATGACGATGATCTGCGTGACACACGAGATGGGCTTCGCGCGCACCGTCGCCAACCGCGTCATCTTCATGGATCGCGGCGAGATCATCGAAGAGAACGAGCCGGAGGAATTCTTCAACCATCCGCGCTCGGACCGCACGAAGCTGTTCCTGTCGCAGATCCTGCACCACTGAGGGTGGTGTTCTCGCCGCAAGCGCCGATTCCGATCGATGCGGCATGCCACCGACTCCGCCCTCGACAAGCTTGAGGGCCTGCTCAGCGAAGTCCGCAAACGCCATCCCATCTTGCGCGAACGCAAGCGCGGCGCCTTCTACAGGAGCGGGCAGGGCTGGCTGCATTTTCACGAAGATCCCGCCGGCCTGTTCGCCGATCTCAAGATCGGCGGCAGCTTTGCCCGGTTCCGCGTGAGCACGAAGGCGGAGCGGGATGCGCTCCTGCGCCAACTGCGCGATAGCCTTTCGGAACAATAGACATCCGCAAAAGGCGGCAGCGGAATGGTTTGCTCTCCGCTGCCGCTACCTTGCCTTACGGGGGGTGACCTCGATCGGCCCTTAGCTGCCGGTCAGGACGTCCTGGCCAACCGTGATCGAATTGGCCGAGTAGATCGTCGCCGCCAGGTAGTCGAAGGTCCCGTCGCCGTTGGTGTCGACACGGACTTCCACGCTGGCGCCCTTGTCCGTGAGTTGCACGCGGCTGTCCCGGCTCAATATGCTCACGCCCAGCCCGTCGACCATGGCATCGAGGCTGAACACATCCTGGCCGCCGGTCGGATTGCCGTCGAAGTTCTGGATGATGTCATAGGCGTCGAGCGAGGGCTGGTGACGCACCGTGTCATTGCCGTCGGCCACGTTGATGGTGTTGATGCCATGACCGCCTTCGACGGTGTCGTTGCCGATGCCGCCGTTCAGGACGTCGTCGCCGCTGCCGCCATTCAGCGAGTCGTTGCCGTTGCCGCCCAGCAGCGTGTCGTTGCCGTCATAGCCGAACAGGTCATTGGCGCTCTCATTGCCGGCGATCTTGTTGGCCAGCCAGTTGCCCTGGCCGTCGATCGCGCCCGCACCGGCGAGCAGAGTGAGATTCTCGACTTCGCCGGCGGTGGTGTTAAGGCTGAAGGTCGTGGAGGCGATGACCAGGTCAATGCCCGATCCCACCGTCTCGTCGATCGTATCGGACGAGTCGGCATAATAGATGTCATTGCCGCTGCCGCCCAGGAGCCGGTCGGCATGGGCGCCGCCATACAGCGAGTCGTTGCCATTGCCACCGGCAAGCGTGTCGTCGTTGTCGTACCCGTACAGTTTGTTTGCCAGGCCGTTGCCGCTGATCGAGTTTGCGAGGCTGTTACCCGCTCCATTAACGGCCGTCGCCACGGCGGCGAGTTCGAGATGTTCAACATTGGCCGCGAGCGTGTGGCTGAGGGTCGAGTATACGGCATCGTCCTCACCGGCAGCGAGGCCGCTGGCCTCGATGACGACATCGCCGAAATTGTCGACGATGTAATAGTCGCTGCCATTGCCGCCCTGCATCTTGTCGGCTCCGGCGCCGCCATCCAGTTCATCATAGCCGTTGCCGGACCCGCCGATCAGGCTGTCATTGCCCGAGCCGCCATGCAGGCTATCGTTGCCGGCGCCGCCATCGATCGTGTCATGGCCGCCATAGCCGCTGAGGTCGTCATTGAAAGCAAAAAAGCCATGGCCTTTCAGGCTGTCATTGCCGGCGAACACGGCGGCCAGGAAGCCATTCGTATTGCCCGCGGCGACATAGGCCTTCAAGGTTGCAACGGGCATGGAGAATCCGGTGATGCCCCAGGGTTCGCCGCCCGAGCCGTCGCTGATGTAGATCGAGGTGATCGTGCCGCCCATCAAGACGCCAGAGGGACCGTAGGCGAGCCCCGTGCCGCCGAGCTGCCGGTAACTGCTTCCCGGGCCATTGACAAACGTGGCTGTGGGCGTGCTCGACCCGATCGTTCCGGTCAGCCACGCGCTGATGTTCATGGTGTCCATGCGCATGGCGCTTTCGGTACCGGCGTAGAAAGTGGCCATCGTAACCTCCTTGTTCGCACCGGTGACGGCGCGAAGATCGAGACGCCGCCGGGGGTGCGTTCAATTTCAGATGGCCTGAATCTCGGGTGTTTCGGCCGCGGTGCGTATGATGGCGGTCACTCGCGCGCGGGTTTGCCGGACAGGGTTGTGACGCCGATCACCCGGGGACGTGACAGCCGTCACATTCCCAAGGGCCGGATATGCGGAACTTCCGCGATTGGCGCTGTCGGCAGGTTAACCCAGCTTACCGAAGAGAACGGTGCACTATTCGCCGAGCATCAGTGCGGAGAAGCGGACGGGGATGATTTCCTTGGTTCGCGCACGGCCGGAGTCATCTTTCTCCACTACCAGAAGCTGCTGCGCCTCGGCGATGCCGGCGGGCACCACCATGCGGCCGCCGCGCTTTAGTTGGGAGATCAGCGGACCGGGGATGAGCTCCGGCGCCGCCGTGACGATGATCTTGTCAAAGGGCGCATGCTGCGGCCAGCCAAGCGCACCATCGCCGATGCGGAATTCGATGTTGCGGTAGCCAGAGCGGCTGAGGCGGTTTCTCGCTTCATGCCCCAGTTCCTCTATACACTCGATGGTGAAGACACTTGCGGCAAGCTCAGCCAGTACTGCAGACTGGTAGCCCAAGCCCGTGCCGATTTCCAGCACCTTGTCTGCCGGCTGGAGATCCAGCAGATCTGTCATCAGCGCGACGATAAAGGGCTGTGAGATCGTCTTGTCGAATCCGATGGGCAGCGGCGAGTCCACATAGGCCATGGGCCGCAATTCCGCCGGGACAAACTCATGGCGCGGCACCCGGCGCAACGCCGCCATGACGCGCTCGCCGAAATTTGCGCGGCCGGTTTTCTCCGCCGACATCTCGGCATAGGCCGCGATGATGCCCAGCATCTCCTCGCAGACCTCGGTGTAGTATTCTTCGCTCATGTCGGCCTCTTTCCGACAAAACGGAAGTTGAGAGGCTTCGTAACGGTGCGCAGCGTCTTCCGTTCAAGGAAGTCTGCGTCATCCGCGGACGGAATCCAACCTCATTCTATTCTGCGGCTGACGAAGCGGTGTCGCTCTGCCGCGCCAATCGCCAGCAGGCGGCTTCGGTCGCATCGTCGGCAGGGAAGAAGCACTCCACCCGTAAATCCTGCAATGTAATGTCCTGGGGCGTGCCGAAGGTGGTGATGATGGTGAACCAAGACATGCGCAGCCCGTCCTTCTCCAGCGTCAGCGGCAACAGGGGCGGGATCGCGGCATCGTCGCTTTCCGCCGGCCATTCGCGGGGAATGCCCGGATACTCCATGACTTCTGCCAGCAATCGGCCGATTGTCGCATCGGGATAGGCGTTTAGTTCGCGCCGCATGCTGGAGATCATGGAGAGGGCAACGGTCTCCCAGTTCACGACATAGCGGCGAAGAACGGCGGGATGCAGCAAGGCCCGCAACAGGTTCGGCGGTTCGCCGCCGCTTTTCTGAAACGGAAGTCCGAGCAATCTCAGGAGTCGCTCCGCCGCTTTGTTTGCCATCAGCATGTCCCAGGCCCTGTTGACCACGATGGCGGGGTAGGGCTCTTGCTGTGTCAGCATGAAGGTCAGCGCCTTTCGCGCCTGGGCGAGCGGCACGCTATGGAGCGAGCTGGCCGGAAACACGGCGGCAAAACCGGCGCCGATAAGAAGCTCATTTCGCTCCCGCAGCGGCAGGTTCAGCGCCTCCCCCAGCCGCAGCACCATGTCGCGGCTCGGCCGCGCCCGGCCGGTCTCGATGAAGCTCAGATGCCGGGCTGACAGGCCGGCATCCAGGGCCAGGGCGAGCTGGCTGATGCTGCGGCTTTGACGCCAGTGCCGCAGCAGCTGGCCAAAGGGACTCTTCCGGGGGGTTGCGCGTTGCTTCATGTCCTTGCCACTGCTGCCCGGGTCCTTACCTGCCGGGTAATTGCGGCCCGCGATGTCCGGCTGCAGCATGCAACCGCAACTGCACGTCAAAGTGAAAGGTGATGCAACATGACGGAGAATGCAACTGCGGCGCCATTATTGCGCCGTGCCATGCAGGCCGACACGGCGGTGTCAGGGGCCACTGGACTGCTGCTAACGCTGCTGCCAGGGCCCTTAGGCGTTCTTATGGGCTTTGAGAGGCCGGATTATCTGCTTGCGGTGGGAATTGGCCTCATTGGCTACGCCGCTTGGCTGCTGTTCAGCGCGCGGCGGCCGAACGTTAACGTTTGGGCCGGCCGCACCGTCATTCTCTTGAACGTCCTGTGGGTCGCCGGCAGCGCGGCCCTTTTGCTGGCTGCTCCAGGCTTGTTCAACAGCCTGGGGCAATGGCTGGTCGGTCTCGTGGCCCTGGTGGTCGCGGATTTCGCCCTGGTGCAGTATGTCGGCCTGCGCCGGGCCGGGCGTTCGCCAGTGGCAGCGGCAGCCTAAGAGAGCGGATCCGAAACCCGCGCCGGCCGCCGCGCCGCATCAAGCGAAGCTGCAGCGCGGCGGCTGGCGGGGCGGCGCTTCTAGAGGCTCCCGACGAGGATATCCGAACAGAATCGGCCAGAGTCCCCGCATGTGCCTGACTTCGATGGTACGGGCGCACACAGGTCGGCATCGTCAAGTTCGTCGTGGCTGCAGATGGGCGGGGATCAGTCCGAGCGCGCGCGGATCGATGATGGATTTCCGCTCCTGCTGATAGGGCACGAATCCCGCCTTCTGATAAGTGCGCAATCCCCTGGGATCGTCCAGGGAGCAAGAGGCGACCGTCAGGCGCTTGGGCTCATGGGACCAGGCCTGGTCGACCGCCCAGTTCAGGAAATAGCCGCCATATCCCCGGCCGGTGAAATGAGGCATCAGTCCGAAGTAATCGATGTTGATCTCCGTCATTGCCCGCCGGTTCAGCTCGACGTAGCCGGCCGGCTCGCCGCCGACATAGAGCACATAGATATCCAGCGTGGCCTGCGTGATGACCGCCTGCAACTTGTCCGGGCTCAGCTGCCGCCGCTCCCACCAGAACCATTGCTCGCCGACGCTGTCATAAAGGTAGCGGTAGAACTCGATCGTCGGCTTTTCCAGCTTCAGCAGGGCCAGCCTTCCCGGCGGCGCCGGCACGGTGGGGCGCTTCGGCGCACCCAGCATCTCCAAATGCGTGATCACCACGTCGAGCGTCGGCGCCGGCGGATCGTCCTGATTGTTGTCGAGCCAGCGCGACATGACGGTGCGCGGCTGCACTTCATAGCCGAGGCGGACATAGAAGTTCTTCACCGCCTCGTTGCTGTCCCGGATCATGAACTGGCTCTTGCGGATACTCCGCTCCTTCAACCAGCCTTCGGCATGGCGCACGAGCGCGCGGGCATGGCCATGCCGGCGATGGTCGGGTGCAATCGCCAGCCGGTAGATCCAACCGCGATGGCCGTCATGACCGATGATGATCGAACCGATCAGCTTGCCATCTTCGCGGCCGACGAACAGTGCGGCGTTGTCGTCCCGCCGCAAGCGGGCGATATCGCTGGCCGGATCGTTGTGGGGGACATTAAGCCCGCAGGCATCCCAGAGCGCGACGACGGCATCGAAGTCGCTGTCGGCGTAGGGCTCGATCTTCATGTCTCCACCGGCGTATCGCCCGGCCGGCCCCATTCCGCCCAGGAACCGTCATAGAGTGCCACGTCGTTATGCCCAATCAGATGCAGGCTGAAGGCGAGCACGGCGGCGGTGACTCCGGAGCCGCAGGAAGTCACGATTGGTTTCGTCAGGTCGACGCCAGCACGGCGGAATCTTTCGGCGATCTGGTCCGCCGACAGAAAGGTCTTTGCCTTGGGGTCCAGCAGTTCGTTGAATGGCAGGTTATAGCTGCCGGGAATATGGCCGCTGCGGCGGCCGGGCCAGACCTCAGGGTCGGTGCCCTTGAAACGGCCGGCGGTGCGGGCATCCACCACTTGTTCCCGCTTCGCCTGCAGATTGTCCTTCACCTGGCCGATGTCGCGCACCATGAAGTTGTTAATGCGCGCCGTGAAATGCCGTTCCCGCGGCTGCGGCACCCGGTCCTCGAGCGGCCGTCCCTCGGCGATCCATTTCGGCAGGCCACCGTCCAGTATTGCCACATCCTCATGGCCGAAGACGCGGAACATCCACCAGACGCGGGCCGCGCTCATCATGCCCTGGCCGTCATAGACGATGATGCGGTTGCCGTCGCCGAGGCCCAGCTTGCGCACTCGGGAGGAGAATTTTTCCGGGCTCGGCAGCATATGGGGCAAGTCCGACGCCGTGTCGGCGATGTCGTCTATGTCAAAGAACACGGCGCCCGGGATATGAGCATCCTCGTATTCGCGTCGGGCATTGCGGTTCTGCGCCGGCAGGAACCAGGTGCCGTCGACGATACGGATGTCCGGCGCGGTCAGGCGCTGCGCCAGCCACTCGGTGGAGACGAGACTTTCAGGATGCGCGTAGGACATGATCTGCCGGGCGATGAATGCGGGTGGCTGCAATATGGGCGGTCGGCCTTTGGCGGGCAACAGCCGAGGCCTGCTGCAATGCACACAAACCGGGATCAAAGCTGGCTGCTGAGCGCTTCGGCTGTGTCCTTGCCGGCAACAACCGGAACGATCTCGAACTCGGCGAGGTCGCACCATTCCGCCACCCATTTCTGGAACAGGGCGATGTCGTCGGCCTCCATGAGCTGGAAGCAGCGCGTCATATCCGCCGTCACCCAGCTGCTGACGAATTTCAGCCCCTCGGGCATCATGCGGCCCTTCTCACGGAAGCGGCGATAGACCGCTTTCTTGTCCCGGCTGCGGAAATCTTCGACGACCATGAACAGCATGCTGAATGCCTCGGTTTTTGGGGAATCGGCGGCAATGAAATTCTAGACGGCGAAGGCGATGTTCACCCGCCGGTTCTGCCGGCCCTTGTTTTCGATCTTCGTGACTTCGACGGCGCCGATCTCGCCGGTGCGCGCCACATGGGTGCCGCCGCAGGGCTGCAAATCGACGCCCTCGATCTCCAGCAACCGCACGCGGCCGGAGCCCATCGGCGGTTTCACCGACATGGTCCGCACCAGCTCCGGCTTTGCCATCAGCTCCTCGTCGGTGATCCAGCGCGGCTGCACCCGATGATCCTCGCGGACCAGGCGATTGAGCTCGGCGGTGATGTATGCCTTGTCGAGCGCGGTATCCGGCAGGTTGAAATCGAGCCGTCCCTTGCCGTCGCTGACCTGGCCGCCGGTGACATCGCCCTTGATGATCGAGGACAGCAGATGCAGGCAGGTATGCATCCGCATCAGCCGATGACGGCGATCCCAGTCGATCTCGGCGTTCACCGTCGCGCCGACCACAGGCGGCTCGGACCCGGCCGCGAGGACATGCAGCACGTCGTCATGGCTATCGCCCTTGACTGTATTGGCGACCTGGATCGACCGGCCATCGGCGAGGCGCAGGACGCCGGTATCGCCCATCTGCCCGCCGCCCTCGGCATAGAACACCGTGCGGTCCAGCCGGATGCCCCGCTCATCGGCGGAGACGACCTTGGCCTCGCAGGACTTGGCATAGGGCTCGGCGCGAAAGACAAGTTCGGTCATGCCGCTGGTTCTCCCTCGGTTCGGGGGATCATTCCCGCCTGACCGCCGGGGATCAAGCTTCTGCTTGTATCCATACAGGCAAGGACGGGATGTCGCCGCTGTTTAGGCCAGCCAGTCGGGCACCGGCAGGTTCTTGGACCGCAGGAAAACCGGATTGAACATCTTGCTCTGATAGCGGGTGCCATAGTCGCAGAGGATGGTGACGATGGTATGCCCCGGCCCCAGATCCTTGGCCAGGCGGATGGCGCCCGCGATATTGATGCCGCTGGATCCGCCCAGGCACAGTCCCTCATGCTTCAGCAGATCGAAGACGAGGGGCAGCATTTCGTCATCGGTGATCTGATAGGGGATGTCGACAGGTGTTCCCTCGACATTCTTGGTGACGCGGCCCTGGCCGATGCCCTCGGTGATCGAGCTGCCCTCGGCCTTCAGCTCGCCGGTCTTGAAGTAGCTATAGAGCGCCGCGCCCATGGGATCGGCGAGGCCGATGCGGACTTTCGGGTTACGCTCCTTGAGGAACATACTCACGCCCGACAGCGTGCCGCCGGTCCCGACTGCGCAGACAAAGCCGTCGACCTTGCCGCCGGTCTGCTCCCAGATCTCGGGGCCGGTGGTCTCATAGTGGCCCTGGCGGTTGGCGACATTGTCGAACTGGTTGGCCCAGAACGCGCCGTTCGGCTCAGTCTTCGCCAGATCGTGGGCCAGCCGCTCGGACACATGCACATAGTTGAACGGGTTCTTGTAGGGAACCGCCGGCACCTCCCGCAGGTCCACGCCGCAGAGCCGCAGCATGTCCTTCTTCTCCTGCGACTGGGTATCCGGAATTACGATCACCGTCCGGTAACCGCGGGCATTGCCGACCAGCGCCAGGCCGATGCCGGTGTTGCCGGCCGTGCCTTCCACGATGACCCCGCCGGGCCGGATCAGGCCCTTGGCCTCGGCGTCCTTGATGATAGCCAGTGCGGCACGGTCTTTGACCGATCCGCCGGGATTGAGGAACTCGGCCTTGCCCAGAATGGTGCAGCCCGTCATCTCCGACGCCTTGCGGAGCCTGATCAGCGGCGTGTTGCCGACCGTATCGATGAAGCCGTCGCGGATGTTCATGGGCATGCTGCGGATTGTAAGGGCAGGGCCGGCCACACTAATGGCGGCCGGCCGGTCCGATCAAGGGCGCGGGCCGCTAGAGCCAGCGCTTTCTTATCATCCCGCGGTTGAGCGCCAGCCATTGCAGGGCGATCAGCGCGGTCGCGTTGCCGATCACGCCATTGTCCATCATAGCGCGGGCTTCGTCGAACGGCACGATTGTCACGCGGATGTCCTCATGCTCATGGGCCAGGCCGTGGATGCCGCCGAGCCCGCGGCTGTCGATGCGGGCGCAGAAGAGCTTACAGGTCTCGCTGGTGCCGCCCGGGCTCGCCAGGTAGGTCGCCATCGGCACCAGATCTTCGAGCTTGCAGCCGGCCTCTTCCTCGGCCTCGCGGTGCGCCACCTGCTCGGGCGACTCGCCTTCGTCGATGATGCCGGCGATGACTTCGACCTGCCAGGCTGGCATGCCGCCGGCCAGGGCGCCGATGCGGAACTGCTCGATCAGCAGCACCGCGTCGCGCTCGGGGTCATAGGGCAGCACCGCCACGGCGTGGCCGCGCTCGAACACCTCGCGGCTTATCTCGCCGCTCCAGCCGCCGGCGAACAGCTTGTGGCGGAAACGATAGCGCTCGATGCGGAAATAGCCCTGGAAACTGGTGGTCTTCGCGATCAGCTGGAAATTGTCGTCGGTCATGGCGCTCCCTGGGTATTGCACAGGTTGCTTGTCGCCGATACGGATGGCTCTAGGCAAGAGGACATGAGGGAGCGCCACTATGGTTTCGCGTTTCGAGAAACTGACCTTTCCGGGTTCGCAGGGAGCAGCGCTGGCGGCACGGCTTGAACTTCCCGACGGCGAACCCTTGGCCTTTGCGCTCTTCGCCCACTGTTTCACATGCACGAAGGACATATTCGCGGCCGGCAGAATCGCCGAGGGGCTCGCGGCTCGCGGCATTGCCGTCCTGCGCTTCGATTTCACCGGCCTCGGCGCCAGCGAGGGTGATTTCGCCCATACCAACTTCACCTCGAATGTCGAGGACCTGGTGAAGGCGGCGGATTTCCTGCGGGACAACTACTCTGCGCCCAGGATCCTGATCGGGCATAGTCTAGGCGGTGCGGCGGTTCTGGCGGCGGCGCATCGCGTGCCGGAGGCGGCGGCCGTGGCAACGATCGGTGCGCCGGCCGATCCGGCCCATGTCGTCCATCTGCTGAAGGAAAAGCAGGCAGAGATCGAATCGAAGGGCGAGGCCGAAGTGCATCTGGCCGGCAGGCCTTTCCGCATCCGGAAGGAATTTCTCGATGATATTGCGACACACGGCAACGCCGGCAAGCTGGGCAAACTTGGCAAGGCGCTGCTGGTTTTCCATGCGCCACTGGACAAGACCGTGGGAATCGAAAATGCCGGCCTGATCTTCCAGGCGGCCAAGCATCCCAAGAGCTTCGTCTCGCTGGATGACGCCGATCATCTGTTGAGCCGGCGGCGCGACGCCGTTTACGTTGCCGATGTGCTGGCGGCATGGGCGACGCGCTACATCGACCTGGGGCCGGCAAGCGAAGATGTCGCGCCAAATCCGGCCGGCCAAGTTACTGTCAGCGAACGGGGCGCAGATCCCAGCCGTGGCATAAGCCGAATGGCGCAGGAGGTGCGTATCGGCCGGCATCGGCTGGCCGCTGACGAACCGTCGGAAGCCGGCGGCAGCGGCCTCGGCCCGAACCCCTATGATTTCCTGCTGGCCGGCCTGGGCGCCTGCACCTCGATGACCTTGCGTCTTTATGCCGACCATAAGAAGTGGCCGCTCGAGCAGGTCCGCGTGCGGCTCAGCCACGAAAAGATCCATGCCGTCGACTGCGCCGATTGCGAGACGAAGGAAGGCAAGATCGACAGGATCGAACGGCAGATTGAGGTCTTGGGGCCGCTCGACGCCGCGCAGCGCCAACGGCTGCTGGAGATTGCCGAGAAATGTCCCGTGCATCGCACGCTCCATTCCGAGATTAAGATCGTCAGCCGGCTCGCGGACGAAACACCAACCAAGCCCTGACCCTGCTGTAGGTTTTGACTTCAATCGCCATGGCCGGTAGAATTCATCTATGACCACAGCGTTTCTCTGCATTGCGCGAATTATTGGCCGGGCCGCCCTTCGGGCGCCCGGGACATTGGTTCGTGAAAATTCTGGAGAAAGCCGTGTGTCATGTATTCCCCATTTCGAGTTGCCGCGCCTAGCCTAAGCGCCGGCGCTGTCCCGGCGGCCAATGCTGCCACCTTTCATATAGTCTGTTACCTGGTCGAGGCGGTCGCTGAATACGGCGTGATGCCGCGCGTGCTCGAGCAGTTCGCCAAGCGCAATTTGCTGCCGCACCGCATCGCCGCCGACGTGGCGCCGGAGACTGGCATCCTGGAGATCAATCTGCAGATGCCCGGCCTGACGCTGGAGGAGGGCGAGCAGATCGCCCGCAGCCTGCGCGCCATCATCGGCGTTACCATGGTGCTGACCAGCACGAAGGAGCGGTGCTGAGCTCAGGTGAGCGGCGAGCCGCCCTCGGCCTTGCGCCGCTCGACAAAGGCGTGCAGCGCATCGCACCGCGCGGGGTCCGGGGCCGGCGCCTTGTATTCCTTCAGCGCCTGCTTGTAGACCAGATGGGCGCGGGCGGTGGCGTCGAGCTTGCCGTTCTCGACCCATTGGCCATGGCTCTGGGTATTGAAGACCAGCGGCCGGTAGAAGGCGGTCTCGTACTTCTCGATCGTCTGCGCCGTGCCGAAGAAATGCCCGCCCGGGCCGACCTCGGCAATCACGTCGAGCGCCAGGGTCTCCTTGTCGATGCGCAGCGGCTCCAGCCACACGGCCATCATCTGCAGCATCTCCACATCCAGCACGAACTTCTCGAACGAAGCGCAGAGCCCGCCCTCCATCCAGCCGGCGGCATGCATCAGCAAATTGGCGCCGGCGCCGATGGCGGCGCAGGCGGCGAGCTGGGACTCGACGGCGGCCTGGTAGTCGGCGCTAGTAGAGCCGGTAAAATTCGAGGAACGCATGGGCAGGCCGTATCTCCGGCAGAGCTGGCCGGAGATGAATGTGGCGCGCACGGATTCCGGCGAGCCGTAGCCGGGCGATCCCGTGCGCATATCCACGTTCGACGTCGCGCCGCCATAGAGGATCGGCGCGCCGGGCCGCACAAGTTGCGACAGCGTGACCCCGGCCAGGATTTCCGCGTTCTGCTGCGCGATGGCGCCGGCCAGGGTGATGGGCGTGGTGGCGCCAGCCAGCGTGAAGGGCGTGATCAGCGTCGGTTGGCCGAACCGTGCCATCTCGATCACGCCCTCGGTCATCGGCAGATCATACTGCAGCGGCGAATTGGTGTTGATGATAGAGTAGGTGCTGGGCTTGTTCGCCAGCTCGTCCATCGAAATGCCGCGAGCGATGGCGATCATCTCGAAGGCGTCGAGAATGCGTCTCTGGCTCTGGCAGAAGACATAGGGAATCTTGTCCGACAGGTTCAGCATGACCTCGATCGCATCCAGATGCCGGATGGGCACGGGAATGTCGCCGGGTTCGACCGGCGAACCGCCGATCAGATGGATGATGTTGAAGAAATGCGCCAGTTTGATGAAGTCGCCATAGTCGGCCAGCGTGCCCTGGCGCCGGCCGCGCTCGATATCGTGGCAATAGGGCGGGCCGAGCACGGTGGCGAACACCAGCTTGTCGCGGCCGAGAGTTACGGTGCGTTCGGGATTGTAGCTCTCCAGCGTCACGCTGTCGGGCACGGTGCGCAACGCCTGGGCGACGATGTCGCCGCCGATGCGCACGCGCATCGTATCCTCATCGACCAGCGCTCCAGCCCGGCGGAAAATCACCCGTGCCGCCGGTAGGGAAAAACGGATGCCGATCCGCTCCAGGATCTCCAGCGAGGCGCGATGGATCGCCTCGATCTCATCGGCCGAAGCCAGCTCGAACGGCCGGTAGGGATTGCTGAGCTGCCGCCAGGGGGACTGATAGAGAGAGCTATCGCGGCGGGGATGGCCGGCACGGCGCGACGTGTGGCGTCCCGTCTGCGCAGGCGCGCCCTGATCACCCGGAGGCATTCAAGCCTCGTTTACCGATCGCCATGGCTATGCCTAAAGTGTCGACTTCGCGAACCTGCCGCAGTGCAGGCTGGCAGGAGGAAAGTCCGTATGCAAGCCAAGTTTCCCACGCTGTTCTCGCCGGTCAAACTGCGGCATCTGGAACTGAAGAACCGCATCGTCTTCGGCGCCCACACGGTAAACATGAGCCATGAGGGCCTGCCGGGCGAGCGGCATTTCGGCTACTATCGGGAGCGGGCGCGGGGCGGGGCCGCCATGATCGTGGTCGAGCCGGCGCCGGTGCATCGCACCGCCGTACTGATCCGCGGCAACTTCCTGGCCGAAAACGACGCGGTAATTCCCCATTTCCGCCGCATCACCGATGAGTGTCACAAGCACGGCACTGTCATGATGCATCAGGCCTACCATGTCGGCGGCCACGGCGATCAGGACAATTCCTGGGAACCCTATTGGTCTCCGTCCGGCCTGCCCTCCATGCATGACCAGTGGGGCAGCCATGCCATGACCGAGGCGGAGATCGAGGAGCTGATCGAGGCCTTCGTTCAGGCTGCCCGGCGCGACCGCGATTCCGGTTTTGACGGCACGGACATCTTCGCCGGCTACAACTGCCTGGTGGATCAGTTCTGGTCGCCCATCACCAACAAGCGCGACGACAAATGGGGCGGCAGCCTGGAGAACCGGATGCGCTTTGCGGTGGAAATCTGCCGCCGCATCCGCGCCATGGCGGGTGACCGGTACATCATCGGCATGACGATATCCGGCGCCGAGCCCTATCCCGGCGGCCTGTCCATCGCCGACAAGCAGGAAATCATCAGCCATTTCGATCAGCGCGGCCTGGTGGATTACTTCTCCTGCGGCACCGGCAGCTATCTCAACCAGTTTTCCAAGATCGTGCCGTCATTCCACCACGCCATGCTCCTGGGCGCCGACGACGCGTCCAAGTTCAAGGAAGTGGTGAAGCATGCGCGCATCACCGCGGAAGCCCGGGTGAAGACGCCGGAGAATGCGGAGAAGGTGCTGTCGGAAGGCAAGTCCGACATGGTCTCCATCGTGCGCGGCCAGATCGCCGATCCCCATCTGGCCAACAAGGCGAGGGAGGGGCGGCCGGAGGACATCCGGCCCTGCATCTCCTGCAATCAGCTTTGCCTTGGCCGGCGCCTGCGGGACTATTGGGTGTCCTGCATCTCCAATCCCTCTGTCGCACGCGAAACTCAGTGGGACGGCGACTCCACGCCGCCGGCGGAGAAGCCGCGCCATGTGCTGGTCGTCGGCGGCGGCCCGGCGGGGCTGGAAGTGGCGCGGGTCGCAGCGGCTCGCGGCCACCGGGTCACGCTGGCGGAGAAGACCGGCGAGTTGGGCGGGCAGTTCCGGCTCGCTGCCGGCCAGCCGGAGCGCGGCGAGATCGGCGCGCTGCTGAACTGGTATCAGACCCAGCTCACCAAGCTGCAAGTGCAGGTCAAGCTGCGCACCGAGGTGAATGCGGAAGACGTGAGGGCTGCCGGTGCCGATGTGGTGGTGCTTTGCACCGGCTCGGCGCCTTCACGGGCGGGCTTCCAGCGCTCCTTTCCCCACCGCCAGGGCCTGCCCGGCGCCGGACAAGCGAACGTCTGCACCATCCATGACGTGCTCGACGGCAAGGTGACGCCGGGCGAGCGGGTGCTGTTGCTGGACGACATCAACGGCTGGTGGCCGGCCAGCGGCACGGCGCTGCACCTCGCAAAGCAGCGCCACCAGGTGACCATCGCCACCGCGGCCGAAAAAGCCGCCGGTGCGCTGGACTACAGCGCCACCGGAGACACGACACGGGAGCGCTTTGCCAAGCATGGCATCGAGGTGCTACTGGCGACGGCATTGGAATCCTGGGACGGCAACATCGCAACGCTGTTGAATCTCTACACCAGCGACAAAGAGAACCGCGAGTTCGACACCCTGGTGCTGGCGACCACCAACACTCCTGAAGACAAACTGACCAAGGAACTCGCCAACACCGGCCTCGAAGTCAAAACCATCGGCGACGCGGTTGCCGCGCGGACGGCGAGCATGGCGTTTTACGAGGCAAGGAAACTGGCGCTGGCGTTGTGACGGCGAGCTAGCATTTCATTTTGTCGGGGCGACCGCCAGGCAGAACGCAAAGCGATCTTGCCGAGGTCGCCCACATCTTATCGCTGTACCGAATGCAAATCCGCGTCGACAAGGAGATCGCATGCCGGCCAACGTCGTCAATCGCTACGGCAGTCTTTCCGCCTGGGCCTATGGTCTCGACAAGCCGATCGGGCATTCGTTTGGCGACATTGAGTTTCTTCTCGGCAGATTGAAGGACTGCACAGGACCGATCCTCGAACCCGCCGTCGGTACCGGCCGGGTCCTGATCCGGCTGCTGGAAGCAGGTCATGACGTAGAAGGATTCGATGCTTCCAACGAGATGCTGGAAATCTGCCGCCGGAACTGCAAGGCGCGCGGATTCTCGCCGGGCCTTAGCCAAAAGCGATGGGAGTCATTCCAATGCGACCGCAAGTTTGCGGCCATCGTCATGACCGCCGCCACCTTCATGCTGATCACCGAGTTCGAGACCGCCTGCGCGGTGTTGCGCCGCTTCTACGATCATCTCGCGCCGGGCGGCCGTCTGATTCTCGACATCAGCCCGGATGACTGCTTCACCAGCGACTTCAACATCAGGCGCTGGACGTCATCCGAGGGCGATCTGCTGACGCTGCAAGAACACAAGACTGACCTGGATTATGTGCGTCAGTGCTCGGTGACGCCGCTGCGCTATGAACATTGGCGCGACGGCAAGCTGGTGCAAAGCGAACTTGAGATTCTCACCCTGCGCTGGTGGGGCATGCATGAAATGGCGATGGCCCTGACCGCGGCCGGCTTTGCCCCGCCGATCATCTCTGGCGGCTTCGAACATGGCCGTCCGCCGCGTACCGGCGACAATGTCATTTCCTTCGAAGCCACGCGCCGGTAAGCGCCGCATCGTCCGCGTCCGCCGTATCGGGCTGGTGGAGCAGGGGATTGCTGGAGGATGAGCCGCTTCATCTAAATTGCCAGTTCAAAAAAATGTCGTCCCCGCGAAAGCGGGGACCCAGGAGAAGCAGGGCGCACTGCAACCACTCCCCGCTTTCGCGGGGATGACAATTGTTGGAAGTTCAGTTAAAGCGGGTTTCATACCGCGGCTTGCCGCCGTCATACAGCCGCGTGCTCATATACTTCAGCCCGGTGTCGCACATCACCGTGACCACCGTCGCCTTCTGCCCCAGCCGCTTCCCGATGCTGATCGCCGCAACCAGGTTCGCCCCCGTCGACGTTCCCGCGAAGAGGGCGTCGGCCCGCGCCAATTGCCGCGCCATGATCATCGCCTCCTCAGTCGAAACAGTCGCGATTTCGTCCGCGATGGAAGAGTGCCACAGCGGCACAACAAATCCGGCGCCGACTCCTTCAATCTTGTGAACGCCGGTTTTGCCGCCGGAGAGCACGGCCGATTCCTTCGGCTCGACCGCGACGATGCGGATATCGGGCTTTTTCTTGCGCAGGACCTCGGCCACGCCGCGGACGCAGGCGGCCGTTCCCGTGCTCTGCACGAAGGCATCGATCCGTCCGCCGGTCTGGTCCCAGATCTCGTCCGCCATGCCGTGATAGGCGGTCAGTTGATCGGTGTTCTTGAGCTGGTCGGTCCAGAACGCGCCTGTCTGCCCGGCGATCTTCCGCGCGGCCTCGACCATGTTGCGCGTCAGCGCCGCATCCATGCCGCCGCCGCTGCTGGGGATGATGGTCAGCTCGGCGCCGAGAGCCGCCATGTGATTGCGCTTTTCGGCGCTGAAGGCATCCGAGGTGACGATACTCAGGGGATAGCCGCGCGCGGCGCAGATCAGGGCGAGGGAGACGCCGGTGCTGCCGCCGGTGTATTCAACCACGCGCTGCCCCGGCTTCAGGCGGCCCGTGCGCTCGCTGGCCTCGATCATGGCCAGGGCCATGCGGTCCTTCATGCTTCCGGTGGGATTGACGCTCTCGACCTTAATGAGGATGCGGGCGCAGCCCTCCGGTACGATCCTCCGGAGCTGAAGCAAGGGCGTCCCGCCGATACGCTGCAGGATTGACGCGTCAATGCCCGGTTTGTTGCAGGCTGCCGTCGAGCGCTGCATGATGCCGGCACTCCCTCTTGCATGTAACTACATTATATGTATATACATAGAATAATGACGCCGCGAAAGCAACCAGCCCGAAAATCGCTCGTCGCCGATGCGCGCCTCGTTGTCGGGACATGCGCCGGCCTCAACATCCGGCTTGCCGCGCGGCTGATCACCCAATTCCTGGAAATCCGGATGCAGGCGGCGAACCTGAGCCTTGCCCAGTTCGGCCTGATGAGCCACATCGCGGCGGCCGGCGACGACACGATCGGCAGCCTCGCCGGGCGCGCGAGCCTCGACCAGTCTACCTTGTCGCGAAACCTGCGGAGCCTGGAGCAGGCCGGCCTGGTCGAGATTGCCATCGTCGAGCAGGACCTGCGGCGCCGCGCGGTCTGGCTGACGGAGAAGGGCGCGCGGCGCCTGGAGGCGGCGATCCCCATCTGGCGGCGGGCGCACAGGGCTTTGTTCGATCTGATCGGCCCCGGCAATGTGCGGAGCATGGCGGCAATCACCCAGGCTCTGGCTGAAGCCGGTGAGGCGCAATCCGCAGCCGGATAGCGTCGGCCTGGAGAACAACCCGGCGATTGCCAAAGTGGCTTCCGGATGTAACCTCTCCCGAATGATTCTCCGGTCTTCGGGTGTCGTTTGAATACATCGGTACAGTCGATCGAGCACATAGTCGTCGCCACGCTGCTGCAGCTCATCGTCATCATCCTTTTTGCGCGGGTAGCGGGAAGCGTGGCGCGGGCCGTGAGGCAACCGCGCGCTGTCGGCGAGATCGTGGCCGGCCTGCTGCTCGGGCCGTCATTCCTGGGTTTCCTGTGGCCCGATCTCTCGGCCGAGATCTTCGCGGTGGATGCCGCGGCACCCATGTTGATCCTCAGCCAGATCGGCTTGATCCTGCTGATGTTCCAGATCGGCAGCGATTTCGAGTTCGGCCATCTGCGCGAGTTGCGCAACCGCAAGGCTGTGATCTATGTGGCCCTGGCCAGCATCTGCGTGCCGCTGGTCGTGGGCGTGCTGTTGGGCGTGTTGACCGCGCCGTTCCTGGCGCCGGGCATCGACGTCCGGACCTACAGCCTGTTCGTCGGCATCGCCTTCGCCATCACCGCCGTGCCGATCCTCGGCCGTATCCTGCGGGAATACGCGCTGACACGGACCGAGACCGGCGTCATCGCCATCACCGCCGCGGCGGCGAATGATGTGGTGGGCTGGGTGGCGCTGGCCGGCGTGGCCGCCTATGCCTCGGCGCAGTTTTCCGCCGGACAGTCGGCCCTGCAGATCGGCGGCATCCTGCTGCTGCTGATGTTCCTGTGGTTCGTCGGCCGGCCCGGAGCGGACTGGCTGATCCGCCGCTTCCCGATCGAGCAGGGGCAGCCTTCCAACGGCCTGGTGGCGATCGTGCTGGCGCTGATCTTCGTCGCGGGGATCGCCACCGAGAGGCTGGGTATCTTCACCATCTTCGGCGGCTTCCTGCTGGGGCTGCTGTTCCACCGGCATCATGATTTCGTCGAAGCCTGGCGCCGGCAGATCGGCCAGTTCGTGCTGGTGTTCTTCCTGCCGATTTTCTTCACCTATACCGGGCTGCGCACGAATGTGCTGGGCCTCGATACGGTGTCGGACTGGGCCTGGTGCGGCGCGATCCTGTTCGCCGCGGTCGCAGTGAAGATCGTGCCCGTCTACATCGCGGCGCGGCTTGCCGGCCTCGGCAGCCAGCAGTCATCGATCCTCGGCGTGCTCATGAACACGCGCGCCCTGATGGAACTGATCGTTCTGAACATCGGCTTCAGCCTCGGTTTCATCCCCCAGGATGTCTTCACCATGCTGGTGATCATGGCCGTCGCGACCACGGTGATGACCGGGCCGCTGCTGCAGGTGATGCTGCCGCGCGCGGGCCACCGGATCGACAAGCTGATCGAGGCGTGACCGCCGGCGGCGCTACCGGAGCGTGAAGACCTCGCGGGCGTCGCGCACGCCGCGCAGCCGGTGCCGGCCGAGCGAGTGCATGCGTGCCTGCGCCGGCCCGGCTTCGGCATGGAAGGAACTGGAGATCAGCAGGTTCGTGCCGAGGTCGCGGCACAGGCCCTCCAGCCGCGCCGCCTCGTTCACGGCGGGACCGATGACCGTGAAATCGAGCCGCTGCGCCGTCCCGACATTGCCGTAGAGCACCTGGCCCTTATGCAGGGCGATATCGGCCGTAAGGAGTCGATCCGCGTCGGCACCGGCCGTGGCATTCAGCTCTGAAATGCGACGCAGAGCATCCTCGGCTGCATCCAAGGCAGCGCCGCAGACCGCGGCCTTCTCCGAACCGTTGTCGAACATGAACACTGCCAGCAATCCGTCGCCGAGGAACTTCAGGATCTGACCGCCCCGCGCCTCGACCGGGGCGCCCATGCAATCCAGGTAGGCATTCAGCCGCTCGGCCACCGTCGCCGGCGGCGTCGCCTCGGCATAGTCGGTGAAGCCGCGCAGGTCGGCATAGAGCAGGCAGGCCTCGATCTCGCCGACGGCGCCGCGCTGGATATCGCCGGCCGTTACTCTGTTGCTGGCGTCGCGGCCCAGATAGGTCGCCAGCAGGTCGCGGGTGACGCGGAAGCCGATGCTGCTGCGCATGGCCAGCGCCATGGTCCTGGAAATGTCCTCGATGGCCGCGCGCTGCACCGGCGTCCAGCCGCCCGGCTGGTCGGTGCACCAGGAGCAGATGACGCCGAGATCGTATCCCGAAGGAATATCCGTCCTATCGATGCCGAACAGGAACGCCATCCACGCCGTGTGGCCGGCATCGCGAAACTCCTGGAGCACGGGGTAGTCGAACTTCGCGTGGGGGCCTGTCAGGTCCCGTTCCAGGCGCGGGACCAGGTTGTCGATCATGTGCCGGAAGGGACTCTCATGCCACATCGCCCGCCGCAAATCGTCATGCTGGAACTCGCTCTCGGCAACGGCGCCGCGTTCCCAGGTCGCGGAATGGGCGCGCAGCAGCGGGTGCAGCGTTTCGATGGAGGAGAAGCCGCGGGAAACCGGCAGGCCTGCGGCGTTGAGACGTTGGCACAGATCGCTGAGGATCGCCGCCATCGGCAGATTGCTCAAGCCGGCCTGGATCAGCCAGGAATGTATGGAAGCCGTGTCGCTGCCGGACTGCTGCATGACATTGTGCGGGGGCATGGTTGTGCGTAACCGAATAGACATGGTGACGCGCCGGAAATCGGCAAGCCGCTAGTGCTCTTTGCCCGCTTGGTACTGGTTCCAGGCCAGGCGCAGCGAGGTGGCCGGGCCGATCAGCGGGCCGAGGCGGTGATTGGCGGCCTGCGGGAAAGTCATCATCTCCCGCACCAGTTCGGTCTGGCGGCCGAGCGCATACTCGGCGATGGCGCGGCCGGCGAAGGTGCCCTTGGGCACGCCGACGCCGTTGCAGCAGACCGAGGCAAAGATTCCCGGCGCCAGGCCGCCCCAATAGGGCGCCGAATTTGCCGACACGCAGACGAAACCGCCCCAGGTGGCAACGATTTCCACCGGGCCGAGGTCGGGATAGCGGTCGGCGATGGACTTCAGGTGACTCTTGCGCGCCCGCGCCAGCTCCCGGTCGCCGACGGCAGTATCGCCGCCATAGCGGAAGCAGTTGCGCATCATCAGCCGGTTGTCGGCGGTGCGGCGCACGGTCGAGCCCATGCGGATGGTGCAGGTCACGCCCCAGTTGGGATCGCTGCCCAGCTGCCGCAGCTGCCGCTCGCTCAGCGGCTCGGTCAGGCTGGCATAGGTGACCAGCCGGACCAGCCGGTTCTCCAGGAAGCCCCAGCCGTCGGTGAAGCCGTTGGTTGCCAGGATCAGGCGCGGCGTGGTGATCTCCCCCTCGGCCGTCTGCAGGCGGTGGGGCGGGCCGGCCTCGAAGCCGATGACTGGCGACTCCTCGAAGACGTCCACATTGGCCGGTATGGAATGGGCGAGGCCGCTGACGAGGGCGGCCGGCTGCATCAGGACGGTGCCCGGCTGGTAGACGGCATCCCGGTAGTAGCGCGTGCCCAGGCGGGTGGCGATCTGGTGGCGATTGAGCCGCTCGGACTGGAGGCGCAGCTTCTCTCCCAGCACTAGGATCGGCTCGGCGCCCTTGCTGCCGGCCTGGGTCGCGGCCACCCGATACTGCCCGCGACGCGCCCAGTGGCAGCGGATTTGGTGCTTTTCCACAAGCTCTTCCAGCCAATCGATGGCAAAGCGGTTGAGCTTGAGGACGCGCTGGTTGACCGCCATCTCCGCCGCCGAGGCGTCGGAGTTGTGGGGCGCGTCGATGATAAAGCCGGAGTTCCGCCCGGACGCACCCATCCCGGCGCGCTGGGCCTCGATCAGAACCACCCGGGCGTCGGGTGCCAGTTCTGCAAGGCGGCGGGCGGCGGCCACGCCGGTGAACCCGGCGCCCACGACAACCCAATCCGCCTTCTGTTCCCCCTCCAGCCGCCGGACCGGCGGCGGGGCCGAGGGCATCGTCATGTACCAGCCGCTGGGCCTGGGATCCTGGGGGAAGACGTCGATACGCATGATTCACACGAAGACTAGGACACCGCCGATGAACGCGGATAACCGCAGATAGGAAAACTGATTCACAATCGCAGCACTACCCGTCGAACTTCCTCACGGGGTTGGCTGAAATTCAACAACAAGCACAAACGGAGACGCGTTGCTTTCCGGTAGTTCAGACGCTGGGCAGTTAGTGCCTGGGACAACTCATTCAATCTGCGTTCATCGGCGGACATCTGCGTTAATCTGCGGTTTTCTTGCATTTGTCAGATCTCAGATGATCGGCGCGCCGCCTTGTTCGGTGCGTCTGATGATGAAGGCGTCGAGTTCCTCGGCGCGGGCGGGGTCCAGGGGCGGCGGGACGTATTCGGCCAGCATGGTCTTCCAGATCTTGTTGGCGCGCTTGGTCGCATCCATCGCGCCGTCGGCGGACCATTGCTGGAATGTCCGCCAGTCGGAAAGCAACGGCGTGTAGAAGGCGGTCTCGTAGCGGTCCAGCGTGTGCTGGGTGCCGAAGAAATGCCCGCCCGGCCCGACATCGCGGATGGCGTCGACGGCCAGCGTCGACTCGTCCACGATCACCGGCTGGCAGAACTCCGACATGATCTGCAGCATCTCGGCGTCGATGATGTACTTCTCGTAGGACGCCACCAGGCCGCCCTCGAGCCAGCCCAGTCCGTGGATCATCATGTTGCAGTGGCCCATGACCGCGCCCCAGATCGACATGGCGCCTTCATAGGTCGCCTGGGCATCGGGCCAGTTGGACGCGTTGGTGTTGGAGGAGCGGTAGGGCATCTTGTAGCGCCGCGCCATCTGGCCGCCGATCAGCGCCGCCTTGATGTATTCGGGCGTGCCGAAGGCGGGGGCGCCGCTGCGCATGTCCACGTTCGAGGTGAAGCCGCCATAGATCAGCGGCGCGCCGGGGCGCACCAGTTGCGACAGGGTGATCGCCGCCAGCGCCTCGGCATTCTGCTGTGTTATCGCGCCCGCCAGGGTCACCGGCGCCATGGCGCCCAGCAGCGTGAAGGGCGTGATGCAGAGCGGCTGATTGAATTTCGCCATCTCGATCACGCCATGGGCCATCGGGCCGTCGAGCTGCAGCGGCGAGTTGGTGTTGATGACGGAGTAGTAGCTCGGTTCCCGCAGCAGCTGCTCTTCGGAGATGCCGCGGACAATGCACACCATGTCGAAGAAGTCGCGCATGCGCTGGGGCGTGATGGTGCCGGCGAAGGGCACTTTGTCCGAGAGGGTCAGCACCACCCGGCCCATGATCATGTGGCGGATCGGCACCGCGACATCTTGGGCCTCCGGCGCCGAGCCGGCCAGGAAGTGGACGATGTTGAGGCTGTGGGCCAGCTTCACCAGCTCGGTGAAATCCGCCAGGCTGCCCGGCCGCCGGCCGCGGTCGATATCCAGGGCATAGGGCGGCCCGCCGACGGTGCCGAAATTCATGTAATTGCCGCCCATGACGATGTTCCGCTCGGGATTGCGGGCATGGACGGTGTAGGAGGCGGGCACGGTGCTCAGGGCGTGTTCGATCAGGTCAGGGTCGAAGCGCACCATCTGGGTGTCCTCGTCCACCGAGGCGCCGCCCTTTTTTAGAATGGTTCGCGCCTCCGGCAGCAGGACCCGCATCCCGATCTCCTTGAGGATGTCGAGGGAGGTCAGGTGAATGGTCTGGATTTGGTCGGCCGAGAGCGGCTCGATCGGCGGGTAGGGGTTGCGCACCTGCCGCCAGGGAAGCTGGTGGATCGACTGCCGCCGCGACTCCGTGTTCCGCCGTGGACGCCGGTGGCCGGTGGCTGTGGATTCCATGGAAGCTCCGACGGAAACTCGCGGCCCGCGCCGCCCGATGCCAGCCCCCGGGCCTGCCCTCAGGCCCGCGCCGACCGCCCCCACAATACGCAGGCGGAGCGACTTGTAACAAGACGAGCCGTCACGAAACTGTGAGCGGCCGGCCGCTTTGGACCTGCGGGGCATACATGTGCGGGCCGGCATCGGACCGGGAGCGGTCCCCGCCGCCGCGGCCGCGGTTCCCAAAGGAAAAGCTTGAACCTCTTGCCCAAACAGTGCTTTGCTAGTCAATAACACAAGAATCAAAACCGGTGAGGCGCTGAAAATGAAGCGGTTATGAAAGTCCGGGGCCAATCCGGGCGCGCGCCGCGTTGCTGTCAGCAAGAACATGATGAGCTCAACAAAGGGAGACGCATGAACAATGAGCGATAGAACCCGTTTAGAGGAAATCCATTCCTACCTGCCGAAACTTGCGCAGGACTTCACCGAGAAGAAGTTCGGCCGCCGCGAGTTTCTGCGCACGGCGACCCTGCTCGGCCTGTCCGCCGGCGCCGCCTATTCCATTGCCGGCTTGCCGAATCCGTGGACGAGCCGCCCGGCGCAGGCCGCGATGGGCGGCACGGTGCGCCTGTCGATGCGGGTGCAGCCGATCGAAAGCCCGCACACCTATTCCTGGATCCAGGACTCCATGATGTCGCGCAACGTCATCGAATATCTGACGCTGACGGGCGGCGACAACATCACGGTGCCCTGGCTTTGCGAGAAGTGGGAAGCCAGCGACGACCTGAAGATCTGGACGCTGCGCCTTCGCAAGGACGTGAAGTGGTCGAACGGCGATCCGTTCCTGGCCGATCACGTGATCTGGAACATCAATCACTGCCTCGATCCGGCGACGGGTTCCTCGGTGCTGGGCCTGATGAAGGGCTACATGCTGACCGAGTTCGACACCGGCGAGAAGGACGAGAACGGCGCCGCCAAGATGTCCACCAAGCTGTGGGACGCCAACGCCATCGAAAAGGTCGACGATCACACGGTGCGTCTGAATGCGCAGGTGCCGCAGCTGGCGGTGCCCGAGCATTTCTTCCACTATCCGTTCCCGATGATGCATCCGAGCTCGGAAGGCAAGTTCCCGGGCGTCGGCTCGATCGGCACCGGCTGGGGCGAAATCACCGAGTACGAGACGGGCAAGAAATGCGTGGTGACGAAGAGGCCGGGCTACTGGGCCGGCGACGGCGCGCTCGACAGCGTCGTGTTCATCGACCATGGCGATGATCCCGCGGCGGCGCTCGGCGCCATCGCATCGGGCCAGGTCGACGGCATCTGGGATGTGGATACGTCGCAGATCGCCGCCGTGCAGAAGCTGGCGAACATCCAGGTCTACCAGTCCGCGACCGCGCAGACCGGCGTCGGCCGCATGCAGCCCATCCACGACCAGTGGAAGGACGCGCGCGTCCGCAAGGCCATGCGTCTGGGCGTCGACTCGGAGAAGGTGCTGCAGGTCGCTTATCTCGGCCTGGGCGTGCCCGGCGAACATCACCATGTCTCGCAGGTGCATCCGGAATACTACAAGCTGCCGTTCATGCAGCGCGACGTCGAGGGGGCGAAGAAACTGCTGGCGGAAGCCGGCTACCCGGACGGCTTTGAAGCGGAACTGGTTTGCATCAAGGATCCGGACTGGGAGTCCAAGGCCTGCAACGTCATGGCCGAGCAGTGGAAGGATATCGGAGTCAATATCAAGGTGAATGTGCTGCCGGCCGCCCAGTACTGGGAAATCTGGAACGCGAACACCAATCCGTTCGCCTTCACGGCTTGGACGCACCGTCCCCTGGGTGTGATGGTGCTCGGCCTCGCCTATCGGTCGGGCGTGCCGTGGAATGAAAGCTTCTGGTCCAATGCCAAGTTCGACGAATTGTTGAGCAAGGCGGAAGGCATCCTCGATCCGACGGCCCGCAGCGAGGTCGTGAAGGACATCGAGATCCTGATGCAGGAGGAGGGCCCGATCGTCCAGCCGCTCTGGCGCTCGGTGTTCGCCGCCATGGACAAAAAGGTGAAAGGCTTCGAGGCGCATCCGACCCTCTACATCTTCCCGTGGAAGTGGTCGATCGAAGGCTGATTCAGCAGGGAATCCGGCGGATGCGACAAGTGACATCCGCCGGATACTCCCGTGCATCCCCGCACTGAAATGCCAATCGGCGCCGGTGAGGCAGCATGCTGAAGTTCTTTGTCAAGCGCATCGGCGGCTTGCTCTTCACCATGCTGGTGGTCTCCTTCCTTATCTTCCTGACCTTCGAATTCTCCTCGCAGAACGTGGCGAAGACGGCGCTTGGCCAGTTCGCGACCAAAGCGCAGCTCGACCTCTACAATAAAGAGCACTGCCTCACGGACGGCTTCATCGACCGCTACGGCTCCTGGCTCGGCGTGCTGCCGAATTGCCATGGCGAGGTGAGCGGCTTGCTGCAGGGCGATTTCGGCGAGTCCCATCTCTGGCGCGTCAAGGTCAACACCTTCATCTGGGATCGCATCGGCAACACGACGCTGCTGGCGCTGATCGCCTTCGCGATCATTGCGCCCTTGTCGGTGATCTTCGGCGTGGCCGCCGGCATGCGCGAAGGTTCTTTCGCCGATCGCACGATATCCCTGGCGAGCACGATCACGACATCGATTCCGGAATTTGCCACCGGCGCCTTCCTGGCGACGATATTCGTCGTCTGGCTTGCCATCCTTCCGGGCACGGCGCCGATGGATTCCAGCGGCAACTGGTCCATCGCCTCGCAGCTCGTTCTGCCGATCGCAACGCTGACCACCTATTACCTCGGATATCTGGTGCGCATGGTCAGAGCCTCCATGGTAGAGGTGATGACCCGGCCTTACATCCGCACTGCCGTGCTGAAGGGCATGTCGTTTCCCGACGTGGTCATCAAGCACGCCATGCGCAACGCGCTGATCACGCCGTTTACGGCGATCCTGATGCAGCTCAACTTCCTGTTCACCAGCGTGGTGATCGTGGAGGCGCTGTTCGCCTTTCCCGGTTTCGGCCGCATGATCGTCGAGGCCGCGCTCTACAAGGACCTGGCGACGGTCGAGACCGCGTCGCTGTTTGCCGTGTTCGTCGTGGTCTCGTCGCAGATCATCGGCGATTTCACCTACATGCTGCTCAATCCCCGGATTCGTTTCAGCTAGGATGGCGCGATGACAGTGCTGACAGCCTCTCCGAACAAGCCGAAGGCCAAGGGCGCACTGCCGGGCTGGCTGCGGACGTTGAGCCTGCTCCGGGAATCGCCTGTCGGCATAATCGGCCTGTTCCTGGTGCTGTTCTGGATTTTCGTCGCCATCTTCGCGCCGCTGCTGGCGCCTTATCCGCCCAACACCAACATGTATGACGCCGGCGTCAATGCGACGCCCTCGGCGGAGCATTGGCTGGGCACCGACGATCAGGCGCGGGATCTGCTGTCGCGCATCATCTACGGCTCGCGGCTGGTGCTGACCATCGCACCCCTGGCCACGCTCTGCGCCTACATCGTCGGCTGCGCCATCGGCCTGCTGGCGGGCTATTACCGCGGCTGGGTCGACGGCGTGCTGATGCAGATTTGCAACGTCATCCTGTCGTTTCCGGTGCTGGTGCTCTACGTCATCATCATGATGAAGTTCGGGCCCTCGGCCATCAACATCGTCGTCGCCGTCACCTTCATCGCCTCGCCCCAGGTGGCGCGCCTCGTGCGCAGCCAGACCTTGGAGCTGCGCGAGCGCGAATATGTGGCGGCGGCAAAGATGCGCGGCGAGCCGGCCTGGTACATCATGCTGGTGGAGATCCTGCCGAATGCGCGCGGGCCGCTGATCGTCGATGCCTGTCTGCGCACCGGCTATACCGCGATCACCATCGGCACGCTCGGCTTCCTCGGCGTCGGCCTGCCGCCGCCCGATCCCGATTGGGGCGGCATGATCAATGCCCATTACGGCTTCATGCTCGGCGGCCAGGTGCATATGGCGCTGGCGCCGGCCATCGCGCTTTCGTCCCTCGTTGTCGGCTTCAGCCTGCTGGCTGACGGCCTGCGCGAGATCAGCCTGAGGGATTGACGCATCAGCATGTCCAGCCAGCAGCCCGCCGGAACCCCCGTCCTCGAGCTCGATAACGCCCGCATCTCCTATTACACGCGGGCGGGCGAGATCAATGTGGTGCCGGGCATCAGCTTCACGCTGCAGCAGGGCGAGGCGATCGGGCTGGTGGGCGAGTCCGGCTGCGGCAAATCGACCGTCGCCTTCTCGATCATGAAGTATCTGGGCGGCGCGGGACGGCTGACCGGCGGGCGCATCCTGTTCGAGGGCCGCGACCTGTCGAAGATGAGCGACAACGAGCTCAGGGCGATCCGCGGCCGGCGCCTGGCCATGGTCTATCAGGATCCCATGAGCAGCCTCAATCCGGTGATCCCGGTGGGGCGGCAGCTCATGGAGGTGCCGATGATCCACCAGGGCGCCGGCGAGGCGGAAGCCAAGCGCCGCGCCCTGCAGATGCTGGCCGAAGTGCGGCTGCCGGATCCGGAATCGATCTTCGACCGCTACCCCCATCAGATCTCCGGCGGCCAGCAGCAGCGCGTCGTCATCGCCATGGCGCTGATGGCCGAGCCGTCGCTGCTGGTGATGGACGAACCGACCACGGGGCTGGACGTCACCGTCGAGGCGGCGGTGCTCGATCTCGTGCGCGACCTCCGGCGCAAGCACAACTCGGCGATCGTCTTCATCAGCCATAACCTCGGCACCGTGGTGCGGGTCTGCGACCGCATCGGCGTGATGTATGCGGGCGAGCTGGTGGAGGAGGGGCCGATCACCTCGGTGTTCCGCAAGCCCAAGCACCCCTACACGCGCGGCCTGCTGGAATGCATTCCCGTGCTGGGCACCGACAAGCATTCCGCGCCCCTGGTGCCGATCCCCGGATCGGTGCCGCCGGCGCTGAACCGGCCGCCGGGCTGCATCTTCGTGTCCCGCTGCAAGTTCGCCGATCCGGTGCGCTGCAGCGCCGGCCGCATCGCCACGGTCGAAGTCCCCGGCGATTCCGCGCACCGGGTGCAGTGCGTGCGGATGAATGAGCTGGCGCCCTGGGAGCGGCCGCACGGCGCGGTGGCGCAGGCCGCCCAGAGCCGCGAGGCTGACGATGTCCTGAATGTCGTCAACCTCCGTAAGTTCTATGACACGACCGCCAGCATCTTCAGCGGCGGCCAGAGCTATCAGGTCAAGGCGCTGAACGAGATCAGCATGACGGCGCGGCGCGGCATGACGCTGGCCATCGTCGGCGAATCCGGCTGCGGCAAATCCACCTTCGCCAAGGTGCTCACCGGCCTGGAGAAGGCGACCGAAGGAACCGTGTCGGTCGACGGCCTGGATATCGGCATGATCGCCGTCGAAAGCCGGACGCAGGCGGTGAAGGGCAAGCTGCAGATGGTGTTCCAGAACCCGGAGAGCACGCTGAATCCCAGCCACTCCGTCGGTTTCACCATCGAACGCTCGCTGCGCCGCCTGAAGCACCTGAAGGGCCCGGCGATGCGCGACCGGGCGCGGCGGCTGATGGAGATCGTCAAGCTGCCCGGGGATTTCGTGGCGCGGAAACCGCGGCAGCTCTCCGGCGGGCAGAAGCAGCGCGTCGCCATCGCGCGGGCGCTGGCGGGCGATCCCGATATCGTGGTGGCCGATGAGCCGGTGTCCGCGCTCGACGTGTCGGTGCAGGCGGCGATCATCAATCTGCTGATGGAGCTGCAGGAGAAGCAGCAGGCGACCCTGATCTTCATTTCCCATGATCTGTCCGTGGTGCGCTATCTGGCCGACCGGGTGGCGGTGATGTATCTCGGCCGCATCGTCGAGTTCGGTTCGGTCGAGGATATCTTCGAACCGCCCTATCATCCCTATACCGAGGCGCTGCTGTCGGCCGTGCCCATCGCCGATCCGGACCGGCAGCAGAAGCGCATCCTGCTGGAGGGTGCCATGCCGAGCCCGCGGGATATCCCGGCGGGCTGTCCCTTCGCCACCCGCTGCCCGCGCAAGATCGGCAGCATCTGCGACACCACGCCGCCGCCGGAGCAGCGCACCAACAGCGGCCACCGCATCCTCTGCCACATCCCCATGGAGCAGTTGCGGGAAGTGGAGCCGATCCTGTCGACCGCGGCGGAGTAGGGCGGTCTAACCCAGGTTTCGTTTTCTGCGCGCCGGGATTCGTCCCGCGGCGGACGACGCGCGCGTGCAAGTCCGAGCGATGGACCCCATGTCCAGCGGGGATGCGCGCTCCTATCCTTTTGCCATCAAGCATTGCATCGGAAAAAGTAAAGACATCCCTGTCCCCTTGGGGGAGAGGGGTAGGGGTTTCCGCGCGTGAGCGCGGCACAAGTCCTTTTGCGATTTGATTCTCATGCGGGCGAGGCATCGCGTTGCC
>JBJXDY010000113.1:0-76300 GCA_046154965.1 Dongiaceae bacterium | reverse complement strand
CCGCGCTCCCGCCGAATCGGCAAGGAAAATCAATGGCCTATGCCGGGGTTCGCCGGCGGCAAGGAGCTGTAAGCCCTTGAACCGGCTCAAGTTCCGGAAGGGAAATTGCGGAAAAATCCGCCGGATGACGCTCGCCGGCGCCATGGCGCCGGGCCGGTGCTCAGGACACCGCCGTCAGGCGCGGGCCGCCGGCCGCCAGGCCGAAATAGCGCGCCGCCGGGCCGTCGCCGGCCAGCAGCTCGGCCGCCGGCCCTTCCTCCATCAGCCGGCCGCTTTCCACATACCAGATCCGGTCGCAACCGCGGGCGCGCTCAAGATCCTGGGTGGCGATCAGCGCCGTGCAGCGGCGCTCCGCCAGCACCCGGCCGAGAGCGCGGCGGCCTTCGGCGTCCAGGCCGCGGTCGGGCTCGTCCAGCAGCAGCAGCTTCGGCCGGCCCAGCATCGCGCGGGCCAGATGGATGCGCTGGGCGGTGCCGGCGGAGAGGTCGACACCGCCATCGGCGATGGCGGTATCGAGGCCGTCCGGCAGGTCCCGCGCCAGCACATTCAGCCCGAAGGCGCGGATCATGCGCTCCACTTCCTCGTCGGTGGCGGTTTCGTCGCGGTAGACCAGGTTGTCGCGGATCGTGCCCCGCAGCAGCGGCAGCTCCGCCGAGACCATGCCCACATTGCGCGCCAGCACGCCCGAGGGCAGCCGGTCCACCGCCACGCCGTCGAGCCGCACCCGCCCCTTGTCGGGCCGCGCCAGGCCGGCGGCCAGGGCCAGCAGCAGCGACTTGCCGCCGCCGGTCGGCCCGACGATGGCGATGTTGAGTCCCGAGGTCACGCGGGCGGAAAAGCCGTCCAGAAGGCCATCCACCGTGACCCGGCGGAACATCAGCGCGCCCGACAGCGGCACACGCTTGGTCGGCTTCACCCGGGCGTTCTCGGCGGCCTCGGCCAGGATCTGCTCCAGCTTGCGCCGCGCGACCTTGAAGTTCTGGTAGAAATCGAACACCCGCGCGAGATCCCGCAGCGGCAGCGCCAGCAGGCCCAGCAGCATCAGCGCCCCGGCCAGCGCGCCGATGCTGCCGGCGCCGGCCGCCAGGCGGTGCGCGGCGAGCACCAGGATCGCGGTCAGCGCGCCGAGATAGACCGCTTCCGGCAGCACCCGCACCAGGGCCGAATAGCCGGCCCGCGCCACGGCGTTGCGCGCCACCTTGCGGCTCTGCCGCTTCAGCAGGCGGCGCTCTTCTTCCTCGCGGTCGAAGACGCGCAGCAGCGCCAGGGCCTCGAGCTTGTCGGCCACCTGGGCCGCCAGCTTGCCCCGGCTGCGGCGCAGCTCGAACACCCGCCGCTCCAGCAGCGGCCCGACCGCCAGCGTGACGGCGACGCCGAGGACCAGCACGCCCAGCACCGCGCCGGCGAACCAGGGATCGAGGACGAACAGGCCAAGGAGCACGCCGGCCATGGCGATGCCGCCCACCGTCAGCCGCGCCAGGCCGCGCCCGACCCAATCATGCACGGCGCTGATATCGGAGGCGAAGCGCAGCAGCATCGGCCCGCGGCTGCGCTTCTTCAGCGTCCACAGGGGAATCCGCGCCACCGCATCGAACAGCTGCAGGCGGACCGTGACCGCATAATCCTGGGCCATGGCCTCGCCCCAGCGGCGCTCGACTACCCGCAGCGCCACCAGCGCCAGCGCCAGCAGCAAGAGCACCGCTGCCGTCCGCGGCAGACTCGGCAGCGGGTCGCCATCACTTGCCGGAGCACCGCCGGCGATGCCGTCGAAGAACTGCCGCACCAGCAGCGCCGCGCCGACCGTGACCGCGGTCTGCAGGATGCCGTTGGCGATGAGCATCATGAAGTAGCGCCGCCGCGTGCCCCGCAGGATGCGCGGCAGCCCCGCGCTCCGGCCGGCCGCAGACTCCGCCGACATCGACGGCGGCAGGTCGCCGCCCTCGTCGTCGGCCGTCGTGGCGGGATTTTCGACGGCCGCCGCGGCCGCGTCGCTCATGCGTGCATTTCCGCCGGGAGCTCCGGGCCGTCGGCGCGGCGCGCCACCGGCGATGCCGGCGCGGCCCGCCGCCCGTCGATATACGGGCGGAACACCTGTTCGATGCGCTCCGGCGAGGCCAGGTCATCGATGCCGAGCACCGGTGCGGCAACGGTCTGCGCCGCTTCGCGGGCGCCCAAAGGCGACGCCGTCATCAAGCCGCTGACCGCGGCCACCGGCAGCTGATGCCGCAGCAGCCAATCATAGCCGGCCTTGGCGCCCATCGCATCGGCGGCGGCGAAGACGATCGCCGACACCCGCTGGCGGAACAGCGGCGAGGTGACCAGCCGCGCGGTCTCCGTCTGATTGAGCCCGTCGGCGATCTCGATGACGATGGCGTCGGCGCCGCTGGCATCCAGTTCGCCGGTCAACGTCAGGAAAATCTCCTGCAGCGCCGCATCGTCGGCCAGATAGGTCGTCGCATGGCCCGCATAGGTGAAATCCAGAACCGCCGCGGCGCCGGCATCCGTCATATGCCAGAGATCGCCGCCGGCGCCGGTGCCCGTGACCTTCGCGGCGCCGACCCGCAATCCCGACTGGGCCAGTCCGCGCACCAGATAGGCCGCCGCGGTGGTCTTGCCGGCATTCATCGACGTGCCGACGACGGCGAAGATCGGCGCGCTGACCTGCGCACCGCGCGGCCGCAGGGCGTAGCGGTTGAGGTTGATCACCTTGCCCTGGCGATCGGCCAGCAGGCCCAGGGGCGTGATCTCGGTCGGCGCCTTCATCCGCGCGTGGGAGGCGACGACGCGGCCCGCAACGCCGCCCGCGGCGGCCATCTGGCAGGGCCCGAGATCGCCGGGCACATAGGCCTCGAACTGGTCGGGGGCATAGCGGTTGCCGTAGCAAAGCACGATCTCGTCGCCCTCGAACAGGATGGCGCGGCGGCCGTTGCGCAGCTCGATCCGCCGGTGCTGGCCGATGCGGCCGACCCGGGCCAGCACCAGATCGCCGGCGCGCGGCGCGGCCGTTTCGCTGGCGATCAGAGTCTGGATATCCCTGAACGGAACGCGATGCGTCGCATACGCGATCTTGGCCCGGCCCAGCCTCGCCGCATCCAGCGGCTTGGCTTCGCCAATCGACTGCACAATCCCCACGTCACTTACTCCAATTCGCTCGCGGTTCGAAGGCCCCGCTTTTCTTCTTCCGTTCAGGCGCCTTTTGGCGCTCTGGTTTTTGCTCCAGAGAGACTATATCCTAATTCCCGCGCATTTGCTGCAATATTGCGCGATCGTCGGCGTCATTCATCCTTAATGCCGAGCGTAAATCGATGAAGCATCGCGGTGTAAACATGCTGTACAGAACGCCCGCTGCCGCGCTGTCGCGGCGGCGGCTGCTGTTCGGCTTTGTCACCGCCGGCGCGGGCGCTGCGGTCAGCCTGCATGCCCGCGGCGACAGCGGCCGCGGCAGGATCCTGCAGCGGGAACTCGACGACAGGAACAAATACCTTATCTACGTTCCGCGCGGCCTGCGGCCCGATTCTCCTCTGCTGGTTTCGATCCACGGCATCTCCCGCAATGCGCGCCAGCATGTGGAGGCCTTTGCCCGGATGGCCGAACGCCGGGGCGTGGTCGTGCTGGCGCCGGTGTTCAGCGACTACCGCTATGGCGACTATCAGCGGCTCGGCCGGCGCGGCCGCGGCGGGCGGGCCGATCTGGCGCTGCAGCGGCTCATCAGCCATGTCATCTTCGAGTCGGGCCTGGTGTCGTCGAAATTCTATCTCTACGGCCATTCCGGCGGCGCGCAGTTCGCCCATCGCTACGCCATGGCCTATCCCCATGATGTCGCTGCCCTGGGGCTGAGCGCGGCGGGCTGGTACACGCTGCCCGACGCCGATCAGCCCTATCCCTACGGCATCCGGCCGACATTGGATTCCTACGGGCTGACGCTGGACCCGCGGGAATTCCTGCGGGTGCCCGCCTGCGTCTTCGTCGGCGAGGACGACATCAGCCGCGACGGCGCCTTCAACCGCTCGGACAAACTCGACTCGATGCAGGGACGCAACCGGATCGAGCGCGCGGCCTATTGGGTCGAAACCATGAACCGCGCGGCGCGCGCGCTCGGATACAATACGCCATACTCCCTGCACGTGCTGCGCGACGCCGATCATGACTTCGATGAACTTGTGGGCGCCGGCCTGGCGCGGGAACTCTTCGACTGCCTGTTCGCTGTCCGGGTCGACCCCACAAACGTCGAGCTGTGAGCGGATTTCCAAGGCGAACGGCCTACCGCAACGCAATATTGTTGCGCGCTTGAGTGCTTAGAAAGACAAGAACAGAAATTAAATTTCGCAGGACAGATAGTTAAGTCCATTTAATTGCGTGTGGCGCCTATTGAGCGCAACAAATCTCCTATACTGCATTGCAAAATTATGCTGCATTCGCTAAGCACATGATCGCGCTCGCCGATGGCGGCGGCGAAGAACAGGATGCTCGCGAGGAGGCCCAACGATGACCGAGACCGCCAAGGTGATTCCCATGCCCGCCCAAGGCGGCAAGGATCTGTACGAAGTCGGCGAGATCCCGCCGGTCGGCCATGTCCCCTCGAAGATGTATGCCTGGGCGATCCGCCGGGAACGCCATGGCGAGCCCGAGAAGGCGATGCAGGTCGAGGTGGTGCCGACGCCGAAGCTCGACAGCCACGACGTTCTGGTGATGGTGATGGCCGCAGGCGTCAACTACAACGGCGTCTGGGCGGGCCTCGGCAAGCCCATCTCGCCGTTCGATGTGCATAAGGCCGAGTATCATATCGCCGGCTCCGACGCGGCCGGTGTCGTCTACGCCGTCGGCTCCCAGGTGAAGCGCTGGAAGGTCGGCGACGAGGTGGTCGTCCATTGCAACCCGGACGACGGCGACGACGAAGAGTGTAACGGCGGCGATCCCATGTTCAGCCCGTCGCAGCGTATCTGGGGCTATGAGACGCCCGACGGCTCCTTCGCCCAGTTCTGCCGGGTGCAGGACCGCCAGCTCATGCGCCGGGCGCAGCATCTGACCTGGGAAGAAAGCGCCTGCTACACCCTGACGCTGGCCACCGCCTACCGCATGCTGTTCGGCCACCGCCCGCATATCCTGCGTCCCGGCCATAATGTGCTGGTGTGGGGCGCTTCTGGCGGCCTCGGCTCGATGGCGGTGCAGCTCATCTCCACCGCCGGCGCCAACGCCATCGGCGTGATCTCCGACGAGACCAAGCGCGACTTCGTCATGCAGCTCGGCGCAAAAGGCGTGATCAACCGCAGCAACTTCGATTGCTGGGGCCAGCTGCCGGATGTGGACGACGCCGCCGGATATGCCGCCTACATGAAAAAATGCCGCGAATTCGGCAAGGCGATCTGGGACGTCACCGGCAAGGGCAACGACGTCGATTTCGTCTTCGAGCATCCGGGCGAGGCCACCTTCCCGGTCTCCTGCTTCGTGGTGAAGCGCGGCGGCATGGTGGTGTTCTGCGCCGGCACCACCGGCTACAACATCACCTTCGACGCGCGCTTCGTGTGGATGCGGCAGAAGCGCATCCAGGGCAGCCACTTCGCCAACCTGCTGCAGGCCAGCCAGGCCAATCAGCTCGTTATCGAGCGGCGTATCGATCCCTGCATGAGCGAGGTGTTCTCCTGGGCCGACATCCCCCGCGCCCACACCAAGATGTGGAAGAACCAGCATAAGCCCGGAAACATGGCCGTGCTGGTGCAGGCCAAGCGCCCGGGCTTCCGCACCCTGGAAGACGCGGCGGAGGCGTGAGCGGCTGAAACGCCCGGGCCGCGGTTGCACCTGCCATGCCCCAGACAGCACAATCGGCCGTGGCCGAAACGCGACTCTTGCTGCCGGATCTGCTGCCGCTCTGCGCCCGCGCGCTGACGGCGGCCGAGGCCTATGCGGCGCAGGCGCGTAGCACTGTCGAGCGGCTGGTTGCGCCCGGCGGCAAGCTCGACGCAAACTTGCTCGACCGCGAGCAGCGCGCGGCGCATGGGCTGTCCTGGCTCACCACTTATGTCACTGCGCTGCGCGAAACCCTCGGCTGGGCGCAACGGCTTGCCAACAGCGGCCGCCTCGGCGAACGGGAAGCGCTGATCTGTCAGGCGGCGTTCGCCGAGTATCTCGCGCAGATGACCGGCGGCCTGCCCATGAGCCAGGGCGAAATCCTGCGGCCGTCCGATCTCGACATGCAGAATGAGGCGGCGGCCTTTGCCGCCGATCCGTCCGTGGCGGCGCTGACACGCAACGGCGCCGGCAACGCGGTGCTGATGCGGCTCGCAGACCTCATCGCCGACAGCGAATTCGGCGACGCGGCACTCGACGACGATTCCCTGACAATGATCCGCGAGCAGTTCCGCCGCTTCGCCGACGATCATCGCGACGACGCCCATGAGTGGCATCGGCAGGATGCCTATATCCCGATGTCGGTCATCGAAGCGCTGGCGGAGCTCGGCATCTTTGGCCTGACCGTGCCGGAAAGCTACGGCGGCCTCGGGCTCGGCAAGCTGGCGATGTGCGTGGTGACGGAGGAGCTGTCGCGCGGCTATATCGGCCTCGGTTCGCTGGGCACCCGCAGCGAGATCGCCGCCGAACTGATCCGCCTCGGCGGCACCGAGGCGCAGAAGCAGAAATGGTTGCCCAGGCTGGCGTCCGGCGAGATTCTGCCGACCGCCGTGTTCACGGAGCCGGGCACCGGCTCCGATCTGGGCTCTCTCCGCACCCGCGCCGTGCGCGACGGCAACAGCTACCGCATCACCGGCAACAAGACCTGGATCACCCATGCGGCGCGCAGCGATGTGATGACGCTGCTGGCCCGTACCGATCCGAACGAGGCCGGCTATCGCGGCCTCTCCATGTTCCTGGCGGAGAAGCCGCGGGGCACGGAAGAGAACCCGTTCCCCGCAAAGGGAATGACCGGAGGCGAGATCCGCGTGCTCGGCTATCGCGGCATGAAGGAATTCGAACTGGCCTTCGACGGCTTCGAGGTGAAGGCGGAGAATCTGCTGGGCGGCATCGAGGGCCAGGGCTTCAAGCAGCTCATGGCCACGTTCGAATCCGCGCGCGTGCAGACCGCGGCGCGCGCCGTCGGCGTGGCGCGGAACGCCATGGAGCTCGGCCTCGCCTATGCCAAGGGCCGGGTGCAGTTCGGCAAGCCGATCTATGAATTCCCCCGCGTCGCTCATAAGCTGGCCTGGATGGCGGTGGAGACCATGGTGGCGCGCCAGCTCACCTGGTTCGCCGCGCGGCAGAAGGACAGCGACAAGCGCTGCGACATCGAGGCCGGCATGGCCAAGCTGCTGGCCGCCCGCGTCGCCTGGGCCAATGCCGACAACGCGCTGCAGGTCCATGGCGGCAACGGCTATGCCGAAGAATACGCCATCTCCCGCGTCCTCTGCGACGCCCGCATCCTCAACATCTTCGAGGGCGCGGCGGAGATCCAGGCGCAGGTGATCGCGCGCGGGCTGCTCAGCGGGCGAAATTGAAAGTTGTTTCTGCTATGACGCCTCGGTCCATCCTAAGAGGCGAAGTTCGGCGGCGACGTCCTCCGCTACGACACCTTCATCGCCGCTGCAGTTGAAATCTATGTATTCTTCATTGAGGTCGCGTAGACGGGCGACGATACCGCCCGCATTGCGCCAGCTTATGCTCGACTTCCGATCATTTCGAATCCACTGCGTATTGCAGAGCGCGCGATAGAGGTTGGTCGCAAAGCGAATATCTTTGACCAGTTCGGCAATACGGGGCGAACTCAGCAAGTCGGCCGACAGATCAGGTGCTTCGCTCGACGAAGGCATCCCGATCTGCCGTTTCTGGCGTTGTGGACCGTCAATGAAGACGATGTCCGTGGTCGTGATCTGGACGTTTCCTTCAAGCCATGAACCGTCGGGCAAAGGTCGACGCCATATGGCTTCACGTTGAACAGCTTGGCCTCCGCGAATCTCATAGCTGGGGCCGCTGGGCAGTACGCTGCCTCGCGAGCCATCGCTGAATTTGCAACCACGAATCGCTAGCATTCGGCCATTGTGCTTTTCAATGACTGCCGGCCCGTGCGATTCGCCATCGATCATCGGGCCACTCCAGCGGGAGCCGCCGCGTTCGCCGGAAGTCGCACGGCCCTTCTCACCGCCTTGCCAATACATCGCTGCAGATTGACCGCGCGCTGGCGCCGCAACGAAACGCAGGCCGTCTGCGGTGGGCTCAAGGTTGCCGCTTTGAAACGAGCCATCGGACCGAGGCAGGAACCACTGCGGGTCTTCATCGGGTCCGGATGACGCGGCACAAACGGCGGTAACGCGGCTTCCGTCCATTGCGATACAGCCATAGGCCGCGACAGGGCGGTCAGCGACACACTCGACCACCGTACCGTTGGTCACGTTTGTCCAGTATGGCGGGCCGCTCCAGTATCGCAGACCCCGGCGATCTATGGTCCAACTTGGCAACGGATCGGTCATGTCGCTGCTCATTGATGACAGTGCCGGCAAGATACCGAAATATTTCAGCGCTAAAAAGAGGCCGGCATGGAGTGAAGCTTCGTATCCCGTCTGGACGCGGCCCACTTCTTCCGGGTAGTAATCCGCGCCTTTCGGGCCGCGGCCCGAGCAACTGCCGAAGGTGATTGCGTGCTGGTGATCTTCGATTGCGACGGCGTGCTCGTGGACAGCGAGACCATCGCCTTTCAGGCCGACAACGACATGGTGCGCGCCCTCGGCCTGGACTGGTCGATGGCGGAATGCATGCAGAAATTCCTCGGCCGCTCCACCAAATCATGCGTCGAGGTGATCGAGGCGGCGCTGGGACGGCCGGTGCCCGCGGGCTGGGTCGAGGCCTGGCATGACGCCGCTCACGAAACGCTGCGCCGCCATGGCGTGCCGCCCATTCCCGGCATCTTCGAAGCCCTCGACGCGCTGGAGGCCGCGCGGGTGCCCTATTGCGTCGCTTCGTCAGGCGAGATGGCGAAGATGGATATCACCCTCGGATCCTCCGGCCTGATGCCGCGGGTGGCCGGGCGCATCTACAACTCGGCCATGGTCAAGAACGGCAAGCCGGCGCCCGATCTGTTCCTGCACGCCGCCAAATCCATGGGTGCAGCACCGGGCGACTGCATCGTGGTCGAGGACTCGGTGGCCGGCGTCACCGCCGGTGTCGCCGCGCGCATGCGGGTCATGGCCTATGCCGCGGCTGCCTATGTGGACCGCGACGGCATGCGGCGCGCCGGCGGAGAGCTGTTCGAGGATATGGCGGCGTTGCCGCGGCTGATCGGCGTGGCCTAGCGGCCCGCGCGGCTCCAAGTCCCTGGCCCACTGCCGTTGACGCCCCTATATTCGATCATCATGAATCTCTCCTTCATCATCATCGCCGGCATCGCGACCATCGCCGTGCTGTTCCTCGGCCTCTTCTCCATGGCCCGCGGCGGCGAATTCAACCGCAAGTACGGCAACCTGTTCATGCGGTTCCGCGTCCTGTTCCAGGCGATCACCATCGCGCTGGTCCTGATCGCCCTGTTCCTCGCCAGCCGCTAAAGGCTGCCGGCCCGTCATGGTGAAACTCACCCGCATCTACACCCGCGGCGGCGACAAAGGGAAAACCTCGCTAGGCAACGGCCAGCGCGTCGCCAAGCACGATCTGCGCGTCGCCGCCTACGGCACCGTGGACGAGGCCAACGGGGCGGTCGGCGTGGCGCGTCTGCATGCCAGGGGCGATGCCGACAGGATGCTGGCCCGCATCCAGAACGACCTGTTCGATCTCGGCGCCGATCTCTGCCGGCCGGAAACGCCGGCGCCCAAGGGGCCGGTTCTGCGGATGATCGAGGCCCAGGTGACCCGGCTGGAACGGGAGATCGACCGCATGAACGCCAAGCTGGCGCCGCTCGATTCCTTCATCCTGCCCGGCGGCAGCGCCGGGGCCGCCCATCTGCACCTCGCCCGCACCATCGTCCGCCGGGCGGAACGGGACATGACCCTGCTGGCCGGTAAAGAGAAAATTAACCCAGTTGCGATCAAGTACATCAACCGGCTCTCCGACCATCTGTTCGTGCTGGCCCGCGTCCTCAACGACAACGGCAAGCGCGACGTGTTGTGGCAGCCGGGCGCGACCCGCGACGAAAGCTGACTGCCCTCCCGGCAGGTGCGGCGCGCTCGGGAACCGCTGATTGCCGCCCGCCGGCGGTGTCTTGTGGGATCAGGGAAAATGTCGGAACGCAGCCGAAAACGGACTTGGACGGAGATCGTTCTCTTCACCATCGGCGCCCTGCTGATCGGCCAGGCCCTGTACTACAATTTCACGGCTGTCGAACCGGGGGAGTTGAAGTTTCAACTCATGGTCAACCGCGCCGGCCCCTCGTTCATGATCGAGGCCGCGGGCTCGCGAAAGATCTACGAGCAGCGGTTCAATTTCGACGGCACCCGCATCTCCTTCACGGGCGATATCCAGGGCGACCGCGTGTCGATTACCGGCACCATGCGCAGCAACGATGAGGGCGTGGTGGCCCGGGAATTCAAAGCCGAAGGCCGGATCGCCGACAACCGGGCGGTGGTGCCGCTGATGACCCCCAAAGGGTCGCGGATCGGCAAGATCGAACTGTCCCTCATCGAGCCCTAGGGCCTATCCCGGCCCGGGCGTCGCCGGGGGCCGCGAACCGGTAGTATCCACTGGTTTTGCCGCCGTGCCGGCACCCTGACCCGATCTCCGGCCGTAAACCGGCCGCCGCCGATCCAAAGACACCTGCAAAGCCGCGGTTTCACCGGCTTTTCAAGGTCCTGGCTGCGTTGACACACCGGGCCGCCAAACCTATTGTGCACCCGCGAAGTACACAAGCAGAATGCCGCGCAAGCGCCGTTTCGCGCCTTGCTGCTCTGCAAGAAAGTTGCCGGTCGTAACTCATCTAATCCAAGGTTCGCCATGAAGGTTCTGGTCGCGGTCAAACGCGTCATCGATGCCAACGTCAAAGTCAGGGTCAAGGCCGACGGCACGGGCGTCGAAACGGCCAATGTGAAGATGGCCATGAATCCGTTCTGCGAGATCGCCGTCGAAGAGGCGATCCGCATGAAGGAGGCCGGCAAGGCCACCGAGATCGTCGCCGTGTCCTGCGGCGGCGCGTCCGCTCAGGAAACGATTCGCACGGCGCTGGCCATGGGCGCGGACCGCGGCATCCATGTGCAGACCGATGTGGAACTGCAGCCGCTGGCCGTCGCCAAGCTGCTGAAGGCCGTCGCCGCCAAGGAGCAGCCGCAGATCGTGCTGCTGGGCAAGCAGGCGGTGGATGACGATTGCAACCAGACCGGCCAGATGCTGGCGGGCCTGCTGGGCTGGCCCCAGGCCACCTTCGCCTCGAAGATCGTGCCCAATGGCAGCGACGCCACGGTGACCCGCGAGGTCGATGCCGGCCTGGAGACCATTTCCCTGAAGCTGCCGGCGGTCATGACCACGGATTTGCGGCTGAACGAGCCGCGCTACGCCTCGCTGCCCAACATCATGAAGGCGAAGAAGAAGCCGATCGAGGCGCTGACCCCCGATGCCCTGGGCGTCGATGTGGCGCCGCGGCTGAAAACCCTGAAGGTTGCCGAGCCGCCGAAGCGGAAATCGGGCATCAAGGTGAAGAGCGTGGCCGAACTGGTGGACAAGCTGCGCAATGAAGCGAAGGTGATCTGACCATGGCCACTCTTCTGATTGCCGAGCACGATAACGCGGCCCTGAAGCCCGGAACGCTCCATGCCCTGACCGCGGCCCAGAAGGTTGGCGGCGAGATCCATCTGCTGGTGGCCGGCACCGGCTGCAAGGCCGCGGCCGATGCGGGCGCCAAATTGCCGGGCGTGGCCAAAGTGCTGCTCTGCGATGACGCCGCCTATGCCCATGGGCTGGCCGAGAACGTCGCCGCCTTGCTGGTCAAGCTGGCGCCGTCCTATAGCCACGTCATGGCGCCCGTCACCAGTGTCACCAAGAGCGCCATGCCCCGCGCCGCCGCACTGCTGGATGTGGCGCAGATCTCCGAGATCATCGGCGTGGAGTCGCCGGACACCTTCGTCCGCACTACCTATGCCGGCAATGCCATCACCACCGTGCAGTCATCAGACAAGATCAAGTTCGTCACCGTGCGCGCCACCGGCTTCGACGCCGCACCTGCCGAAGGCGGCAGCGCAGGGGTCGAAAGCATCGGCGGCGCCGGCGATACCGCCTTGTCGAGTTTCGTCGGCCAGGAGCTCAGCCGCTCCGAACGGCCGGAACTGACATCGGCGCGCATCGTCATCTCCGGCGGCCGCGGCATGCAGGCGGGCGAGAACTTTAAGATGCTGGAGAAGGTGGCCGACAAGCTGAAGGCCGCCGTCGGCGCCTCGCGCGCCGCCGTCGATGCCGGCTTCGTGCCCAACGAGTATCAAGTCGGCCAAACCGGCAAGATCGTGGCGCCGGACCTCTATGTCGCGATCGGCATCTCCGGCGCCATCCAGCATCTGGCGGGCATGAAGGACAGCAAGATCATCGTCGCCATCAACAAGGACGAGGAGGCGCCGATCTTCCAGGTCGCCGATTACGGGCTGGTGGCGGACCTGTTCACGGCGGTGCCGGAACTCGAAGCCGAGCTGTCCAAGTAATGCCCCTCGATACCCAATCCGCTTCCGGGAAGGAGAGCCGAGCCATGATCCAGAAGGTTGGCGTCATCGGCGCCGGTCAGATGGGCAACGGGATCGCCCATGTCAGCTCGCTGGCGGGCTACGAGGTGAAGCTGGTGGATGTCGACAAGACCCAGCTGGACAAGGCCAAGTCCGTCATCGACCAGAATATGAGCCGCCAGATCAAACGCGGCACGATCAAGGAAGCCGACAAAACCGCCGCCCTGGGCCGCATCACCGTCGGCACCGAATACGCCCTGCTCAAGGACTGCGACATCGTCATCGAAGCCGCGGTCGAGAAGGAAGACGTCAAGAAGCAGATTTTCAAGGCGCTCTGTCCGGTCCTCAAGCCCGAGGCCATCGTCGCCTCCAACACCTCCTCAATTTCCATCACCCGGCTGGCCGCTTCCACCGACCGGCCGCAGAAGTTCATGGGCATGCATTTCATGAACCCGGTGCCGCTGATGGAACTGGTGGAGCTGATCCGCGGCCTGGCCACGGACGACGCCACCTACACCGCGGTCCGCGAGATGGCGGTGAAGCTGGGCAAGACGCCGGCGCCGGCCGAGGACTTTCCTGCCTTTATCGTTAACCGAATCTTGCTGCCGATGCTGAACGAGGCGGTCTACACGCTGTACGAAGGTGTCGGCTCGGTGGAGGCCATCGACACCGCCATGAAGCTCGGCGCGCACCATCCCATGGGTCCGCTGGAGCTCGCCGACTTCATCGGCCTGGATACCTGCCTTGCGGTCATGCAGGTGCTCTATGAGGGGCTGGCGGACAGCAAGTACCGTCCCTGCCCGCTGCTCGTTAAGTATGTCGAGGCCGGCTGGCTGGGCCGCAAGGTCAATCGCGGCTTCTACGACTACAGCTCAGGCACGCCCGTCCCGACGCGCTAACCATTCCAAGCGCCAGCCCAGGGGCCAAATTCCGCCTGGGCCCTCAAATCCACGTCCGGCATCGACGGTCGCCGCTGACCTGCAGCCATCGGCGCTGCTGATTCGGGCGTCATCGTCCCATTCATCCCCGGTTCAGGCGCGCTATGCGAGCCTGCAACCTGTGATCGTCGTCACACTGTGACATGGATTGCGGGCGTCGGATGGCACTGCCGCCAGAAAAACGCCCAAAATCCGCCTTTCTTGTGATGCCGGTCACTCGCATTTACGCCGTACTAATCTTTATCTTGTACATGTGAGATCGGACGCGGCGCACCGCTCCCGATCCGGGGAAATCAAAAGCCAAACCGAACCTGATGATGACGAGCCACACCATGTCGCGCCCAGCCACGAACAATTCCGACAACAACCGGACGAAGCGCAAATCGTCGCGCCCCCTGAGCTCCACCGAGGAGCGCATTTTTATCGGCGTGGCCTTCGTGGTCGCTTTCGTGGTGCAAATCGCCGTCGCCTTCGATCTCTCGACCCTGATCGGCCAGTAGCCGGCCGCCGCCACTTGGAAGCCGGCCGAAATCGGCAGCCGGGCGTTCCCGGTCCGCCGATGCAATGCGCGCACCGCCCTATGGCGCCGACTGCGCCAGATAGTGCCGCAGCAAGGCCCTGGCCTCCGGCGCATCCCAATCCGCATTGCCGATCAGCTTGCCTACGAACAGCCCGTCCCGGCTGATCAGCAGGTTCGACGGCACGGCATCGACGCCGATCAGCTGGGAGAAGCTGCTGGTAAAATCGATATAGATGCCGAGATGCTTGAGCCCGTGCTTCTCGTAGAACGGGCGGACCGCCTTGGCGCCCTCCAGATCGATAGACAGCGCCACCACGACCAGGCCTTCGTCGCCCAGCTCCGCCTGCAGCCGGTCCAGCGCCGGCATCTCCTCGACGCAGGGCGCGCACCAGGTGGCCCAGACGTTCAGCAGCACCACCTTGCCGCCGAAATCCAGCAGGCTGACGCTGTTGTTTTCGGCATCCTGAAACTCCGCCACCGGCGCTGGCCGTGGCGGCTCGGACAAGATAAATTGCGCCATGGCGCCGGAAATCGGCGGAGCCGTCAGGTTTCCCGCCCCGGTGCCATCTGCAGTATCCCTGCTAACATACGCCGCAACGGCGATGACGGCGCCGGCCAGAACCACCAGGACCGCCCCAATCGCCCATAACCGCTTGTTCATGAATCCGCCCTTGCCCCGCGTGAAACACAGCCCATGACGTCCGATCCGAAAACCAAGCCCGCCGCCGACGCCAACAGCATGTGGGGCGGCCGCTTTGCCGCCGGGCCGGCGGCAATCATGGAGCGTATCAACGCCTCCATCGATTTTGACAAGCGCTTGTTTGCCCAGGACATCGCCGGGTCCAAGGCCCATGCCGCCATGCTGACCCGCCAGGGCATCCTGCGGGCCGAGGATGGTGCCGCCATCGAGCGCGGCCTGGACCAGATCCTGCAGGAGATCGAGGGCGGGAAATTCACCTTCAAGACGGCGTTGGAAGACATCCACATGAATGTGGAGGCGCGCCTCAAGGAGATCATCGGCGAACCGGCCGGCCGCTTGCACACGGCGCGGTCGCGGAACGACCAGGTCGCCACCGGTTTCCGCCTGTGGGTGCGGGATGCCATCGACAGGCTGGATGGGCAACTGACCGACCTGCTGGCCGCCCTGCTCGACCGGTCCGAGGAACATGCCGCGACGGTGATGCCCGGCTACACCCATCTGCAGCCGGCCCAGCCCGTGACCTTCGGCCATCACCTGATGGCCTATGTGGCCATGTTCGAGCGGGACCGGGGCCGGCTGCGGGATGCCCGCCGGCGGCTCAACGAATGCCCGCTGGGCGCGGCGGCCCTGGCCGGCACCTCCTTTCCCATCGACCGCCAGGGGACGGCCAAGGCGCTGGGTTTCGACCGGCCGACCGAGAACTCCATCGATTCGGTGTCGGACCGGGATTTTGCACTCGAGTTCCTGGCCGCCGGCGCGATCCTGGCCATCCACCTGTCGCGCCTGGCCGAGGAGATTGTGCTCTGGATGAGCGACGGCTTCCGCTTCGTCATCCTCAGCGACGCCTTCACGACAGGCAGTTCGATAATGCCGCAGAAGAAGAACCCGGATGCCGCCGAATTGGTGCGCGGCAAGGCCGGGCGGATCATCGGCGCGCTGAATACCCTGCTGATCGTCATGAAGGGCCTGCCGCTGAGCTACGGCAAGGATATGCAGGAGGACAAGGAGCCGACCTTCGATGCCGCGGACAATCTCTCCCTCTGCGTCGCCGCCATGGCCGGCATGATCCGCGACTTTCAGGCGGCGCCCGCCCGCATGGCCGACGCCGCCAGGGCCGGATTCGCCACCGCGACGGACCTGGCCGACTGGCTGGTGCGGGAGCTGAAGCTGCCGTTCCGCGAGGCCCACCACGCCACCGGCGCCATCGTCCGCAAGGCCGAACAGATGGGCTGCGAGCTCAAGGACCTGCCGCTGGCCGAGATGCAGGCGGTCGAGCCCCGGATCACCGCCGCCGTGACCGGCGTGTTGAGCGTTGACCATTCGGCCGCCAGCCGCACAAGCTATGGCGGCACGGCGCCGGCGCGGGTGCGCGAGGCCATTGCCCGGGCCCGCAAGCATCTTAGGGATTGAGGTCAAGACCGATGATCGACAGGAACCGCAAGCTCTGGCTGGGCCGCTGCGCCTTGCTGCTGATCGCCGCCTTGGCCCTGCTGCCGGCCGGCTGCGGCAAAAAAGGCGATCCCGAGTTGCCAAATGGCAAGACTGACGAATTTCCCAGGCAGTATCCGGACCCCAACTCCCTATGAGCGCATTCCAATACCGGGACGGCCAGCTGTATGCTGAGGCCGTCGCCGTCGTGCGCGCCGCCGAAACTGTCGGCACCCCGTTCTATTGCTATTCCACGGCGGCGCTGCAAGCCGAGTACCGCGCCTTCGATGCAGCCTTCGCCAAGTTGCCGCATATGATCTGCTATTCGCTGAAGGCCAACAACAATCTAGCCGTCATGCGCACCCTCTTGGATTTGGGGGCGGGCGCCGATGTGGTGTCGGCCGGCGAGATGCACTGCGCCCTGGCGGCCGGCGTTCCCGCCGACAAGATCGTCTTCGCCGGCGTCGGCAAGACCGCACCGGAAATGGCGGCGGCGTTGGATGTCGGCATCCTGCAGTTCAACGTCGAGTCGATCCCGGAGCTGGAGCTGCTGAACCAGGTCGCCGTCAGCAAGAACAAGCGGGCGCCGGTGGCGCTTCGGCTCAATCCCGACGTGGATGCCCGCACCCACGCCAAGATCTCCACCGGCAAGTCGGAGAACAAATTCGGCATCGAACTCAGCCAGGCCGCCACCGCCTATGCCCAGGCCGCTGCGGCATCTGGCCTGGAGCCGGTGGGTCTCGCCCTGCATATCGGCTCGCAGCTCGCCGATCTGTCGCCCTATCGCGCCGCATTTGGCAAGCTCGCCGCCATGGCCGCCGAACTCATGCAGAGCGGCCTGCCGGTGAAGCGCCTGGATCTCGGCGGTGGCCTGGGCATCGCCTATGAAAGCGAGAATCCACCCTCCCTTGCCGAATATGCGGCGATTGTCGAGCAGACCGTGGGCCCCCTGGGCCTGCCCGTCATCTTCGAGCCCGGGCGGCGGCTGATCGGCAATGCCGGCATCCTGGTCACGCGGGTGACTTATGTGAAGACGGGGGTGAACCGCATCTTCGTCATCACAGACGCGGCGATGAACGACCTGATTCGCCCCATGCTCTACGAAGCCTACCACGATATCGTGCCGGTGACGCAGGCCGCGCCCGACGGCCAGAGCCGCAAAGTGGATATCGTCGGCCCGATCTGCGAGAGCACCGATATTTTCGCCGAACAACGGCCGATGCCGCCCCTGGCGGCCGGCGATCTGCTCGCCATATTCTCGACAGGCGCCTATGGTGCCGTCATGGCCTCGTCCTACAACCTGCGGCCGCTGGCGCCGGAAGTTATGGTAAACGGTAACGAATTTGCGATTGTTCGCCCCCGGCCGACCTATGCTGATATGATTGGCCGGGATCGCTTGCCGGGCTGGTTTGCCGCCGGCGGCACGGCCAAGAAGTAAATGGAGCGCTCCGATAGACCATCGGCAGACATCGCAGGACCGCCCCGCGGCCGATAGCCTGTCGCCGGGGTACCGCATCTACGGCGCCCGCCTGGCGCTGTGGTGGGAGCGCGTCTGGTTCTGCCTGTGGCCCGCGCTCTGCGTCGTCGCGACCTTCCTGATCGTCTCGCTGTTCTCGCTGCTCCCGGCCCTCAATGGCTGGCTGCATCTCCTCATCCTGATCGGCTTCGGCCTGGCTTTCACTTACGCCGTCGGCTGGCTGATCCCCGGGCTGAGGCGGCCGAGCCGGCATGAGGCCATCCGCCGCCTCGAGCAGGTGAACGAACTGGAGCACCGGCCGCTGACCCGGATCGAGGACAGGCTGGCCACCGGCAACACCGATCCCGAGGCCGCCGCGCTGTGGGACTTCTACCGGCGCCGCGCCAAATCGGAGATCGGCAATCTGCGCATCGGCGCGCCGCATCCGAACATCGTGGCGAAGGATCCGTTCGCCCTGCGCGCGATCCTCGGCCTGCTGCTGATCGTGGCATTGATCGTCGGCTGGAAGGACGCGCCGGAGCGGATCACGCGGTCGTTCGTGCCGACCCTTTCCGGCTTCGATTTCGGCGATGGCGTGACCGTGACGCTGTCGATCACGCCGCCGGCCTACACCAATGTGGCGCCGCTGTTCCTGGAAAAGCGCCCCTCGGTCGAGGAACCGGAAAATGCAGCGCAGGCCGCGGCTGCGGAAATCCGCGTTCCCACCGGCAGCCTCGTGCTGGCGCAGATCCAGGGCCTGTCGGAAACGCCGGCCCTGCTGCTGGGCGACGGCAGGGTTCCCTTCGAGCCGCTGGAGCCCGGCACCTTCCAGGGCAAGGGGGAGATCAAGACCGGCACGCGGCTCGGCGTCACCGTCGAAGATACGGAGATCGCCGTCTGGCCCGTCGTCATCGTGCCCGACAACGCGCCCTCCATCGAATTCGGCGCACCGCCGGGCGCCAGCGAGCGCTTCGCGCTGCGGCTGATCTACAAGGCCGCCGACGACTACGGGATCCAGTCGGCGAACGCGATCATCCGCCGCGCCGACAAGCAGAAAGGCCCGGGCAACATCGCGCAGATCGACCTGCGGCTGCCGCTGCCGGGCATCGATCCGAAGAAGGCGCAGCAGGCGAGCTTCCATGACCTGACGCCCCATCCCTGGGCCGGCCTGCCGGTCGAGATCCAGCTTTCCGCCGCCGATGCCCTGGGCCAGACCGGCCGCAGCGTCTGGGTCAAGGCCACGCTGCCGGAGCGACTGTTCAATCACCCGGTGGCGGCGGCGGTTGCCGAACAGCGCAAGCATCTGATGAACGCGCCGGCGGAAGCGGAAAGAGTCGCGCGGCGCCTCTATAGCATCGGCGCCCAGCCGCAACTCTACAACGACGACCTGATCGCCGTGCTGGCATTCGAAGTTGCCATCGACCGCCTGGCCATCGCGGCCAATTCGCAGATGATCACGGCGGGGGAGCGCGAGGACGAACTGCAGAGCGTCGTCGATCTGCTGTGGGATCTGGCGCTGCGCATCGAGGAAGGCGAGTTCGCCATGGCGGAGAAGCAGCTGCGCGCGCTGCAGGACGCCTTGCAGAAGGCGCTGGCCGACAATGCTCCGGACGAGGAAGTGCAGAAGCTGATGGACGAGCTTCAGGAGGCGATGGACCGCTATGTCGACGCCCTGAAGGAAAAGATGGACCGGGAGCCGCGCGGCCCGCGCTCGCGGCCGCAGATGAATTCCAACACGGTGGAGATGCGGCGCGACGATCTGCAGAAGATGCTCGAGCGCGCCCGCGATCTGGCGAAGTCGGGCAACCGCGACGCGGCCCGCGATCTGCTGGCGCAGATGCAGCAGATGCTGGAGAGCCTGCAGACCCAGCAGATGGCCGGCGAGATGAGCCCTGACATGGAAAAAGCCATGCAGATGCTGGAGGACATGGATCAGCTGATCGACCGGCAGCAGGAGATGATGGATCAGACCTTCCGCGACGCGCAGCAGCAGCAGGAAGGCGATCAGCAGATGCCGGGCGCCGCCCAGCGGGCGCAGCAGCAGGAGGCGCTGCGGAATGCAACGGGCCAGATGATGCGCGACTATGCCGACATGTTCGGCGATGTGCCGCCGTCGCTCGGCCGCGCCGAGGGCAACATGCGGGAATCCTCAAAGGCCCTGGGAGAGGGCCGGCCGCAGGACGCGCTGCAGCCGCAATCCCAGGCGCTGACCGACCTGCAACAGGCGATGCAGGAGATGACCAATGCCATGGCGCAGGCCTTGAATGGTCAGCCGGGACAGGATCCGCGCAATCAGACCGGCCTCGGCGACGATCCGCTCGACCGCGACGGCAACGGCATGGACGATTTCCTCGGCAATGTGGAGATACCGGATCAGCCCGACATGCAGCGGGCGCAGGAAATCCTTGAAGAGCTGCGCCGGCGCGCCAGCGAACGTTCCCGGCCGAAGCTCGAGCGCGAGTACATCGACCGCCTGCTCAAGCAGTTCTAGCCGCAGCTACTGCAGCCCGCTGCCGACGAAGGTGACCCGGGAACGTTCGAACGCTTCCGGCGGATTGATCGCTTCCGTGCGAAAGCGGACGATCTCGCCGGGGCCGACCACATCCTGATCGACCGCGAAGGTCCAATCGAAAAGGCTGCGCTTATCCGCGTCCAATAGGCTGGCGCGCAGGCCGGGCAGCTGCTGCGGCATATCGGTGTTATTGACGATCTTGCCCTCGAGCACGAGCACCGTGAGGCCCGCCAGCGGCTGCTCCACCAGGCGCACATCCTGAACCTCGAGTGTCGAGGTGGGAAAGCCGATGATCTCGCCGATCAATTCGTAAACGCGCTTGGTCGACGGCCAAGTGTCCATGATCTTCTCCCGGCCGAAATAGCCGACACCGGTGCCGACGATCAGGCCGGCGATTGCAGCAGCGACGGCCGCCACCGGCCAGCGGCGGCGGCGCGGCTGATAGCGCACCGGCAGACCGAAGTTCGGCGCCGGCGGCAAACCGGGCGGCGGCGGCGGCGCGACATCGATTCGCCGCGGCTGATCCGCCGGCGGCGTCTGCATCCAGCTGTGACGGCATTTCGCGCAACGCACGACCCGGCCGGCCTCTCCGAGGACGGTCGCATCGATCAGGTAGCGCGTCTTGCATGCCGAGCAAGAAACGATCATCTAGGCGCCATGGCTGTCATTCTTGCCAGCCCCGGTGTATCGCTGAGTCGCGGCCCGCGCAAGTTTTCCCACTGCTGCCAAGCCGTTGCCGGTGCCTTCTGGACGGGCCGGACTCGCATATGTCATTCTCCGGCCACAGTTTTGACGGTCGCGGCAACCGGGAACAGCCACCTTGGTTCTATTTGAAAATGTAAATCTTCGTTACGGCGACGGCCCCGCGATCCTGCAGCAGGTTTCCTTCACGCTGGCGCCGGGTTCGTTCCATTTCATCGTCGGCGCCAGCGGCGCCGGCAAGTCGTCGCTGTTGCGCATGATGTATCTGGCGCAGAAGCCGACCAGCGGCCGCGTCAATCTGTTCGGCCAGGAGGTCGATCGGCTCAAGCGCCATGACCGGCCGCTGCTGCGCCGCCGCGTCGGCGTGGTGTTCCAGGACTTCCGCCTGCTGCCCCATCTATCGGCGCTGGACAACGTGGCGCTGCCGCTGCGCGTCGCCGGCGTGGCCGAGAACAAGATCCGCGACCATGTGACCGAGCTGCTGCGATGGGTCGGGCTGGCCGAGCATGTGGATGCGCTGCCGGCCACGTTGTCGGGCGGACAGCAGCAGCGCGTCGCCATCGCCCGCGCCGTCATCACGCGGCCGAGCCTGTTGCTCGCCGATGAGCCCACCGGCAATCTCGACGACGCCATCGCCGTGCGGCTGATGTATCTGTTCGGCGAATTGAACAAGGTAGGCACGACGATCGTCGTCGCCACCCACAGCGAGCGCCTGGTGCAGCAATTCTCCCACCGCCAGCTGCGGATCGAGCAGGGCAATGTGCGGCTGATCCCGCAGCGCTCCGAGGCCGCCTAGGATGCGGCTGTTCCGGTCCGACCTGCCGCTCGCGGGCGATGCCTCCGCGCGCTTCCTGCCCTGGATCATCGGCTGCATGGTTTATCTCGCGGCACTGGCCGTGGCCGCGGCGCTGTCGGCGGATAATCTGGCCGAGCGCTGGCATGCGGAGCTGGCGGGCCGCTTCACCGTCGAGTTGCCGCCCTCGCCGCCCTCCGGCGAGAAGGAGGCGAAGCTGCGGGACATCACCGGCTTGCTGTCGAAGATCGACGGCGTCACCGCCGTGAAGCTGGTGGGAGACAGCGAGAAGGCGGCGCTGCTGCAGCCCTGGCTCGGCGGCATCGAACTGCCTGACGATATCGCGCTGCCCGATCTCATCGTCGTCGAGGCCGGCAAGGCGGTCGACCTGGCGAAAGTCTCGGTCGATCTGGTCGCCATCGATCCCGCGATCCGGGTCGACGATCATGCGAACTGGAATGGCGATCTTCTGGCCTTCAGCAATTCGATGAAGGTTCTGGCGCTGATCGTGCTGTCGCTGATCGCGCTAACATCGGTGTCGACGGTGATCTTTGTCACCCGCACCGGCCTCGCGATCCACCGGCGGGTGATCGAGATCGTGCATCTGGTCGGCGCCCAGGATACCTACATCGCCCGCCAGTTCCTGTTCCACGCCCTGCGGCTCGGCCTGGCCGGCGGCGCGGTGGGCGCGGCGCTGGCCGCGGGAACCTGGCTGGGCCTGCAGCGCTGGCTGAGCGGCGGCGGCAGCGGCCTGTTGCCATCCCTGGCGCTGTCGACCGCCGACTGGCTGGCGGTGGCGGCGGTGCCGGTCGCGCTGGCCGTCGTTGCCATGTTCACGGCGCAGGCGACCGTGCTGATCCTCCTGGGGCGCGAACCGTGACGTTGGCGGCGGATACCCCCGCGGGAACGCTGGGAACGCCGATCCCGACTCCGCTAGCGCCCGGCCGGGACCTTCGCTGGATTCCGAAGTTCGCGGTATCATGAGCCGCAAGAAGCGCATCTTCGGCACCCGCCGCCGCTTTGCCGGGCCGCGGCGCCGGGGCCGCTGGCTGATTCGCGCCGGCATTCCGCTGTTCGCCGCCGCCATCGCCTGGCTCTTGGGGCTGGTGCTGTTCGCCGAAACTATTCCCACGCGGCCGAGCGACGACCGGACGGAGGCCGACGCGATCGTCGTGCTCACCGGCGGCAGCGACCGCCTGAAAGAAGGACTGCAGCTGCTGGCCAGGGGCGAGGGCAAGCAGCTGCTGATTTCGGGCGTCCATGCCGACGCCGATATTCCGGCCCTGCTGCAAACAGCGGATCTCGCGGCGGATCTGCGGCCGTCGGCGGCGGAGATTGCCTGCTGCATCACCGTCGGCTATGAGGCGGGCGATACCACCGGCAATGCGCGGGAAAGCGCCCGCTGGATGCAAGAACGCGACCTGCATTCCCTGCGGCTGGTGACCGCCGATTATCACATGCCGCGCAGCCTGCTGGAGTTCCACGCGGCGATGCCCGAGGCGAAGATCCTGCCGCACCCGGTGTTTCCGGAGACCGTGAAGCGCGACCAATGGTATCTCTGGCCGGGCACCACCAGCCTGATCATCCGCGAATATCATAAATTCCTTCTGGCGACGCTGCGCATCCGCCTGGGCGGACTCCTGAACGGCTCGAACTGAATTCATCACCGCAAGGCAGACCGAATGATCTTCATCCGCTCGCTGCTGTTCAATGCCGCCTTCTATCTCTGGACATCGGTCATGTTCCTGCTGTCGCTGCCGGCGCTGCTGCTGCCGGTTGGCGTGGTGTGGGAACTGGGGCGCATCTGGGTCTGCGGCACGGTGCTGCTGCTGCGCATCTTCGTCGGCCTGACCCATGAGGTGCGCGGCCTCGCCCACCGGCTGCCGGGAGCGGCGCTCTATGCAGTGAAGCACCAGTCTGCCTGGGACACGCTGATCTTCGCCCTGCTGCTGGAGCGGCCGGCCATCGTCCTGAAGAAGGAACTGCTGAACCTGCCGCTGTTCGGCTGGTACATGCGCAAGTGCCGAATGATCCCGGTCGACCGCAAGGGCCGGGCCACGGCGCTCAAGCGCTTGGCCGCCGATGCGCGGGACCGGGCGGCCGCGGGCCGCCCAATCCTGATCTTTCCCGAGGGCACCCGCGTGGCGCCGGGCCACCGCCGCCCCTATCAGCCGGGGGCCGCGGCGCTCTATGGCGCCCTCGGCCTGCCGGTGGTGCCGGTGGCGCTCAATTCCGGCCTGTTCTGGGGCCGCAAGAGCTTCCACAAGCTGCCGGGGCGGATCATGGTGGAATTCCTGCCACCCATTGCACCCGGGCTGGATCGCCGGATTTTCATGGCCGAGTTGGAAGCGGCGATCGAAACCGCGGCGGACCGGCTGGCGGGTACCGCAATTCGTTAACCATCTTTGGCAACACTTGTGGGTAATCCTGTGGGCAAGCGTCGGCGGTTGTGAATTGGGCCGGATAAATCCCGGTAATGCTGTGGATGAATCGGGAAAAATGCTGTTTTTCAATGGGTCATGTTTCTGCCGGATGGGAGTTTGCTGGGGAAACATTTCGGGAACGGATTGTTGACCGCAACAAACAGGAGGCGTAGTGTTTTTTATTCAGAGCCCTCCTCTCGGTCCGGGCCCGGTGCGCCTAATCCGGGCGGCGTGGCTTTTCTTGTTGAGCGGATAATGCGATGGCGCAGGTAGCGGCGATCTCCCAGCAAATCTGGGACATGAAATACCGGCTGAAAGCGCCGGGCGGCGGGGCCATCGACAAGACCATCGAGGATAGCTGGCGCCGGGTGGCGGCGGCGCTTGCCTCGGTTGAAAAAGAGCCCGCGCTCTGGGCCGACCGCTTCTACGAGGCGCTGCGCGATTTCCGTTTCCTGCCCGCCGGCCGGATCCTGGCCGGGGCCGGCACCAACCGCACGGTGACGCTGTTCAACTGCTTCGTCATGGGCACGATCCCCGACGACATGGGCGGCATCTTCACCGGCCTGCGGGAAGCGGCGCTCACCATGCAGCAGGGCGGCGGCATCGGCTACGACTTCTCCACGCTGCGCCCGCGGGGCGCGCCGGTGAAGGGCGTGGGCGCCGACGCCTCGGGCCCGCTCTCCTTCATGGATGTGTGGGACGCCATGTGCCGCACCATCATGAGCGCCGGCCATCGCCGCGGCGCCATGATGGCGACGCTGCGCTGCGACCATCCCGACATCGAAGCCTTCATCGAGGCCAAGCGCGAGCCCGGCCGCCTGCGCATGTTCAACCTCTCGGTCCTGGTCACCGACGCCTTCATGGCCGCGATCAAGGAAGACGCGCCCTGGGAGCTGAAATTCTCCGGCACCACCTTCAAGGTGCTGCGCGCGCGGGATCTCTGGGACAAGATCATGCGCGCCACCTACGCCTATGCGGAACCCGGCGTGATCTTCATCGACCGTATCAACCGGCGGAACAATCTGAACTACTGCGAGACCATCAGCGCGACGAACCCGTGCGGGGAACAGCCGCTGCCGCCCTACGGCGCCTGCCTGCTGGGATCGGTCAATCTGGCGGCGCTGGTGAAGGAGCCGTTCACCGACAAGGCGCATATCGACGTCGCGGAATTCGAAAATCTCGCGCGCATTGCCGTGCGCATGATGGACAATGTCACTGATGTCTCGCGCTTTCCGCTGCCGCAGCAGGACGAGGAAGCGCAGGCCAAGCGCCGCATCGGCTTGGGCGTCACCGGCCTCGCCGATGCCCTGATCATGTGCCGGCTGCGCTACGGTTCGGCCGCATCGGTGGCGATGACGGAGGTCTGGATGCGGGCGCTGCGCCGCGCCGCCTATCTGGCCTCGGTCGAGCTGGCGAAGGAGAAAGGCGCCTTCCCGCTCTACGACAAGGACAAGTATCTGGCCGGCGAAAGCATCCTTGAGCTGGAGGAGGATATCCGCGAGGGCATCGCCGCCAACGGCATCCGCAACGCGCTGCTCACCTCCATCGCGCCGACCGGCACCATCTCGCTGTTCGCCGACAACGTCTCCTCGGGCCTGGAGCCGGTGTTCAGCTTCAAATACACCCGCAATGTGCTGATGCCCGACGGCAGCCGGCAGAGCGAGGAGGTCACCGACCACGCCTACCGCCTGTTCCGCCGGTTGAAGGGCGAGACCGCGCCCCTGCCCGACTATTTCGTCGATGCCCAGCAGCTCTCGCCCGGCGATCATGTGATCATGCAGGCGGCGGTGCAGAAATACATCGACAGCTCGATCTCCAAGACGATCAACTGCCCGGCCGACCTGTCCTTCGAGGCGTTCAAGGACGTCTATCTCCAGGCCTATGAGCTCGGCTGCAAGGGCTGCACCACCTATCGCCCGAACGAGATCACCGGCGCGGTGTTGGAAGTGAAGGACGGCAAGAAGGCGGAGTCGCCGCAGCAGGCGGAACTGCCGCTGCCCGCCGCCCAGCCGCGGCCGAAGGACATGTACGAGGCCGGCGGCGTAATCTACATGACCCGCCCGCTCGACCGGCCGGAGGCGCTGCCGGGCCAGACCTACAAGCTGCGCTGGCCCGAGAGCGAGCATGCGGTCTATGTCACGATCAACGACGTGATCCAGGATGGACGGCGGCGGCCGTTCGAGATCTTCATCAACTCCAAGAACATGGAACATTACGCCTGGACCGTCGGCCTGACGCGCATGATCAGCGCCGTGTTCCGCCGCGGCGGCGATGTCTCCTTCGTGGTGGAAGAGCTGAAAGCGGTGTTCGATCCCCGCGGCGGCTACTGGATAGAAGGGCATTACGTGCCATCCCTGCTGGCCGCGCTCGGCGAGATCATCGAGCGGCACATGATCGATATCGGCTTCATGACCGATCCCCGGCGCGAGCAGCGGGAAATGGTGGCCCAGCTCGAGCGCAAGGTGGTCAACCTCAACAGCCAGGATGCCTCGGAGTCCCGCCAGCCCCGTTGCCCGAAATGCAGCCAGCCGGCGCTGATCCGCCAGGAAGGCTGCGATCTCTGCACCAGCTGCGGCTACAGCAAGTGCGGCTGATCAAAGACTTATAGGGCGTTAACCAAGGATTAGCGCTCTTGCGCGACAATGTGCGTTGCCCGTTCGCGCAAGCTGGAGAGAGCGCCCCATGCATTTCGGCATCGCCAGAGAGTGCAAGTCCTGCGGCCGCGAGATGGCGGCCTATCAGACCGGCTGCCTGCATTGCGACGGGGCAGCCGGATTCGAATTCCCCTGGCTGCACGCCATCGGCATCGGCGTATTCGTGATCGGCGCCCTGCTCTATCACAGCAATCCGGAACTGGGCGGCACGATCATGCGCCTCGTCGGCTACGACATCGCGCCGCAGTAACTACCCCTTCGCCGCTGTGATCGTGTAGAGCGTCACCGCTTCGCTGCGGCCGCGTACCGTCGTCCGGTCCAGCTCGTCCGTCTCGAACCAGGGCGCGATCTTTGCCTGCGTCGCCTCGCTGATGACGATCTGCCGGCCATAGGTCTTGCACATCGATTCCAGACGCGACGCCAGATTCACCGCATCGCCGATGGCCGAATAATCGAAGCGCGTCTCCGATCCCATATTGCCGACGATGCAGATGCCGGTGTTGATGCCGATGCCGACATCGATCTTCGGCAATTTCCTCTCCGAACCCGCACTCTCGCTCGCAAGTTCTGAGTTCAACGTCGCCATGGCCGCCAGCATCTTCAGCGCCGCCTCGGCCGCATGGCGCGCATGAACGGGGTCTTCCAGCGGCGCGTTCCAGAACGCCATGACGCAATCGCCGATATATTTGTCGATGGTGCCGCCGGCCGCCAGCACGACCTCGGAGAGCCGCGTCAGCACCCGGTTCATCAGCGCCACCAGCCGCTCCGGATCGTCCTTCAACATCTCGGAGATGGTGGTAAAGCCCCGCACGTCGCAGAACAGGATAGTCAGCTCACGCTTGGCGCCGCCGAGCTTCAGCAGGCTCGGGTCCCGCGCCAGCATGTCCACCATGCTGGGCGCCAGATAATGCTGGAACGCCGCGGTGATCCGCCGCCGGTTGGCGCGCTCTTCCAGCACGCCGATGCCCGCCTCGATGCCGACGGCGAACAGCAGCGCCAGGAATGGAAAGCTCGCCCCCGTCCACCAGCGGCCGAAGCGAAGAACGAGATAGGCATCGAGGATGATGAATCCGCCGCCGATCAGCAGCGTCAGGACGGCCCGCAGCGCCAGGAACCGGCGGTTGATCCAGGCGCCGGCCCAGGCGGCGATCGCCGTCAGCAGAAAGATCGCCCAATTCGGCAGCAGGCTGATCGACAGGCCGCTACGCAGATTCTGCAGGATGGTCGCCTGCACTTCCGCGCCCGCCATCAATTGGCGCGTCCGCACGGTCGTGCTGACCTCGAAATTGTCGGTACCGCCCCGTTTGATCTCCGCCGAGAGGTTCAGCCGGAAGCCGACGATGACAATGCGATCTCTGAAGAACCCCGGCGGCAGATTCTCCGTGGGGCTGAGCGCCTGATAGTAGGACACGATGTTGATGCCGCCGCCGGCGGCCGGATCGAAATATTGGATCAGCTTGTTCCGTTTCGGCGCCGCCGCTTCGCCGGCCCGCTGCAATACTACTTCAGCGAAGGTCCCTTCGCGCGGCGGAATACGGCGGAATACGGCGTCCTCGTCCAGATCAACCGCCGCATTTCCCGCAGCGGCGCCGGTATCGAGAAAGATTTGTAGCGGCAGGACGTTATTCACCTGAGTAACCTGCGGCGTCTCCACGACGGCTTCCGTCGAGGCCAGCACCACGTCCGGCCCTAACGCCCGCAGCAAAAGTTGATCCTGGATAACGTCCTGCGGCTCGGCGAAAACCAGATCGAGCCCGATGACCTTGGCCCCGGCGGCGCGCAGGCTTTCGATCAGCTCGCCATGCAGGCCTCGTGGCCAGGGCCAGGGCTTGTTGATGTCGGCGAACGATGGTTCATCGATGGCGACCAGAAGGGGCTTCGGCGGCGTCGCCGACGGAGGCCATTGGGTCGACAGGAAGTCATAGACCCGCCAGTCGAACAGCCGCGCCTGAGGCACCCAAAGCAGCGACCCCAGGACAATCGTTACCGCCAGCGCGACCAAGACCTCCCGCGGTGGCAGGAATCCCCGCCGCGCGCCACTGCCGGGCGCTGCGTTCGACAGCGTCAGAAGCGCACCTCGCCGGACAGCTTGAAGGTGAGCCCCTGCGTTTGATAGGTCGGCAGCGCGGGTATCGGATCCTTCGCCACTTCGACCTTCTGGTCGAAAACATTCAGGACGCTGGCGCCGAGGGCGAGATGCTTGTCCAGCGGCTCCCAGGAGACGGTGAAATCCGTGGTCGCATCGGTCGAGAGTTCCGTGCCGGCCAGGTCGCCGTCGCGCTGTCCGATCAGATTCTCCGTCAGCGTGACCCGGATCTGCTCCGGATGCACCCAGGTGACGCCGAAGTTTGCCGTCCAGTCCGGCACCAGCGGCAGGTCGCGCCCGTTGTCCTCATTCTCGGAGTGGGTGAATGTCGCCCGCGCGAAAGCGCCGAATTGATCGGTGAGCCAGGCATTTGCCGACAGGCTGACCATGTCGATATGGCCCTCCGATGCTGCGATCGGTCCGACAAATACCGAGGAAAAGATCGATGTATCGGTAAAGGTGATGACGTAGTCATCGATCTCCTGGTGCTGATACTCGACCGAGGTGAAGAAGCGGTCGGTCCACTCCGCGTCCCAGCGGGCCGCGACCGTCTGCAGCTTGCCGCCGTCGGCGGTGGGCGTGGCGAACGGCACCAGGCCGGCGGTGGCGCTCGGCGCCAGCGAGGCGCCGAGCCCCAGCGTGCTGTCCTGCCGGAAGCCGAGACGGAGCCACTGGCCCGTCATCGGCTGCCAGGACAGCCCGATGCGCGGGTCGAACCTGGTCTTTGCCTCGCCCGCATCGGCCTGGAAATGCGAGACGTAGGCGCCGATCTGCAGATTCAGGTCGGGGGCGATCTCCGTCGAGGCGTCCAGATAGGCCCGGCCGGCGATGGCGTCGGCATCGCTGCCCAGGATTCCGAGCTGCGTCGTCTGGCCTTTGGTCAATTGCCCCTCAACGCCGTAGCGCAGGATGACGCCCTCGATATCGATGAGATGAGTCAACGCGACGAGGCCGGAATCCTCATCGGTGTTGACGAAATCCACCCCGTTGACCTCGCCGTCGCCATGGCTGCCGTTGGCGCCGAGCAATCCCATCAACAGGTTCGACTCGCCGAAGCTGTGGCTGAAGCCAATGCCGGTGTTGTAGCTGCGCCCTTCGAAATCCTCATGCAGCCCGAGGCCGAGCGTCGAACCGTTGACATCATCGGCGTCCGACACGGTGGCGAACATGAACAGCCGGTCGCTGAGCCCCAGTTCGGCGCCGGCCAGGAACGAGCCGGTGACGTTGTCGTTGACGATCGCCAGCGCGTCGTTGTCGACGGTTTGATAGGAAAGGTTGGCGGTGATGGCCAGGGGCAGGCCGTCATTCATGAATGTTTCGATATCGGCGAACCCGCCGCCGCCGAGCACGCCGTCCCTGTCCAGCAGCAGGTTGCTGCCGAGAGTGAAGTCGAAGAACGGCCGCCGGAACAAATCGTCGTAGCGATTGCGCGCCGAGGCGGCCAGCGGTTCGAGCAGCAACCCCTGAATCGCCTCGTTGAACGAGCCCGTTTGTTCAACGCCATCGGCCGCGACCTCCGGCTGAATTACGGCACTTTGAAAGAAGTGGCTGGCGGAATCGAACGGATTGAACAGCCGGTCGCCGTAGTAGCGGCCCCAATCCGACAGCGACAAGTTATCGAAGGCGTTGAACAGGTAGGACCCGTCGCTGCGCGCGGAAGCCAGCGTATTGAAGGCGCGGCCCCGTTGCAGATAACGGCGATAGGTTTCCTTCGCGGCGCGGATCGCCTCGCCGGCCTCGGATTCATTGAGCGCGATCACCGTCCGCACCAGGGAGACGGCGGGATCGTCGGGATCCAGCCGCTCGGCATCGTCGAGCGCCTGGCGCGCCAGGTCGATCTGCCGGTTTTGATAGTAAGTGATGGCGAGCCCGAGCGACGATTCCGCAACCTGCGGATTGGCGGCGACGGCATCGAGGAACTGCTGCTTGGCGCCCTCGAGATCCCCCTGCTGGATCAGCCAGCGTCCTTCGGCGACATGGACGATATAGAAGGATGGGTCCAATGCCTTGGCGATGTCGATCTGCTCCTTGGCCTCGTCCAGCATATCGGCATCGAGATAGACGATCGCCAGGTTCGCATGGGGCGCCAGGTCGAAGGGATCGAGCCGGATCGCCGTTTCGAAAGCCTCCCGCGCGCCGGCATTGTCGCCCTGGTCCGAGCGCAACAGGCCCAGGCTGTTCCAGAGGTCGGCATCCCGCGGGTCCAGCGCCAGGCCCTGTTCGACCGCCGCCTGGGACCCCTTCAGGTCCCAGTCGAAATCCGACAGCACGGCGGCGCGCAGCTGCATCGCGTCGGGATTGCGGGGATCGATCCGGTCGGCCCGTTCCGAGGCGGCGCGGGCCGCTTCCTCATCGGCGAGCACCACAGCCAGCAAACCGCGGATGGCCGGGAACTCGACAACATCCGGATAGCGCTTTTCGGCCTCCTCCAGACGCGCGGCGGCGGCGTCCGATTCGCCGGTCGCCGCTTCGAAGACCGCCAGAATCTGGATCGTGCTGGGATCGTCGGGCAAGGCGTCGACTTCGGCCTTCATCCCGGCGGCTTCCGCGGCCCGGCCGCCGAAGATCAGCGTGACGTATCGGCCAAACACGGCTGAGATGCGGCGGCGTCCATCAAGCTGCGATGCAGCCGTACCGAAGGCGGCAGCGGCATCGTTCCAGCGCTGCTCGTGGGCGGCGATCGCGCCGCCAATCAGCTGCAGGCGGGCGGCGAGATCAGGTGATAGCTGACGTCCCGCAAGAGGCTGCAGCAGCCGTTCTGCTTCGACGATGCTGCCATATGACAATTCGCCTTCGACAAGCGACACGCGCTCCTCGTCCGTCAGACTGGTTTCGGCTTTCTGCCGCAGCCTGTCGTTCGCCGCGCGGAGAGCGGTGCTGTCGAGGTCGCTGGCCGGCAGCAGCGTCAGGGCGGTGCGTGCATCCAGGTAATAGAGCATCTGCTCGCGGCCCGGCTTCTGCGCCAGGAAGATCTTGGTCGGCGCCCGGCCAATCTCGGCGATGGCCGCCTCGCCCGGCCCCACCAGCACCTGGCCGAAATCGTTCTTCAGCTCCACCTGCCCGGCCGTCACGGTGAGAGTCGTCTTGCCGGAAGCGTCCACACTGAGCTTCCAGTCGGTGCCGCGGATCGCGGCGGTCGCCGAGGGCGTGGAGATGCTGATGTCGCTGCCGCCGGTGGCCTCGCGCGCCCAGACCTGTCCTTGGTCGAGCTGCAGCTGGGTTTCCGCCCCGCCGCCCAGCTGCTTGATCAGCAGTTCGGTGTTGCGATGGACACGGATCAGCGTCTGATCGATGAAGCGCAGCGCCAGCAGGCCGGCCGGCCCGGTGCGCAGATGATCGCCGGCCAGCAGGCCCTGCTGGATCTCCGCCGCCCTCCAGTTCGGCTCGGCGACGAACCGGATCTCCTCATCGCCGAGGGCGTCGACGATCGTGCCGGTCGCCTCCCCCTGGCGCGGCACGGCCCCGTAGAGCGCCGCCGCCGTTCCCAGCCACATCCCTAATGCAATAATCGCCAGCCGCCGCCCCCGCGCCATGGCCCGCCCCCCTGGTTCTTGCCACCCAGCCGCCACGGTAATCGCCCTGGCGCTGCGGGGCAATCGGGCCGGCGGCCGCCAAACCAGCGGACCAGCGCTCAGCCGCGGGAGGCCGTTGCTTCTTCGACGATGCGCAGCAGCCGGTGCAGCGCCCCGTCGCCGATGCCCAGCTCGTCCAGATGGGCGACCGTGCTGCGCAGATAATCCAGGTTCGTGCCCATCGTGCCGGCGCCCTGGGCGATGTAGTCGGCGGTTTGCCGGGCGGTCAGCTTGCCGGCATATTGCTCGTGGCTGCGATCGACCACGAAAGCCGCGGCGCGGCAGATGCCGACCGGTGTTTCAACCCTGAACCAGCGGGGATCGTAGATGCCGGTGATCATCTCCCGGTTATGCAGATAGCCGATGACATGGTCGGCCTCGGCGGCGGCCACGCGAAACGCCCGGCCGCGGCAGGCGCCGCCCCGGTCCAGCCCCAGCACCAGCCCCGGCTTCTCCGGCGTGCCTCGATAGTGGTGGGATATGACGCAGAAGGCCCGGTGATAGCCGCGCAGCAGCGCCGGCTGGCGGTCGAGGAAATGGAACCCCGGCCGCCACATCAGCGAGCCATAGGCGAAGACCCAGAAATCCTCGCCTGATGGCGGGTTGAGCCGGCGGCGCTCCACCAGGGCCGCCTCCTCCGGACTGATCGGCGGCGGGTATTCGGGTAGCGATGGTTCCTTGCCGGACATGCGGCTATTTTCGCACGACCAGCGCCACCCCGGCCACCGCCGCCGCCATGCCCAGCAGCGCCGGCGGCCCCAGCGTCTCGCCGAACATCAGCCAGCCCATCAGCGCGGCCGTGGGCGGCACCAGGTAGAACACGCTGGCGACGCGCGACGCCTCGCCCCGGCGGATCAGCCAGCCCAGCAGGCTGACGGCGCCGATGGACAGCACCAGGATCAGCCAAGCATAGGCGATGAAGATCTCGGGGGTCCAATCGATGGCGCCGGTCTCGCCCATCACCAGCGTCATGACGAAACAGGCAGCGGCCGCCGCGAGATACTGGATGAAGCCGCCGCTGCGCCAGTCCAGGTCGCTGCAGTACTTCTTCTGGTACAGGGTCGCCGATGTGATGCCCAGCAGGCCCACCAGATTCCAGGCGATGCCCGCGAGATGCGCGCTGTCGAAATTCAGCTTCTGCCAAAGCACCAGCATGATGCCGATGAAGCCGAGGGCGAGGCCGAGCCATTGCCGCCCCGACACGCGCTCGCCCAGCAGCGGCCCGACCGCCACGGCGGTCAGCACCGGCTGCATGCCGACGATCAGCGCCGACACGCCGGCGGGGATGCCCAGATCGATCGCCGCATAAACCCCGCCCAGATAGGCGGCCTGCAACAGCAGCCCGACGACGGCGATGTGGCCGACATCGCTGCGGCTGCGCGGCCAGGGCGCTCCGGTGATCAGCGCGATGCCCAGCAGCATTACCGCGACGACGGCAAAGCGGTAGAACAGGAAGGTGAAGGGCTCGGCAAAGGCGACGCCCAGCTTGGTGACCACGAAGCCGCTGGCCCATAGCAGGACGAACAGCGGCGGCATGAAGCCCTGCCACAAGGGGCGGCGGATTGCGGAATCTGCGGGGAGTGTCATACGGTCGGTCAATTCGGCCGCGGCATCTTAGCCCCCGCGCGCCGCAAGACAACGATGGCGGACACAGGGCAATCCCGCTATGACCGCCGGTGTCATGAGCCGCCGTTCCCGAAAAATTGCCTGGCTGACCGTCGCCGTTCTGCTGCTTCTGGCGCTCCAATTGGGCTACGCCTGGTACCGCGGCTATGTGGCGCAGCAGCTCGGCCTCAACGTCAATAACTGGATCCTCGCCCGCACCGCCGAGGGTTACAGTATCGACGCGGATTTTGCCCGGGAATCCGGCGATTGGCTGACGGTGTCGCAAAGCCTCGACAACATCATCGTCACCGCGCCGCGCGATGATTGGGACCTTAAGGTCGCCAGCCTGTCGATCAATGTGGACACGACAAATCCATTCAAGGTGACCTTCGTTCCCGCGCCGACTCTTGAGTTGCGCTACACGGTGGCCGATGAAGAGTATCGGATGACCGGCGCGATCCGCAGAGGCAGCCTCGGCTTCACTTACGGCACAGATGGCCAGGCGAGATCAATCTTCATACGGGATTTTTCGGGCAGGCTCAGCGGCCCGGTCGAACTCGACATCGGATTAATGCAAGCCGATGCCCGGATCGATCCAGCGCCGTCCGCGGCCGATGGCGGCGAGAGCGTCGATCTCATTGTGGGGCTGCACGATCTGTCGATTTCCGAGCCGGCCAATCTGCCGCTTGGCAACTACATCTCAAGGATCGACCTGGCGGCCGCAGTCGAGGGCATGCTGCAACCCGGCCGGCCATCGGAGTCGCTGGCTGCTTGGCGCGATGCCGGCGGCGTGCTGCAGATCCAGCGCTTTGCCGCCACCTGGGGGCCGCTGGCGGTCACCGCCGAAGGGACACTGGCATTGGACGGGCAGATGCAGCCGCTGTTCGCGGGCACGGCGACGGTGCGCGGCTACGGCGAGGCCATCGACGCGCTGGTTCAAGCCGGGTTGATGGACCCCGGCGGCGCCACCGGCGCCAAGATCGCGCTGGCCGCCATGGCCAAGCCCGCCGACGACGGCGGCCCGCCCGCGGCCAAGCTGCCGCTCACCGTCCAGGATGGGTTCCTGTTCGTCGGCCCGCTGAAGCTGGCGCGGATGCCGCGGATCGTCTGGCAGTAGGCGACAATTCGATCTCCCGTAGGGGCGACCAAGAAACCTGCGGCGCAGCCGCCCTACGTCACCCGGAAATTCCCGAACTGCCAGGGATCCATGCGGTCCAGATGCGGCTCGGGGAAAAGCACGGCGCGCTTCTGCAGCGGCGTCCAGTCCGTGCGCGCCGCCGCCACCTTGCCCAGATAAGGCCGGCAGACATCGATCACGAACTCATGGTCCAGGTCCTCCGGCTCCAGCAGGCCCTGCTTCGGATTTCTGATCATGTGGATCATGCCGGCCAGCACCGGCGAGGCGATCTGCAGCGAGGTCGCATTGAAGCGGTCGCCCAGGATCTGCCGCGCCTCCTGGATGGTGAGCTGGGAGCCGAACCAGAGCGCGCCGAAATCGCCCATCAGGAGCGCGCCGAGCTCGTCCATGCCGGCCACGATCTCCTTACCCATCAGCCGCACTTTCTTCTGCATCCGGAAGTTATGCATCTGCATTTCGCGCACGCTGAGCACGGCGTCGTCGCAGGGGTGATAGGCATAGTGCACGGTCGGGCGGTAGATCGGCTTCTCGCCGTCGAACACCGTGAGATAGTCCGCCAGCGTGATCGCCTCGCCGTGGGTGATCAGGAATCCGATCATCTCGCCGTTGATCGGCGTCCATGAGCGCACCTGGGTGACGCAGCCCGGCTGGTTCAGATAGATGGCGCATTTCGGCCCCACCGGATGCTCGTTGGCGTCCAGCGGCAGGCGCTTTTCATGGGTGCCCCAGCCGAGCTCGGCCGGCTGCAGCCCCTCGCTGACGAAGCCGTGGATACTCCAGGTGTTGACGAATTCGTCCAGCTTCTTGGGGACGTTCGCCACCTGGGTGTCGCGCTCGGCCACATGGATGGCCTTGAGGCCGAGATCCATGGCGAGCCGCGCCCAGCCTTCGCGCGTCGTGGGCTTGCCGGCGTTGCGGCCCTTGCCGCGGGCCAGCTCCATCATGCCCGCTTTGACGAAGTGGCTGATGATCCCGGGATTGGCGCCCATGGTCATGATCATGGTCGGCGCGCCCTTCGGCCATTTGCTGGCGAGCTCCTTGGCCTCGTAGCGCAGATAGTAATTCGAGCGCTGATAGGCGGGTATCTTCGGATTGTCGTAGTAACCGGGCCAGGGTTCGATGCAGGTGTCCAGGTAGTTGGCGCCCGCCTTCTGGCACCATTCCATCACCTCATGGCTGCTCACGCTGACGCTCAGGTTCAGCACGATGTCGCCGCGGCCGGCATATTTCGCCAGCACGTTCTTGAAGTTCTTCTTCGTGATCTCCTTGATCACATAGGTCACGCCCTGTTTCACGAACGGCGCGATCTCCTCGCTGTGATCGTCCATCTCCACGACGGTGACGCGCGACAGCGGCATGTCGATATGCCGGGCGATCAGCGGCAGGGTGCAGTGGCCCACCGAGCCGAAGCCGATCATCAGGACGCGTCCGCCAAATATGGTCTTTGTCGCCATTATTGAGATCCCCCAGGATGTGTTGGCACCGGCGATGGTCCCGGTTGCTCCACATTCGTCACGCCCAGGTTGGACCCGGGCATCGAAATGCGAACTTCACGGATAGTTGGTTAGCGGAATGGATCGCCGGGTCAAGCCCTGTCCTCGGGCTGGCCGGCGGCCAGCCCGAGGACCTCGTGACGGGTGAGCGATGTGCGCGGAGTTTAGATGCAGTAGGTCGTCAGCGGCGGAAAGCCGTTGAAGCCCACCGACGAATAGCTGCTGGTATAGGCGCCGGCGCCGAGAATCCGCAGCTTGTCGCCGATCGCCAGTTCGATCGGCAGATAGTACTCGGTCTCCTCATAGAGGATGTCGGCGCTGTCGCAGGTCGGGCCGGCCAGGATCACCGGGCCGGTCTCGCCGCCGTCCCGCGCGCTGCGGATCGGATACTTGATCGCCTCGTCCATGGTCTCGGCCAGGCCGCCGAACTTGCCGATGTCCAGATAGACCCAGCGCTTCTTGTCGGTGTAGTCCTTGCGGGACACCAGCACGACTTCGCTCTCGATCTCGCCGGCATTGCCCACAAGCGCGCGGCCGGGCTCGACGATCATGTCGGGCAGCGCATTGCCGAAATGCCTGGTCACAGCGCCCATGACGGCATTGGCGCAGCGCTCGGTATCCGGCACGTCGCGGCGGTAGCGGATCGGGAAGCCGCCGCCGAGATTGAGCAGGCGCAGATCCAGCCCGTCCTCGCGCAGGCGCTTGAACAGCTTGGCGGCGCCGCCGACGGTGGCGTCCCACTGGCGCAGGTCGCTCTGCTGCGAGCCCACATGGAAGGACACGCCGCAGGCATCCAGGCCCAGGTCGCGCGCCTTCAGCAGCAGCACGGCGGCCATGCGGCTGGAGCAGCCGAATTTCCGCGACAGCGGCCATTCCGCGCCGTTGCCGTCGGTCAGGACGCGGCAATAGACGGAGGCGCCGGGCGCGGCCGCGGCGATCTTCTGCAGCTCGCCGTCGCTGTCCATGGCGAACAGGCGGACGCCGTTCTGGTGCGCGAAGGCGATGTCAGACGCTTTCTTGATTGTATTGCCGAAAGAGATGCGGTCGCCGGGCACGCCGGCGTTCAGGCACAGCTCGATCTCGCCCCGGCTCGCCGTGTCGAAGCAGGCGCCGAGGGCTGCCAGGCGGCCGATGATCTCCGGCGCCGGGTTGGCCTTCACGGCATAGTAAACGCGGGCCAGCGGCAGGACGCGGCGCAGCTCCCGGTAGTTCTCCTCGATGACGGAGAGATCCATGACCAGGCAGGGCGTCGCCGGTCGTCGGTCGCTGAGGAATTGGCTGATACGGCTGTTCATGGCGGTGGTCATCGGCGGTACTCCAGTCCCGCGGCGGCGGCGCAACAGCGCCAGCTCGGCCCGGGACTATGGGGTTAAACGGTTGAGGAAAGGTTTCCGGCCGCGGCGGATCGCCACGGGGCCAACCCCGGCGCCGGTTCCCCGGCGCAGCACCCGTCTACATCTGCCGCTGGGAGCGGGAGAGCGCGGTCGGGGATAGGGTCACTTCTCCGGCCAACAGCGCGGCAAAACCGCGGCCGGGGCCGGAAATGACCGATTCAGGGCTGACAATGTTGCAGGGGGCTGGGCCTCCCTGCCGGGTTGCAATCATCGTTACCTCCTCCTCGGACCCGGCTCGAACCACGAGAAAGCCGGCTTGGCCAAAAAGGACGCGTACCGTCGTTGCATAAACCACAGAGGGCCAGGGGCACGTGCGTTGGGCGTCGTGACGCACGCTATATGGGGAAACGGAATTCGAATGCAAGAAGAAATATGGGGCGGCGGGAAGATCGGTGGCGTGCGTGGCGATCCCGCCACAGCCGCCGGGGTCCATAGCAAGAGTAGGGGCGACCGCCAGACTGATCGCGAAGCGATCTTGCCGAGGCCGCTCCTACAGAAATGGCGCCGTGTGCTGCACCGCATGCACTTCAAGGCCTTCGGCCCAAGCATCGTAATCTTGCGACCGCTGAGAGCCCGAGGAGCTTCAGGTTCAATTTGGCCGCGAATGCCCCCATCGATGAACCAATGTCCACCACATGGAGTACACGTCGTGTGCAACATTGTGGACCGCCTTTTTTGTCCCATCATCTAGCGTGACAACAAACCAGTCAGCTCCTATCGCGAAGGCGTTAAAGGGATCGTAAGCGTCTTCACCAGACCCACTGCCGAATGCGTCGGGGTACCATTCTACGGTGGTTTGACTGGCTTTCGTCACGCACCGACTCTTGCGATCAAGTGAGACGTGCTTGTGACCATCCGCAATGTCTCGGACCAATGCGAAGGCTGGGCATTCACGCGCCAGCATCTCACGGTATGCACGATCATTGTTAGCACTGTAAAGTTTGGCCTTGTCGCGCGAAGACCAATAGTCAAATGACCAAGCTGCCATGTTGTTCAACGCCGCGATGGCGGCTTGCATCTTCCATTCACTCAGATTGTCCTTTAGCCAAGCATCGTATGCAGGCTCGACGTGCCGGTCGAAGAACTCCCGCGGGGTCATGGTCACGGTATCCGTCCTTTCGCCTTTGGGACGCACCCAGCGCATGACGCGGGAATGTTTGAAGTCAATGTTCAAAGGCTCCTTTCTCCCGCCACGCTCAACCGAAGCCCCTGGTACCCCCTTGTCGCCTTCAGTCCCAATCGCTGACAACCAACGGCAGTTGTCGCTCGCCCTTCGTCGCGCGCCCGAGCCCCGGCCTTGCGATCCCTGAAACTGTTCCTATATCGGAATCTCGATGTTGGACATTGTGGATAGGACGGCTCGCGGCCGGGGTTGGGCGATCCCGCCGGCTCGAGTCATGAGTCGCGCCCGGGCCTGACGGTGGCTACGGACGGGCGTGTCCGGTGGGTTGTTTTATCGAAAACAGAGGTCCCCGAATACATCCGTCTGACAAACCAGCGGGTTGCGCAGGGCACCCGAACAAAACAACCATTACGCAACGTTGGCGTTGCAGGCTGTAGGAGCGGGTTTCAAACCCGCCCGTTCCTCCGCGTGTGAGCATCTTCCGGTATGCCACCTCCGCTGGATGGCTGCTTGCGGCAATTCCTCGCTTGGCATGGAGTTGATCGAACGGAATCGCCTTCTCTGCTGGACGCTGGTCCCCGCTGGACACGGGGTAGAACGCTCGGATTCGCCCTGCCGCTGGATGCAGGGCGGGTTTGAAGCTTGTCCTCAGGCCAGACTCGAGGACCCGCCCCTACTTTCTTCGCGCCTCCGCGGCTCCGCGTGAAACCATCTTCTTGTATCCCGGCTCCGCTGGATGGGCGCCTTGCGCAAATCCTCGCTTGGCATGGGGTCGATCGCATGGATTCACCTCTGCCGCTGGAAAGAGGTGCCGCAGTTTCGGAGGGCGAGCCGATGTAGGGGCGACCGGCGGTCGCCCGTTTCGGAACCGAACGGCTGGACGTAGGGCGACCGCAGGTCGCCCCTACAAATCGGCCAATCGGCCGTGCCCGCCTACGCCTGCTTGGCGTCGATGATGCCGCGGCGGATGGCGCGGGTGCGGGTGAAGAGGTCTTCCAGCTTCTCGGCTTCGCCCCAGCGGATGTTGCGCTGGAGGGCCGTCAGGTCCTCTGTGAAGCGGCCGAGCATCTCGATGACGGCCTCGCGGTTGTTGAGGAAGACGTCGCGCCACATGACGGGATCGGACGCGGCGATGCGGGTGAAGTCGCGGAAGCCCGAGGCGGAGAACTTGATCACCTCGCTCTTGGTCACCTCCTCCAGGTCGGTCACCGTGCCCACGATGCAGTAGGCGATGAGGTGGGGCAGATGGGAGGTGATGGCGAGCACCTTGTCATGGTGGCCGGCCTCCATGACCTCCACCTGGCTGCCGGCGCGGCGCCAGAATTCTGCCAGCTTCTCCACCGCCGCCTCGTCGGTGCCGGGCGGCGGGGTGAGGATCGTCCAGCGGCCCTGGAACAGCTCGGGAAAGCCGGCCTCGGGGCCCGAATGTTCGGTGCCGGCGATGGGATGGCCAGGGATGAAATGCACATGGTCGGGCAGCAGCGGGCCGAGATCGCGGATCACCGACTGCTTCACCGAACCCACATCGGAGACGATGGCGCCGGCTTTCAGATGGCCGGCGATGGCGGCGCCGATGGCGGCATAGGTGCCCATGGGCGTGCAGACGATCACCAGGTCGGCATCCTTCACCGCCGCGGCGGCGGTGTCGTGGATGCTGTCCACCAGCTTCAGCTCCACCGCCTTGTCGCGGGTGCGCTGGCTCTGGGCATGGCCGCTGATATGGCCGGCCATGCGCTCCCGCCGGATGACATGGGCGATCGACGAGCCGATCAGGCCGATGCCGATCAGCGCCACGCGGTCGAACAGCGGCTTCTCGGCCATGGTCAGCGCGCTCCCACGCGGTGGACGGCGCCGCGGGGCGCGGCGAAATCGGTCAGCGCCTGGACCACGGCCTGGTTCTCGTCGGCGAGGCCGACGGTGATGCGCAGGCAATCGGCGAGGCCATAGGGCCCCATCTTGCGCGGCAGGATGCCCCGGCCGTTGAGGAACTCTGCCGCCATGTCGGCCGTCAGCGCCGGATCGGGGAAACGCAGGAGGATGAAGTTGCCGGCGCTCGGCACCGGCTGCAGGCCGATCTCCTTCAGCTTCGCCGCGAGCCAGGGCAGCCAGAGGTCGTTGTGGGCCCGCGCCTTGTCCAGATGGGCGCGGTCGGCCAGCGCGGCGATGCCGGCGGCCTGGGCCGGCGACGGGACGTTGAACGGCCCGCGCACCCGGTTGAGCACGTCGGTCACCGCCGGCCCGGCATAGCTCCAGCCGAGCCGCAGCGCCGCCAGGCCGTAGATCTTCGAGAACGTGCGCAGCATGACGGCATTGTCGAAATCTCGCGCCAGCATGGCACCGTCCTCATAATCCGCGCCGCCGACATATTCGGCATAGGCGGCATCGAGGATGAACAGCACGTTGTCGGGCAGGCCTTTGTGCAGCCGCCATACCTCCGCCGCCGGCAGCAGCGTGCCCGTCGGATTGTTCGGATTGGCCAGAAAGACGATTCGGGTGCGCGGCGTCACCCGGGCCAGCATGGCGTCCACATCGGCGCCATAGTCCCGCGACGGCGCGGCCACCGGCGTGGCGCCCACGGTCTTGGCGGCAATGCCGTACATCAGAAAGGCGTGCTGGCTGTACAGCACCTCATCGCCGGGTCCGGAGAAGGCGCGAGTCAGCAGCGAGATCAGCTCGTCGGAGCCGGCGCCGCAGACGATATGTTCCTTGGGCAAGCCGTGCACAGCGGCGATGGCGGCGCGCAGATCCTCGGCGCCGCCGTCGGGATAGCGGTGCAGTTCCGGCGCGATGGCGCGGTAGGCCTCGACCGCGCGCGGGCTGGCGCCCAGCGGGCTTTCGTTGGAGGCCAGCCGCATCACCCGCGCCTGGCCCGGCAGCTTCGCGTCGCCGCCCTTGTAGGGCGCGATGTCCATGATGCCGGGACGGGGTTTGAGCATGCGGCTCTCCTATTCGTCGCCGTTCGCCAGCTCGCCGGCGGTGAGCGGCGCCGCGTAATTGCCCAGCGACCAGACATGCTTCAGCCCGCCGGCCAGCCGCGCCGCCACCTGCTCGAAGCGGGCGTCGTCGGGCAGCACCGCGCCATCCAGCTCGGCGAGGAACAGGGTGGAGCTGGGATCGCTGGGGGCCAAACGTTGATGCAGGATGCGCGGCTCCAGCCCGCATTCGGTCATCATGCCGCGCACCGTGCTGCGGCTCAGCTCGGGCACCGCTTCCAGCACCAGCAGGCTGCGGTCGACGCCGATGGTCTCCGGCACCACGCGGCCGATGGCCAGCGCCTCGACCTCGGGGCCGCGAATGCTGCCGGAATCGCCGAAGGGCAGCCGCGCGAAGACCCGGGCCTGCCGCGGCTCGCTGCCGCGCAGGAGCGGCCACCAGGCGTCGCGGTCGTCCTCCTGCGGAAACGGCAGCACGCCCATGGTAGCGGGGCCTTCCATCACGGCCCGCAGCACCTGGCCGATGGTTTCATAAGCCGTCAGCGGCGTGTGGGTGCCGAAATGATCCCGGGCCAGATCCCAGAAGGCGGGCCGCGCCTCCGGCAGATAGACGGCGACGACGAAGGGGTTCTCCACCCGCAGCAGGTCCATCATCAGCTCGCGCCAAAGACGCACCAGGGCGGCCTTTGGCACCGGCCCGTGATGGCGCGCCACCAGGCGGCGCAGGATCACGGCCTCGCGGCCGGGCCGGATGAAGAGGTCGCTATTGTTGCCGCCATTGGCCTTGACCGCGCCGACCTGGGCGGCCACATCCGCCCGTAGCATAAGCAGGTCATGCAGTTTATTGTCGATCTCGTCGATCTGGCGGCGGAGATCGTCGATTTTGTCGGCGCTGGAAGGCATGGTGAGAGATTGTCCCCGGAAGGCCGTTAGTGATAGTCGCTGGTCCGCCCAAAAGCAAAGAAAACGTTGACAGCCAGCAGCCTCGGTTTCCAGATATCCCAACGACTTAGACGCCGATTTCGCGAAGGCAGCCGCAACCCATGACCGCCCTTTCCCGCAGCGAGGCCGCCGGCTGGCCCGATCTTCCGGGCCACCGTGTCACTTTCGGCGCGGACCGGCCGATGCTGCTGGATAGCGGCGTGGAGTTCGGCCCCTTCACCATCGCCTTCCAGACCTATGGCGCCTTGAACCGGGAGCGGTCGAACGCGGTGCTGCTCTGCCACGCCCTGACCGGCGACCAGTTCGCGGTGGAGACCCATCCCGTCACCGGCAAGCCCGGCTGGTGGGACCTGATGGTCGGGCCGGGCAAGCCGATCGACACCGACAAATTCTTCGTCATCTCCTCCAATGTGCTCGGCGGCTGCATGGGCACCACCGGGCCGCGGGACATCAATCCGCGCACCGGCCGCACCTATGGCATCGGCTTCCCCGTCATCACCGTCGGCGACATGGTGCGGGCGCAGAAGCTGCTGATCGACCATCTGGGCATCGACAAGCTGTTCTGCGTCACCGGCGGCTCCATGGGGGCGATGCAGGTGCTGCAATGGGCGGCGGCCTATCCGCAGAATGTCTTCGCCGCCGTGCCGGTGGCGGGCGCCGCGCGGCATTCGGCGCAGAACATCGCCTTCCACGAGGTGGGCCGCCAGGCGATCATGGCGGATCCCGACTGGTGCGGCGGCGACTATCAGGCGCAGGGGCGCAATCCGGCGCGGGGCCTCGCGGTGGCGCGCATGGCCGCCCACATCACTTATCTCTCGGAGACGGCGCTGCACCGCAAGTTCGGCCGCAACCTGCAGGACCGGGCGCATCTGACATATGGCTTCGATGCCGATTTCCAGGTGGAGAGCTATCTGCGCCACCAGGGCTCCACCTTCGTCGACCGCTTTGACGCCAACTCCTATCTCTACATCACCCGCGCGATGGACTATTTCGACATGGCCCGGGAGTTCGGCTCGGTGCCCAATGCCTTCCGCGGCACGCCCGTGCGCTTCTGCCTGTTCTCCTTCACCAGCGATTGGCTGTTCCCCACCAGCGAGAGCCGCGCCATCGTCCATGCGCTGAACGCCGTGGCCGCCAATGTCAGTTTCGTCGAGATCCAGAGCGACAAGGGCCATGACGCCTTCCTGCTGGAAGAGCCGGAGTTCCTGGCCACCATGCGCGGCTTTCTCGCCGGCTGCGCCGAGCATCGCGGGCTGTAGGCGCCGATGACCAGCACCGCCCTCGCCAGCCAGATCGCCGGGAAACGCAGGCGGCCCGCCACCGGCGGCGGCATCCGCATAGATCTACAATTGATCGCCGACATCGTCGCGCCGAAGGCGCGGGTGCTCGATGTCGGCTGCGGCGACGGCGCGCTGCTCGACTATCTCGTGCATTTCAAGCAGGTGGACGGCCGCGGCATCGAGATCAGCCAGGCCGGCGTCAATGCCTCGGTCAGCCAGGGCCTCAGCGTCATCCAGGGCGACGCCGACACCGACCTCAAGGATTATCCGTCAGACGCCTTCGACTATGTAGTGCTGAGCCAGACGCTGCAGGCGACCCGCGATCCCAAGGGCGTGCTGCAGCAGCTCGTGCGCATCGGCCGCCACGCCATCGTGTCGTTCCCGAATTTCGGTCATTGGCGCGTGCGCTGGCATCTGTTGTCCCACGGCCGCATGCCGGTGACGGAAACGCTGGCCGAAAGCTGGTATGACACGCCGAACATCCATTTCTGCACCATCCTGGACTTCATCCAGCTGGCGCGCGAGCTCGGCATTCAAGTAGAGCGAGCGGTGGCGATTTCCCGCCAAGGAAAGCCCACCGCCATCCGCTCGCTCTGGCACGCCAACCTGTTCGGCGAGCAGGGACTGTTCCTGCTGCGCCGCCGCTGACGTTCCGTTCAATCCTGCCAAAAGCGCCGGCGGGTCTCGTGGTCCACATCGGCGCGCGACAGGCCGATATCCTTCAGCATGTTGTCGTTGAGCGTCCTGAGATGCCGGCGCTGCTGCGCGCGCTGCAGCCAGGTCAGCAACCGGTCCGCCAAGCGCTGGACCAGCGCGCCGCCGGGCGCGTCCAACTGCGGCACGTGAATATCGGCGACATCGGAGGCACCCCTCGCATTGCGCAGCCAAGGGCTGAGCTCGGCGACCAGGACGCGCCGAACCGGCGCACCCTTCTCGTTCGCCGCCATCGGCATTGGATCCCGTGCCGAGGGCGCGGCGGAAGTCTGTGTCCGCATGGCTAACGCTGCTTCCATTGCGCGACGGGCTCTTCCGTTGGCCGGTCGACGAGCTTTGCCCGGGGCAGCGGAATCAGCATGCTGACCTGCCGGCGATAGCGGCGGTAGCGGTCGCCGAAGAGATCGATCAGATCGCGTTCCTCGAGCTGGATCGCGACCAGGATGTAGCCGGTGGTGGCCAGGGCGAAGAGCAGATGGCCGGCGGTCATTGCCGGCGTCGCCCAGAACGCCAGCAGGAACCCAAGGTAGAGCGGATGCCGGACCTGCTTATAGAGCGACGGCGTGCGGAACTCCGGCACTGGCGCCGGCCAGCGCAGCAGACGGCCGATGACCTGGCGCAGCCCAAACAGCTCGAAATGGTTGATCAGGAAGGTGCTGAAGAGAACCAGCAGCCAGCCGAGCCAGAAGACACCCTGTAGGGCGGCCGCCGCCAACGGCTGCTCGACCGTCCAGATCGGCTCGCCGATCGGCCGCCACTGCCAGTAGAGCAGCAGCAGGGCAGCGCTGGCAAAGACGACATAGGTGCTGCGCTCGACCGAGGTCGGCACGAGCCGCGTCCACAGCCGCTTGAACGCCGGCCGCGCCATGACGCTGTGCTGCACGGCAAACAGCGCCAATAGCGCAGCATTGATCAGCATGGATTCGATCAACGGTCCGGCCATGCCGGAATCGATCGACTTCGGCACCACCAGATTGCCGACGAATCCAATGGCATAGCAGAAGGTAAAGAAGAAGATCGCGTAAGCGATGACGCCGTAGATAAGGGCGAGCAATCCGGCCATGAGAGGCTCCATAGAGATTCGGACGGGGAGCAACAGGATACGGAGGCGGCGTCACAAGGCCGCCACAGCGGCTTCAAAAAAGTCTCAAAACTGCAAACCGGCCAACTTTACGTCCGTGGCCGGTTGTGATAGTTGCATGGCCCCCCGCCAGTGTGACCTGCGTCACAGTTGTCAGACGCCGGCGCCGTTAGTGTCTTAGCTGATGCTCGGATCGGCAGCCCTCGTGCCCGGAATACAACAGCCATGGCTGTTGTTACTATCGCGCGGATTGTGCGGCGATTGTCGCGATCATCTCCTTCACATAACGGCAAGTGGCCCAATGTACGTGGCACAGGTCCAATGCTGAGAGGCTAGCTGATGGTGGAGATTAATCTCATTTTTTTCGGCGGCTTCACGGCCCATCGGCCGGATGGCAGTGCGATCGCGCTGCCGACGCGCAAGGCGGAGGCGCTGTTGGCCTATCTGGCCTGCCGGACCGGCGAAGCGCAGCCGCGCGACAGGCTGACCGCTCTGCTGTGGGGCGAACGCGCCGATGCGCAAGCACGCCATAGCCTGAGCCAGACGCTTACCTCGATCCGCCGCGCGCTGAACGGCGCCGCGTCGATTCTCAACGTCGACAGGGATACGGTAACCCTGCGTGACTGCGTGGCTGAAGTCGACATCGCCGCCTTCAAACGTCTTGCCGCCAGCGACTCCTCCGATGACCTGCGCGCCGCTGCGGATCTGTACCGGGGACCGTTCCTTGACGGATTCAATCTGCGGGATTCCGCCTTCGAAGAGTGGCTGCGGCAGGAGCGGGCCCAGCTCTATGAGTCGGCGGTGACGGTGCTAATCAAGCTTGCCCGATGCCAGGTGACGGCCGGCGATCTGGAAGACGCCGCGGCGTCGCTCAACCGGACGCTTGCGCTCGATCCCCTGGCGGAGGAAGCGCATCGCCAGCTTATCCGGCTTCATCTCGATCAGGGCGCCTATAACACGGCGATCCGCCGCTACCGGCAATGCGCCGAGATTCTGAAGCGCGAACTGAATACGGTGCCCGAGCCTTCGACCATGGAGCTGTATCGCGAAGCCCTCCGGCATCTGGAGATTCACACGCCGCCACGCCCTGAACCCGTCGCAATCGTATCGGCTGATAACGGGCATACGGGGCCACGACCAGGCAGCAACGCCGACGGCTTGTGGACGCGCCCTGCCGTCGCCGTTTTCCCGTTCGAGAATCTCAGCGAGGATCCCAATCAGGCCTATCTTGCCGACGGCGTCACCGAAGATATCATCACAGCGCTGTCATACTGGCGGCGTTTCCCGGTCATCGCCCGCAACTCGACCGCGTTCTACAAAAAAAAGCTCGGCGGCGCAGCGCGGGCGGCGCAGGAGCTGGGCGCGCGCTATTTCCTCCAAGGCAGCATGCGCCGGGCCAATGACAAGTTCCGCATCTCCGTGCAGCTGGTGGATTCGAATTCAGGCACGCAGCTTTGGGCACAGCGCTACGACCGCGATTGCGGCGATTTCTTCGCCGTCCAGGACGAGATCACCACCAGCATCGTCCAGAGCATCGAGCCGCAGCTCAGCCGCGCCGAGCTGCGCCGCGCGCTGCGCAAGCATCCCGAGAATCTCGATAGCTGGGACTATACCCAGCGCGCGCTGGCGCGGCTCTATGGCGCTTTCTCCCATCAGCATGAATACGCCGGCGCCGGCGCCGCCGAGGCGCGGAACCTGCTGCAGAAGGCGATCGAGCTCGATCCGTTGTCGTCTTATGCCCACACGCTGCTGGCTCTGTCCCATTTCCATGATGCCCTGGCGGGCTGGACGAAGAATCCGCCGCGGGTCCTGGCGGCGACACTGCAATGCGCGCGCCGCGCCGTGGAACTCGATGACGATGACTGGCTAGCCCATGCCTTGCTCGGCATCGCCTTGCTTTGGACCAGCCGCCAGTATGATCGCGCACAGCATGAGGTGGAGCGGGCCATCGCACTCAACCCCTCGGCTGTGATCGCCCATCAGTTCTCCGGTTGCGTCGCCGTCTTCGCCGGCCGCCCGCAGGAGGCGCTCGCGCCTCTGGAAACCGTTCTGCAACTGGATCCGCGTTATCAGTCGCGCTCCCTGATCCTGGCCGACCTCTCGCTGGCGCGGCTCCTGCTCGGCGATCTGGATGGCGCGGCGGCGGACGCCAGGGAAGCAGTCCGCCAAGAGCCCGGAAGCGTCCGTGCCCATCACCGCCTTGTTGCCGCGCTCGGGCACAGGGGACCGAAAGCGGAGGCACAGGAAGCTCTCCGGAAGCTGCTGCGGTTGCAGCCCGATTTGTCCGATGCCTATGTGCGGTCGACCTATCCCTTCCGCCTGCCGCAGCATATGGCGATCTTCGCCGAAGGATTTCAGCGGGCGGGGTGGAACGGCGCGATTGAGCTGGGGGAAACAGGCTAGCTGGAGTGCTACTTCTGCTCTGGCGGCGATAGGTAGCTGCGGCCGGCGCCGCTGCGGGCACTCTCCGGGAACGGCACGACAACAGGCGCTTTCGCCCGCTTTGCCCGCACGGCCGTGGCGGCATAGATCTGCTTGCCGGCTTCGATCAGCGTCACTCCGCCGAGGGCCGGGAACCAGCGGGCGCCGATGCGCTCCCAGGCCGGCGCGGTCGACAGGATCGCCAGCGAACGCGTCGGCGGCACATACAGGGCGTGCTGGGTCTGGATGGGGATAAACATATTCGCGCGCAGCACCTTCGAGAGCTGCGACGCGGAATAGGGATGGCCCTGGCCGAAGGGCGTGCGGTCGGTCTGGGCCCAGATGCCGCGGCGGTTCGGCACCACGATCAGGATGCGGCCGCTGCCGGTCAGCACCCGCCACATCTCCTTCAGCATGTCGGCCGTATGCTCGCCGCATTCCAGACCATGCACCAGCAGCAGCCGGTCGACGGACACATCGGGCAGCGGCAGCGCCGTCTCGTCCGCCAGCGCAGCGCAATTCGGCCCCTCCGGCGGCCAGGGCAGGATGCCTTGCTGCGCCGGCATCACCGCGATCACCCGCTCCGCCTCCTCGCGGAACTGGCGCAGGAACGGCACGGCATAGCCGAGGCCGAGCATGCTCATGCCCCGCACCTCCGGCCAGATGGAGCGGATCTTGCGCCGCACCAGGTGCCGCGTCACCTCGCCCATGCGGGTGTTGTAGAAGTCCCGGAGATCAACCACATCGTTCCACATGGCGCCACTATAGCAGAACTCCTTAACGAAACAGCGTGGCGAATAGAGGCCTCGAATGGTAACTTCCGGTGGCCATGGCGCTGGAAATCGTTCTCGTCCCCCTGCTGAGAGACAACTACGCCTATCTGGTGCGGGAACCCGCGGCCAACCTGACGGCGGCGGTCGATCCGTCGGAGGCGGAGCCGGTATTGGCGATGGCGCGGGGCCGCGGCTGGGGACTGACCCATGTGCTCAACACCCATCATCACCACGACCATACCGGCGGCAATCTGCGGCTGAAGCAGGCCACCGGCTGCAAGATCGTCGGGCCGAAGGCGGATCAGGACCGCATTCCCGGCATCGACATCGCGGTCGAAGAAGGCCAGCGCTACGAGTTCGGCACCACCCATGCCGAAATCCTGTTCATCCCCGGCCATACCCGCGGCCATATCGCCTATTGGTTCCCGGAGAGCGCGGCCCTGTTCTGCGGCGACACGTTGTTCGCCATGGGCTGCGGCCGCATGTTCGAGGGCACGGCGCCGCAGATGTGGGCGTCACTCGGCAAACTACGCACCCTGCCCGCGGCGACCCGCGTCTATTGCGGCCACGAATACACCCAGAACAATGCCCGCTTCGCCCTGACCATCGAGCCCGGCAATGTGGCGCTCGCCATGCGCGCGGTGCGGGTGGATGATCTGCGCTCGCGCGGCGTGGCGACAATTCCCTCGACCATCGGCGAGGAGCAGGCGACCAACCCCTTCTTCCGCGCCGATGAGCCCTCCATCGCCGCCGGCCTCGGCCTCGCCGGCGCCGATCCGGCAACGGTGTTCGCGGAGATCCGCCGGCGGAAGGATGAGTTCTGAGGCGCTGTAGATGCTTCCACGATCCGTCGGCGACCTGGCAGCGGTCGATGTCGAAATGATAGGGATCGGCCATCTTGGCCAGTTCGATGTCATGATGGATGCGCCGGCGGGGCAGCTTCTTGTACTCGAAGCGCGACACCAGGGTGGCGGTGCCGCCGTTGCCGCTATCCGGGATTGCTCCTGGCGCGGGCCGTGCCCAGGGGCACTGTGATATGGTCGCAGAATGGCTGCGTGGATTCCTCCGGCTTGGCCGCGTCGGACTTGCTGAGGCTGAACCCGTCCCGGCTGAAGGGTTTGATTCCCTGCGCCGCGGCTGATGACAGGAGCAACGCCGTGACGGCGACTTCGGTGAGTATCCGTGCCTGGATCATGGTCTTCACGCGCTTCCGATGCTTCATGTTACTGTCAGGCGAAGTTAGCATCCAGCGTACCGGCCCGGCGGGCAAGTGGCACTGAGACAGCGCGGCCAATGGAGACGGAAACGTGAGCAGCGAGCGGAACGGCGAATTCGGTTTCGCGCCGGCTGAAGATGCACCGATACCCTATCTGCCGCGCATCCGCGAGTATTATGCGGCACTGGGCTATGGCGCGCCTTACGAGTGGGCGCATTACGCCGACGCGCCGTTCCAGCCGCTTCGCAAACCCCTGGCGCAGAGCCGGATCGCGCTGATCACTACCGCAGCGCCGTACCAACCGGACAAGGGCGATCAGGGGCCGGGCGCCCTGTACAATGCTGCTGCGAAGTTCTATCGCGTCTATTCTGGCGATGCTGATGGCACGCCCGATCTGCGCATCTCCCATGTGGCCATCGACCGCCAGCATACGCGGGCGACGGATATGGCGGCCTACTTTCCGCTGGCCGCATTGCGCCGGGCCGCCGGGAGCGGACGCATTGGCGCGGTGGCGCCACGGTTCCACGGCGCGCCCACCAATCGCAGCCACCGCACGACGCTGGAAACCGACTGCCCGGAGCTGGTCGCACGCTGCAAGGCCGACGGCGCCGACGCGGCAATCCTGGTGCCCAACTGCCCGGTCTGCCACCAGACCGTGAGCCTGGCGGCGCGGGCGCTGGAATCGTCAGGCATCGCCACGGTGATCATGGGCAGCGCCAAGGACATCGTGGAGTATGTCGGCGTGCCGCGTTTCCTGTTCACGGATTTCCCGCTGGGCAATTCGGCCGGGCGGCCTCATGACGCGGAGTCGCAGGCCTTCACGCTCGATCTCGCCCTGAAGCTGCTGGATTCCGCGCCGGCCGCGCGCAGCACCGTGCAGTCGCCGTTGCGCTGGAGCGCGAGCGCCGACTGGAAACTCGACTATTGCAACATCGCGCGCCTGTCGCCGGAGGAGATCGCCCGCCGCCGCGCCGAGTTCGACAGGCAGAAGGCGGTGGCGAAGGAAGTCCGTTCGGCCTAGACGGTAGCGCACACTGTCGTCTCGCCCCCACGAAGTGAGGGAGAGACACGCGACGTCCGCGTTCAGCGGATGGCGCGAGTAAGGGGGCCGGCGCCGATGTCTCCACGAGTAAGTTTGCCGCCGCCAAGAGTTCTCAACATTTGTGCGCGTGGCCCTTACCCAGCCACATTCGCTGGACGCGAATGTGGCATTCCTCTCCCGCTCGGCGATGATCGCTGCGCGATCGCGCCGGGGGGCGAGGGGTCAGCTCATTCCGCAGCCGCCGACTGCATCACCGGGGGCTTCGACGATCCCTTCGGCCTGATCGACGCATCCTCCAGCTTGCCGGCCGCGATCAGCTCCAGCGCCAGGTCGGCCGGCGAAACGTTTCGCCACGGCAACAGCACCGCCAGCAGTCTCTGCACGGGCCCGGAAATGCCCCTCAGGCGCACGGCGAAGCGAATGGAGCAAGGGACGTTAACGCGGCTGCTGGCGCGACACCGTCGACCGGGAACGTATCGCGCCGCTCTTCTTATCGTCTATGAGAGGCCGATGTTTGACAGTAAATCGAACCGGGTCCTAGACTAATCGCGAGAAGCGGCGCCGAATACCGCCGAAGAATGAATTACGTCTCACAATCGGGAGGAGCAACAATGATCAGGATTACACGGCGCGGCCTGTTGGCCGGCGCGAGCGCCTTTGCCATCACCGGCCTCGACGGCCGCCGCCTGCTGGCGCAGGAGAACATCGAGATCCTCGCCTCGCTGCCGAACATGGCGTTCCCGTTTTTCGTCCACATGATGTCGGCGATCAAGTCCGAGGCCGAGAAGCTGGGCGGCATCACCATCGTCGAAAGCGACGGCCAGGGTTCCTCGCCGAAGCAGACCGCCGATGTGGAGACGGCCATCGTGAAGGGCGTCAAGGGCATCGTCATCAGCCCCAATGAGGTGGACGCCATGGCGCCGGCGATCGCGGGCGCGATCGATGCCGGCGTGCCGGTCGTCACCGTCGACCGCCGTGTCGACAAAGTGGAGGGCATCCTGGCCCATGTAGGCGCCGACAATGTGAAGGGCGGCGAGGCCCAGGGCGAACTCGTCATGGCGCTGTTCCCCAACAGCGCCAAGATCATGAACCTGCAGGGCCAGCCCGGCGCCAGCCCGGCCATCGACCGCAATCAGGGCCTGCACAACGTGCTCGACAAGGCGGCGGACAAATACACGTTTGTCTTCGAGCAGACCGCCAACTTCGCGCGCGACAAGGGCCTGTCGGTGACCGAGGCCGGGCTTGCCGGCATGGCGGAGGCGCCCGATGTGATCGTCGCTGCCAACGACGACATGGCGCTGGGCGCCATGGAGGCGGTGAAGGCCCGCGGCCTGGAGGGCAAAGTCGCGATCATGGGCTTTGACGCCCTGCCCGAGGCCCTGGCGGCGGTGCGGGACGGCGGCCTGACCGCCACCATCGAGCAGTTCCCCGGCGGCCAGAGCGCCCAGGCGATGCAGATTCTCATCGACAAGCTGCGCGGCGGCAAGGACCCCGCCAACAGCCTGGTGCTGCTGACGCCGATCGCCATCACCAAGGACAATCTCGACAAGGCCGAGCGCCTTGGCGAAGTGAAGTAGGCACGACAGCGGGGGTCCGCATCCCGGGCCCCCGCGCCTTTCCCGCGATCCTGTAGGACCCGATGCCGCGCCCGCTGCTGCGGATGACCGGGATTGTCAAGCGCTTCCCCGGCGTGCAGGCGCTGGACAACGTCGCCCTGGAGGTGGGCGAAGGTGAAGTGCATGGCCTGCTGGGCGAGAACGGCGCCGGCAAATCCACGCTGCTGAAGATTCTCGCGGGCGCCCAGACGCCAGATGCCGGGGAGATCGAATTCGCCGGGGCAGTTGTGACCCTGCCCAATCCCCAGGCGGCGCAGGCGCTGGGGATCGTCACCATCTATCAGGAATTCAACCTGATCCCTTCCATGACCGTGGAGGAGAACCTGTTCCTCGGCCGCGAGCCGGTGTCCGGGCCGTTTGTGAGCTGGGCGGAAATGCGCCGGGCCACGCTGGAATTGGCCAAGCAGCATGGGCTGGACCTGCCGGCGGCCTCGCTGGTGCGCGATCTCTCGGTCGCCCAGCAGCAGATGGTGGAGATCGCCCGCGCCCTCTCCATGCGCTCGCAGCTGATCGTGATGGACGAGCCGACCTCGGCGCTGTCCGAAACGGAGACCCAGCGACTGTTCCAGATTGTGCGGAACCTCAAGCAATCGGGCATCAGCACCATCTTCGTCACCCACCGTCTGCCGGAAGTGCTGCAGATTTGCGACCGCATCACCGTGCTGCGCGACGGCCGGCCGAGCGGCCAGGCCGAGATCGCCGGCCTGACCATCGACAGCATCATCAGGATGATGGTCGGCCGCTCGGCGGCGGAGTTGTTCAAGCCACTGCCGCTGCGCATACCCGGCAGTACCGTGATGGAAGTGAAAGGGCTGTCGCGGCGCGGCGCCGTCACCGATCCCCGCGCCGTGGTGCTGCAGGACGTGTCGCTGGCGCTGCGCCGCGGCGAAATCCTGGGCATTGCCGGGCTGGTCGGCTCCGGGCGGACGGAGCTGGCGCGCTGCCTGTTCGGCGCCGATCCGCGGACCGCCGGCACGGTGACCATCGACGGCAAGCCGCTGAGCATCAATTCGCCCCGCGACGCCATCGCCGCCGGTATCGGCCTGGTGCCCGAGGACCGAAAGCAGCAGGCGCTGTTCCTCGAACTCGCGGTCCGCGAAAACCTGAGCATTGCGGCGCTTGGCAAGTTCCTGCGGCTCGGCTTCGTCCGCGCCGACGCGGAGCGCGCGCTGATGGAGCGCTACCGCGCCGCGCTCAACATCCGCATGGCCAACGGCGAGCAGAAGGTGAAGAACCTGTCCGGCGGCAATCAGCAGAAGGTGATCCTGGCCCGCTGGCTGGCGCTGGAGCCGCGCATCCTGATCGTCGACGAACCGACCCGCGGCATCGATGTGGGCGCCAAGGCCGAAGTGCACCAGCTGCTGCACGACATGGCCACGCAGGGTATCGCCATCATCGCGATTTCCTCGGAATTGCCGGAAGTGCTGGCGATCAGCGACCGCATCATCACCATGCATAGCGGGCGAATCTCCGGCGAGGTCGGCCGCGATGAAGCGACCGAGCGGAAGCTGATGTCGCTGATGACCATGGGCGAAGCGCGAGCCGCGTGAGTCCGAGAAGAGGGGCGGGGCAATGACCCAGACGGCGGAGAGCAGCAGTAGCGACCGGCGCGTGTTGATCCGCCGTCTCGGCCAATTCGCCCCTGTCATCTTCCTGGTCGCGCTGATGATCGTGTTCGCGATCCTGGAACCGCGGTTCCTGTCCTCGGTAAATCTGTTCAACGTCATGCGGCAGATTTCCATCACCGGGCTGGTGGCCATCGGCATGACCTTCGTGATCCTCACGGCCGGGATCGATCTGTCCGTAGGCTCGCTGCTGGCGCTGGCGGGGCTGGCGGCCGCCATTGTCGCCAAGGGCGGCATCGAATTGCGCTTTTCCGTGGGTGCTGCGACCGAGGCGGCCGGCTACGGCTGGTTCCCAGCCATGATCGTGGCGGTGCTCGTCGGCGTGGCCGGCGGCTGGCTGCAGGGATTCTCCATCACCCGGCTGAAGGTGCCTCCCTTCGTGGTGACCCTGGGCGGGCTCTCCGTTTTTCGCGGCGCGGCCCTGCTGATCGCCGGCGGCGGACCGATCAGCGGCTTCGACCAAGCCTATGTCTGGTGGGGTCAGGGCCGCATCGGGCCGATGCCGGTGCCGGCGATCGTGTTCCTCGCCTTCGCCGCGCTGGCCCATATCGTGCTGACCTATACGCGCTTCGGCCGCCACGTCTATGCCGTCGGCGGCAATCCGGAGGCGGCGCGGCTGGCCGGCCTGCCGGTGCGCCGCGTGCTGGTGCTGGTCTATGTCATCGTCGGATTCTTCGCCGGCCTGGCCGGTTTCGTGCTGTCGGCGCGGCTGAATTCATCGGAGGCGGTGGCCGGCATCGGTTATGAACTGACGGTCATCGCCTCGGTCGTCATCGGCGGCACCAGCCTGTTCGGCGGCACCGGCAGCGTCTGGGGCACCGTCGTCGGCTCGATCCTGATCGGCGTGTTGCTCAACGGCCTGGTGCTGCTGAACGTCTCGCCCTATGTCCAGCAGATCATCATCGGCGTCATCATCGTGCTCGCCGTGGCCTTCGACCAGTTTGCCAAATCGCGCTAGGCTGCGCCCATGAGCAACGTCCTGCTGCCGCGCATCCTCGAGGTGATCGAGCAAGACATCCTGCCGTTGACTGCTGCGGGAGTAGGCAAGGGCAACAAGATTTTCGGTTCTGCAATCCTGCGTAAGGCCGATCTGTCCCTTGTCCTGGCGGAAACCAATAACGAGATCGAGAACCCGCTTTGGCATGGCGAGGTGCATGCCCTCAAGCGATTCTACGAGCTGCCGGCCTCGGCGCGGCCGGAGACAAAGGACTGTGTCTTCATCGCCACTCACGAGCCCTGCTCGCTCTGCCTCTCAGCCATCACCTGGACCGGCTTCGACAACTTTTACTATTTGTTCAGCCATGAGGATTCGCGGGATTCCTTCGCGATTCCCCATGACCTGCGGATTCTTAAAGAGGTCTTCACGTTGGAGCCCGGCGGCTATAACGCCAGCAACAGCTATTGGACGGGATACTCCATCCAAAGGATCGTTGCAGGACTACCAAACGCCGACCGGGACGCGTTGCAGAAGCGCATCAATGCGATCACGGCGAAATACGATACACTGTCGCAGTCATATCAGCAGAGCAAAGCGGAGAACGAGATTCCGCTGAATTGACTTCCTATAGGCGCGCATAGAGGAATCTGTCCCCTCGCCCGCGGAGCGCAAGAGGGATGCCACATCCGCGTTCGGCGAATGCGGCGGGGTGACGGCTTGGCGCCAGCCCCTCACCCCGGATCGAGTCCGGGGCAGGCTCTGCGCCATCCGCTGAACGCGGATGGCGCATGCCCTTCCCCACTTCGGGGGGCGAGGCGTCAATCTACATCGCGACCCTCATCCTGGATCGCCCCATCAGGAGCCAGAAAGCGACGCCGATGTTCAGGAAGTTGAAGGCGATGCCGTTGAGGAAGGCTGCCTGATAGGAGCCCGTGAGATCGAAGATCTCGCCTGACATCCAGCCGCCGATGGCCATGCCGACGACGCTCGCCATGAGCACGAGACTGACTCGCGCGCCGGCTTCCCGCGCCGGGAAATAGTCCCGCACGATCAGCGCGTAGCTCGGCACGATGCCGCCCTGCGCCAGTCCGAACAGGGCCGAGACGATGTAGAGCGACATCAGGCCGTCGAACGGCAAATAGAAGATCAGCGCCAGGCACTGCAGCGACGAGCCCACAATCAGAGTGCCGAGGCCGCCGATGCGGTCGGCGATCAGACCGGAAGCGAGGCGGCTGACCACGCCGAAACCCAAGATCAGCGACAGCATTTCGGCGCCACGTCCAGTTCCGTAACCGAGATCGGCGCAATAGGCGATGATATGCACCTGCGGCATGGACATGGCGATGCAGCAGGCCAGGGCCGCGGTCACCAGTATCGCCTGAAGAACGGCGGGCGAAAGAGGCATCCGGCCGGACGCCGCCTGCGCCGGCAGGGGCCCGGCCGCATCCTCCAGCGCCGGCCGCGCCCGCAACAGCAACGACAGCGGCACCATTGTCACCACGCAGATCGCACCGACGATCATGTAAGTATGGCGCCAGCCGACGGCGTCGAACATATCCTGCAGCAATGGCGGCCAGAAGGTGCCCGCGAGATAGTTGCCGCTGGCGACGATGGCCACTGCAATGCCGCGCTGCCTGACGAACCAGTGGGACACGTCGGCCACCAGCGGACCGAACGTCGCGGAGCTGCCGAGCATGCCGATCAGCAGCGCCTGCGCGATGACGAACTGCCAATAGCTCGCCGACAGCGCCGCCGCCAAGAAGCCAATACCGAGCGCCACGGCGCCCATGAGCAGCGGCAGCATAATGCCCAGCCGGTCGGCGAAGCGGCCGATCAGGATGCCGCCAGCCGCGAACCCCACCATGGTCGCCGTGTAGGGCAGCGACGCGCCGCCGCGGTCGACGGCGAATTCGGTCTCGATCACGGGCAGCACGACGACCGCCGACCACAGGCCGACGCCGCCAATCGTGCTGAGCGCCAGCGACACGGCGAGCCGGCGCCATGAATGGAAATCGTCCGGTGCCCTATTCATTAAGCTCGGCGGGAAATCCTGGCGCGCGCAGATCGGTCTTCAGCGCATCTTCCAGCAGCTTAACCACCATGGTGGACCAGGCGCCGCCGCCATAGGCCGCCGCCGCCCGCTCGAATGTCCGGAGCGTCAGCGCCGCCAGATCCAGCGGCACGCCGAACTCGCGGCCGAAGCCGGCGGCAAAACCCAGATCCTTCAGCGCCAGATCCATGGTGAAATTGATGTTGTAGCTGCCGTTCAGGATCAGCTGGCTCTCGGTCTCGTGGACGAAGCTGTTGCCGGAGCTGGCCTTGATGGCGTGAAAGGCCTGCGACAGGTCGAGGCCGCCGCGCTTGGCCAGCATCAGCGCCTCGCCCGCCGCCACCAGATGGATGAAGGCGAGCATGTTGGTGATCACCTTAATCACGGCGGCAGAGCCGAGCGGCCCCATGTAGAAGATCTCGCCGCCCATCGCCTCGAGCGCGGGGCGATGCGTCTCGAACAGCGCCTTGTCGCCGCCGGCCAGCACGGTGATCTTGCCGGCCGCGGCGCGATGCACCCCGCCGGTGACAGGCGATTCAAGGGTGGCAATGCCCTTGTCCGCCGCTCGTGCAGCCAGGCGAAGAGTATCGTCGCGGCCGAGGGTGCTCATCTCGATCCAGGTGCCGCCGCGCTTCAAGCCCGCGAGGATGCCATCGGCGCCGCAAAGCACCCTCTCCGACACCGCCGGAGATGGCAGGCAAGTGATGACCGCATCGCAGCCGGCCGCCAGCGCCTTCGGCGTATCGGCCCAAGTTGCGCCGCGGGCCAGCAGCGGCGCGGCGAGATCCTTGTTCAGATCGTGCACCGTCAACGCAAAACCTTCGCGCAGCAGGCTGCCGGCGAGCTTTGTGCCGAGATGGCCGAGTCCGATGTATCCGTAGCGTATCGTCGTCATGGGTTCTCTTGCGTCGGTTGAATCACTGAACCGGGTGATTGGTCATTTCCAGATGCAGTTTGTCGCCGGTGTAGGGATGGGCGAGGGCCACCTCCTCATTCAGTTCGACCCCCAGGCCAGGTTCGCTGGATGGAATCACATAGCCTTCCTCCCAGCGGATCGGCTTCTTCAGGATTTTCGAATGGAAGCCGCTCCAGGTCTGGATGCTTTCGAGGATCAGGAAGTTCGGGATGCAGGCCGAAAGCTGGATATTGGCAGCGCCTTCGATCGGCCCGCAATAGAGGTGCGGCGCGATTTGGGCGTAGTGCGCCTCGGCCATGCCGGCGATTTTCTTCGCCTCCAGCAGGCCGCCGACACGGCCCAGCGCCATCTGCAGGATCGAGGCGGCGCGGCATTCCAGCACCCGGGCGAATTCGTACTTGGTCGTCAGCCGCTCGCCGGTGGCGATGGGGATCGAGGTGGCGCGGGCCACCAGCGCCATCTCCTCCGGCATTTCCGGCGGCGTCGGCTCCTCCAGCCAGAGCGGATCGTAGGGCTCGAGCCGTTTCGCCAGCCGGATGGCGCCGGAGGCGGTGAATTGCCCATGGGTGCCGAACAGCAGATCCGCCTTGGTGCCCACCGCTTCGCGCAGCAGCCGCACGAACTTCTCCGACAGCGCCAGCGTTTCCAGCGACGGCTGGCGCGGATCGAAGACGGAATAGGGCGCCGCGGGATCGAATTTCACCGCGGTGAAGCCCTGTCTTACATATTCGGCGGCGCGGCGGGCCGACTGCTCGGCATCGTGATAGATCGCGTCGGTCTCGTTGCCCTCGGGATAAATGTAGGTGTAGCTGCGCAGGCGCTCATGCACCTTGCCGCCCAACAGCTCATAGACCGGTTTGTTGACCGCCTTGCCGATGATGTCCCAGAGGGCGCATTCCAGCCCCGACAGCACCCCCATCAGCGAGATATCCGGCCGCAGCGTGTAGCCGGAGCCGTAGACACGGCGCCACATGGTCTCGATGCGGAACGGATCCATGCCCAGCACATGGCGCTCGAAAACGTCCTTAACCATCTGCGCCATGGTGTGGCCGCCGAAGGTGTCGGCATAGACTTCGCCCACGCCCTCGATGCCGTTGTCGGTGACGAGCTTGAGGAAGACGAAGTAGCGGCCGCCGAAAGACGGCGGCGGATTGCCGACGACGAAGGTCTTGAGATCGATGATTTTCATTGGGAGGGCCAATGCAGGAATTGAAGTACAGATTCTGCAGTGTGCCCCCTGGTAACGCAAATGGACAATCAGGCGTCTTGCTGTCGCCAATTGGACAAGTCGTACATGATTAGCCATGCTGGCGGCCAAGTCGCGCCTGCGCCACCATCACGGGAAACCTATCATGAAGCTCTATTTCTCGGGCACCAGCCCATTCGTCCGCAAGATCACCGTCCTGGCTGCGGAGGCCGGCATCGACGGCAAGATCCAGCGCGCCCCCGCCAGCGTGCTCGGGCCTGGCAGCGAGGTGGCGAAAGACAATCCGCTAGGCAAGGTGCCCTGCCTGATCACCGATGATGGGCAGGCGCTCTACGACTCTCCGGTGATCTGCGAATATCTCGACAGCCTGCACAACGGCGCCAAGCTGTTTCCGCCGGCCGGTCCTCTGCGCTGGGCGGCGCTTCGGCGGCAGGCGCTGGCCGACGGCATCATGGATGCGGCAGTGGCGCGGGTGATGGAAGGGCGCCGTCCGGAAAACGAACGGTCGCCGGCGGCGCAAGATAAGCAGCGCAAGGTCATCGCCGGCGCGCTGGACAGCCTGGAAGCGGAGGCGGACAAGCTGGGCGATCCCAAGGGCGCCACCGATATCGGCGCCATCACCGTGGCCTGCGCCCTTGGCTACATGGACCTGCGCCATGGCGGCGACAATTGGCGGCAGAGCCGGCCGAAACTGGCGAAGTGGTTCGAAGCCTTTTCCCAGCGGCCGTCCATGACCGCCACGGTGCCGCCCGGCTGACCGCGGCGATGACGCCGGAGGCGGCCGGAATCATCGAGCGGCTGAGGCTGCAGCCGCACCCGGAAGGCGGCCATTACGCGGAAACCTATCGCCACCAGCCGCCCGGCGGCGGGCGCGGCGTGCTGACGGCGATCTACTATCTGCTTGCGGCGGGCGAAGAATCCCGCTGGCACCGGGTGAAGGATGCAACCGAGATCTGGCTCTATCATGCCGGCGGGCCGCTCGAACTGCGGCTCTCGCCCGATGGCAAGCGCAGCGATGCCGTCCGCCTCGGCCCGAACCTTGCGCAGGGCGAGCGGCCGCAGGCGGCCGTGCCAGCGAATTTCTGGCCGGCCGCGCGGCCGCTGGGCGATTGGGGGCTGGTGACCTGCACCGTGGCGCCGGCCTTCGAGTTCAGCGCCTTCGAGATGGCCCCGCCGGGCTGGGAACCGGGCCGCTAGCGCTGCCGCAACATGTCGCCGCTGGCCAGCACTGCGCCGCCGACGATCAGGATGCAGGCCAGCGCGATCGTCCCGCTGGCCTCGGCGCGGCCGAAGATGATCAGCAGCAGCGTCGATAGCAGCGGCGCCGCGTAGGCCAAAGCGCCAAGCGCTTTGATGTCGCCATGCTTGACGCCGTAATCCCAGACGAAGAAGGCGGCGCCGACCGGGCCGATTCCCAGGGCAATCACCGCAAGCCAACCCGATGCGTCGGGCCATTGCGTTTGCTCGAACAAAACATGGGAGATCAGTCCGAGCACGGCCGTGGCGCCGCAGAAGCCGCCGACCGCATCGCTCGCCACTTCACCGAACCGGCGGCTGATCACCGAATATGTGGACCATGTGACGGCGCAGGCGAGTGCGGCCAGATAGCCAACGATGAATTCGGGACGCAGCGCCATGCCGCCGCCGCGCGTCACCAGAAGACCGGCGCCCACCAGCCCGGCAACGCCGCCGGCCAGATGCCACCAGCGCAGCCGCTCGCCTGGCAGCAGCGCCGACAGCAGCACGATCAGCAGCGGCCATAGAAAGGCGATCAGGCTGGCATCGGCCGGCGGGGCAATGCCGAGCGCCGTGAAGTAGAAGAAGTGGTAGCCGAACAGGCCGGCCACGCCGAGCGCCCAGACGCGGCCGGGCTGGCGCAGGTGCGAGAACACGGGCGGGCCGCCGCGCCAGCGTTCGATTGACCATTTTCCGAGGGCCAACAGGAACGCAATTCCGAAAGTGAGCGCCATCAGCTGGAATGGCGGCACCGGCTGCGTTGCCGTCGTCAGGAGCGCCAGCGTCGCCCACAGGAGAACCGCGATACCGCCGATCACGGTTGCGCGCAGGCGGTTTCCGGCACCAGATTTGCTCACGATGATTTCTGCCATGGCGGAGCGTTATCGGCTGCGGTAGGAAACTGTCAAGCAGCGCCCTGTTGTCCCCGGAGAAACATATGCGATTGCAGGATTTCAAGGCCCTCACATTCGATTGCTACGGCACGCTGATCGATTGGGAGAGCGGCATCCTCGCCGCCTTCGGACCCTGGCGGAAACGGACCGGCAGCTCCGCCGATGATAACCGGCTGCTGGAGTTGTTCGCCGAGGCGGAGTCGCGCATCCAGGCCGAGCAGCCGACGATCCTGTATCCGGATGCGCTCGCCCTCGGCCTGCAGCGGATCGGCGAAAAACTGAAAGCGCCGGCGACAGCAGGGGAAACGCGCGCCTTCGGCCAATCGGTCAAGGACTGGCCAGCCTTTCCCGACAGCGCGGCGGCACTCGCCTATCTGAAGCAGTATTACAAGCTGGTGGTGCTCTCCAACATCGACCGCGCCTCCTTCGCCCACAGCAACAAGAAGCTGGGCGTGACCTTCGATGCCGTGGTAACGGCGCAGGATGTGGGCAGCTACAAGCCGGCGCTCCGGCATTTCGAGGTCGGGCTGGAAACCCTGGCGAAGATGGGCGTGCCGAAGGACAAGGTCCTCCACACCGCTCAAAGCCTGTTCCATGACCATGTGCCGGGCAAGAAGATCGGCCTCGCCACCATGTGGATCAACCGCCGCGCGGGCAAGAGCGGGGGCGGCGCCACCATGCCGGTGGGCGCCGTGAAGCCCGACGGCGAGGTGCCGAGCATGGCGGCGCTGGTGGAACTGCACCGGCGCGAGATCGGTGCTTAGGCGGGGCTCGCCGCACCGATGCCCTAGAACTTCGGCTCGAAGCGTTCGTCAATCTCGACGCGGTAACCGTTCACCAACCGATTGGTTTCGCTGGCCATGCCGACGACCGCCAGCAATTCGCCGAGCATGGCGTCGGTCATGCCGGCCTTGCGCGCCGCGGCCGTATGGGAGGCGACGCAGTACTCGCAATTGTTGCTGGCGCTGACGGCGATGTAGATCATCTCCTTCAGCAGCGGGTCCAGCGCGCCGGGCGCCATCACTTCCTTCAGGCTCTGCCAAGTGCGCTTCAGCGTCGCCGGATGATGGGCCAGCACCTTCCAGAAATTGTTGATCCAGTCGATCTTGCGCGTCGCCATGATGTCGTCATAGATGGCGCGCACCTCCGGAGAGGCATCCGCATACTCGATAGGTTTAACGCTGGGCATTCTGTCGGCTCCGCATTGCCGGCTTGAAATCGGCGCCGCACGATAGCCCGGCGTTGGCCGATGGGACAGTCGCCGGAAGCCGTCTATTCCGGCAGCGCGTTGATGATGTAGAGCGCCTTTAAGACCTCGCTCGGTTTCGCATTGGCGAAGTTGCGCGCGAAGATCTTGTCGATAGTCTTGCTTCGATATAGCCGCGCCAGGGTGCTGTCGACCAGCAGCCGGAAGCCGTCGTCGCCGCGGGCCAGGGCCAGGGCATAGGGTTCGCGCGTCAGGTAATCTTTGGCGATCATCAGGTTCTTCGGCGACTCCGGCCCGATCAGCAGGAAGGAAAGGATCGCCCGGTCGGCGAAGTAAGCGGCGAGTTCGCCGCTCTCCAGCTTTTTCACCCCATCCACATGGTCTGCGACCGGGACCACTTCGGCCTCGATCTTGTTGTCGCTGAGGGATTTGCTCAGCGCCGCCTGCGTCGTCGTGCCCGCATGGACGCCGATCTTCTGTCCGGCCATGGCGGCGAAACTCTGCGGACCGTCCTCGCGCACCATGACGCCGGCGCCGTCGATGAAGGTCATGATCGAGAAATCCACCAGCTTGCGACGCGCCAGGGTCGCGGTGGTCGCTTCGCACAGAATGTCGACCTTGCCGGATTGGACCGCATCGAAGCGGTCCTCGGCCGTCACGATGACATACTCGACCTTGACCTCGCGGCCCGCCTCCTGCTGCACCGCCGCGGCCACTTCGCGGCAGAGATCCACCACATAGCCGGCCGGCTCGCCGCTGTCGGATTTATAGGAGTAGGGCGCGGCATCGGTGCGATAGCCGATCTTAAAAACGCCGGTTTCGCGGACCTGGTCCAGGGTGCCGGCGCCGGCGCCGGTGCCTAGAAACAGCGTGCCTCCGGCCGCAAGGCAAAAACCCATCCGCTTGATGTATGCCAACTGAAACAACGACGCGCCCATAGTCCCCTCCGAGCCTTTTGTTGTTCGCAGTATTGGATGCCCGCCGGCGCCGGTGGCAATTGGACCTTAGCCCAATCCACCATCCTCGATCGGCGCCCGGCGCCGCTAGTACATATGCTGGCCGCCGTTGATCGACAGCGTCGAGCCCGTGATGAAGCCGCCATCGTCGGCGACCAGGAACAGCACGCCGCGGGCGATCTCTTCCGCCTTGCCCAGGCGGCCGACGGGGATGCGGGCGACGATCTTTTTCAGCACTTCCTCCGGCACCGCGCGCACCATCTCGGTGTCGATGTAGCCGGGGGCGATGGCGTTCACGGTGATGCCCTTGCTCGCGCCCTCTTGGGCCAGGGCCTTGGTGAAGCCGTGGATGCCCGACTTGGCGGCAGCATAGTTCACTTGGCCGTATTGGCCGGCCTGGCCGTTGATCGAGCCGATATTGACGATACGGCCGAAGTTGCGATCGCGCATGCCGTCGATCACGCAGCGGCACATGTTGAAACAGGAGGTGAGATTGGTCTGGATCACTTCGGCCCATTGCTGGGGCGTCATCTTGTGCATGGTGCCGTCGCGGGTGATGCCTGCATTGTTCACCAGCACCTCGACCGGGCCGATCTCCGCCGCGATCTTCTTCACCGCCGCTTCGCATTGCCCGTAGTCGGCAACATCGAATTTATAGGTCGCGATCCCCGTCTCCTTGGTGAAGGCCTGGGCCGCGGCGTCATTGCCATGGTAGCTGGCGGCAACCCTGTAGCCGGCATTCTTCAACCCGACGGAAATGGCTTTGCCAATACCGCGCGTGCCTCCGGTGACCACTGCGACCCGTGCCATTGTTTCCTCCCCTGTTTCGACCCCGCCGGCGCGGCCGATTTTCCCGACCGCCGCACCATCGGAGTTTGCGGCCGGACTTTGCGCTGCCGGCCTTGCGCAACATCAATCTAAGTTCAGCGCTCGACGCACATCGCGATGCCCATGCCGCCGCCGATGCAGAGCGTCGCCAAGCCCTTCTTGGCGTCGCGCTTCTGCATCTCATGCAGCAACGTCACCAGCACCCGGGCGCCCGACGCGCCGATCGGATGGCCCAGCGCGATGGCGCCGCCATTGACGTTCACCTTGCTGATATCCCAGCCCAGATCCTTGTTCACCGCGCAGGCCTGGGCCGCGAACGCCTCATTCGCTTCCACCAGATCCAAATCCTGGTGACTCCAGCCCGCCTTCTTCAGCGCGGCACGGCTGGAGGGAATGGGGCCCGAGCCCATGATCGCGGGATCGACGCCGGCGGTAGCCCAGGAGACGATGCGGGCCAGCGGCTTCAGGCCGCGGCGGGCCGCTTCCTTGTCGCTCATCAGCACCAGCGCCGCCGCACCGTCATTGATGCCCGAGGCATTGCCCGCCGTGACCGTGCCGTTCTTGTCGAAGGCCGGCCGCAGCTTGGCCATGCTGTCCAGCGTGGCGCCGTGGCGCGGATACTCGTCGGTATCCACCATCACATCGCCTTTGCGGGTGACGATCTTCACCGGCACGATCTCGTCCTTAACGCGGCCGGATTTCTGCGCCGCCTCTGCCTTGTTCTGCGAGGCGACGGCGAACTTGTCCTGCTCCTCCCGGGTGATCTGCCATTTCTGCGCCACGTTCTCGGCGGTGTTGCCCATGTGATAGCCGTTGAAGGCATCCCACAGCCCGTCCTTGATCATGGTGTCGACCATTTGCGCATCGCCCATCTTGGTGCCGTTGCGCAGATGCAGGCAGTGGGGCGACTGGCTCATGCTCTCCTGGCCGCCGGCAACGACGATGTCGCTGTCGCCGGTCTTAATCGCCTGATAGCCGAGCGCCACCGCCCGCAAGCCGGACCCGCAAAGTTGATTGATCGCATAGGCGGTCTTCTCCACGGGAATGCCGGCGGCCACCGCCGCCTGGCGCGCCGTGTTCTGTCCGGCGCCGGCCGTAAGAATTTGGCCGAGAATGACCTCCGTCACCTCGCCCGGCTCCACCTTTGCCCGCTTCAGGGACTCGGTGATCGCCGCCGTGCCCAGATAGGTGGCCGGCACGCTGCTCAGCGCCCCGCTGAATGCGCCGATGGGGGTGCGGGCTGCGCCTACAATCACGACGTCGGTCATCGCCGGTCTCCTTTGCCATTACTTCGCGTCTGCGAACGAACATAAGATGGGGTGCGCGGGGCGGTAAAGCGACTCTTCCGTGTCCCCGACGCGCGCTTTCGCCGTGCGGGCCGGTGCAGGGCGTCGAGCCAGGCCGCCAGGGGCTTATAGAGCTGATCCATGGCCCCGCCGCCAGCCACCATGCCGATATGGCCGGATTGCGGGCGCATCACCGTCGCCTGGGGCATCTGCGCCACCAACCCGAGCGCCGAGGGCGGCGGCACGATACGGTCGGCATGGGGCACCACGATCAGCGTGGGCAGCTGGATTTCCCGCGGGTTCACCGGCTGGCCGGCGATGCGCCACTCGCCCTTGGACGGCGAATTGCCGCCATACCAGCCGGCCAGGCACTCCCGGGCCACCTCGGCCGCCAGCGGCACGCCGTCGTTGAGCCAATCCTCCAGCGCCACGAACTGCGCGGCCGGAGGCGAGGCCGGATCCAGGCCGGCGAACTTGACGAATTTCCTAAACACCAGCAGCGGGTCCAGGCCGGCGAAGAGCGCCTGGATCGCATCCACCGGCAGTTCGCCCACCTGCCGTAGCATCGGCTCCAGGGCCGGCAGCGCGGCGCCGATCAGCCGCGCCTGGTGCGGCCGCTCGGCATGGAAATCCCAGGGCGTCGCCAGGCAGACCAGGCCGCTCACCTTGTCCGGATGGGTCAGGGCCGGCGGCAGCGCCAGCAGACCGCCCATGCAATAGCCGACCAGCGCCACCGGGCCGCCGCCGAGGCCGCAGGCGGCGTCGATCGCCCGGCCCAGCCGTCCGGCGATGTAGTCCGTCAGAGTGAAGCGCCGCTCCACCTCGCCCGGCGCGTCCCAGTCCAGCAGCAGCGGCCGGAACCCGGCCCCGGCCAGGAACCGCATCAGGCTGCGCTCCTCGGTCAAATCCAGCACATAGGCGCGGTTGATCAGGGACGGCACCACCAGCACCACCGGCGCCCCGGCAGAAGCTTGCGGCGCATAGTCCAGGAGCCGCGAAGTGCCTTCGCGCCAAATCTCGGCGGGTATCGTCAGATTGCGGCGATAGGGGTGGTTTCGATAGGCCTCAATGCCCTGGGTCAGCAGGCCCCAGCGGCGGCGGACCTCTTCCTCAACGGCTTTGGCGAGGCTTTCTGGGCTTTGACTTGCGGCTTCCGCCGCCAGGGCCTTCAGGCCGGCCGCCGCCGCCGGATTCCAGCCGGGCCAGCCGTTCCTCAAGAGCGGCAAGGCGCTCTGCGAGCCGAGCCAAGTCATCCCGGCGATCGACAGATGCAGCGGCAGCGGGCGCGGCCCGGGCCGCGTCTGCCCCGGACGCATCTCCTGGTCCGCCGGCCCTGGTTTCTGTTCGGCCTTCACCTCGTACTCCCGCTGCAAATCCCATCCAGGGCAACGGCCCTGCTTTGGCCATGCCCATACCCGCCAGCCCCATCCATACCCGGAAAAGCTCGCTCAGGGCCGGATCCACGGCCAAGGCGGCAATCTGATCCTCCCAGAGGTCCACATAGCGGCTGGCCAGCGCCCTGAGATCGGCCGTTTCATCCATTCCAGCACTATAAATGACCGCTCTAGGACCCGCCACCGGCCTTCGCGGCGGCGCAGCAAGGTCTTTAATGCATTGCACAATACCCGAGGATTCCTGCTATCCTTAGCCTATCTTGAGTCACCGCGCAGGGAGTAGGGCCCCATGGCCGAAGGGACCGCGACCGACAAGACGCCGATCGTCATCAAGAAATATGCGAATCGCCGACTCTATAATACGGCAACCAGCAGCTATGTGACCCTCGACCATCTGTCCCAGATGGTGAAGGACAATGTGGAATTCGCCGTCTATGACGCCAAGTCCGGCGAGGATATCACCCGCTCGGTGCTGACCCAGATCATCGTTGAGGAGGAATCCAAGGGCCAGAACCTGCTGCCGCTGAATTTCCTGCGGCAGCTTATCAGCTTCTACGGCGACAATCTGCAGTTCCTGGTGCCGCGCTACCTGGAGCACACCATGGAATACTTCGCCAGCAATCAGGAGCAGATGCGCAATTACATGCGCGATACCTTCGGCGGCATGTTTCCCTTTGGCCGCTTCGACGAGATCGGCAAGCAGAACCTGGCCTTCTTCGAGCGGGCGATGAAGATGTTCGCGCCCTATCAAACCGGCGCCGCCGGGGAGCAGCCGGGCAATGGCGAGGGCACGGTCAAGAACGGCCCGGACAGCCTAGCCGAGCTCAAGGCGCAGATCGATGCGCTGCAAAAGCGCATTGAGACCATGGGCAAGACCGACAAAGGCAAATAGCCCCACGCCCGCCGGCTTCGACCAAATCATCTCCACGAGTTCGATAACATCGGCCGGCAGGAGGCTGCAGGATGGGCGCTGAAAGTGGCACTCTGAGCATAACGTCGGTGTTGACGCGGAGCTGGGCCGTGTTCAAGGCGTGCTGGCTGCCGTTCTCCGGCATCATGCTGCTGGCGGGGGTGCTGGCAGCCATTGCCGTGGGCATCCTTTTCTTCGGTTGTATCCTGGCGATCGAGGCCATGCCTTCGGAAGGCGGCGGCGGGTTTTACATCAGCGACTCCCAGACAGTCGTCATGGGTATCACGCTCGCGCTCATGGCGGCTGCCTCATTCGCAATCTTGCAAGTCGGCGCCGCAGCCGTGGCCTTCGGCACGCTGCAGCAGATGCGCGCGCAGCCAGCCGATTTCAAGCGCTGCGTGAATCACGGTTTTGCCGTCATGGCGCCGGTCTCGGGCGTTGCCTTGCTGGTCGGATTGATAACAGGGATTCCCGCTGCCGCCCTCGCGGTGCTCGGCACCATCGCGGACTCGCCCATCATTTTCGTCGGGCTCGTCCTGGCGCCGCTGATCGCCGTTCCGTTCCTGGTGGCTGTGCCCGCGGCCGCCTTGGAGCGCAAGGGAGTCAGCAGCGCGCTGGCCCGCAGCATCGAACTGACCCGCGGCAATTATGGCCGTCTGCTCGGGATTCTCCTGTTGATGGCGGCAGCCTATGTCGCGATCATGACGTTATTGGGAACGGCCATGGATGTCATCATCAGCATCTTGATGCCGTTCTCGCTGGCCGCCTTCCTCGCCTACGGCACCTTCGCCGCCGTGGTGGCGGCCGTGCTCTATCTGGAACTCCGGCGCGTGAAGGAAGGTATCGGCGCCGAAGAGGCCGCAAGCCTGTTCGATTGAACCCATGACATCGTCGGCTCTTGCCGTCGTTGACCGGCTGTTAACTATTTCTGCGCGTTACTGATTGCGGCCGGCGCAGCCTGCGCCCGCGGATCTGGGGATTTCCATGGCGTTCGTACAAACCCAACGATTTCTCGTCGGCACCGTCATCTCGCAAACCTTCGCAGCGTTCTTCACCCGCATTCTCCCATTCAGCGGGTTTGCGCTGATCGGCTTTATTCCAACGATAGTTTTCACCGCTGGCTATCTCTACATCGTCGCTCAGACGCCAGGCTTCGGCGAGTTTTCGCCATCAGCAGACCCGGCAAACCCATTCAATAGCGATGAACTGGCCGCGCTGCCCTGGATCTGGATCACCGTTGCTGCTATCGCCCTCATCGTTGTATCGATCGCGACCACGGCGATCTGGCTTGCAGCGACTTCCTACGGCACATTCCAGCACCTGCGCGGTCAGCCGGTGCGCTTCTGGCAGAGTCTGCAGCGCGGCGTCGCCGTCGTTCTGCCTTGCACCGGCGCGACATGCCTTTTCTTCTTGGGTGCGCTGCTCATTGTCGCCGCCATCATCTCGCCGATATTCATGTTCGCAATGGCGGGCGATCTCAATGATCCGAACTCGTGGACTCCCGCCCTTTTCTGGCTATTCCCGGCATTGATCATCATGTCCGTCCTCATGGTGTTTCTTTTCGTTCGACTTTGGGTAACCGTGCCGGCGATTGCCGTCGAACGACCGGGAGTCTTTGCCGCTATTGGCAGGAGTTGGAGTCTCAGCCGAGGCCACGCTTGGCGAATGTTCGGTATTCTGCTGGTGATGTGGGCGGCCTCACTTGCCGCCTCAATGGTCGTGGGGATTGTGATCATCGTGCTGGGGGTCTTCGGCGGCGTTACCGGCATGTTGATCGGACAAGGCCTGAACATACTCGCCAGCCTGATCGTCAACGCGCTCTTCGCCATTGCGGCGGCGGTCGCCTATGTCGAGCTCAGGCGAGCCAAAGAAGGCTTCGGCATCGAGGATATCGCCGCCGTGTTCGACTAGGCGGCCTGTCAGAAATCAGCTCTGATCGAACTTGTTCTGACGGCGCTTGCCGAACAGCAGCTTGGCTTCCAGGTGCCGCCGCTGGGCGGCGTAGAAGGCCTGCAGGAAGGCGCGGGGCTCGACCGGCCGGCCCGGGGATTGCCAGGCGATCTTGCGCTGGATGCGCCGCGCCACCTCGTCGCGCACCTGGGCCGCATGGGGACCTTCCTGGCGCAGGATATGCTCCAGCGTCTGCAGTTCTTCGACGCCATAGACCGAAAGATGCTGCCGGCTGAAGCGGAGGCTGTCGACCAGGGCATCGGGTGAGGCATTCGCCGATGCCTCCGCCGGCATCGCCGCCACATCGGGCAGCAGCACCGCCTTTGGCGCCAGGATCACCCAGGTGCCGCCGATCAGGTCGCCGGCCCGCAGCCGGTCCTTGTTGAACAGGGGCAATAGCGTCAGCACGCCCATCCAGCCGAGCAGCATCAGATACAGCCAGACGCCGCCGCCTTCCCCGCCCATGAACGGGCCGATCATCAGGATCATGGCGGGGATGAACACCTCGACCTCCCGCATCAGGTTGCGGGCGAAGATGGCATCGGCGCGGAGCGTGCCGCCGCCGCGGTCGATGACGCGCAGGCCGAAAACCCGCTTGCCCGGCGTCATGCCGCGCCAGGCCAGCTCGAAGGCCGCGAAATAGAAGTTCCGCAGGAAGAAGAAGGCCAGCATCAGAATGATCCAGAACCAGGCGCCCATCTCCGCACCGCTAATGCCGACCAGGACCAGCAGCAGGATGGTGCAAACAAAACCAACGATGATCGCAAACAAATCGATCAGAAAGGCCGCGGCCCGTTCGCCCCGGCTGGCCAGATCCACCGGCAACAGAACGCCTTCAGGCGTCGAGATCATCCGGCGCGCCGCCGGATCGACCGCGCCCAGCATGGCGCCGATGCGGGCGCTAGCTGTTGCCGCCATCTTCCGAACTCCGGGACCGGCCGCCGGCGACATAGTAGCTCAGCCAGATCATCAGCGTGGCGCCGGCGATCGTCAGCCGCAGGTCGGTGTCGTTGATCAGCTGCCGGCCCAGGCCTTCGAGCAGGCCGGCGATCAGCAGCATGAACACCGCACCCATGACCACCATCGCGGCGCGCCGCCCATGTTGGGCGAGATTGGCCAGCCGGCTTTGTGCACCGGGAAAGGCGATGGCATAGCCCAGCATCAGCCCGGCCGCGCCGCAGAGGACGATGGCGCCGAGCTCGGTGACGCCGTGGATCATCAGCCAGCCGACGATCTCCACCCCCAGGCCGCGGCTGTCATAGAGCGCGATGAAGGCGCCGAGCATCAGGCCCGTCTGGATCAGCAGGAACAGGGTGGGCAGCCCCAGCGCGAAGCCGAGCGCAAAGCACATCATGCCGACACGGGCATTGTGAGTGAACAGGAAGGTGGAGAACACCGACAGGTCTTCGACATCGTGCGCTTCCGGTTCGTCGAACAATATGTCGCGCAGGCTCTCGGTCGACGCGGTCGGCGTGCGGCCGCTGGCGAGCGCCGGATCGACGAAGCTGTAGAACCAGTCCGAGTTCGAGATCGTCAGCCCATAGCCCGCAACCGCTCCGGCGCTCAGCGCCAGGAGCGACAGCATCACAGCCGGCCAGATGCCGCGCACGGCCCGCGGCAGGCGGTAGCGGAAGAATTCGGCGATCGAGCCCCAGAAACTGGCGCGCACGCCATAGACTATGAGATAGGCGCGGCTGGACAGGCTCTCGAGATAGGCCAGCAGGTTATGATCGAGGGAGATGTTGCGCGCCACCGACAGCGACGACAGCGACGCGAAATAGAGCATCGGCAGGCGAATCAGCTCCGCGAGGTCCAGATTGCGGATGCCGCCGCGCCGCTCGGCGCGGCCGAGCAGGCCTTCCAGCTCGCGCCAGCTCGCCTCCCGCTCCCGGCGGAACACGTGACTCTTGAGCTGCGGTTCGGCCATCAGATCAGCTCCCGCTGCTTGATCAGGAGATAGCGGTTCAACAGGTCCATGCCGATGCGCTCCGGCGGCAAATCAAGGCAATGCACCCCCAGGCGCTTCAGCTTTTCGAACACCACCGCGCGCTCCCTGAGGAAATTGTCGGCGACCACGGCCTGGGTCACATCCAGCAGCCGCGCTGGCCGCTGCGCCGCGGTTTTCTGCAGATGGGGATCCTGCAGCGTCACGAAGATCACCAGATGCTTCTGCGCCAACCGGGTGACGTTCTCCAGCATCAGCTCGGCGGCAACGGTGTCGACGAAATCGGTCATCAGCACGATCAGCCCCCGCCGGTTGAGCCGCCCGGCCAGATCGGTCAGGGCCAGCGTGAAGTTCGTCTCCTCATGGCTATAGTCCAGATCGGCCGAGCGCCGCTGCACCCGGCTGAAGCCGGCATTGCCGCCGGACGGCGGCAGGTAGAGCCGTACCCGTGAATCGAATCCGAACAGGCCCACCTGGTCCCCGGCCTTGACCGACATGAAAGCCATCAACAGCCCGGCATTGATGGCGTGATCCAGCTTGGCCACGCCATCCACCGGCTCGCGCATCAGATAGCCGCTGTCGAACGCCAGGATGATCGGATGATTGCGCTCGGTGCGGAACTCCTTGCACAGCAGCTTGTGGTGGCGCGCCGATTGCTTCCAGTCGATCGAGCGATGATCCAGGCCGGGCATATACTCCCGCAGCGCGTCGAACTCCGAGCCCTCGCCCTGCTGTTTCTGGCTCTTCATGCCGATCAGAGCGTCGGGGGAATAGAACCTGGCCGCCGCCATGCGCACCGCCCGCACGTTCGGCACCACTGGCAGCCGCAGCGGTTCCGTTTCCAGCCGCTGCCGCTGCGCCAGGCCCAGCGGCCCGCGCCAGCGCAGCCACAGCCGCTCGACGATGGCGGTACCGCGCCGCAGCGGCGTCAGCGGAAACTCGATCGCCGCCTGCTGCCCCGGCCCCAGCATGGCGAAGCGATGGCCGGGCTCGCGCAGCAGCGGATCCACATCGCAGCGCCCTTCCAGCCGCACCGCCCAGCGTGTCGAGCTGTTGAACAGATTGACCCGCAGCAGATCGCTGTCGCCGGCATAGAGCAGCGGCGGTATGTCGGTTCGCAGCAGCAGGGCCCGGCCGGGCATCGCCATCAGCGCGTCGATCCCCAGCGCCAGCGCCGCCAGCGCCACATAGATCAGCACCAGCGGCCAGAAATCGGCGTTCAGCACGATCACCAGCACCGCCAGCGGGATGCCGGCGGCAAACAGAAAGACGGCCCGGAGCGTCGGCCGGATCATCGGGGCGCCGGCACTTGGTCGAGGATCTGGCCGACCACCTTGTCCGCATCGAGCCCTTCGATCTCGCTGCCGGGCGCCAGCACGAGGCGGTGACGGAGCGCCGGCGGCGCCAGCGTCTTCACATCGTCGGGGATAACATAGTCGCGGCCCTGCAGCGCGGCGAAGGCGCGGGCCGACATCGCCAGCATGTTGCCGGCGCGGGGCGAGGCGCCATACTGCAACGCTGGCGTCTCGCGGCTGGCGCGGATGATATCCACCACATAGTCGACGATATCGGACTTGAGGTGGATGTTCGCGATCGCCGCCCGCATCGCCGTCAGCTCTGCAAGATCGGCGACCGCGACGACGCCGAGATCGGCGGGATCGGGCATGGTCAGGCGGCTGCCATGCTGGGTGACGATGGCGCGCTCCTCGTCCCGCGACGGATAGTTCATCACATGCTTGAACAGGAAGCGGTCGAGCTGCGCCTCCGGCAGCGGATAGGTGCCCTGATGCTCGATCGGATTTTGCGTGGCGATGACCATGAAGCCGGAACCGAGCGGATAGGTCTGGCCGTCGATGGTGACATTGCGTTCCTGCATCGCCTGCAGCAGCGCCGCCTGGGTCTTCGGCGGCGTGCGTTTGATTTCGTCGGCCAGCAGCAGTTCGGTGAAGATCGGGCCGCGGGTCAGCGCGAATTGGTTGGTCTGGAAATTGAACAGGTTGGTGCCCAGCACGTCGCCGGGCATCAGGTCGGGCGTGAACTGGATGCGGCCGAACTTCAGCGACAGCGCGGTGGCGAAACTGCGCCCCAGCAGCGTCTTGGCCACGCCGGGCACGCCCTCCAGCAGGATATGCCCTTGGGACAATAGGCCGATCAGCAGGAGATCGATGGCGCCATCCTGGCCCACCACCACCTTGCGGACTTCGCCTTTCAGCCGGTCAGCGATGCCGCGAATCCGGTCCAGGTCCATTCAACATCTCCTCTTTCCAACGATAGAGTTCCTGCGCCGCCATCAGCAGCAAGCGCGATTGGTAGGCGCCGCCGCCCGGAAGGATCTCGAAGTCCCGCCAGACGCGGCTGAACTTCTGGCTGACGCCGCGCGACTGGCCGACACGGTCCAGCCAGGCGGCCAGGGTGCGCTCATCGGCCTGCAGCGGCGCATGGATGCGCCGGCCCACATCCTCGAGCACAGCCTTGCGGTAGCGCGCGGCGATCGGTGCCTCGTGGCGGCCGAAGCTCAACATATCGGCGCCCGCCGCCACCAGGGTCGATTTGCCCATGCGCAGCGCCGGTTCGATCCGCGCCGGTGCGCCAAAGCGCCCGGTCGACGCCCAGAGCAGGATGAGGATCGCGGCGAGCGCCGCCGTGGTCACGAACACCAGCGGATACTGGAACAACGCCTTCATCAGATTGGGGTCGAGGTAATAGCCATGGATCGTCTCGTCGAAGATCACTGGGCCGCCATCGCTGATGGCGTCGATGATCCCCATCGCGAGCTGGGCGTTGGCGCCGCGCAGCAGGCCGTGATTGGAGATCAGGTCGGGATCGGACAGCACCCAAATCTTGCTGCCATGGATCTCCGCCAAGCCCAGGAGAATACCGGTCTTGCTGGCGATCACCGGCTTGAGGCCGGAGCCCAGCATGACCTGCGGCCGCGGCAGGTCGGGCGCCGGCCCCAAGCCGCTGGGCAGCCAGGGCGGCGATGCGTCGAGCTGCAGCACCATGCCGGTCGTCGTCACCTGCCGCAGCACTTCGGAGATGTAACGTGTGTTGATCCGATCCACGGTCCCGGCCCAACTGCTGTTCAGCAGCGAGGGGTTGGCCGAGTATTTCGGCAGCACCACCAGCACGCGCCTGGCCTGCAACAGTTCTTCGATCGGCTGCCGCTCGTCGCCGCCGGCGTCGGGCTCGGCCAGGATCAGCAGGCCGCCATCGTAGGATTTCGCCACTGAGTCGTTGCGGCTGATCAGCACCGTCTTGCCCATGTTCTGCAACAGCCGCACCCAGGCCTGATGGCCGATGGCCGATTTCGAATAGGTGCTGGGCTGAATTGAACTCGTCGGGAACAATTCGCTACCCAGCGTGAACAGCAGCATCATGCCCGCGAAGGAGGCGATTCCGATGCCCAGCAGCCAGGCCAGCGTACGGCCGGAGAAGATCGAGTCGTTCATGCCGGCGACCCGCCGAAGGCAAAGGCCTGATAATGCCGGCGGCAGGCGGCATACACGCCGCCATCGACCGGCCGGCCGCCGAAATAGCTGACTTCGGCCGCATCCACGATGGCGCCCAGGGAGTTCCGGCCGGGGTCCGGCAAGCGCGCCCGCTGCAAGATCTCCCGCGCCGTGCTGGACGGGCCGTGGACGCTGCCCAAATGGCGCTTCAGATAGTCGATGCTGTGCAGCAGCAGGAGATGCAGGGCCTCGGCGAACTGCCCCTCCGCCGCCAGCTGGTCGGCGCGGCCCAGGGCATCGAGCAGTTGGCCGTCGGCGGCGACGGGCGAGCCCTGCACTATCGGCGCGGGG
>JBJXDY010000112.1:0-111218 GCA_046154965.1 Dongiaceae bacterium | reverse complement strand
CATGGCTCACCCCGTCCATCGCCCGCGCCACCAGCGCGCGGTCGGCGATGCTGCCTTTCACCACTTCGACCCGCGTTGTCTCCGGCAGCGTTCGGTTATGGCAGAGCGCGCGGATGCGGTCCTGGCCATGGACCGCATCACTGAGCAGACGATGCATGAACGCCTGCCCCACCTTGCCCGTGGCGCCGGTGACGAGAATGAGACGGCCGGCCATGACGCAAATCCCCCGCTATTTGTCTGATAAATCCACAGACAATGTTAGCGGAGGGATTCGGCGGCGGGCAAGCCCCGCACCGGCAGGTTACTTCGGGAACATATGCCAGTAAGGCTGCGCTTCCTTGAGCGCCCGCGCGAAGGACGGTCGCGTTTTCAACCTGTTCAGATAGGCAGCAGCATTCTTATGGCTGTCGGCAAAGGGCATCACCTGATCGGCGTAGAACAGCGCGGGCGCCGCCGCGCAGTCGGCCATGGAGAAGGCATTTCCCATGGCCCAGGTTTTTGCGGCCATATCCCGCTCGACCATGCCGAGCGCGGTCTGCAACAGCGTCTTTGCCTGTTCCAGGCCGAAGGGATCTCCCTTCCCCGCCGGCCTGAGCCTTTCAGCGACGATCCTCTGCATGGGCACATGCACATAGAGATCGAAGAACCGGTCGCTCAAGCGCGTCTGCCGCGCGAGATCGTCGTCGCTGGGAACCAACTGCGATTTGCCGGGATAATGCTTCGCGAGATACTCGATGATGATACTGGATTCCGGAACGGTGCGCTCCCGCACCTCGTCGCGCAGCACGGGAAATTTGCCGATCGGCCAGACCTTCAGGAAAGCCGCCCGTGACGCCTCGTTGCCGAGATCGACGATGACGCCCTCGAAGGGTGTGTCGTTCTCATACAGCGCCGTGAGCGCCTTCATGCAGAACGACGACAGCGGATGATGATAGAGCTTCAGCGTCATGACTTATCCGTCAGTTCTTGCGTTTCAGTTCTTCGCCAAGTCTGGTCAGCATGCCGCCATAGCCGGACTCCCGCATCTTCGGATCGTCGAAACCGTCGAGGAAGGCGCCCTGCTCCGTGAGCGTCAGCCGCGTGCCCTTGCCATCCGGCTTGAACAGCACTGTCAGCAACGACACCGATATCCTGTTCTCATTGATGAACATGTCATAGGCGAGAATGATCCGCTCATCCGGAATGATGTCGCGATAGATCGTGTCGTTGCGGATCTTCGGACCGCCTTTCGGGCTGCCGCGCCAGATCTCCTTGCCACCCACCTGGAAGTCGAGCTTGTACTCATCGGTTTCCCAGCCCTCGACGCCGGCGAACCAGCGGCGCTTGGCCTCGATATCGGAAAAGGCCTTGAACACCCGCGCCGGCGGAGCGTCATAGGTCCGCTCGAGAACGAATGTGCTGTGGATCACGGAACGCTTGGTCAAGATTTCCTCCCTTTGACCGGTTCGTCGGTTGTGGCGGCCAGGTACTCGCCGAGCCGGTCGAGGCGGCGCTCCCAGATCATGCGCCGTTCGCCGATCCATTTCTCGGCACTGCGCAGCGCCGCCGGCTCGATGCGGCAGGTGCGCACCCGCCCCACCTTCTGCGACTTCACCAAGCCGCTCGCTTCCAGGACCTGCAGATGTTGCACAACCGCCGGCAGAGACATGTCCAGCGGCTCGGCCAGTTCGCTGACCGAAGCCGGCCCGCGGGTCAGCCGCTCCACCATCACCCGCCGCCCGGGATCGGCCAGCGCGTGAAACATCAGATCGAGTTGCGTTTGATAGTTAGGCATATACTTAAGTATCACGGGCGCGCAGGCCCGGCAAGCCCCTGTTCATGGATGCGGGCCGCGCCGTCCTGCTTTAGATTCGTCACAGCCCTTCGCAGTTTCCGGGAGCTTGAATGACCGCCCTCGCCGCCAGTTTCCTGACCGTCTTCATCGGCTTGTTTCCCATCGTCAATCCGCTGGGCATGGCGCCCATCTTCCTGCGGCTGACGGCCGATACATCGAAGAAGACCCGGGCGCGGCTCGCCTGGCGCGTGGCCGTCGGCGGCTTCGTGCTGATGACGGTGTCGCTGTTCATCGGCTCCCACATCCTCGCCTTCTTCGGCCTCACCATCACGGCGGTGCAGATCGGCGGCGGGTTGGTGGTGATGGCGGCCGGCTGGCGGCTGCTGATGCAGGGCGACGACACCCGCGCCCGCGAGCAGCAGGCCGCCGCCCCCGACGAGGCGGCGATGATGCGCCGCGCCTTCTTTCCCTTGACCATGCCGTTGACCGTCGGGCCTGGGACGATTTCCGTGGCAATTACCTTGGGCACCCAGGCCGCCGGGAGCGATCGGATTCTCTGGACGGCCGCCGGCGGTGTGTTCGCGGCGCTCGCGGTGGCCGGCACGATCTATCTCAGCTACCGCTTCGCCGCCGGCTTGCTGCGCCGCCTGGGCGAGACCGGCACCGACGCCTTCATGCGCCTCTCGGCCTTCATCCTGCTCTGCCTGGGCGTACAGATCCTGACCAACGGCATCGCCAACCTGCCCTTTGTCGCCGGCCCCTGACGCCGGCTTGACAGAACCCCAGGGAGTTTGTATTTAACTGAACGGTTAATTACGAAACAGCGCAGCTACCAATCGGAACTGGAACGGCCCGAGAGTGTTTCGGGTTGAGCAACAGGCGCGCCGCTTGCGGCGCGGCAGCACAGGCAATCACGGCGAAGGAGCGGACAATGGCGCGTGGCCTCCGGAATTCCTCAGGAAAAACCAAAGCGCGGAAGAATGCGGCGAAGCCGCGCGCGCGCAGCGCCGCGGCGCGCCGGGTGCTGGTCATGGTCGCAACCCGCAAGGGCGCATGGCTCTATCACGGCAACGCCCAGCGCAAGACCTGGCGCGCCGACGGACCGCATTTCCTTGGCCATACCATCAATCACATGATGCTCGACCCCCGCGACGGCCGCACGCTGCTGGCGGCGGCGAAGACCGGGCATCTCGGCCCCACGGTGTTCCGCTCCACCGATTTCGGCAAGAGCTGGAAGGAAGCCAAGCGCCCGCCCGCCTTCGCCAAGACGGCGAACGGCAAGCCCGGCCGCAGCGTCGATCACACCTTCTGGCTCACGCCCGCCCACGAGAGCGAGCCCGATGTCTGGTACGCCGGCACCTCGCCGCAAGGGCTGTTCCGTTCGCAGGACGGCGGTGTCACCTGGGAGCCCTTCTCAGGCATCAACGACGATCCGCAATACCGCGTCTGGATGGGCTCGGTTCAGGACGGCACGCCCGACGGGCCGAAGATGCATTCGATCATCGTCGATCCCCGCGATCCCCAGCATCTCTATTTCGGCATGTCCGGCGGCGGCGTGCATGAATCCACCGACGGCGGCAAGACCTGGAAGGTCATGATCCAGGGCATGGAGGTGGTCGAAGGCTTCGACGCCGGCACGCCCACTTTCCACGATCCCCATTGCATGCGGCTCTGCCCCAGCAATCCGGACCGGCTCTATCAGCAGAACCATTGCGGCATCTACCGCCTCGACCGCCCCTCGACGAAGTGGGAGCGCATCGGCAACGCCATGCCGAAGAAGGTCGGCGACATCGGCTTCCCCATGGTGGTGCATCCCCGCGATGCCGATACCGTCTGGGTGTTCCCGATGGACGGCACCGCGGTCTGGCCGCGCACCTGCCCCGACGGCAAGCCCGGCGCCTTCGTCACCCGCAATGGCGGCAAGAGCTGGAAACGCCTGGATGCCGGCCTGCCCAAGGGCCAGGCCTGGTGGACGGTGAAGCGCCAGGCGATGACGGCGGACGCGCGCGATCCCGTCGGCCTCTATTTCGGCACCACCAGCGGCGAACTCTGGATGAGCCGCAACGAGGGCGACCGCTGGCAGCCGCTGGCGCAGCATCTGCCGGAGATCTATGCGGTGGAGGCGGCGGAGTTGCGATGAATGTGCTGATCCCCAGCGCGCTCCGCTCTTACACCAAGGCGCGCGACGTCGACGCCGCTGGCGCCACGCTGGCCGAGTTGCTGGCCGATCTCGACCGCCGCTATCCCGGCCTGCGCTTCCGCATGATTGACGAGCAGGACAAGATGCGCCCGCATATCCGCTTCTTCGTCAATGGCGAGCAGACCTTCGATATGGCGCACCCGCTGCGGCCGGCGGATTCCGTGCAGATCGTCCAGGCCTTGAGCGGTGGGTAGCCCGCCACGCTAAGTTAGATCGAACCGCAGAAGCACGCCGACAAACGCCAGGCCGCAGCCAACACCCCGCGCCGGCGGGCGGGCGTTACGCGCCGGCCGGGGTCACTCCGGCCGGCTCGCATGCGCCTCGCCGCCGACGGGCTCGTCCGGTTCGCCGCCCAAGCGTTTGAAATCTTCCAGCACCGACTCGATGATCTTCTGCCGCCGCGGATCGCGGCCCGAAGGTGTCTGCGCCAGGATGCTCAGGAGATAGCGGGCCTTCTCCGCCGCTTCGGGCCAGGTCGCCGCCGGCGTCTCCGCCAGGAATGTCTCGAGGTCGCCGCGGCGTCGGCGATACTCCCTATGCCCGGCTGCTACATCGGTCAGGCGGCGGCGGATCTCCGTTGCCCGTTGCGCCAGGGGGCCGCGATGCTTGTCGAGCATGATCGGACTATCGTCCATGAGTGACCTCCTGACTAAGGTTGCCGTAGGCCCGCGCCGGCGTCATCAGCATCAGGTCGAAAGCTTCTGCGCGCAGGCGCTGACCACACTGAAATCGGCTGTCGTCGCGCCGGGCATGATGGCGAATTTCTTCGCCAGGTCGTTGCGCGCGGTATAGTCGAGCTTGCTGGTATCCGCCGTCTCCGTCCGGGCATTGGCGGCGCAATAGGTCGCCTGGAGATCGACGAGGCCCGCCTGAACTTGATTGCGCGCGGTGCTGCTGAGGACCTGCAGCCCGAACATGCCCGAAAGAACGGGCCCTGCGACCAAACCGATGACGAGATAGACGATCTTCGGCTTCATCGATTCCCATTTTGATGTCATGGATAGTGCCATCGTGTGTCTCCTTTGAGGTTGTGCGTTAAAGCGTTAGCCACTGAACGGCGCCAAAGGGCGCCGCGACTTGAATGATTGCCGCGATTTGGAGTGTCGAAACGGGCCGGCGGGTCCGCGGTCTCACAAAGATTCGCGGTCGTGCCGATCCGCAATGCGCGGAGGGCGGCGCCAATTGTTCGTGACGAACGGCGCCCGTCGCCTATGCCAGCTTATGCGATCCTGGGAAGCCAAATCCTGTCGGTCAGCTTTCGACCGCCGCGCCACCAGCGGCGGAACATCGCGCTCATTTTCCTTTGGGCGCCGTCGGCTCTACCGATCTCTAAACACCATGGCGGAAACGGCGGATAAATACAAGCAAAATCAAAAATCTAGCGGATCGAAATATTCTCTGCCGCAGCCGGAAATCTTGCCGCTGTTAGCTTTTGTTGATTACTTTGATGTACTTGCGGCAAGCGCCCCGGAATACTTGCGGCGCGGCCATCGGCGGATCAAGCCGCGACCTCGTCGGTCCACACCTTAAATCCCGTCAGCACATTCGGCCCGAAGGTGTGGGTCAGCGGCACGTCGGCGGCATCGCGCCCCCTGGCGATCAGGATGCGGCCGATGCGGGCCGTGTTGTTCCGGGGATCGAACACATGCCAGCGGCCGCCGAGATAGACCTCCATCCAGGCGGCGAAATCCATCGTTTCATAGGGCGGCGGCAGGCCGATATCGCTGACATATCCCGTGCAGTAGCGCGCGGGGATGTTCAGGCTGCGGCAGAAGGCGATGGCGAGATGGGCGAAGTCGCGGCAGACGCCCCGGCGCTCGGCATAGCCTTCGGCGGCGGTCCGCGTGGCGCGGGAATGCTCATAGCCGAACGTCAGGTGACCGTGGACGAAGTCGCAGATCGCCTGCACCCGCGCCCACCCCAGCGGCGCCTTGCCGAACAGGCGCCAGGCATCGTCGGACAGGCGATCGGTCTCGCAGTAGCGGCTGCCCAGCAGGAACAGCAGCGTTTCCGCCGGCAAGTCCTGCACCTGATGCTGGATCGCGTCCGGTGCCACGGGATCAGCGGCGCCCTCATCGCGGATGACGGCGTCCGTTCCCAGGGTGAAGCGGCCCGCCGGCGCCACCAGGCGGCAGCACCAATTGCCGAAACTGTCGCGGTAGCTCTCGATCGGAACGGACGGCCTGGTGATCAGATGATCGGGCTGTTCGAGGTTTGCCGCCCGGGAGTAATGCACATTCAGCATGACGATCATCGGCGTCGGCGCGGGAAACTCATAGTCCAGTTCGCAGCCAAGCCGGATCCGCATGCAGGTTCCTCCCCGAGGGCCAGGTGAATATCTAGCATTCAACCGCCGTCGAAGGCTACATCGCCACAAAGACCGCCCGCGCGCGACGATGCGCTGCGTCGGGTCCGCGGCTAAGTGTCTCATCTTGCCGTCCGGTCCCAATCAACTGATTAGAGCGGGATCGGCGAAAGCCTGTTAGTATTCCTCAACGACGAACTGGAAACCGCGAAGGATCATGAAAGATAAGGTTCACGTCGTTGGTGCCGGCGGTATAGGCGTTGTTCTGGCCTGGTCGCTGGCCCGCGCCGGGTGGGACGTCACGATGGTCGAACGCCGCCCGGACAAGATCGCCGCCGGACGGATGGATGGACTCATCGTTGCCGGCCGGGCGCCAATGAAACTGCCATTCATCGCGTTCGCGGACTGGCAGCCGCCAGCCGACGCCGTCATCCTGCTATGCACCAAGACCTATGATAACGGCGCATTCCTTGCACGCTTGAAGACCACGCGCCGCCTGGTCCCCGTGCAGAATGGGTACGATACCCTTCTCGATGCCCGCGATTTTGCCGGCGAAGGAATCGCGTCGTTCGTCTCCGAATGCCCGCGCGAGCGTCCCGTCGCGCGCATCACACGTCCCGGCAGCCTCCATATCGGCGCCCGGCGGCCGGCGACCGACGACGAGCGAGGCGAACTGGCAAGCCTGGCCGAGGCGTTGAAGCGCGCTGGCCTGTTCAAGGTCGAGCTGGTGCAGGACGTGCGGCCTTTCAAAGCCGCCAAGCTGATGTACAGCGCCGCGATCGCGCCAATCGCTGCGGCGGCGGGGGTCGATAACGCCGAGATCATGACCGATAGGCTGGCCAAGCGGCTATTCTTCGGCCTGCTGCAGGAGAACTACGCCGTCTTGCGGCACGCCGGCGTGCCGCTGGCGAAGATCGGCCCCTTCCATCCGGATACGGTCGCGCGAATCCTGAAAACCCCGGGCCTGCCCGAACTGATGGCGATTTTCTTCCGCCCGTCGCTCCGCGGCACCTATTGCTCCATGGCGGCGGACATGGGCCGGGGCGAGACCGAGATCGACGCTTACAACGGCCACGTCCTGCGCCTCGCCGGTAACAACCCTTGTCCGATCAACCGGGCGGCAGTCAACATGGTCACCCGCATCACCCGCGAGGGCCTGGCGCCGCGCCGCAGCCATTTGGACGACATGGCGGCCGAGCTGCGCAGCCAGGGGTGTCTGGCGTAAGTTGAGCGGCGGGCGAGCCCTTCAAGTAAGACTCGCCTGACCGGACCGGCCGCCCTACTCCTTCAAAAACGCCAGCACGGCCGCATTGAACTCCTCCGGCTTTTGCAGCATGGCGAAGTGGCTGACGCCCGGGAGGATGTTGAGCTTCGCGCCGGGGATCAGGCCGGCCATCTCCGCGTTGTGCTCCTGGCGGATCGCCTCGTCATGCTCGCCGTCGGCGATGGTGACCGGCGCCTTGATGGTGGCAAGCTGCTCGGCCTTGTAGTCCGGCTGGGTCGCCCACATCTCGCTGATCTGGGCCACGAAGGCCTCGTACTCGGTCGGCGTCGGCGACAGGCGCGCATACTCCGCGCCGGCCACCTCGATGTACTGGTTGAACACGACGCTGTTGGCGATGTCGTCCCGCAGGCCGGCGACATTGGTGTTGGCGCCGAAGGCGAACACCTTCGACACCTTGTCCGCCCGGTTCATGGCCATGTCGAGGCCGATGATGCCGCCGTCGCTCCAGCCGACGATCGCGGCTTTGGGGACCTTCAGGTGATCCAGCAGCGCCGCCACATCGGTCGCCATCAGGGCATAACCATAGGGCTGCGCCGAGCGGGTGGAGCGGCCATGGCCGCGGCTGTCGGCGACGATGACCTTGTAGCCGGCGGCGGTGAGCGCGGGGATCTGATAGCCCCAGACATCCGAATGTCCGAGGCCGCCATGGAGCATCACCACGGGATCGCCCCCATTCGCCGCGCCATAGATTGCGTAATACATCTGGATATCGTTCACCGGCGCCATGCCGCTCTCGTCGGCTTGGGGCATCGGCGGAAACTTCGGCAGCGTCTGCCACGCCTCATCGGCGGCAGCCGGCGCGACTGCCGCAACGATCAGCGCGAAGGCAAGCGTGAGCGATTTGTACATGGCGTTCCTCCCTGAGTTCGGCCCTTTCCGGCCGGCACAATCCGGCACCGCGTTCCGCCCCGATGATCCGCCCGGCGGCGGCCGGGGTCAATGGCTGCAAGCCGCGAACTCCCAGGAGCGGGTTTCAAGCTTGTCCTCGGGCCGGCCAACGGCCGGACCCGTGGGCCCGCCCTATTGAAGATTCATCCGAACCGGGAAAGCTCCCGGAGGAGGAGCAGTATCTCAGCTCCGTGGAATCCTGCTATGGCCCGCCCGCCCGCCGGCCGCGCTTTCTTGCCGTCACCGCACGCGGGCGGTACAGTTCGGGGAAAATCAGGGGAGCCGGCAATGAAAAGAAGCGAGATCGAGGCCCTGCCGCTGCAGGGCGATGTGTCCTTTCGTGAGCGGGCCATCGAGCCGGGCCGCACCGCGCTGCTGGTCATTGATGTGCAGAACGGCGAGTACAATGAAAAGCTGATCAAAGCGGAGCCGCAGTACGAGTACTTCTGGAACCGGATGGGCAATACCGTCCTCCCCAATGGCCGGAAGTTGCTGGCGGCCTGCCGCGGCGCGGGGATCGAGGTGATGTTCACGACCGTCGAGTGCTACACGCTGGACGGCCGCGACCGCAGCCTTGACTACAAAGTCTCCGGCATCTTTTTCGCCAAGGGCTCGTGGGAGGCCCAGGTCCTCGACGAGTTGAAGCCGCTGCCCAACGAGATCGTCATCCCAAAGATGTCTTCCAGCGTCTTCGTTTCGACGAACATCTCCTACGTCCTGCGCAATCTCGGCATCGAGTATCTGATGGTCATGGGCTTGCTCACCGACCAGTGCGTCGAGTCGGCGGTGCGCGACGCCTGCGACGAAGGTTTCCTTGTCACGCTCATAGAGGACGCTTGCGCCACCAAGACCCAGGAGCGCCATGATGCCACACTCAGGGCGATCAAGGGGTATTGCCGTCAGCGCAAGACAGATCAGGTCCTTGCCGAGCTCGAGCGGCTGCGGAAGCAAGCGGCCGAATAGGAGAGTTCGGGAGTCGATGAAGGCGCCCGACGTGATCCCGCAGCGCATGGAGCCGGCTTGGCCGCTCCACAGGGACGGCCTATGAATGCCCTCCCGGCCGGCGTGAATCTTGACCTTGCGGCTTCCGGCGTGCCGTCGCCGGCGAATGACGAACCGGCCCTGGAACTCGATCGGGTGTCCATTAACTTCGGCGGCGTAAAGGCACTCGAAGACTTCTCGCTCCGGGTCGATCCCGGTGAGATCCGCGGGTTGATCGGACCGAACGGCTCGGGAAAATCCACGGCGTTCAATGTCATCACCGGCCTGTATCGGCCCCGCAGCGGCGATGTGCGCGTGGGTGGGCGAACCATCGTTGGCCTGCGGACCGATGAGATCGCCAGCCGCGGCGTGGCACGCACCTTTCAGTCCTTGCGCCTGTTCCATGCCATGAGCGTCATCGAAAATGTGATGCTGGGCACGCATCTGGGCGCGCGCCCGCCATCGCCGGCGTCGATCCTCCTGGGCCTGCCGGGGCATCGCCGCTTCGAAGCGGATGTCCGGGCCCGCAGCATGGCCGCGCTCGAAGCCCTGCAGATCGCCGACTACGCGCAGCACACGGCCGGCAACCTGCCCTATGGCGTACAGAAACGGGTCGATCTCGCGCGCAGCCTCGTCGCCAATCCATCGCTGCTGCTGCTTGATGAGCCGGCGGCGGGCCTGACCGGTGCTGAGAGCCATCAGCTCATGGAATTGATCCGGAAGCTGCATGCGGAGCGCGGCTTCGGCCTGCTCCTGGTCGAGCACGATATGCAATTCGTCACCGATCTATGTCCGCGCATCACCGTGATCGATTTCGGCAGGCAGCTGGCGGAAGGCACGCCCGAAGAGGTTCGCGAAAACCGCGACGTCGTCATTGCCTATCTGGGTACCGGCGAACTCAGCGCCGCCACGAAAGCGGCCGCCGGGAACGCAGGCAGCGCCGCACGGCTGGCGCCTGTGTTGGAAATCAAGGACATCGGCGTGCGATATGGCGCCGTGTCCGCTTTGCGGGGCGTCTCGCTCAAAGTTGCGGACGGCGGCATCACGACGATTATCGGCGCCAACGGCGCCGGCAAGACCACCGTGCTGTCGACGGTGAGCGGTATTGTGGCGCCGCATCAAGGGCAGGTGCTGTATGGCGGCAGTGATGTTACGCGGCTGCCCTGCGAGCAACGCGTGGCACGCGGCATCGTCTTGTGTCCCGAGGGCCGACGGCTTTTTCCCGATATGACGGTGCAGGAGAACCTCCTGCTGGGTGCCTACAACGTCACCGATCGAGCCGCCATCAACGGCGGACTTGAGCGCGTCTATGGACTTTTCCCGCGCATTGCCGAGCGGCGCCGGCAATCGGCGGGCACGCTGTCCGGCGGCGAGCAGCAGATGGTCGCGATTGGGCGCGCGCTGATGGCCGCCCCGAAGCTGTTGCTGCTGGACGAACCGTCGCTGGGCCTGGCGCCCAATTTGGTGGAACTGATCTTCGAGACCATCGCCGAAATCCGCAAGCTCGGTTGCTCCATCATGCTGGTGGAACAGAATGCCGCGATGGCGCTGGAGGTCGCGGATTTTGGCTATGTCCTCGAAACCGGTGATGTCACGCTCTCGGGCTCCGCAAGGGAGCTCAAGGCGCGGCACGACGTCATCGAAGCCTATCTCGGGTAGCGACGATGTCCGAGCTCAGCGAGTTTCTGCAACATGTCGCCAATGGCCTGGTGCTGGGATTCCTCTATGCCCTGGTCGCCATCGGGCTGAGCATGGTCTACGGCATTCTGCGCATGATCAACTTCGCCCATGGCGAAATTCTCATGGCCGGCGTGTTTCTGGCGCTGCCGGTGTCGGCACTGGGCGCGCCGGCATGGGTCGTGCTGCTGGCCGGCGTTGCCGGCGCAACGCTTGTGGGATTGCTCGTGCAGTGGACCATCTATCGGCCGTTGTTGAAATCGCCGGAGGTGACGTTGCTCGTCGCCTCGCTCGGCGTATCGCTGCTGCTGCAGAACGTCGTCCTCATGCTGACCTCGCCGCAACCAAAGCGGCCGGACCCCGCGCCCTTCCTCGACCAGCCGTTCCTGCTGGGCGACATCGTGCTGCGCAATGTGGACCTTGCGATTGTCCTGCTGGCACTCGGCTCGATGCTGGCGACGCACCTGTTCCTGAAGCGCACTCGTCATGGCAGGGCGCTGCGGGCGCTGGCGCAGGATATGAGCGCCGCACGCATGATGGGCGTGCGTGTGCCGTTCATGGTGATGATCTGCTTCCTCATCGGATCGGCGCTGGCGGGTGTCGCCGGCGTCCTCATCGGCTACAAGTACGGGCACCTGACGCCCCTCGCGGGCTTCCTGCCGGGCCTCAAAGGCTTCGTCGCCGCGGTGATCGGCGGCATCGGCTCCTTTCCCGGCGCCGTGGCCGGTGGCCTGATCCTCGGCTTGCTGGAGACATTCCTGGTCGGCTACCTGCCGGACGCATGGGCTCAATACCGCGATGCCTACGTGTTTCTGGTGTTGATCCTGGTACTGCTGGTGCGGCCTAGCGGGCTTTTCGGCAGACCTGAGTCGGTGAAGGTATGAGCCCATGAGCCACTCGACGTCAGCGACGTTTGGCATGCTGGTGCTCTTCGCGCTTGCCGTGTGGCTGGCGCAGGCCCAGCTCAACCCGTTCTATCTGCAGATTCTCGGATTGCTGGGCATCAATATCATCGCCACGGTCAGCCTGAACTTCGCCGCCGGATTCGGCGGCATGTTTTCGCTCGGCCACCCGGCCTTCATGGCAATCGGAGGCTATACCGCCGCCATTCTGACCTATCCGGTGGCGATGAAAGCGTCGCGCATTCCGGGACACGCCGATTGGTTGCTGCAGTTGCAGATGCCGTACTTGCCGGCGCTGCTGATCGGAGGATTGGCGGCGGCGTTCGTGGCGATCCTCGTGGGCTGGCCGGTGCTGCGGCTGCGCGGCCACTATCTCGCGGTGGCAACGCTGGGCCTGACAGTCATCGTCCAGGTCGCCATCGTCAACCTGCGCGATTACACCCGGGGCGCGCTCGGGCTTTCCGGAATTCCCGCGCTGACGAACCTGTGGTGGATCGCAGGATTTGTCGTTCTGACAATATATGTCGTCTATCGGCTCGTGCATTCGCGCTTTGGCCGCGCCCTCCGCGCCGTGCGCGACGACTATTTGGCGGCGCAGATGTCTGGCGTCCACGTAGCGCGCACGCGCCTGATCGGCTTCACTGTCGCAGCTTTCTTCGCCGGCATCGCCGGCGGGCTGCTGGGTCATCTGCTGCGCATCCTGACGCCTGGTCAATTCTCCTTTAGCGCGGTGTTTCTCGGCGTTGCCATGATGATCCTGGGAGGCATGGGCAGCGTCACGGGCAGCATCCTGGGGGCGATCATCATGACCATCCTGCCGCAGCTCATTATCCCGTTCGAAGGCGGGGGCAGCTTCCTGGGTTTGCAAATTCCGGCTCTTAACGGATTGACGCAGATCGTTACGGCGTTGATCCTGATCGCTGTCATGCTGGTCAGGCCTGCAGGCCTCGCCGGCGCTAGAGAGTTCTCATGGCGCGCCCTGTTCGGCCGGCCGCGAGACGGGAAAGGGGGCGGCTCCGTGCCAGGTGGCGCCGGCGCCGGCGCTTAGAGGAAAGACCACCGGAAGACAACGAGGAGGCAAAACAATGAAACGGCGAATGTTCCTGGCTGCGAGTACAGCGGTCGTCGGCGTGGCGCTGCTGCCGAGAGTTGCCGGGGCTGCTGATCCAATCAAGATCGGTTCGATCTACAGCCTGACCGGTTCTTATGCCACGATCGAGGATCCGGCGCTGAAGGGCGCCCAGCTCGCGGTCAAGCAAGTCAACGCGGCCGGCGGCGTGAAGGGCCAGCAGATCGAGCTCATTCAGTATGACGGCAAGAGTACGTTGGCCGACATCGCCAATGCGGCGCAGCGCCTGGTTCACGAGGACAAGGTGACGGCCATCATCGGCGTTTGCGACTCGGGATTTTACCTGGCGAGTGCGCCGATCGCGCAGGATGCCGGCATTCCTTATCTGGATACCGGCGGCACGGTGCCAAACCTGCCGGAACAGATCGGCGAGTTCGCGCATATGATGCCGTTCGGCGACGACTATCAGGCCTACGTGGCGGCCGAATTCGCCCTCAAGGATCTCGGCGCCAAGAGCGCGTTCCTGCTGAGGGACAGCGATACCGACTATACCAACGCGATCGCTGACTTCTTCCAGGAACGTTTCCAGAAGGCCGGCGGCAAAGTCATTGAAGAGAGCAGCTACCATACCGGCGATACGGACTATTCGAGCCATATCACCAAGATCCGCGGCACCAGTCCGGCACCGGACATTATCTACGCGGCGATGAATCCCGGCGACGACGCCACGTTCGTGCGCCAAGCCCGTGAAGCCGGCGTCAAGATTCCGATCATCGGCGGCGATGCGTTCGACAACCCGGATCTCGTAAAAAACGCCGGTGCCAACAACACCGCCGACGTCTACTTCACGACCCATATGGCGATGACCAACGACAATCCGCTGGTCGCCAAATTCATCGAGGCCTACAACGCCGAGTACGGCATTCCGCCCGAGAACGCCTTCGCCGGCCTTGGCTATGACTCGGTGAATCTGATGGTCGAGGCCATGAACAAAGCTTCCGACCTCAGCTCGAAGGCGATCAATGATGCCATCTTCACCATCACCGCCTTCAGCGGCGTGACCGGCAATGCGGATTTCTCCAACCCGAAGCGGGCGCCGGACAAGGAAGTGACGATCATCGCCGTCAAGGAGGGCAAGTTCGTGCCGATTGGCAACCGCAAGCCGTCGACCTGATTTGTGCGGCGGCTTGCACCTGATACCGAGTCTTGATCAAGCCCGGAAGGGCGGTTATGAAAGCCGCCATTCCGGGAATATCTGACAAAAAGAAGCGGCTGTGGGTCGAGGTCATAAGCGGCCGTAACCCAGGCTCTGTGGCATGTCGGGTTAACATGCTTGGTTGGATCTGTTTCCCCCTTGAAACCTGGGTGCAAGTTCCTATATCGTCTCCACCCCTTTCGCGATCCAGGTCTTGCACTTTGTATACTGGAATACAGTCCGCTCGACTGCGGTCACGGGTTCGATCGACCCTCCATGCCAGCGAAATCGGGCGGAATTCCCTTGCATGGCATCGTTCCTCAAAATCAGGGTCCCCTGGGAATCGCGGTTTTAGCCTCTACCGCTTTGGCGCGGCTGGAAAAACCACGCCGAACAATGCGCAAAATTGTCACCGCTCGCAGCACCTGGCGCCGGCTTTGGCGGGCCGAGACGCCATTGCTATAGTCCCCGCCGGAGCCGGCGCGAACCGGCCGGACAACGTCACCCTCCGCGTCGGAAAGTCCCGTCGATGACCAGCGGCCCCCGCGCCAGCGATCCCCTGTTGCAGCCCTTCCGGCTCAAGCACCTCACGCTCAAGAACCGGATCATGTCCACGGCCCACGAGCCGAACTACCACGATAACGGCATGCCCGGAGAGCAGTACCGGCTTTACCATGTGGAGAAGGCCAAGGGCGGCATCGCCATGACCATGACCGCCGGCTCGGCCGTGGTATCGCCGGACTCGCCGGCCGCCTTCGGCAATCTGCTGGTCTATAAGGACGAGATCGTGGCGCCGATGAAGCGCTTGGCCGACGAATGCCACGAGCATGGCTGCGCGGTCATGATCCAGATCACCCATCTCGGCCGCCGCACCAACTGGAACAAGGCCGACTGGCTGCCCGTCCTCGCCCCCTCGCCCATCCGCGAACCCGCCCACCGCGCCGTGCCCAAGGAGATCGAGGATTGGGACATGGAGCGGATCATCCGGGAGTACGCCGCGGCCGCCCAGCGCATGCAGGCCGCCGGCTTGGACGGCATCGAATTCGAATGCTACGGCCACCTGATGGACCAGTTCTGGTCGCCGGCCACCAACAAGCGCACGGACCAGTATGGCGGCTCCCTGGACAACCGCCTGCGCTTTTCCTTCCGCGTCTTCGACGCCGTGCGCAAGGCGGTCGGGCCGGACTTCATCGTCGGCGCGCGCCTCGTGGCCGACGAGGATTGGGATAAGGGCATCAGCAAGGCCGAGGGGCTGGAGATCTGCCGCCGCGTCGTCGCCACCGGCCAGGTGGATTTCCTCAACGTGATCCGCGGCCATATCGAGCATGACGGGCCGCTGTCCAAGGTCATCCCCGTCACCGGCATGGCCTCGGCGCCCCATCTGGACTTCGCCGGCGAGATAAAGCAGGCGACCAAGTTCCCGGTTTTCCACGCCGCGCGCATCAACGACGTCGCCACCGCCCGCCATGCGGTGGCCAGCGGCAAGCTGGACATGGTGGGCATGACCCGCGCCCACATCACCGATCCCTACATCGTCAGCAAAATCGCGGCGGGACGGGAACAGGATGTTCGTCCTTGCGTCGGCGCCACCTACTGCCTGGACCGAATCTATGAGGGCTATGGCGCTGTCTGCATCCACAATCCCTCCACCGGCCGCGAGGCCACCCTGCCCCATAACATCGAGCGCGCGACGGGACCGGCGCGGAAGGTGGTGGTGGTGGGCGCCGGCCCGGCGGGCCTCGAGGCTGCCCGGGTCGCCGGGGAGCGCGGCCATGACGTCACTTTGCTGGAAGCTGCGGCCGGTCCCGGCGGCCAGATCCGCCTGGCGGTGCAGGTGAAGCGGCGGCGCGAGATCATCGGCATCGCCGACTGGCGCGCCGAGCAATGCGAGCGGCTGGGCGTGGCGATGAAGTTCAACAGCTACGCGGAAGCAGACGATGTGCGCGCGTTGTCGCCCGATATCGTCATCGTCGCCACCGGCGGCCTGCCTACCCAGCAATCGGTGGAGGAAGGCGCGGAACTCGCGGTGTCCTCCTGGGACATCCTCTCCGGCGACGTGCGCCCGGCCGAGGACGTGCTGCTGTTCGACGACAACGGCCAGCATCCGGGCATCGCCGCGGCGGAATACATCGCCGAGGCCGGATCGAAGCTGGAGCTGATGACGCCCGAACGCTTCTTCTCCCCGGATGTGGGCGGGCTCAACATGGTTCCTTACATGAGGATCTTCCAGAAGCGCGGCGTGGCGATCACGCCCATGCAGCGGGTGCGCAAGCTGGAGCGGCGCGGCAACAAGATCGCCGCCACCATCTGGAGCGCTTTCACGGAAACCGATATCGCCGAGCGGCTGGTGGACCAGGTGGTGGTGGAGAACGCCACCCTGCCGTTGGCCGATCTCTACTTTGCGCTGAAAGAAGAATCCCAGAACCGCGGCGAAGTGGATTACGACGCCCTGATTGCCGGCCGGCCCCAGGTCTTGCGCACCAACGAAACCGGCAGATTCCAGCTCTTCCGCATCGGCGACGCCGTCGCCTCCCGCAACATCCACGCCGCGATCTACGATGCCTTCCGTCTGGTGCGCGCATTTTAGCGGCCCGAAAGGCCGCCGCCTGAAAAGGGGAAGGGGCCGCCCGGCGGGCAGCCCCTTCTGCAAACGAGATGTTCCGGATCGCTTAGCGCTTGGAGAACTGGAAGCTCCGGCGGGCCTTGCGGCGGCCGTACTTCTTGCGCTCGACCACGCGGGCGTCGCGGGTGAGGAAGCCCTGCTTCTTCAGCACCGGGCGCAGCTCCGGCTCGAAATAGGTCAGCGCCTTGGAGATGCCGTGGCGCACCGCACCCGCCTGGCCGGAAAGGCCGCCGCCGACGACGGTGACGATGATATCGAACTGACCCGTCCGATTGCAGATGGCGAAGGGCTGGCTGATCATCATGCGCAGCACCGGCCGGGCGAAATACACGGCAAGATCGCGGCCGTTGATGGTCATCTTGCCGGCGCCGCGCTTGATCCACACCCGGGCGACGGCGTTCTTGCGCTTGCCCGTGGCGAAGGAGCGGCCCTGCTTGTCGATCTTCGGCGTGGGCGCGGGCGCGGAAACGGCGGCGGCGACCGACGCCGCGGCGCTCTTGAGATCCTTGAGATCGGTGATGGTCTGGGTATCGGCGCTCATCGGGAAGCGGGCCTCTTGTTCTTCGGGTTCATCGCGGCAACATCGAGAATCTCGGGATTCTGCGCATCATGAGGATGTTCCGTCCCGGCATAGACGCGCAGATTGCCCATCTGCTGCCGGCCCAGCGGGCCGCGCGTGATCATGCGCTGCACCGCCTTCTCGATCAGCCGCTCGGGATGCTTGCCGTCGCGGATCTCGCCCATCGTGCGTTCCTTGATGCCGCCGGGGAAACCGGTGTGCCAGTAGAACTTCTCGCCGTCAGCTTTGTTGCCGGTCAGCTTCACCTTGGCGGCGTTGATGACGATGATGTTGTCGCCGCAGTCCATATGCGGCGTGAAGGTGGGCTTGTGCTTGCCCCGCAATCGCATGGCGACCACGGTGGCGAGCCGCCCGAGCACGACGCCATCGGCATCCACGATGAACCACTTCTTCTGGATGTCCGACGGCTTGGCGGAATAGGTTTTCATGGCAAGTCGAGGTCCGCTATCAGCTGTTCAGGAGCTCCGGGAACGCCACCATCGGCGCCCGCCGGGGAGGCGGGGAAGTACGGGATTGCCGCACAACTGTCAAGCTTAAAGGCCGAAACTACGGCATAAACAAGCTGCGGTACTCTGATACCGCAAATTCGCGTGGCGATCGGCCGATTTGCCGCAGCCTGGCCGTAACGCCGCGGTAATGCCGGGAATGCTCCCTGCGCACGCCGCGCAATCCCGGCGGCATGCGCAAGATCAATCCGGCCGAAGCCTGTCCCGTCTATAGATGATCCAACTATGATGCCGCCTGATGACCTCCGAAAGCCGATCACCGGGCTACGACCCGGCACTGTGTATGTCTGGGATCTGCCGACCAGGCTGTTCCATTGGCTTCTCGTCCTGTCGGTGACGGTCGGTTTCCTGACCGGATTCATCGCACCCGAGTGGTGGATGGGCGTCCACAAATGGGCCGGCTATGCCGTTGTCGGCCTCATCTTGTTCCGTCTGGTCTGGGGCCTGTTCGGCTCCGAGTATTCGCGGTTCGGCAGCATGGCGGGAGCGGCGCGCCATCTCGGGGACCATCTCCGGGGCCTGCTCATGCTGCGGCCGCCGCATTTTCTCGGGCACAGTCCCCTGGGCGTGCTGATGATACTCGCGCTGGCGGTCGTGCTGACCGGCCTCACTTCGACAGGTCTTCTGGTCCTCGGCGGCGAGGAAAAACAGGGACCGCTCGCCGGCATCGCGGACTATGCCATCGGCAACTCGGCGAAAACAATCCATTGGATTCTCGCCGTGACTCTCTTGGCCATGATTGCCGGCCATATCGCGGGTGTGATCGGCGAAAGCTTGTTACAGCGCGAGAATCTAGTGCGAGGGATGATCACTGGGCGCAAGCACGTGCCGCCGCATGTTCGCGTGCCGAGATTTCATGGCGGCAATCCCCTCGCCGCCGCGGTCACAATGGCGGTGATCGCCGGCCCGCTCGCCGTACTCGTGAGCCATCTCGCGACACTGCCGCCAAAGGGAATCCGGGCACTTACCGACAATCCGGCCCACCAGGATGAATGCGGCGCCTGCCATGACGCATTTCATCCCAGCCTTCTCCCGGCGGATTCCTGGCGGCAAGTCATGGCCGGCCTCGATGACCATTTCGGCGAAGACGCAAGCCTGGATCCCGCCACGGCCCAGAGCATCGCGCAATGGCTTTCGGCAAATTCCGCCGAGACATGGGATACTGAAGCTGCGAACCGCTTTCGCATCCTTGCCGCCGATCAGCCGCTGCGCATCACGGCGGCGCTCTATTGGGTCGCCAAGCATGAGGAAGTTCCAGACGCGGTTTTTCAGCGGAAATCCGTCGGCAACAAAGTCAACTGCACCGCCTGCCATCGCGATGCCGGCACCGGACTTTTCGACGATGACGCCATCAACGTTCCAAAGGAGTAACCAGCATGCGCAATCAATACGTCGTTCTTGCGGCAGCCTTGCTGCTTCCAGCAGGACCGGCGACGGCCGATCCCGCCCGCGACGCTATCCTGACCGATCTTGCCGCTCAGGCAAAACAGGCCGATGGCGCCTTCGCCGAATTCTCGGCGGACCGCGGCGCCGCGTTCTATCGTGCCAACCAGGCAGGCGGGGATCCCAAGACGCCGGCTTGCACCGCCTGCCACACCGACAATCCGAAGCTGCCCGGCCAGAACGCAAAGACGGGCAAGTCGATCGATCCGATGGGGGTTTCCGCAAATCCCGCGCGCTTCACGAACAAGGACGATGTCGAAAAATGGTTCCGCCGCAACTGCAAGGAAGTGTTGGGGCGCGAATGCACGGCGCTCGAGAAAGGCGATTTCATCACCTTCATGGCAAGCCAGTAACAAGGGAGTCTGCAGCCATGCGCATAGTCTTGCTGACGATGATCTTTCTGATGCCCGCGGCCGCCACACTGGCGGAAGACCTGGAAGAAGTCCCGCCTGTCACGAACCAAATGGCCAAGAAGGAGTGCGGCGCCTGCCACATGGCCTATCAGCCCGCCCTGCTTCCGGCGCAGTCCTGGCAAGCGATCTTCGGCGATCTCGCCAATCATTTTGGTGACGATGCCAGCCTGGCCGACGCAGCGCGAAAGGAGATCGCCGATTACTACATCGCGCATGCGGGGAAAACCGGCGGCTCGGCCACGTCGCGAATCACAGAGTCCGGCTGGTGGCTGGATGAACATGATGACATCAAAGCCAGCCGCTGGAATGCGCCGGAGGTCAAGTTCAAGGGCAATTGCATTGCCTGTCACAAGGCGGCGGACCAAGGATCTTATGAGGATTAGTGACCGGCACAGGTCCGGCCGCTAGCTGATCGGGTTACGGCTTTTCAAGGCAGGATGGTCCGCTTATCGTCGCGGCTCAAACCGAATGAGCGAATGCCCCATGACCGTTGCTCGGTACGCCCATTTCTCCGACGAGGATATCAACAACAGCTTCATGCCGCGCCGGGCGGTCGCGGACCACGAGGCCTGGCTCACCCGCGAGGCCGCCCTGTCCGAGAAGGCGCGGAAGGAGTTCAAGGGCGCGCGGCTGGATGTGCCCTATGGCGACACGCCCCTGCAGCGGCTCGACATCTTCCCCACCGCGCGCAAGGACGCGCCGATCCACATTTACGTCCATGGCGGCTTCTGGCGGGCGCTGGACAAAGCCGCCTACAGTCATATCGGCGCCACGCTGGCCCGTGCCGGCGCCGCGGGCGTGCTGATCAACTACGACCTCTGCCCAAAGGTAACCGTTGATGACGTGGTGCGCCAGACCATGGCAGCGATCGCCTGGACCTACCGCCATGGCGGTGAGCTGGGCGGCGATCCCAACCGGATCTATGTCTCCGGCCATTCCGCCGGCGGGCAGCTCGCGGCCATGACGCTGGTCCATGACTGGCGCGCCGATGGGCTGCCCGGCGATTTCATCAAGGGCGTCGCCGCGCTCAGCGGCGTTCTCGACCTGGAACCTGTGCTGCGCATCGAGGCCAATGCGGAAATCCGGCTGAAGCCGGAGATGGTGGCGCGCAACAGCCCGCTTTTCCTGGAGCCCAAGGTGATGGCGCCCGTCATCGTGGCACCCGGCGGCGACGAGCCGGAGGCCTGGGTGCAGCAATCCCGCGATTATGCGGCGATGCTGCAGAGCCGCGGCTATCCGGTGTCGCTGATGGTGATACCCGGCCATCACCACTTTTCGCTGACCTATGCGCTGTCCAATCCCGGCGATCCGCTGATGGCGGCCATGCTGAAACAGATGGGCCTTTAGATCCGCCGCCCGCGCAAGTTCATCACCCACAGGCCGCATTCATGTTCTACGACGCCCGCCGCAACGATCACGGCTTGCAGCTCAGCCCGTTCAAGGCCCTGGTGGTTCCGCGGCCGATCGCCTGGGTGACCAGCATCAGCCCGAACGGCGTCGTCAATCTGGCGCCGTACTCCTACTTCAATGCGATGTCCGAGGATCCGATGATGATCTGCTTCGGGCCCGGCGGCAGTAAAGCCGACCGGCCGATGAAGGACACGCGCGCCAACATCGAGGCCACCGGCGAGTTCGTGGTCAATCTCGCGACCTGGGATCTGCGCGAGCAGATGAACGCCACCTCGGCGAAGCTGCCGGCGGAGACCGATGAGATGAAACATGCCGGGCTCAGTCCCGCGCCGTCGCGCCTGGTGAAGCCGCCGAGGGTCGCGGAATCGCCCGTGCATCTGGAATGTCGCTACTGGAAGACGATCGAGCTGCCGACCAACGATCCGCGGGAACCGAACGCCAGCATCTTCGGCGAGGTCATCGGCATCCATATCCGCGATGACCTGATCGTCAACGGCCGCGTCGATATCACCCGGGCCAAGCCGATCGCGCGCCTTGGCTATTCGGAGTATACTGTGGTCGAGAAGACGTTTTCGATGCGGCGGCCGGGCTAGACCGCCGCCGGCCGATCCAGCAAGTACAGGATGCGCTCACCGCCGCCGGGCCTGACAACCACTGGACCCGCGATAAAGCCGAGCTTTTCCGCGAGACGCTGTGACGGCAGGTTTTCCGACTCGATCAGCGCCACCAGCCGGTCCGGATTGAACTGCGCAAAGCCGTATCCGGCGATCGCGCGGGATGCCTCGAAGCCATAGCCGCGCCGCTGATAGCCGCCGCCGATGACATAGACCAGCTCGATGTCCTTGCGGCCGTCCTGTTCCTTTTCCAAGAGGCCGCAATGGCCGACGACCCTGCCGCTCGCCTGCTCGAGCACGGGCCAGAGCGTATATGTCTCCGGCAGATCCAATTCTTCCTTCAGCGACTGGCGGACTTTCTCCCGCACGCGCGGGCCGCCCATGAATTTGGTGACGGCGGGATCGCACCAGATGTCGCAGAGCGGCTCGATATGCTCCGCCCGCAGATACTCAATCACCAATCGCGGCGTGCGCGCGATTTCGTTTCCGCTCAAAAACAAATCCTACTGCATGAACCAGCCGTGACTGACGACGATAGACTGCCCGGTCAGCGCGTTGGTGGCAAAGGAACCGAACAGCACGGCGCATTCCGCTACATCCGCCGTGGTGGTGAATTCGCCGTCGACGGTTTCCTTGAGCATGACTTTCTTGATGACATCGGCCTCGGTGATTCCCAGCTCCTTAGCCTGCTCGGGGATCTGCTTGTCGACCAGGGGCGTGCGCACGAAACCGGGACAGATGACATTGGCGCGCACATTGTACCTGGCGCCTTCCTTGGCCACGACTTTGCAGAGCCCGATCAGCCCGTGCTTGGCGGTGACGTAGGGCGCCTTCAGCGGCGAAGCTTCCTTGGAATGGACCGAGCCCATGTAAATCACGCTGCCGCCCCTACCGCTCTTGTACATATGGCGCAGGCAGGCGCGCGTCGTGAGAAAGGCGCCGTCCAGATGGATGGCCAGCATCTTGCGCCAATCGGACAGGCTGAGATCCTGCACCGGAGAAATGATCTGGATGCCCGCATTGCTGACCAGCACATCGACGCCGCCCAGCGCCGTCGCCGTCGCCGCCACGCCGGCGTCGACTTGCGCCTCGTTCGTCACGTCCATGGCGACGGCGATGGCCTGGCCGCCTGCGCTCTTGATCTCTTTCGCCGCCGCCTCGGCGGCATCCAGCTTCAGATCGGCGATGGCGATCTTGGCGCCCTCGCGGGCATAGGCGCGGGCGATTTCCAGGCCGATGCCGCTGGCGGCGCCGGTGACGATGGCGACTTTATCTTTCATTCGCATGGACGGATCTCTCGTCGTTTCAGGAAAGTCTACAGGCCGACATTGCGCGGCGGATACTCATAAACCATGACGCCCACATTCGGCGGCACCGGCTGTTCCCATTTCCGTTCGGCGATGGCGCGCATGGCGTCGCGATAGCCCGCGGCCCGGTGCCCGGCGATGGAGGCGCGGGAGAATTCGTAGTCCTTGGTCGCGCTCTCGTACTTCTCGTTCTGATAGATCAGATGCACGATCTGCATGGTCGTGGTGCAGCCGAGCCAGGAAAGCTGCTCCAGTTCCTGGTCGGCGCGGGCGGAAGCCGGCAGATTCTTCCACATGGCCATGACAGCGCGGCGCAGATTGTGCGTGCGGCGATAACCCGAGATTGCGCGCTGGGAGCGGCTGGCATAGCGGATGTCCTTCTCGCGCTCCGTCACTTCGTCAAGCGTGCGCGGCAGCGGACCCATGGGATCCCACATATCCACCATGAAGCAGAGCGTGCTCACCCGCGGCTCGTCGTCGAGGACAACCTCGAGCGGCGTATTCGAGACCACGCCGCCATCCCAGAACAGCTCGTGATCGATTTCCACCGGCGGGAAGCCCGGCGGCAGCGCGCCGCTCGCCATCACATGACGGGCATCGATGCTCTCGCGCGAGCTATCGAAATAGACCTGCCGGCCCGTCGCGATGTTGACAGCGCCCAGCGTGATCCGCGAGCCCTTGCTGTTGATGCGCTTGAAATCCACCACCTGCCCCAATGTATCGGCGAGCGGCCCGGTGTCATAAAAGCTGACCGCGCCGGGCGTGCCGGGCGGCGAAAGGAACGGGCCGAACAGCCGCGGCTGGAAAAAGCCGGGCTGGCCATAGACCAGGGTTTCCCAGGCGTGCCACTGGTTCGCCGCATGGCGGCCCTCGTCGCCGCCCGGCGCAACGGCCCATCCGTCCGGGCGCGATATCAGATCCCAGAACTCCGCCAGCTTGCCGCGCACCTCGCCCTGGGCATTGCCGGCCATGATCGCGGCGTTGATCGCGCCGATGGAGGTGCCGGCGAACCACTGCGGGCAGAATCCGGTTTCCTCCAGCGCTTCGAAGACACCGACCTGATACGCGCCGAGCGCGCCTCCGCCCTGCAGAACCAGGGCGATACGGTCAAAGGCGCAAACCCGCGCGCCGGCGGGCCGGTCCTGTTCGCTCATCTGTCATCCGCAATGTTCAGGCTTAATGGATGCCGGTCCGACGCTACATCGCCGGCGGCAACGAAGGCTATACAAGAGAAAGATGCGTCATCGGCACCGCTTCGTGCAAGCGGCGCGCTCAAATGCCACAGGCTGGCGCGGATCAGTTGACCGAGAGGGTCCTCAGCAGCGGCTGATTGAGCGTTTCGATCTCGGCCGCGGCCGGCAGGCGAATATGCACCGTGGTGCCCTCGCCCAGGCGGCTTTCGATGCTGAATTCGCCGTCATGCAGTTCGGTGAGCATCTTGGCCAGGGGCAGGCCGAGGCCGGTGCCGGATTGCGCCCTGGTGAAGCTGTTGCTGACCTGGCCGAAGGGCTCGAGCACCCGCGGCAGATCGTCGGGCGCGATGCCGATGCCGGTATCGGCGATGCCCAGCGAGACATAGCGGCCGCCATCGTCGGCGGCGAACAGCGTGACCAGCCCGCCCTGGGGCGTGAATTTGACCGCGTTGGTCAGCAGGTTCAGCAAGATCTGTTTCACCGCCCGCATATCCGCATTGAGGCGGCGGAGGTTCGGCGCGAGATCGACCTTCAGGCGGACCATCGATGCGTTGGCGCGATCCTTCACCAAGCGGATGCAGGCGACACAGATCTCCTCGACCGAGCAGACCTCCATGTTGAGTTCCTGCTTGCCGGCCTCGATCTTCGACACGTCCAGGATATCGTTGATCAGCGACAGCAGCAGCACGCCGCTGTCATGGACGTCTTTCAGATACTCTTTGTATTTCGGCACGCCCAGGGTGCCGTGCACTTCCTGCATCATCAGCTCGGCGAAGCCGATGACGGCATTCAGCGGCGTGCGCAGTTCATGGCTCATATGGGCCAGGAAGTCGCTCTTGGTGCGGTTGGCGAGTTCGGCCTGCTCCTTGGCGACGCGCAGTTCATGGGTGCGCTCCTCGACGACGCGCTCCAAATCCTGGCGGGCGCGTTCCAGGGTTTCCATCTTGGTCTGGTCGACCTTGAGCTGGAGCTGCATGCGGCTGAGGCGGTGCTGCACGCCGGCGGTGCGCAGCTCCGTCTCCATGGCATAGAAATCCTTGAAATGCTTCAGCGCCGTCGCCGTGTCGCCGGCGGACTCGAAGATCTCCGCCAGGGTGCGGTGGCATTCCAGCACGATGCCCTTGATGCCCTTTTCCGCCGCATGGCGCAGCGCCTCGTTGATCCGTTCATGGGCCTTGTCCAGGCGCTTGAAAGCCATCGCCGCGCGGCCGCAATTCAGCAGGCCCGCCGTGTAGTCATAGGGGTCGTTGATCGATTCGCCGATCGCCGTGAATTCCTCGATGCAGCGGCTGGCCTCGTCGATATGCCCCAGCCGCGCATTGGCCAAAGCCAGGATGCCGTAGCAGCCGGCTTCGATGTTCTTGCTCTTGATCTCATGGGCGATCATCAGCGTTTCCAGCGCACCGGCGATCGCTTCCGGGCTGCGGCCCGCATCCAGAAGCGTCTGGGAACGGGTGTACTTGAACTGCAGGGAGGCGTAGTCGGCCTCGTCGGTCTTCTCCATGAGGTCGAGTTGTTCGCTGGCGCGGTTGATGATATGCAGCGCCTCGTCGAATTCGCGCCGCTTGCGATACACCTCCGCGCATTCCATCAGCGCGATAAAGTAATAGCGGCGGTTGGCGACCTCGTCGAAAATCTCCAGGGCCTCGCGGTTGAGGTCCAGGGCCGGCTCAAGCAGCCCCAGGTCCATGTACACGGCCGAAAGCGTCCGGAGGGCCATGCCCACCGATTCGCGATCGCCCAGTTCCGTAAATCGCTCGGGCAGAGGTTTCAGGGCTTCTTCGGCCTCCGAGTACCGGCCGAGCATGCGCAACATCCGGCCGCGCTCCAGGCGAGCCAGGGCCGCTTCTCGCGCCAGGCCGGCGCCATCCGCGATCGTCCGCGCATGATTCGCGAATTCGAGCGCGGCATCCAGGTCATAGACCCAGACGCGGTGCACCAACTTGAACAAAACCATGCACTGCGCGGGGGCACCCGGCGTTACCGCCAGCTCCTCCAAAAGTAGTTCTACATCAGGCGGGTGCACGATCATTTACATCCGGCAGGTGCGCAACGCGCCAGCAGCTCCGGCTGCCGACAGACGGAGCCTACTCTGGCCCAACAATAGCATCGCGCCAATTTGCTAAAAAATTGGTGAATTTTTCTATGATGCCAGTCACAGGCCTCCCGGCGGAAAATTTTCTGACGCTGGCATGGCTCTGGCCGCGAACAAAAATAGAACGGATAAATGCCCGGGCCGCAATCAAGCGCCCGGAATGATAGGCATTCCATCTTAACGATTTTAATAAAATCTTGGCGGATTGGGCGAATCCTGCGGCTCCCTCGATAAGATCATAGTCTTATAGCGACCGGCTACACCGCTGATTCAGATCGCGCAAAGGTTGAAACCTTAATAGATTCTTAGGGTTAATAGAGTGTTGCTTTGCTTTGATAAGTAAGGCATTATCTTAAGCATTCGTTAACCATTGGTCACCCGCCGAATTCAACGGTGGTCCAGAGGGGGTCAGGAAAATGCGCGTTACTGAAAACTGGGACGAAGTCGTGTCCGCGGCATTCGCAGACACACCGAGCCGGGATCGACATGCCGGCGCTTCTGCAAGACATGCCAGCGCGTCCATGCGGCACGCCAGCGCTTCCGCCAGACACGCCAGTGCCAGACACGCCAGTGCTTCCGCGAGGCATGCCAGCGCCTCCGCGCGGCATGCGAGCCTTTTCGCCGGCCAGGCTGGCATCGCTTAACACTGCGTGGGTGCTGCGGGGCATTTAGTCGCCTCAAGCGAGCAGTGCAAGTCAAAGAAAGCCCCGTCGCATTGCGGCGGGGTTTTTTCGTGTTCCGGCTGAACTGGCGGCAGCCGGGTTCTCCGTGCTAGGTGAACAGATGCCGCGCTTTGCGAAGCGCAGACCTGCACCTATACCGAAATGCCATCGTGACCTGGATTTCAACCTTCCAGCGGGCGTTGAAAACGCCGACCGAGAAACTCCACCGCGGCGGCACCCACCGCACGGTAACGCCCAGCGCAACGCTGGAGCGTGTCCGGCCCCATCTCGCCGACATGGGCATCACGCGGGTCGCCAACGTCACCGGCCTGGACTACCTGGGCATTCCCGTGGTGATGGTGACGCGCCCCAACTCCCGCGCGCTGTCCGTCTCCCAGGGCAAGGGTCTCGACCTGGACCATGCCAAGGCCTCCGGCGTGATGGAGGCTATTGAGGGGTTTCATGGGGAGCGAATCGATCTGCCCTTGAAGCTGGCGAGCCATGCAGAAATGCGCCGAAGCCACGCTGTCGCCGATATCGCCACGCTGCCGCGCCTTCCCAACAGCCGCTTCCATCAGCATCTGCGTCTGTTGTGGATCGAGGGTTACGACCTGATGGGCCGCGCGCCGCTCTGGCTGCCCTACGAATGCGTCCATATGAACTATACTCTGCCGTTGCCGGAAGGCGCGGCCTGTTTCGCATCGACGTCGAACGGTCTCGCCTCGGGGAATCATCTGCTCGAGGCGATCAGCTCGGGCATCTGCGAAGTGGTCGAGCGCGACGGCGATGCGCTGTGGGAAGTCATGTCGGAGGACGAAGCCGGGGCGCGGCGGGTCGATCTCAGCAGCATCGACGATCCCCAGGCGCGGGAGATCCTGGCAAAGTACGAAGCCGCCGACATCGACGTCCAACTCTGGGAGACGACGTCGGATGTGGGCATCGCGGCATTCCGCTGCCATATCTATGAGAGCGAGAAGAACCCGCACGAACCGCAGGGCGTGTTCTTCGGCGCCGGCTGTCATCCCGCCCGGCGCATCGCGCTGCTGCGGGCGCTGACCGAGGCGGCGCAATCGCGCCTTACCTACATCGCCGGCGCCCGCGACGACATCGAGCGCCGCGACTACCGCCGCCCGGGCGATGAGCGCCCGGCGGACTGGTATCGCGAGTTGGCGAAAGGACGGCCCGCCACGCGCATGGCGCAAGCCGCACCGAACCAGGAGAGCGATCTGCTCAACGAAGACTTGGCCTGGGAGCTGAAGCGGCTCTCGGCCGTCGGCATCAGACAGGTCATCGCCGTGGATCTCTCGATCGCCGCCTACGCGGTGCCTGTCGTGAGAATTGTCATCCCCGGCCTGGAGAGCGTGCCCGACGATCCCAGCTACAGCCCCGGCGCCCGGGTGCTGGCGAAACTCGGCCAGGCCGCATGAATGTCGTCGTCTTCACCGGCCCGACCCTGCCGGAGCGGGAGGCGCGGCAGTATCTGGAAGCCGACTACCGCCCGCCCGCGGCGATCGGCGATGTCTATAAGGCCGCCCTGAGCCGCCCCTTCGCGATCGGCATCGTCGACGGCTATTACGAGACCACGCCGTCTATCTGGCACAAGGAAGTTCTCTGGGCTCTGAAGCAGGGCATCCACGTCTATGGCGCCGCCAGCATGGGCGCGCTGCGCGCCGCGGAACTGGCCGGTTTCGGCATGACCGGCGTCGGCAAGGTGTTCGAGGATTACCGCGACGGCGCCATCGAAGACGACGACGAGGTGGCGGTGCTGCATAGCCCGGCCGAGATGGGCTATCTGCAGGTCAGCGAGGCGATGGTGAACATCCGCGCCACACTGAATCGCGCGGCGGCGGATGGGGTCATCGAGCCGGCGACGGCGAATCGTTTGATCGCCGTGGGCCGCGCGATCTTCTGGAAGCAGCGCGGCTATGACGCGCTGCTGGCGGCCGCAGATGATGTCGGCACCGATGTCCTGGGGCGGCTGCGCGCCTGGCTGCCCGGGCACAAGGTCAATCAGAAGCGGGAGGATGCGATCGCCATGCTGCAGCGGATCGCCGCCGACTGCGCCGCCACGAATGAGCCGAAGCAGGTCGATTTCGACTTCCAGCACACCGTCGCCTGGGATGCCATCCTGCACCGCTTTACAGGCGGCGAGGATGGCGGCGTGGTCGTCGATCGCGAGGAACTGCTGGACGAATTGCGGCTGACGCCCGGCGCGTTTGCCGCCATCCGGCGCAAGGCGCTGCTGCGGGCGCTGGCGGGCCGCGAGGCGGAACGCCGCGGGCTGGAACCGACGATCGCGCAATTGCAGAAAACGCTGCGGGATTTCCGCCGCGCGGCCGGCCTCGCCTCGCCGTCGGCCCTGGAGGCATGGATGCAGGAAGCCGGCCTGACCCGCGATGAATTCCTGCGGCTGATGAACGAGGAAGCGCGGCTGGCGAGTCTGGAGGAAGCCCTGGGCGGCGCCATCGACCGGGCGCTGCTGGATGAGTTGCGTCTGGATGGCGCGTTCTCCCATCTGCTCGGCCGCGCACGGGAGAAGCAGAACATGCTGGCCGAAGCCGGACTCGGCGAAATCGGCATCACTGACACGGGCCTCGACGAATCCGCCCTGCTCCGCTGGTACCGGAACGACAGCGGCAGCGAGGGCCCGGAAGACGCAGCCGATCTGGCGCTGGCGCTGGGCTTCGAGAGCCGGCGGGATCTGCTGCGCGCCCTGGCGCGGGAATACAGTTTCCGGCAGCCGCGCAAAGCGTGATAGCTTTACCGTCTCTGCCGCACATTCATCCCGATTCGAGCCATCCATGACCAGCCCCGCCCGAACCGACGCCGCCGCCAACGAATCCCTGCTGCTGCGCCAGGACAGCAATGGCGTGGCGACGCTGACGTTGAACCGGCCGCAGGCGCGCAACGCCTTGTCGATGGCGCTCATGGGCGCGCTGATCCAGGCGCTGGACGGCCTTGCCGCTGATCCCGATATCAAGGTGGTGGTCATCGCCGGTGCCGGGCCGGGCTTTTGCGCCGGGCACGATCTCAAGGAGCTGCGCGCCGATCCGCGGCGCGAGAACTATGAGGCCACCTTCAACCGCTGCAGCGAGCTGATGTTGAAGATCACCCACCTGCCGAAGCCGGCGATCGCGCGGGTGCACGGCATCGCCACCGCCGCCGGCTGCCAGCTTGTCGCCACCTGCGACCTCGCCATCGCCGAGAACGGCGCAAGGTTTGGCACGCCGGGGGTCAACATCGGCCTGTTCTGCTCGACGCCGATGGTGGCGCTCTCCCGCGCCGTGCCGCGCAAGCAGGCGATGGAGATGCTGCTGACCGGCGAGATGATCCCGGCCACGCGGGCGCTGGAGATCGGCCTCATCAACCGCGCTGTGCCGGCCGAGGAACTGGACGGCGCCGTCGCGTCGCTCGCCGCCGTGATATCAGGCAAGTCGCCGAAGGTCCTGGCCATCGGCAAGGAGGCGTTCTACCGCCAGGCGGATCTGGGTCTCGCCGAAGCCTACGCCTATGCCAGCGAAATCATGACCCGCAACATGATGGCCCGCGACGCCGCCGAGGGCATCGACGCCTTCATCGAAAAGCGCCAGCCCGCCTGGCAGGGCCGCTGAGCCTTATCCTTGAGTTCACCGATGGCAGCGTTGCGCGACATGTCCCATCATGACTTCTATCCCGATGCGCTGTTGCGGCGCATTCTCGGCCGCGTGCGGACCATCGCCATGGTCGGCGCCAGCCCGGATTGGCACAAAGCCAGCTCCTTTGCGATGAAATATCTGCAGACCAAAGGCTATCGCGTGATCCCCGTGAACCCGCGAGCCGCCGGTCAGAAGATCCTTGGCGAGACATGCTATGCCAGCCTGCGCGACATCCCCCTGAAGGAAACCGGCCTGATCGACATGGTGGATGTCTTCCGCAAATCCAGCGCGGCCGGCCCGATCGTCGAGGACGCCATCGCCATCGGCGCCAAAGTCGTGTGGATGCAGCTCGGCGTGCGCAACGATGAGGCCGCCGCCGGGGCCGAAGACGCCGGCCTGACAGTGATCATGAATCGCTGCCCGAAGATCGAATACGGACGGCTGCAGGGCGAATTGAGCTGGGGCGGGTTCAATTCCCGCATCATCACCAGCAAGAGGAAGAGGACGCTCGGTTGATGAACGAGGACAGCAAGAGGACCGGGCCGCAGCAGCATCGGGACTGGCGCGTGGCGCCCGGCTTCGAAACGCGCGCTGTCCATGCCGGGGCGCCGCCGGACCCGGCGACCGGCGCGCGCACCATGCCGATCTATCACACGACGGCCTATGTCTTCGATTCCGTCGACCATGCGGCGTCGCTGTTCGATCTCTCGACCTTCGGCTACATCTATTCGCGCCTGACCAATCCGACGGTGGCGGCGCTGGAAGAACGCATTGCCAGCCTGGAGGGCGGCCGCGGCGCAACGGCCTGCGCGTCCGGCCATGCGGCGCAGCTTCTGGCGTTCTTCTCCTTCATGGAGCCCGGCGACTCCTTCGTGGCCTCGCGCAAGCTCTATGGCGGCTCGATCACCCAATTCAGCAAGACGTTCAAGAAGTTCGGCTGGGAGGTGATCTTCGTCGATCCCGACAATCCCGCGAACTTCAAGACAGCGCTGACGCCCAAATGCAAGGCGCTCTTCATCGAGAGTATCGCCAATCCCGGCGGCGTGGTGGCTGACATCGAAGCGATTGCCGCCATTGCCCACGAAGCCAAGCTGCCGCTGATCGTCGACAACACCCTGGCCTCGCCCTGGCTTTGCCGGCCGTTCGAATGGGGCGCGGATATCGTGATCCATTCCACCACGAAATTCCTCTGCGGCCATGGCAATTCCCTAGGTGGCGCTGTCGTCGATTCCGGCAAGTTCGACTGGAGCCAGAACGAGAAGTTCAAATCCCTCACCGGCCCGGAACCCGCCTATCACGGGCTGCCGTTCTACGAGACCTTCGGCGACATGGCGCTGACCATGCACACCAAGGCGGTGGGCCTGCGCGATCTCGGGCCGGCGCTGTCGCCGATGAACGCCTTCCTGACGCTGACGGGCATCGAGACGCTGCCGCTGCGCATGGAGCGGCATTGCGCCAATGCGCAGAAGGTGGCCGAATTTCTGGAGAGCCATCCGCAGGTCGGCTGGGTGTCCTATGCCGGCCTGCCCTCGAGCCCTTATCACGCACTCGCGCGGAAATACATGCCGCGCGGCGCCGGCGCGGTTTTCACCTTCGGCGTCAAGGGCGGCTTCGATGCGGGAGTCAAGGTGGTCGAGGCCTGCGAGCTGCTGTCCCACCTCGCCAATATGGGCGAGACTCGCAGCCTGATCCTGCACCCGGCGTCGACCACGCACCGGCAGCTGACGGAGGCGCAACGTAGCGCGGCCGGCGCCGGCGACGATGTTATCAGGGTTTCCATCGGCCTTGAGACGGTCGATGACATCATCGCCGATCTGGATCAGGCCCTCCACACGGCCGGAGCATAGCGGTCAATCTTCCGGTCTTCGCTCGTCGATGATTTGCCGCGCCAATGCCTCGAAGTCGACCCGGCTCATGCCGGGTTCGATCCTCGAATCGTAGAGCACTTGCAGGAACAGCTCGTCCTGCCAGGTCAGATACCGATATGCGTCGTCATCATTGAAGATCGAGGGGGCGATTTCGAAAGAATCATTGGGCAGGCCGATGACCTGCGTCACCTCCTCGACCACGCAGGACCGCATCTCCTCATCGCTGATGTAGCTGGGCATGACGGCCGTTGCCTCGCTGATGCGTCCGGAATCACCGGCCCTGAAGAAGCCGAAGCAGGCTAGAAAACTGTTGGTCCTCGGGTTCTTCCCGGCGCCCAGATTTGCATCGGCATAGGCATAGAACTGCTCGCGGCCGAGGATGAGGATATGGGCGTTCTCGCCCTCTGACTGGCTGGGCACGAGGGCGATGTCCAGACCGGTGAGGCGGCCAAGATGCTCCAGATAGGGTCGGACGATGCCGCGATATCTCTCCGGCTCCCGGGCGTAGATCGCGATCCGCAGCGGCCCCTGCCATTTCCGGACGAAATCCACCTCCTCGCCGACGAACTCTGAGCCGAAGATGACTTCGATCAGGTTAGCGAGAATTTGTTCATTGCTGAGCGTGCCGTCATCGGCTTGAGCGGCAGCGGGCGAAGCACTGACCGGTGCGACGACGAGCGCGGCGAGCAAGAAGAACAAGCGAATGAGAGCATTCATGACGCGCAGATGAGCGCACCAGGACCGGAGTCTCAAGCCCCGCCTGACGCCCGCTGCGTCACGCCTGCGTGACCGGCGCGTTATCGGCTATCTACGCGACGAGCTTGCGCCGCAATCCGGACAGCCGCATGAAGTTCTCATAGAGCTGCCGCGAGTCCCGGTTGAAGTCGGCCATGTTGGCCGCCGCGTCGGCTTTGAGCCGCTCCAGCGCCCCTGGCCCCAGCGTCCGATCCAGGGAGCAGGCGTAGGTCGGCACCGCGCCCCATTGCGGCACTGTCTCCGGCGTCAGCTCGGTATGATACTGCAGTCCGTAGGCGTGGGTGCCGATCCGCATCGCCTGCACCTTGCAGAGCGGCGACTGGGCCAGCACCGCCGCATTGGCCGGCAGCTCGGCCACCTCGGCGCCATGCCATTGCAGCGCTTTGAACCGGCCCCGCAGTCCTTCGAACAGCGGATCGCGCCGCCCTTCTGTGGTCAGTTCCACATCCAGGATGCCAACTTCGGCCTGTGCTGCCTTCCCCACCCGGCCACCGAGCGCCGCGCCCAGAAGCTGATGACCGAGACACAGGCCCAGGAACGGCATGCGCTGCAAGGCCACGGCCTCGCGGATGGCCGCCATCTCCGGCTTCAGCCAGGGATGCTGGTCGACCTCCCACACATCCATCGGCCCGCCCATGACCCACAGCGCGTCATAGGCATCCAGAGCAGGGATCTTTTCGCCGACGTCCAACTCGACTGCGTCCCAGGCAATGCCATCAGCGGCGAAGAACTCCCGGAAGATGCCGGGATGCTCGATAGCGATATGCTGGAACACGAGAAATCGCATGAGGAAGATGCTCCATGGGGATGAGCGGCAACCATTCCTTTAGCCTTGCCGGTCACAATGGCGCAACAGACCTCTTGCTACCGGATTAACCAAGAGTACAATGTCAGGATAAACTCATAAGCTAATGGAATCTGGGAATGATACAGGAAGCGCTCATACTCGACACTAAGTCTGGCATCAGGACCGGCGTACATCACCGCCCGTCCACTCAGCAGTTTCACTGGCTGGAACGCGGTCTGGATCAGCCGGGAGGCAAGCTGCCGCTGTTCGACGAATGGGGACAGCGCATCAGCGAACGGACGGTCAAAAGCTGTATCGAGCAAGGCTGGGCCGAGCCCTGGTTCACCAACCCGCTGAAGCCCGATTGGCTGGTCTGCAAGCTGACCGATGCCGGCCGGGCCGCGATCATCAAGCAGTAGCGCACCGCAGGCTTGCGGCCTGGCCCCGGTTTCAGGCGGTCACGGCCGAGCGTATCTGCTCTTCCAACTGCCGGATAAGATCCGCAGGCAGCTTGAGCCTTGCCCCGAGCGCATCCAGATATGCCTTCTCCCTGATGTCGTCGGGATCCACCGCAAGGCGGGACGCCAGCCATACCTCGCTGGCCTGGGCTTCATTGGCGGCCAGCGCGGCGATGGCATCGAGATCCAGCGGCTTGCGCAATTCGTCGAAGACAAAGCCCTTCTCTTCGGCGCTCATCCCCGCCTCTTCGACACGCGCGAAGATCCGCTCCTGCTCCTCGGCATCAACGTGGCCGTCGGCCTTTGCCGCGGCAATCATGGCCCGCAGAATCGCCAGGCGGAAATCCGAACCGTCGGCGGCGGTGTTGCTGCTGAGATCGAAGGCCTTTTCCGCCGGCGCGGGCAGCATCCGCGGCGGCTCGCCGGACGGCGGCGCAGACGCCGGGGCGCCGCTCCTGCGCTGATATTCTTGCCAGGCCTTGTAGGCGAGACCGCCCAGCACCGCCGCACCGCCATAGCCAAGCGCCGCACCGCCGAGCTTGCGCACATTCTTGGACCCGAGAAGCACCGTCAGCAGCCCGCCGGCCGCCGCACCGATCGCCAGCGTGCCGCCCTTGCTGGCGGCCATCTCCTTGCCCTTTTGCAGGACATCGCCGCCGGCGTTCTTGCCCAGAAATTGCTCAAGCAGAACCTTTGGGTCGATCACGCTCCACTCCCTCTTTCGCAATGACTGCCTCTAGATAGGGCTGTTTGCGCCAACATCAATAGGGGGCGCGCAGGTCCCAATTGCACACCGCGAGTGGCGCTCCTAGGATCGAGCTCGCTGCGCCTGGGCAGCATTCTCGGGCAACGCTGGCGAAAGGCTTGAAAGCAATTGCTGGAGCCGACAGTCCTTGAACATCCGCGTCCGGACGAGCGGGAGCTGCGGAATAAGACGTCCTGCAGACCGGCAGAACCATGGGCAGCAAGACCCTATGCCCGTTCGGTCCTTTCGCCGCGCTTGGCGCTCGGCGCCCTGATCCTGATCGCTCTGCTGCTCGCCGGCTGCGAAGTCGGCGTGGCCGTCGGGCTGCCGCGCAATGACGAATGCCGCGATGTAGAGACTTCGCCCGGCAGTCCCATCAGCAAAGAATGCCTGGATACCATCGGCAAACCGCCGCCGAGCCCGTAGACGCCGTTCATCCTGCCGGCAGCGGCGCCCCCAGCCTGATCGAGATGCGTTCAGCGCAGCGCTTCACAGCCTGGGCGATCGCCGGCTTGCGGCGCGGCCAATCCCGCGGCTTCAGGCCGGTCACGCTGACGGCACCCGCCGCTTTGCCGCCGCGGTCGAACACGCAGGCGGCAACGCAGGCGACGCCCTCGGTGTCTTCCTCATCGTCGACGGCGAAGCCGTCCCGCCGCACCAGGTCGAGATCCCGCAGCAGAACGTTCGGCGACGTAATGGTATGCGCGGTCCGGCGCGGCATGCCCAGGCGCAGGAGGATGGCTTTCGCGTCCGCCCGCGACATCTGGGCCAGCAGCGCTTTGCCGACTGCCGAGCAGTGCGGTAGCTCGCGCCGGCCTAGCGCCGCATCGAACCGCACCGCGCCCGGCCCGTCGATGCGGCCCACCACCACCGCATGGCCGTCGTCGAGGATCGCGACACGCGATGTCATCTGCAGCTCCTCGGTCAGGCGCCGTAGCTCTTCCATCGCTGCATCCACGAGCCCGAAGCTGCCAATCGCCACGTCGCCCAGTTTGGCGAGCGCCAGGCCCAGCCGGTAGCGGCGCTGATTGCCCGCGCCGGTATCGCTGATCAGGCCGCGCGCCAGATAGGTTTGCAGAATGGCGTAGGCCGTGGGCTTGGAGATATCGAGCGCGCGGGCGAGTTCGGTGAGGCTCATGCCGCTGCCGCCGCGGCCCGCCAGGACATCCAGCAGGTCCAGGGCGCGGCCCAGGCTCTTCACCTTGTAGCGGGCACCGGTCAGCGGGCGGCTGCCGTATTCTTCCGCTGCGCTAGGCAATTCCGTCATGCCGATTGACTCCCTGCCGCCCTCTGGGGAAAATATAGCAATAGCGAACATCGTTTGGCTATACCGAACACAACGCCGGGAGAGAAATGACCAGCGGCAAGCGAAAACTCCGGTCACAGGAGTGGTTCGGCGGCAGCGGCATGAATGCGTTCATGCATCGCAGCTGGATGAAGAATCAGGGCCTGCCGGCGGACGTCTTCGACGGCCGGCCGGTGATCGGCATCTGCAACACATGGTCGGAAATGACTCCCTGCAATGCGCATCTGCGCGCAGTGGCCGACCATGTGAAGCGCGGCGTGTACGAGGCCGGCGGCGTGCCGTTCGAGATGCCGGTGATGTCGTTGGGTGAATCCAACTTGCGCCCCACCGCCATGCTGTTCCGCAATCTCGCGAGCATGGATGTGGAGGAGACCATCCGCGGCAATCCGATGGATGGGGTGATCCTGCTGGTGGGCTGCGACAAGACCACGCCAGCCCTGCTGATGGGCGCGGCCAGCTGCGACCTGCCGGCCATCGCCGTCTCCGGCGGGCCGATGCTCAACGGCAACTTCCGCGGCCAGTCCATCGGCTCGGGCACCCATGTCTGGAAGTTCTTCGCCGACGTCAAAGCCGGCACGATGCCACTGGCTGATTTCATGGCCGCCGAACAGGGGCAGAGTCGCTCCGCCGGGAGCTGCATGACCATGGGCACCGCCTCCACCATGGCCAGCATGGTCGAGGCGCTGGGCATCGGCATGCCTGACAATGCGGCGATTCCCGCCGTCGATTCCCGGCGCAACGTGCTGGCCCATCTGGCGGGGCGCCGCATCGTCGATCTCGTGCGCGAGGATGTGCGCATGTCCCACATCCTGACGCGGCAGGCCTTCGAGAACGCCATCCGGGTCAATGGCGCCATTGGCGGGTCGACCAATGCGGTGATCCATCTGATCGCCATCGCCGGCCGGCTGGGCATCGAATTGACGCTGGAGGATTGGGACCGGCTCGGCCGCGACGTGCCCACCATCGTCGATCTCATGCCGTCGGGCCGCTTCCTGATGGAGGATTTCTACTATGCCGGCGGGCTGCCGGCCGTCATGCGCGCGCTGCTGGAATCGGGCCGGCTCCATGGCGACGCAATGACGGTGGCCGGTCACAGCATCGCCGACATCGTCCGCGAAGCGCCGACCCACAATGCGGAGGTGATACGGCCCCTGGACAATCCGCTCACCGCCCAAGGCGGCATCGCCGTGCTGCGCGGCAACCTGGCGCCCAAGGGTGCGGTCATCAAGCCGTCGGCGGCGACGCCCGCCCTGATGCAGCATCGCGGCCGCGCCGTGGTGTTCGAGGATATCGAGGACTATCACCGCCGGGTCGACGATCCCACGCTCGATATCGACGAGACCAGCGTGATGGTGCTGAAGAACTGCGGCCCCAAGGGCTATCCCGGCATGGCCGAAGTGGGCAACATGGCCCTGCCCGCCAAGCTGTTGAAAAAAGGCGTCAGCGATATGGTGCGCATCTCCGATGCCCGCATGAGCGGCACGGCCTTCGGCACCGTCGTGCTGCACACCGCGCCCGAGGCCGCCGCGGGCGGCACGCTGGCGCTGGTGCGGAGCGGCGACATGATCGAACTGGATGTGCGCGGCCGCCGCCTGCATCTTGACGTGCCCGATAGCGAGCTCGAGCGCCGCCGCGGCAGCTGGACGCCGCCGAAGGTCGGCATGAAGACCGGCTATCAGCGGCTCTATATAGATCATGTGCTGCAGGCGGACAAAGGCTGCGACCTGGATTTTCTGGTTGGCGGCCGCGGCGCCGAAGTCCCCCGCCATTCCCATTGAACTGACCATGAAAGGCGCGATCGACAACCCCGCCACCTACCCCAGCCTGCGAGACCGCGTGGTGTTCATCACCGGCGGCGGCAGCGGCATCGGCCGGAGCCTGGTGGAACATTTCTGCGCCCAGGGTGCGCAGGTGACTTTTGTCGATATCGCCGAGGACGCGTCCCGCCGGCTCGCCGACAGCATCGCCGCCAAGGGCCGGAAAACGCCCGGCTACATCAAGTGCGACCTGCGCGACATCGAGCAGTTGCGCGCCGCCGTCGTCGAGACACAGAAGAAGAACGGCCCCATCCGCGTGCTCGTCAACAACGCCGGCAATGACGACCGGCATGCGACGCAAGACGTGACCGTCGAGTATTGGGACGAGCGCATGCAGGTCAATCTACGCCACCAGTTCTTCGCCGCGCAGGCGGTGCGGCCGCAGATGCGCGACGCCGGCGGCGGCTCGATCATCAATTTCGGCTCCATCACCTGGCTAGTGGGCGACGGCGACTGTCCCGCCTATGTAACGTCCAAGGCGGCGATCACCGGCATGACCCGCGCGCTTGCACGGGAGCTGGGACCTGAGAAGATACGGGTGAACTGCCTGCTCCCCGGCTGGGTCATGACCGAGCGTCAGGTCAAGCTCTGGCTGACGCCGGAGGGCGAGAAACAGATTGAAGAGCGGCAATGCCTGCAGGACCGGCTCTATCCCGCCGACATCGCGCGCATGGTGCTGTTCCTGGCCGCCGACGACAGCCGAATGTGCAGCTCGCAGAACTTCATCGTCGATGGCGGATGGGTCTAACGGAACGGAGGCGGACTTGCGGATCATTCAGTTTCGCGACGACAAGGGGCAGCGCAGGGTCGGCCTGGTGGAGGCCGACGGCGATCACGCCCTCACGCTCAACGGCGTCGCCACGGTCTACGATCTCGCCAACATGGCGCTGGATCGCGGCACCGGGCTTGCGGCGCTGGCGACCGAGCTGGCAAAAGGCGACCGCGTCGACTATGCGGCATTGCTGAAAGCCGGCCAAGTCCTGCCGCCGATCGATCATCCCGAGCCGGCGCGGTTCCTCATCACCGGCACCGGCCTCACCCACACCGGCAGTGCTGCCGCGCGCAACAAGATGCACACGGTCACCCACGGCTCCAACGCGCCGGAATCCGACTCCATGAAGATCTTCCGCATGGGGATCGAGGGCGGCAAGCCGGCCAAGGGGCAGATCGGCGTGCAGCCCGAATGGTTCTTCAAGGGCACCAGCCAGTGCGTCGTGCCGCCGGGCGCGCCGCTGCCCAGCCCCGCCTTCGCGCTGGCCGGCGCGGAAGAGCCGGAGGTGGTGGGCATCTACATCCTCGACAAGACCGGCGCGCCGTTCCGCATCGGCTTCACCCTCGGCAACGAGTTCTCCGATCACGTGACGGAGGCGCAGAACTATCTGTTCACCGCTCACTCCAAGCTGCGCGCCTGTTCGATCGGGCCGGAGCTGCTGCTGGGCGAGCTGCCTCAGGATATCCGCGGCAAGACCCGGGTGATCCGCGACGGCAAGACGCTGTGGGAGGATGATTTCCTCTCGGGCGAAGCCCACATGTCCCACTCAGTTGCCAATCTGGAACATCACCATTTCAAGTACGGCATGTTCCGGCGGCCGGGCGATCTGCACGCCTATTTCTTCGGCGCGGCGGTGCTGAGCTATGCCTCCGGCGTGAAGACCCAGCCGGGCGATGAATTCGAGATCGTGGCGCCGGTCTTCGGCAAGCCGCTGCGCAATCGGATGGAAACGGTGAAAGACGAAGGCCTGGTGACCGTCCGGGCCCTATGAACCTCCACGGCAAAACCTAGAAAAGAGGGAGAGCTTCAACATGCATACGAAACTGACGCGACGAGTGATACTCGGCCTGGCGCTGGCCGCGCCGATATTGCTGGCGGGCACGGTGCAATCCCAGGCCAAGGAATTGCGGGTGCTGGCCTGGCAAGGCTACGCCGATGACGATTGGGTGAAGGAATTCGAGACGGAGTCCGGCGCCACGGTGAAGGTGGTGTTCATCGGCACCGACGACGAGATCTGGGCCAAGATCAAGGGCAGCGAGGGCAAGGATTTTGATCTCTTCGCCGTCAATACCGCGCAGCTCCAGCGTTACATCGACGCCGGGCTGACCACGGCCTACGACATGGACAAGCTACCGAACCAGAAGGAGGTGCTCGAACGCTTCCGCGACCTCTCGAAGGTCGAGGGCGTCATGCGCGACGGCAATATCTACGCCATCCCCTTCGCCTTCGATTCCATCGGCATCATCTATGACAAGGATAAGGTAAACCCACCGCCCAGTTCGATGGATGTGCTGTGGGATCCGAAGTATCAGGGAAAGGTGCTGGCCTATGACAATGGCGAGCATAATTTCTCCTTTACCGCCCTCACCTTGGGCATCGCCGACCCGTTCCATCTTTCGGACGACGATATGGCCAAGGTGAAGGACAAGCTAATCACGCTGAAAGCGAATGTCCTGAGCTTCTACACCACGCCAGACGAGGCCTTGCAGCTCTTCAAGGACAACGACGTGGCGCTGATCTGGGCCAACTACGGCCAGCAGCAGGTCAAGGCCATGCTCGATGCCGGCGCCAATATCGGCTATGTCAATGCCAAGGAAGGCGCTTTGGCCTGGCTCGACACCTGGGCCATGACCAGCGGCGTGCAGGACAAGGATCTGGCGGAAGCGTGGGTCAACTTCGTCATCCAGAAGAAGATCAGCCAGCAGCTCTCCGAGCGCACGGGCTTCGGCAACTCGGCCGTGGAAACCGGCAGCGCCGGCGCCGGCGACAAGCTGGTCTGGCTGCAGTTCGTCGAGGACCCGACCAAGCGGTCGGATTTGTGGAACGAGATCAAGACCGCGCCGTAAGCGGGCGTCGCTCGCCGGGCCGGTTCCCCTTCGGGACCGGCCCGGATTCCATTGAGCGGGGCGGCGGCGGATGTTGCTGACTTCGCAAAAGCGGCGGGACGCGTCCGGGCTGCTCCTGCCGCTGATCGCCTATGGCCTTCCGCTCTTCTTCATCGTCGCGCCCTTCGCCGGTTTCTTGCTCTACAGCTTTTTCCGGGTCGATGGCGGCGTCATGCACTACGACCTGACGCTGTTTAACTATCAGCGCTTCTTCGTCGACGCGATCTTCATTCCGGTGATGCTCAAGACCTGCCTGCTGTGCATCGGCGTCGCCATCCTGACAGTCATCTTCGGCTATCCCGTCGCCTTCCTGCTGGCCAGTCTGCGCGGCCGCCTGCGCTACGCTTTGCTGATCCTGGTGCTGGTGCCGCTGTTGATGAGTTACGTCATCAAGATCTACGCCATCCGCAACATCCTCGGCGGCAACGGCCTGCTCAACAAGACGCTGCTCTGGCTCGGCCTCATCGACGAGCCGCTCAAGTTCTTCGTGTTCAATCTGAACGCCGTCCTGCTGGCGCTGACCGTCCTGCTGATCCCCTTCGCCGTGCTGCCGATCTTCCTGTCGCTGGAGCGCATTCCGCGCAACCTGCTGGAAGCTTCGGTCGATCTCGGCGCGTCGCGGCTGCAGACCTTCGCGCGTATCATCCTGCCGATGAGCCTGCCGGGCGTGATCTCGGCGCTTACCTTCGTCTTCGTGCTGGCGATCGGCGACTTCCTGACGCCGCAGATGGTGGGCGGACAGAGCGGCTTCACCTTCGGGCGCATCATCTACAGCCAGTTCGGCACCGCCTTCAATTGGCCGTTCGGCGCGGCCCTCTCGGCCATCCTCGCCCTGCTGGTGATCCCCGTCATCGCGCTCGGTGCGAGGTTCGACCGTACGCGGGGCCGCACATGACCCTGACGCGGGGCGCCTTGGCCGGCCTTGGAGTGATCACCGCGCTGGTGTTTCTTTTGCTCTACGGCCCTCTGCTGGTGCCGATCGTCTCGTCGCTGTTCACGCTGGATCACGGTACGATCCTCTGGGGCCAGCCGTCGCTGGAATCCTATGCCGCGCTGGCGCGCAACGAGACGATCCTGGAGGCCGTGACCAACACCCTGGCGGTGGGCGCGGCCGCGGTCGTCCTGTCATTGGCCATCGGCATGATCATGGCGCTGCATTACTGCAGCGGCCGCTCGGCCGGCCGGGAGATCATGCAGTTCGTCGTCTTCCTGCCGTTCCTGATGCCGCCGATGGTGACCGGCCTCTCCCTGCTGGTGTTCTTCCGCGAAATCGATTTTGACCGGTCGCTGATCACCATCGCCATCGGCCATACCGTCTTCATCCTGACATTGGCCTACCGGACCATCGTCGTGCGGCTGCAATCCCTCGAGCCGGGCATCATCGAGGCCTCCTACGATCTCGGCGCCACCAACTGGCAGACCTTCCGCTATATCCTGCTGCCCTCCTTGCGGGGCGCGCTGATCGGCGCCGCTGTTCTCTGCTTCGCCCTATCTTTCGACGAGACGATGATAACGATTCTCGTTACCGGGCCGGACAGCACTCTGCCGGTGCTGTTGTGGGCGATGACGCGGCTGGGATTCCCGCCCGACGTCAATGCCCTGGTCACTCTGGTGCTGGCGCTGACCACGCTCATGTGCCTCATCGCCGCCTGGCAGCTGCTGCCGCGGGAGATGATCGTCGAAGAGGCGAACTAGCGTAAAGTTTGCGGCATTTACCGGCCGCTGGCGCCGCGCGTTGCGCCGCACTTGATCCCCACTCCAAGGCGTGCAGTATATCCGCAATATTCACCCGGGGGCCGTTCTGTCATGCAATTGTATGCGCTGATACCTGCGTACAATGAGGTCACGACGATTCGCGACGTGGTCCAGCGTACCCTGCGCCACGTGGCCGATGTCATCGTTGTGGACGATGGCTCCACCGACGGCACCGCCGATCTGATCAAGGATCTGCCGGTGACGCTGATTCGCCATGAACGGAATCTCGGCAAGGCCAGCGCGCTGGCGAACGGATTTGGTTATGCGTTGCGCCACGGCGCCGATGCGGTCGTCACGCTGGATGGCGACAGCCAGCATCGCCCGGAAGAAATTCCGCTCTTCCTGGAGGCCTTCGAGGCGCACCCTGAACATGTGATCGTCGGCTCCCGGCTCTGGAACAAGCCGGAAATCCCCATCGTGCGCTATTGCGCCAACCGCTTCGCCAATTTCTGGATCTCCTGGGCCAGCGGCGTGTATCTGGAAGACACGCAATCGGGCTTCCGGCTCTATCCGCGCCATCTCTTGAAGACGATCGATGCCCGCCATGGCCCCAAACACGGCTTCGTCTTCGAGAGCGAGTTCCTGATTAACGCCGCGCGCGCCGGCCACGGCGTGACCTATGTCCGGATCACCATCCACTATCCGGAAAACCACTGGCACCAGACCCGCTTTCACCCGGTGCGGGACATCGGCCGTATCACCAAGATGGTGGCTGGCAAGCTGATACCCCGGGGGATGGATCCGGTCGCGCTGTTCCGGTCGCTGCGGGAGCGGGACCGCCGGTCTTAGGATTCACGCATGTCCCGATTTCAGTCCTGCCGCCGCCAGAACCTGCGCGGCATAGGTCTGGCCGACCACAAACCGGTCGGCGCCATAGATCGGATAGCTGCCCTGATCCCGCACGGGCGTGAAGTTCACGGTGATAACGTTGGCGCCGGCAGCGAACCCCAGGGCCTGGGCGCCCGGCGCCTGCTTCTGCAGCGCACTGACGCTGGGGATCAGCGCCGCCGGCATCGCCAGGCGCATGACCGCCAGGGTATTCAGCGTCAGGTCCACGTCGCCAGGGTCGGCATCCGCCAGCGGCGTTCCCGAAGCCGGAACGAAGGGCGAGGCGCTGCACATATGCACGCCCAGCGACCGGGCCAGCAGGATATCGTCCGCCAGCATCTCCAGCGTCTGTCCCGGCAGGCCGACGATCGTTCCCGTCCCCACGCGATAGCCCAGGGACATCAGGTCTTCCAGATGCGCCATTCGCTCTTCCAACGGGTAGAACCGGTGCTGCAGATGGAGCGCGGGGTCCGCGGTCTCGTGCTTCAGGATGTAGCTGGTCGCCCCCCGCTCCCGCAGATAGGCATAGTCGTCCCGGGGCTTGTCGCCGAGCACCAGCAGGATATCCACATCGCCGGCGAAGATCCGGCGAACTTCCGGTATTGCCTCTCCCACCGTCTGCGTCGTCCGCGGGACATCGCCGGCCTGCAGCGAAACGGTTCGGATGCCGGCGCGGTGGACATGCGCGGCGAGTTCCACGATCCGTTCACTGCGGTAGATGTAGCGCGGCATCCTGTTGTCGAGCCGCATCGGGCAATAGGTACAGTTCTGCACACAGGCGCTGGCGACCTCGATGACACCGCGCATGACGGCGGCATCCCCGAAATGGTCGCGTCGGGCTTGGCGTGCCTGCTCGAATAGCTCCTGCTGCTCGGCCCCACGCAGGCGCAGCAGCTCGAGGATTTCAGACCGAATCATAAGCCATGCCCTTGGTCGACGAGTCGCGCAACAATCAATTTTAACATACTATAATCGGGGATTCCTGTCGCCGTGGAATAATTGGCTGATTTCCGGTATTATTAAGTTAGAATGTGCACTTCAAGTCGATCGGTCGGGCATCGGCCCGGCCACCGTTCTGCTAAAACACCCGACGAACGAAAAATGCAATGCAGCAGCCTGAAACCTGCGACGTCCTGGTGATTGGCGGTGGTCCGGCGGGATCGACGGTTTCGACCTATCTCCGCCGGGAAGGTTGGAACGTGGTCCTGCTCGAAAAGGACCAGCATCCCCGATTCCATATTGGCGAGTCGCTGCTGCCGCGCAATCTGCCGATCTTCGACGAGCTCGGTGTCGCCGAAAAGATCAGGAACATCGGCGTCCTCAAGCGCGGCGCCGATTTCACGCTGCCGGGCGAGTCGGCCCATGTCATCGCGGATTTCTCCAAGGCGCTGGATCCGTCGCCGCCCACAGCCTATCAGGTCAAGCGGGCGGAGTTCGACGAAGTGCTGCTGCGCCACGCCCAGAAAGCCGGAGTCGTCGTCCACGAACGCACGAAGGCCAATTCCATCCGCTTCGAAGGCGGCGAGAAGGCTATTGTCGAGAGCCGGAACGACAAAGGCGAAACCAAGACCTGGGAGACCCGCTTCCTGGTCGACGCCTCGGGCCGAGATACCTTCCTCGGCAATCGCTTCGACCTCAAGGTCAAGAATCCCAAACATGAGAGCGCGGCGATCTTCGCGCATTTCGAGAATGTGACCTTCCGCCAAGGCGACGAGGCCGGGAACATCAGCATGTATTTCTTCAAGCATGGCTGGTACTGGTTCATTCCCTTGCGCGGCAACATCATGAGCATCGGCGCGGTCTGCCGTCCCGCTTATCTGAAGTCCCGCAAAGTGCCGATCAAGCAGTTTCTCATGGATACGCTGGCGCTATGCCCGGAGTTCGCCGACCGGATGCGCGGCGCAACTTTGGTTTCCGACGTCATGACGGCCGGCAACTTCTCCTATGATTCAAAGCAGATGTATGGCATGAACTACCTGTTGATCGGCGACGCCTACGCTTTCATCGACCCCGTGTTCTCGACCGGCGTTTTCTTGGCGATGTCGGGCGCGCGTTCGGGCGCCGAAACCATCACCGCCTGCCTGCGGGATCCGTCGAGCCGCCAGCGCCGCCTGGCCGAGCATCAGCGGCGCGTCCGCCGGTGGTTGCGCATGTACAGCTGGTTCATCTATAGGTTCACCAGCCCGGCGATGAATCGCATAATCACGACCCGCACAAATCCGCACCGGCTGAAATCCGCGGCCATATCCATTCTTTCCGGCGATACGACGATGACGCTGTCCCGCTTGCTCCGGATCACGGCGTTCAAGGCCGTCTACTACCTCTTCACCCTTCAGACCTGGCGGCAATCGCGCGACTGGCGCAGGCATATCCAGGTTTTCAAGACCGCCGAGACAGCGGCCGAGTAACAGGACCACATGACGACAGAAACCATCAAGACCTCCCCTGCCGAGATCGCGGAACTGATCGTTTCCGCGCTGAATCTTGAAATTGCGCCCGAGACGATTGCGGCCGATGCGCCGCTGTTCGGCGACGGTCTCGGCCTGGACTCGATCGATGCGCTGGAACTTGCCATGGAAATCTCGCGCCGCTACGGCATCGAGATCGAGGCCGACAATCCGGAGACGCCCAGAATCTTTGCTTCGCTGAGTGCGCTCACGGAATTCATCGACAAGCACCGGCGGAAGTAGCCATGTGGCGCCGCCGGCCGGAAGGCCGCATCCTCTTTGCCGTCGTCAGCTTTCTGGCCATCCACATTGCCATCGTGAAGCAGGCGCCCGCCGCCGCCGTTGTCGTCGGCCTTGGCTATGGGATCATCAACCTAGCGCTGGATTGGGGTCAGGGCGCCAGCTACGCCAGGCGCATCGCCTGGTTCGCCGCGATCATGCTGCTGATGGCGGCGTTGGCGGCGATCTGGCAGGGCTATGCGTCGGCGATCGCCTTGCTCCTGGCGCCGTCGGTTCTGGCCAATCTGGCAATGCTCTACATTTTCGGGCACACACTGCTGCCGGGGAAGGAGCCGCTGATCACCCGATTCCGGCGCCTCGATGTCGGCCATGTCGAGCCGAAATTCATCGGCTATACGCGGCAGCTGACGATGCTCTGGACGATGCTGTTTGCGGCGGGGACGCTCGTGTCATTGGCGGCCGCCATATCCGGTAACGTCGAGTTATGGTCTTGGATCGCGTTCGTTCTGCTGCCGGCGCTGACTGTGGTGCTTTTTGTGGGCGAGCATGTCTACCGCGCCTACCGCTACGGTGCGGCGGAATGCACCTCGCCCCTGCGCACGCTGTCGCTGATGTTCCATCCCCAGGCCTGGCCGCCGCAAGCGGCCCCAGAGCCGCAGGGCGACAATATCCGAAATGGTTGAACTCATTCGCGGCTTTCGGGCAGACCGGGTGATCGCGATCCGCAAGGGCGCGGCGATCACGCAAGCTGAGTATCTGGCCGATGCGCTCGCCAGCGCCGCGGCGCTCCCCGATGGCGGCTTCGCCGTCAATATCTGCGAGGACCGTTACAATTTCCTGGTGGCTTTCGCCGCCGCTATCATCCGCGGCCAGACCAGCTTGTTTCCCGGCAGCCCGTCGGCCGGTTCCCTTGAATCGCTCGCCTCTGCCTACCCATCGCCTTATGTGATCCATGACGGCGCCGCCCCGGTTACCGGGATGCGCATCCACGCCTTGAATCGTTCCGGTGGCAATTCGGCCGGCCATGCCGAAGTGCCGGATGTCGACCCCGAGCGCATCGTCATCCACGCCTTCAGTTCCGGGAGCACGGGCACGCCGCAGGCGACGCTGAAATCCTGGAAAGCGCTGATCGCCGGGGCGGATGCTCTTGCGGCGCGAACCGGATGGTGCGCCGGCGACGCCATGTCGGTGATCGCCACAGTGCCGTCCGGGCACAGTTATGGCTATGAAACAACGATTGCGCCGCAATTGTTCAGCGGTTCGGCAGTTGAAACGAGCCGGCCGCTGTTTCCCGCCGACGTCCGCGCGGCGCTGGCGAAAACGCCATCGCCCCGCTGCCTGGTGACCACGCCGGTGCATCTGCGCGCCCTCGTGTTGTCATCGACGAAATTTCCGCCCGTCGACGTCATCATGTGCGCCACAGCGCCGCTGTCCCTCGACCTTGTGCAGCGGACCGAACAGCGGCTTGGCGCCCAAATCCTCGAAATCTACGGCTGCACGGAATCCGGATTTGTCGCAACCCGCCGGCCGTCGGTGGATTCGGAGTGGCAGGTCAGGGACGACATGCAATTACGGCCGGAGGGCGGGCGCCACTTTGTGCACGCCGGTTTCCTGGAGCGGCCGGTGCCGCTGGCCGATGTGATCGAGATGTCGGGACCCGACCGCTTCCAGCTCGTGGGCCGCTCCGCCGATATCGTCAACATCGCGGGCAAGAAGACTTCGCTCTCGGGACTGAGCCGCACCCTCCTGGAGATCAACGGCGTCGAGGACGGTATCGTCTTTGCCCCGGAGAATGGCAACGGCACGGAAGTTCAGCGCTTGACCGCCCTGGTGGTCGCCAAGGGAACGACCGAGGCGGAAATCCGCAAGGAGCTGCGCCAGCGGATCGATCCCGCCTTCGTGCCGCGGCAGATCATCCTGGTCGCCGAGTTGCCGCGCAACGCCACTGGCAAGCTGCCGATCGACCGCCTGCGGTCGCTGGCGGCGCGCGCCGACTGAGCGGCCCATGCCGGTACAGGGCAGCTTCGTCATCGGCGCGGATCATCCGAGTCTGCCCGGGCATTTTCCCGGCGATCCCATCGTGCCCGCCGCCGTGTTCCTGGATCATGCGATCGAGTTCCTTCAAGCAAACACCGGACGGCGCGTGGGCGCTATATCCGCCGCCAAGTTCAACCGGCCGGTGCGGCCCGGAAAGACCTGCGTGCTCAGCATGCAGGTCAAGGCCGATGCGGCATCGGTTTCGGCGATCATCGACGGCGAGGTCGCGTTCACCTTCACCGCCCTGCTCCAGAACGGCGCGGCTCATGACTGACAAGGCCGAAAGCCCGCCGGACCGCGGCAGCCTGCTGCTGATCCGGATCATCGTCTTCCTCAGCCTGCGCATCGGCCGGCCGCTGGGCCGCGCCCTGCTCTATCCCATCGGTCTCTACTTCCTGGTTTTCGCCCCGGAAGCGCGGCGCGCCTCGTCCGAATACCTGACCATCGTCCTACAGCGGCGTCCGAGTTGGCTCAATCTCTTCCGGCACCTGCACGTCCATGCCAGCGTGCTGCTCGATCGCTTTTTCGTGCTGGCCCGCGGCTCCCGGGATTTCGACCTGGAAGTCCATGGCTTCGACGTGATCGAAGACTGGAAGCACCGGCAGCAGGGCTGCATCCTGCTCGGCGCCCATCTCGGCAGCTTCGACGTGCTGCGCTGCCTGGCGGCGGAGCACAAGGTGGCGGTGAAGGCGATGATGGATGTGGACGTGTCCCGCAAGTTCAACCGCATCCTGGAGACGGTCGACCCAACATTCAGCGACAGCGTCATCGCCCTGGGCACGCCCACCAGCCTGATCGCCGCCGGCCAGTTCGTGCGCCGCGGCGGCTTCGTCGCTTTGCTGGGCGACCGCGCTATCCGCGACGACAAACTGGTGGAGGTCTCCTTCTTCGGCCGTCCGGCGCGGCTGCCCGTAGGCCCCTTGATGCTGGCGATGACGCTGAAGGTGCCGGTCATCCTTTTCGTCGGCCTCAGGCGGCGGGACCGCGGCTACAGCATCCATTTCGAACGCTGCCCCGAAACGCCCGCAGGCCCTGCGCGCGCTCTGCCGGAAGCGGATGTAAGAAAGTGGCTGCAAGCCTACGCCGACCGTCTCGAATACTATTGCCGCCTCTCGCCCTACAACTGGTTCAACTTCTACGATTTCTGGGCGGATTAGAATGACATCCACTCAATTTCAGCCGCCGCCCGGTGTCATCCCCGCGAAAGTGGGCACCCAGGGGCTGCAGGGCGCTCTGCTTCTCCTGGGTCCCCGCTTTCGCGGAGATGACAATTGTGGGAGACAGCGGCGCAACCAAATCGGATTGGCTACATTGCTGATTGCTGCATTGACTCTCCTATCTAGCACCTCCGCCTTGTCCTGCGATCTTGCCGACATCCTCCACACCCGTGCGGCGATTACTGAAAGCAACGCGAGATACACCGAACAGCGCCGAGTGCACTATGTGACCAAGCCGATCATGGCCGGCGGCCACTTGCGCTATCAGGCGCCGGACCGGCTGGAGATGATTGTCGAGTTGCCGAAAGCGGAGTCCTTCATTTATCAGGACGGCGTGCTGACGGTCGCAAGCGGCGACTCAGGTTCAAGCAAAGACATCGCCGTCGAGTCGCAAGTCTTACTATCTACATTGTTCGCAGCACTCGTGAACACGCTGTCAGGCAATGAGGCTAAGCTGCGCAGCACGTTCGATCTCTCCTTCAAGGAATTGAATGAGATGTTCACCGACTCCGGTTGCGTCTGGCGGCTCTCCCTCGTGCCCCGGGAGGAACGGGCCCGCGCCAAGGTGTCGAGCATCGATGTCGAGGGGACCCAGGGTCGCATCGAGAAGATCGTCCTCATGCTCGCGAACGGCGACAGTTCGATGATGTTGATCCGCGAGAAAGAATGACGCGCCGTACCGCGATCCGCATCGCCATAGCCGCGGCGATTCTCACCGCGCTGACCTTCCTCACCTTCCGCACCATCTCTATCGGCCGCGACCTCAGTTTCTTTCAGCCGGCGGCGCTGTCGGAGACGTCGCAGATCGCCATGGAACAAGTGCGCCGCGGGCCGGCCTCGCGCCTCATCCTCATCGCACTGGAAGGCGCCCCGGCGCCGCAACTGGCCGAGTTGAGCAAGAGCCTCGCCGCTGAACTCAACCCCTTGCCCGGCTTCCGCCACATCGCCAACGGCGCGAATGAACTGGACGAAGGCGCAATCGCCTTCCTGGTCGAGCATCGATACCTGCTGGGCGCGCCGCCCATCCCACAGGAGTTCGCCGAGGCGTCGCTGCGGCAATCGCTGGAGAAGGCCCTGGCCAACCTCGGCACCTTCGCCGGTCTCGCCGCCGCCGATCTCCTGCCCCGCGACCCCACCGGCCGCACCCTGTCGCTGGTCGAGGCCTGGCAGAGCGGTTTCCAGCCTCACTTCCTCCATGGCGTCTGGTTCAGCCGCGACGACAGCGCCGCCATCATCGTCGCCGAGACATCGGCCACCGGCGACGATGAGCCCGCTCAAGGTGCCGCACAGGCGGAAATCGCCGCCGCCTTTGCCAAGCTCGCCGGCGACAGCGGCGCCCGTCTTGGCATGACCGGCCCGCCCGTCTTCTCCCGCCGGATCAGCCAGTCGATCCAGAGCGAGGCCTATTGGATCGGCGCCGGCGCCTCGATCGCCGTGCTGCTCCTACTCTATGTCACGCTCCGCTCGCCGGTGCTGCTGATCGTCATCGGCTTTCCCGCCGCGGCGGCCAGCATCGCCGGGGCTACCGTGGTGCAACTCCTGTTCGGCTCGGTGCACGGCATCGCGCTTACCTTCGGCATGACGCTGATCGGTGTCACCTCGGACTATCCGGTACATCTGATCGCCCATCTGCACGCCGATCGCAGCTCCTGGTCGGTGCGGCGATCGATCGCGGCGCCGCTGCTGATGAGCGGCGCCACCGCCATCGTCGCCTTCCTGCCGATGACCCTGTCGTCCTTTCCCGGACTGGCGCAGCTCGGCGTTTTCGCGGTCACCGGCATCGCCGCCGCCATGCTGACGACCTGGTACCTGGTGCCCTGGGTGCTCGATGGCTTCGTGCCGCGCGGCCTCGGGGGTATCCCGCCGCTGCCCGCCGGACCCGCGCGCTGGATCAGGCTGCCGCTGGTCGCCCTGGCCGCCGTCTGCGGCGTCTGGCTGTTCTCGGGCGCTGCGATGCTGTTCTCCGACGACCTCAGCCGCCTGAACCCGCTGCCCCGCGATCTGCTGGACTTGGACATCCGCCTGCGCGGCGATCTCGGCGCTCCGGATGTGCGGCGGCTGGTGGCGATCACCGGCGACAGCGCGCAGGCGGTGCTGGAGAAGTCCGGACGGATATCACAGCTGCTCGACAGCGCGATCGGCGATGGCACGATTTCTACCTACGATTCACCGTCACGCTATCTGCCGGGCACGGCCGAGCAGCAGCGCCGCCAGCAGACGCTGCCGGACACCGCAACGCTGCAGCAATCGCTCGACCGCGCGCTGCAGGGCTTGCCATTCGAGCCCACAACCTTCGCGCCGTTCCTGCGTGACCTTGCCGTGGCAAAGACGGCGAAGCCCCTCTCGCCCGCGGACATCGCGCCTATCCCGCTGATTGGCGACAAGCTGCAATCTCTGCTGTCCGAACGCGCCGGCGGCCAATGGCTGGCGTTGACGTTGCTGAGCGGCGTGACGAATCCCGGCAAACTCCAGACCTCGATCAACGCCATCGGCGATCCCGCCATCCACTATCTCGATCTCCAGGCGGAGTCGGTGCAGATAATAGCCGCCTATCGCCGGGAATCCCTGCGCTGGCTGGCCGGCGGCCTGCTGGCGGTGGTGGTGCTGCTGACGGCGACGCTCAAATTGCGGCGCGCGCTCCGCGTCATCTTGTCGCTCGGCATCGCGCTGCTGCTGACAGCGGCGATCCTGTCGCTCCTGGACATCGCCCTTACCCCCTTCCACATCGCCGCCTTGCTGCTGGTCGCCGGCATCGGGCTGGACTACGCTCTCTTCATGAGTCATGACAGCGCCAATGCGCAGGATCAGCGGCAGGTCGTAAAGTCCCTGCTGATCTGCGCCGCAACCACCATCCTGGCTTTCTTCTTCATGATCTTCTCCAGCGCTCCCATCCTCCAGGGCATCGGCCTGACCGTCACGATCGGCGTCACGCTGGCGCTGCTGAGCGCGATGGTGATCTGCCCGGCGCCGGGACCCGGCCGATGACCGCGCCGCTGAACATCGCCGCCATCACGCTGGTCTCCGCCATCGGCAGCGGCATGGCGGCGACGGCCGAAGCCTTGCACGCGCAGAGATCCGGCCTGTCGCCCTGCAGTTTCGACGGGCTGGCGCTCGACAGCTACATCGGCATGGTGCCCGGCCTGGAGCAGGCGCCGGTGCCGCCCCCGCTCAAGCGCCACGATTGCCGCAACAACCGCCTGGCGCAGCAGGCGCTGCAATCAGACGATTTCGAGGGCCAGGTCAGGCGCGCCATCGGCCGCTACGGCGCCGGGCGCATCGCCACCATCATCGGCACCACTTCATCGGGCATCCAGGAAGCCGAGCACGCCTATGCCCAGCGCAAGTCCGAGGCCGAGGGCTTGCGGCCTTCCTTCGAGTTCGAATACTCGCAGTCGCATTTCTCCGTCACCACCTTCGTGCGCGACTATCTCGGCCTGCGCGGACCGGCCTACACCGTCTCCACGGCCTGCTCCTCCAGCAACAAGGTCTTCGCCGATGCGCGGCAGCTGATATTGGTGGGCGCCTGCGATGCGGCCGTGGTCGGCGGGGTCGACAGCCTGTGCTGGATGTCGCTCTGCGGATTCAATTCCCTGCAGCTCCTGGCCCGCGGGCCCTGCCGTCCCAACAGCGCCGACCGCGACGGCCTGTCGATCGGCGAGGCGGCCGGCTTTGCGCTGCTGGAACGGGCAACCGGCGACTCCGCCGAAGCGAAACTGCTGGGTTGCGGCGAAAGCTGCGATGCCCATCACATGTCCGCCCCCCATCCGGAAGGGCTGGGCGCCATCACTGCGATGCGCCGCGCCCTCGCCGGTGCTGGGCTGGAGCCCGCTGATATCGACTACGTCAACCTGCACGGCACCGGCACGCCGGCGAACGACCGCGCCGAAGACGTGGCCGTGACCAAGGTCTTCGGCCCGGCCCAGCTTGCCAGCTCCACTAAGGGCTGGACCGGCCACACGCTGGGTGCTGCCGGCATGACCGAAGTGGCGATCTCCGTCCTTTGCCTGCAGCAGCAATTCCTCCCCGCCAATCTCAACCTCACTGAGCCCGATCCGGAATTCCAGATGCAGCTCGTGCGGCGGACCCAGCCGGCTGATGTCGGCGCCGTGCTCACCAATTCCTTCGGCTTTGGTGGCAGCAACTGCGCCCTGGTGCTGGGGCGGTGATGCAGCCGGTCTGGATCGACGGCGTCGGCATCCTCGGCCCCGGGCTTCAGGGCTGGGACCAAGCCCGCACCGTGCTGAACCGTGGCGCCGGCTATGCGCCCGCACCGCTGACCATCGCCGCGCCCTCGATCATCCCGCCCCGGGACCAGCGGCGCTGCAGCAACACGGTGCGGCTGGCGCTGCAGGTGGCGCAGGAAACCATTCAGGCCGCCGGCTTCGATGCCGCGGCCACGCCGTCGGTGTTCGCCTATACCGCCGGCGACGGCCAGGTGATCCACCGGCTGCTGACGGCCCTGGGTAAGCCGGATAAGCCGGTGTCGCCCACGGACTTCCACAATTCCGTGCATAATGCGCCCGCCTTCTACTGGGCGCTGGGCACCGGCTGCCCGGAAGCTTCCACCAGCATCTCCGCCGCGCGCCACTGCTTTGCCGCAGCTCTGCTGAAGGCGGCGTGCCAGTGCCTCGCCGACGACACGCCGCTGCTCATGGTCTGTTTCGATCACCCGCTGCCGGAGCCGCTCGCCGCCGCCTACCCTCTCGTCGCGCCGCTGGGAATCGGCCTCGCTTTGTCGCCGGCGCCGACGGCGAACTCCAAAGCCAGACTGGATCTCGACTGGGACACCCAGGGCAATGAGAGCGGCACGCCGCCCTCGGCCGAAGCGCTGGCGCCGCTCTGGTCCGGCAATCCGGCAGGGCACGGCCTGCCGCTGCTGGAGATGATCGCACGGACGCAATCCCAGGAGATCCGCCTGCCCGGCTCGCCCGGCGCGACGCTCAGGGTGCAGGTCGCATGCCTGAACTGAACCGCCGCAGCCTGGACCGCGCCGGCATCGCCGCCATCATCCCCCATGGCGGCGCGATGGTGCTGTTGGATCGCATCGACGACTGGGGCGCCGATTTCATATCCGGCAGCACCGACTCTCACCGCGACCCCGGCAATCCGCTGCGCCGCGCCGGCAGGCTGCCGGCCATCGCCGGCATCGAGATCGCCGGCCAGGCGATGGCCGCCCATGGCCGCCTGATCGGTGACAAAACGCCGAAGCGCGGCGTGCTCGGCAGCCTGCGCGAACTGGCGCTGCATGCCGACCGTCTTGACGACATCGCGGCGCCGCTCGCCGTTCATGCCCGGCTGCTTACCGGCTGGGGCAAGGCCTGCGCCTATCACTTCACCCTGCAATCGGGCGCGCGCACCCTGATCGAAGGCCGCGCCGCCGTGTTCTTCCTGTTTCAATGAGGACGGAGGACCGGCCAGCGCCATGAAAAGGGCCCTCGTCACCGGCGGCAGCGGCGCGATCGGCGCGGCGATCTGCCAACGCCTCGCCGCCGACGGCCTGCATGTCATCGTCCATGGCCGCAGCCGGCCCGCTCGAGCCGAAACCGTCGCCGCCGCGATCCGCGAGGCGGGCGGCAGCGCCGAGACGGCCGCCTTCGATGTCACGGACATGGCGGCCACCGCGCGCGCAATCGAGGCCCTGCTCGCCGCCGGCCCGATCCAGGTGCTGGTCAGCAACGCCGGCGCCCATCATGACGCGCCGATGGCCGGCATGAAACCGGAGCATTGGAAAGACGTGATCGACGTCTCGCTCAACGGCTTCTTCAGCGTGGCGCGCCCGCTGCTGCTGCCGATGATGCGCACCCGCTGGGGCCGCGTTATCGCCATCTCATCCATCTCCGGCATCGTCGGCAACCGCGGGCAGACCAACTACGCCGCAGCCAAAGCCGGCCTGCATGGCGCGGCCAGGTCGCTCGCATTGGAAGTCGCCTCCCGCGGCGTCACCGTGAACGTGGTCGCGCCCGGCATCATCGACACCGAAGACACGATGCGCGCGTTCGATGCCGCCGCGATCGACCGCCTGGTGCCGATGCAGCGGGCGGGCAAGCCGGAGGAAGTGGCGGGGCTGGTGGGGTATCTGGCGTGCGACGCGGCGGCGTACATCACCGGCCAGGTGATCGCCGTCAGCGGCGGCATCGGTTAGCCGTCTTGAGAAACAATTCCGGCCCGCCGCTGCCCCATTGGAGACGCTGCGGTTTGTGGTAGTATCGGCGCCCTTGCGATGCAACGGGGCCAGCGATGACCATGAACCTGAATGCGCTGCTCGACGAACTCCATGCCTATCTGGGCAAGCCCGATAACGCCTGCCTGTCGCTGCCGCGCGAGGCCTATACGAGTGCGGAGCTTTACGATCTGGAGATCCGGAAAATCTTCGAGAAATCCTGGCTCTGCGTCGGGCGCGACGAGTATGTGCCGGACCCCGGCGACTATTACTGCATCGACGTCATGGGCGAGCCGGTCATCGTCGTGCGCGGGACCGATGGCAAGGTCCGCGCGCTCAACGCCGTCTGCCGGCACCGCGCCATGCCGGTGGTGCAGGACAAGGGCAACGCCAAGCGCTTCACCTGCCCCTACCATGCCTGGACCTACGGCACCGACGGCCATCTGATCGGCGCACCCCATATGGAGCAAAGCCTCGTATTCGACAAGAAGGCCTGCAGCCTCCCGGCGTACCGGCTCGACAGCTGGATGGGATTCCTGTTCGTCAATCTGGACGACGAGGCCGCGCCGCTGGCGCCGGTCATGGCGTCGATGGATGCGGCGGTCGCCCACTACCGCATCGCCGAGCAGACCGAGATTTTCCACTACGATGCGGTGTGGGACGGCAACTGGAAGCTCTCTGCGGAGAATTCCATGGAGTACTACCACCATATCGCGCTCCATGCGGAGACGGTGGGCGTGCAAATGCCGGCGCGGAACACCTACATCCCGGCCTCGCCCAAGACCGACGACAGCTTCACCCATGAGCGTTGCCGCATGGGCGAGAAATTTCTCGGCGGCGCGTCCCATCCGATGAATCCCAAGGGCGACCTGCGCGGGCTGACCGAGGAGGAACTGACCAGCGGCTACATGGTCTATGTCTTCCCCGCCTTCACCATGGCGATGCGGCCAGGGACCAACAACTGGCTCTCCTTCCGCCCGGACGGGCCGGAGCGGACCAAGATCCTCGGCGGCTATCTGATGTGGCGGGACCTGGTGAACGAAGACCCCGAACTCGGCCGCGCCCGGCGCGAGATGATCGAGCGGGTCAACCGGGAAGACTCCCTGGCCACCACCGAACTCGCCAAGGCGATGCGCTCGCGCAAGACCGGGCGCGGGCCGCTGTCGCATTTCGAGGGCACGGTGGCGCAGTTCTACAAGTACCTCGCGCGCTCCCTGACCCGGGACCGGCACGGCATGCGCGGCCTGGCGGCGGAGTAGCCGGAACGCTGCTGGAAGGCCGGGTCGGCCGGCTATCTCGCATCGGATGCGGCGGGTCCGTCACGGGCCAGGTGATCGCGGTGGGCGGAGGGCTGGAGCAGACCGGCGGCCCGCGTCCGGTTTCGCCATGCAAAGTCAAAGACGCCGCATCGCAAGCGGATCTTACCCAATCTCGATACGGAAGAGGGTCTGGAGCGCGTCCGGAACCTCGACTCAAGCCCCTAGATTTCAGCTCCGTTGATAATCGTCGATAGGAATCGAAAGCTGTTGTTTACGACAAATCTCGGATCCGATTTCACAATCGCCATGAACTCGCGATGGCCGGCCTTTGTCCGGCCAACCAGACAGCCCGCGCTGGCGCGGCCGATGTCATCCTTGGCATTGTCGTAGCCCCAATGCTGATTGACGCCGAAAAGTCCTGTATCGGACGCGTCGCCGGTACGGTTGAAGTCCTTGTTAAGGTCGCGATGCACCTTGATAGGAGCCGTTTGCACGAGCGCCTCATGTGCGGTCTTTTTTCGCGCGTTATGGACACCCACTGACCAGGCCTTGTACTGGCCAAAGGCGATGCGAGCGGCGCCCTTGGAACTCATCGGATTCTCCGTCCAGAAGCGGCCGGGCTCTGTCGTGGCGTCCCACGCTCCGGCAATAACGGGACGCCCGGCCTTGTTGATCCGCAGTGTGAAGCGCGAGTCATTGAAACGGTTCGGCGTATTGCTGTTACGATTGCCATCCGTATCCATTGCCTCGGCATAGACGATATTGATGCAATCGGGATGCCGGATGATTGAGTGGCCTTTGGATTGCATAGCAAGCACCAGCCGCCCCGCGAGGTCATCCTTCACTTCGAGCGGAAAGAGCGAGTCCGCACTCGCTTGGAGCAGTCGCTCGGCCACCTGACGATCGATGCTCAGTTTCGCTTTCAGATTGTTTCGATCGAGAAATGCATCCAAGGCCCAGCGTGAAACCGGGCCAAACTCCCCATCGGCCGGCGGGTCTAACAGGCCGAACTCGCTCAATCGGGTCTGCAGGTCCCGCGCCAGATCGACGTGACGTCCGATGTCCGGCATTGCGACCTTGACTGGCCCTCGTGCGATATCGCCTAGGCGCATTTCCGTCCTCCTATGCTTTTTGCAAGCGGGATTCCGCGAATTCTTATCCGGTCCGATGCGGCCTGTCTGGCGGTGCCCGCGCAAGTCCCAATCATGTCGCCCGCCCTGATTCGTGTAGCCGGCGCGCGAAGCCGGTGACCGAAGCGAAATGCCCGATGTCTCCAAACGGCGGGCGCACGAAGCGTTATCTAACGCAGTCATCGCAAATGGCGGCTGTGACTTTCGTCACATATACGGTTGCCGGCGCCTGATAAACGCTGCATGGGCGTTTATCCCCATGGTCCTCGGCGTGTTCTTCCGATCGGCAATGGGCCCTCTGACGAACACGCCGGATCTGCCCGCTGAGTTTCTCGCTAGGCAATTGCTCGGGGAGTGCAGCCAATGTCGAGACAGGTTTTCACATTCATTCCGCAACTCAGCCGCCTGTACAGCGCAGTTACCGCGCTGGCCTTCGGCTTCGGAGTCTCCGCTTGTTCGGTTGCGGAGTATGAGCCGCCGATACGGACATTCTCGGAAGCGGCATCGTCAGCGAATGCGGCCTTGTCCGGCTACAGTAATCTCGCAGTAAAGGAAGTCGGTAGGATCCGTCGCGAACAGGCGTTGGCCACGCCACCCGGAGTCCGCTTCATGCGGGAGGGGGAAACCATCGATTGTCAGGGCAATTCCAATCGCTGCCGCGTCGTGATCCTCGCGCAGAGGGATGATCCCAATCCAAAGCTCATAGACCCCGAGCCACCCATCCAGAACATCCTAACACTCATGAATGAGATTCGAAAGTACGGGAATGGACTGCAAGCCATCGTCGCAGCGGACACGGCGGCGAGAGTCGAACGCAGTGTGGATTCGGTAAACGGCAACCTGGTCAATCTTGCCAAGCTGGTGGGGCAAGACAAGTCCTTTGGCAGCTTCGCGACACCGGCGGGAGAGGCCATAAAATGGGCTTTCGGCGCATACATCAACAGCGTGAAGCTGAATGCGCTTCGTACCGCGACTCAGAATGCGGACCCGCTCATCGCCGATTCCGTTAGCCTGTTCACGAAGACAATGGAACAAGCCGACTCGATTACAAGAGAGAGCCTTGCGGAAACGGTCAGAACCCGGCTTGACGCCTTTCGCGAGTCACGCACCGACGCAAATTTGACGAATTTGCTCCAGGCCGCCCGCGCCTACGACACTGTTCTCACTGCGGATCCCGAAGCTGTCTTTGCGGGATTGGCGAAAGCGCACAGCGATCTGACAAAAGCGCTGAACGACGACGAGATTTCATGGGACAAAGCCATCGCCAGTCTGGAAGCCGTCAAAACGCAAGCACAGCGGCTTGAGGGCATCGTAATGGGTCTGCTTGCCGCGGCCAATGCCGAGGAAGGGTGATCACCATGGCAAACGATATCGATAAAGTCCTGGAGAATGCAGAGAAGGCCCGTGGCCTTCTGGCGATGAAGAACCTGGAGATCCAGCAACAGATCGACGCCATCGACGATATCGAATGGGATCGCCCGCTGAATGCGACCGAGGCGAAGCAACGCAAGGAAAAGCGGATGGCGCAATCTGCCATTGCGGCTGCGAAGATTGAGCTGGGGTTCGTCACGCTTCGCGCCCTCAACGAGACGTCCGAGGTACAGCGGCTGACAAACGCATTCAGGTCGATCAATCGCGACCTGAAGAAGGATCTTGATCGCCTTAACGAGATCGGCAAGGCGGCCGAGAGAACGGCAAGGATTGTCGATGCTCTCGTCGACATCGCCACCGACATAGCAAGGCTGCTCGCGTCGTAGCTCGGCGTCGCCAAGCCTTCGTTGAAATCGCGGCATGTCACGCCCAGGGATAAGGGTCCGCCGTCCAATCGCTGGATTGATGTAGCCTGTCGCGGTCGATTTGCTCATGGCGAAAGCGCCGGTTACGCTTGTCAGGTCTCGTTCGGCGGCCGGGAATTCATGGGGCTGTTTACCGCATTCAGAGAGGATGTGTTTCCCACCGCACCGATTGGGCCGGTGCCGTCTGCCGGTTGCCTTGACCTTCCCACCGCCCGCGCCCTCGCCTGGTCCGCGCAGCTCGCCTACGAAACCGCCGACGAGGCCAAGTTCTCCCGCATCCTCGCCCGCTGGGGCTGGCGGCTTGAAACCATCATCGCCGGCGATTTCAACAGCGTGCTGCCCATCTCCACCACCAACGGCTACGTCGCGCGCGCCGGTGACGCAACCATCGCCGCCTTCGCCGGCACCGAACCGGAGAATCTGCTGCAGTGGGTGCGGAATCTTACGATCGGCGCGGACGAAGGCGTGCATGAAGGATTCGAGGCCGGGGTCGAGGCGGTCTGGGCGGAGCAGCTCCGGCCCCACATCGCCGCGGCAACCGACCTCTACTTCGCCGGCCACAGCCTGGGCGGCGCGCTCTCGGTGGTGGCCGCGGCGCGGCTATGCGGGGAGATGCCCGAGGCTGCCGCCAAGCTCCGCGCCGTCTACAGCCTGGGCATGCCGCGCGTGTTCACCGGCGCCGCGGCGCAGGCCTACGACAATGCGCCCATCAGCTCCGATGCCGCCACCCTGGGTCAGCGCACGTTCCGGCTGATCCATGGCGCCGATATCGTGCCCCACGTTCCGCCGGCGATCGCCCATCTGGATTACCGCCATGTGGGCCGCGCCCTGTCCTGCCCGCGGGGCCGCCGGTTCGATCCCCAGGCGCTGCAGCCGCCGGGAGCCGAACCCGGCGACGGCGACTCGCCGCGGTCGATCAAGTCGCTCCTCGGCGGCGGCCCGGACTCCGGCAATGGCGGGATGCCGTCCTTCCCCGCTGAACATGCCGGCGCGGCGCTGGTCATCGACGCCCTGCCGCGGGCCGTCCGCGATCATCTGATGGACGGCTACCTGCGCGCGCTGGGCGCGCTGTAGATTTCCCTGGCCGGCAAAACGGCCAATCGAGCAGACCAGGTCATTGCAAACACCGCAACCGGGAGCCGCTAGTCGGCCGGCGCGATATCAAGCCAATCGACATCCATTGTGTGAACAAACGGCATGTAGTCGCGATAGGGGCCGAACTTGAATTTTATGACCGAGTCCTGGCCGGGATCCACCGCATAGCCGATCTTGCCGGTAACGCGGACGATGAACTCATCTCCCTGATGGATCTCGACCATGGCGCGTCCCAGGCGGCCCGCTTCGACTCTATAGGTCATTTCGACCCACCGGCCGCGCGGTGACGTCAGCACCGGATCAGGGCCGTACTCGACCTGGAGATCCGCAACGCAGGCAAAATTCGGCGGATCTTCGGGCCGGGTCGATATGCAATACTGGGCAGGGCCGTCCTTCCAGACAAGATTGGAGCCATTCGGAAGGGGCGCGGACGCCACCATGCAACGGCAATGCTCATCTTGAATCGTCACGTGGAGAACGCCATTGTCGAATCTCTGAGCCAGGAATGGACTGGGTCCCCATCCTTCACCGAACTCCTTTTCGTAGGCAGCGCTGATCGGTTCATGCTTCCATTGGCTGATGACCCAGCGGATCGAATTCTTCTGATCTTCAATGACATCAGGCATGCGAAATCGGATGGAATAGCGATAGGGTATCGTCATGCTGTGTGCATGGAGGCTCTGCGGCCTTAGCTCCTGTCGCTGAATGCATTCGCCCTCTTCACCCGCAGCCTGGACATGCTGCAATGCTTCATCGTCGCAGTAGGGGTTTTGCGCCGCCCGCTTCGTCAGCGTGCCCAATGTGCTATCCAATGACAGCATCTCCCGGGGCCGGATGAAGCTTGGACCCAGCGACTCGGGTGAATCTGCGACTGCATCCGCTTCCGAAGCGGTTGCCTCGGCTCCCACTCCAGACATGAACATCGTGAACTCGGGCGTGCCGGCCGGCGGCCTGCATTCGAGCTCGGGCTTTCTCGAACGGCAGACATTCCCGCCAAGCGACGCTTTGTCCGCGATAATCGATACAAACTGGTCGCCGGCCTGGTCGGGATCGGCCGAATACGTCAACGGCGCATCCCTCATGTTGACCTGGCAGGGGCACCAAAGGCCCCAATCCAGCGCTCCCGATTTGAAATCGTCGCTGATTGTGGACTGGGCAATGGCGCCGGCGGACCAAATTGAAATCAAGCCAGTTGCCAGCATGATCGCTTTCACGGCAACACCCCCACTCCGATCGCTCCGGCCCGGATGGAACGCTCCTATTGCCGCGGACATGAAGTCAACCCGAAAAGGGGCAAGCCTGTGCTGGTGGGCGCCTCCCCAATGGAAGAAGTCGCCAGGAAATCGTCGTGGATTCACGGACTTCGTGACCGGCAATCTACACGCAGCAGACTCTCCGGAGTCCAGCCGCGGGTTAAACGGTCGGAATAAGGCATTCCATGCTCGCGGATGCCAGCGACCAGGAATAATTACCTTGATCGACCCCGGTCGAGTTCCCATATCGGAAATCCGCCGCTCGCCGCGCGGCCTCGATGTTGGACATTGTGGATCGGTTTGCTGGCCGGACTCCCGCGCTGGGAGTCCGGCGATAAGTCTGTATTCCCATAAGACAGCACGCCCTTGAAGCTATGCGCCAGGTGCATAGCTCCGCAATTTTCTGTCGCGGATTCCGCCTTCCATGGGGTTGAGTTGGTCCCGTTCCGAGCCATGCGCGCAGCGCATGGCTCGCGGCCGGCGGCTGGTTCCTTTTGGCGTCCTCGGGAGAATTGGTCGGAGCGACTGGATTTGAACCAGCGACCCCCAGACCCCCAGTCTGATGCGCTACCAGGCTGCGCTACGCTCCGACCGTGCTGCTCAGGGGTGGGCGGCTTTTATAGCGGCCTGTCCCGCGGGGGGCAATGAAATGAACCCGCAGCCGGGCGGTTTGCTCCCGCGGGGTCTTCCGCTGGACATGGGGTCCATCGCTCGGAATCCGGTTGCCGCCTATGTCCAGCGGTCCCAACCACGCCCAAGCCCTGAAACGAAAAGGGCGGGTTTGAAGCTTGTCCTCGGGCCGGCCTTTGGCCGGACCCGGGGGCCCGCCCCTACGTGAACCCTGGAACTGGACCTGACCCTACCGCGCGATCGCGCCGCGCAGTTTGTCCCGCAGGCCCTCAAGCTCCGTCAGCAGGGCGCGCAGGCGGTCGCGGGTGGCGCCGACCACGCCGCCGCCCGTGAACAGGTCGGGCTGCGGCTGGCGGGCCTTGGCGGTGCGCGGCGCCGGCTTCTCGGCGGGCGCCTCCACCCGCTCCTCGGCCGCCGATTCCTCGGCCAGGCCGTCCTGGGCCAGGCGGCCCTTCAGGGCGCCATCGCGCATCAACTTTTGCACGCCCTTGATCGTGTAGCCTTCGCTGTAGAGCAGTTCGCGGATGACCTTGAGCAGCGCCACATCCTCCGGCCGATAGTAGCGGCGGCCGCCGCCGCGTTTGAGGGGGCGGATCTGGCTGAACCGGGTTTCCCAGAAGCGCAGCACATGCTGGGGCACGTCCAGCTCCTGCGCCACCTCGCTGATGGTGCGGAACGCGGTCGAAGACTTCTCCAGCCGCCGTTGGGCAGGAGCTGCCGGGGCTTGGGCGGCGCGGGAGCGCGGCCGCGGGACGGTGCTCACGAAGCGCCTCCCTCGGCGGGCTTGTTGACCCGGTCCTTCAGGACATGGGAAGCGCGGAAAACCAGGACTTTGCGGGGGTTTATGGGCACTTCCTCACCGGTCTTGGGGTTGCGGCCGACCCGCTTGCCCTTGGAGCGCACGAAGAACGATCCGAAGGAGGAGATCTTCACATTCTCCCCCTTGGTCAAGGCTTCGGCGATTTCCTTCAGCACCAGTTCGACAAGATCGGCGGATTCGTTCCGCGACAGGCCGACCTCCTGGTAGACCGCCTCCGCCAGCTGCGCCCGGGTCACCGTGTTCGATGTCATTTTCCGCCCCGTTCCCCTTTACTCGCATGGGTTATGGGCGAACGCTACAGCGAGATAAGAAATCAGTCAATTACAAAGGGATGAGTGGCCTCTTTGAAGTGCTGTCACGATGTTAACACTTCCGTCACCAGCGAATCAGGGCGGACCCCCAAGTGAAACCGCCGCCCATGCCCTCCAAAAGAACCAGCTGGCCCTTCTGGATCCGGCCGTCCCCTGCGGCTTCCGCCAGGGCCAGGGGGATGGAGGCGGCCGAGGTATTGGCATGGCGCTCGATCGTGACCACCACGCGCTCCGGCGGCAGGTGCAGCTTCTCGGCCATGGCGTCGATGATCCGCCGGTTGGCCTGGTGCGGCACCAGCCAGTCCACGTCCGTGCCCTTGATGTTGTTGGCGCTCAGGGCGGCATCCACGGCCTGGGCCAGCTTCACCACGGCATGGCGGAACACTTCCTTGCCGGCCATGCGCAGAAAGCCGCTGGTGCGGCTGCTGGACGGGCCGCCATCCACATAGAGCAGGTCGTGATACTGTCCGTCGGAGAACAGATGGGTGGACAGGATGCCGCGGTCGGCCGACGTGCCCTGCCCCTCGCCGGCCCGCAGCACGACAGCGCCGGCCCCATCGCCGAACAGCACGCAGGTGCCGCGGTCATTCCAGTCGAGAATCCGCGAGAACGTCTCCGCGCCGATCACCAGCACCGTGTTCGCCTGGCCGCAGCGCAGGAAGTTGTCGGCGGTCGCCAGCGCATAGACGAAACCGGAGCAGACCGCCTGGATATCAAACGCCGCGCCGCGATGGATGCCGAGATTGCTCTGCACCCGGGTGGCCGCCGCCGGGAACGTCTCGTCGGGCGTGGCGGTGGCCAGCACGATCAGGTCGACGGCGCTGGCGGAAACGCCGGCCTGGGTCAGCGCTGCGTCGGCCGCCTTGGTGGCGAGATCGGAGGTCAGCTCGCCCTCGGCCGCGATGTAGCGCTGGCCGATGCCGGTGCGCTGGCGGATCCATTCGTCTGACGTGTCGAGGCGTTGCGCCAGCTCGGCGTTGGTCAGCACCTTGGCCGGCAGATAGCTGCCGCAGCCGGCGACGATCGAACGCCGCACGCTCAAGCGCCGGCTGCCTGAGCCGCGGGGGCTGCCGGCGCCGTTGCCGAGAGGTGGGCGAAGTCGTCCTTGATCTTTTCGATCGCGCCGTTGACCGCCATGTCCATGGCCACGGCGATCGCGTTGGCGAAGCCGAAGGCGTCGGTGCCGCCATGGCTCTTGACCACGATGCCGTTGAGGCCGACCAGGATGGCGCCGTTATAGCGGCGGGGATCGACGCGGGACCGCAGGCCGTTCAGCGCCGGCCGCGCGAATAGATAACCAATCCTGGCCAGCAGCGAACTGCGGAATGTCTGGCGCAGGAACTCGCTGTAGAGCTTGGCCGTGCCCTCGATGGACTTCAGCGAAATATTGCCGGTGAAACCGTCGGTGACGATCACGTCCACCGTGCCCTTGGCGATGTCGTCGCCTTCGACGAAGCCCTGGAACTCCCCCGGCAGGTTGGTGGCGCGCAGGATGGTGGCGGCTTCGCGCAGGGCCTCATGGCCCTTCATCTCCTCGGAGCCGACATTGAGCAGGGCCATGGTCGGCCGCAGCACGCCCAGCACGGTGCGCGCGAACACATTGCCCATGACCGCGAACTGCACCAGGTTGTCGGCATCGCATTCCACATTGGCGCCGAGATCGAGCATCACGCTTTCGCCGCGGATGGTCGGGAAGAAAGACGCGATCGCCGGCCGGTCGATGCCCGGCAGGGTCTTCAGCACGAACTTGGCGATAGCCATCAGCGCGCCGGTGTTGCCGGCCGAGACGACGCCGGCGGCGAGCCCGTCGCGCACGGAGTCGAGTGCCAGCCGCATGCTGGAGCCGCGGCCGGCCCGCAACGCTACCGACGGCTTGTCGTCCGACTTCACCACCTGATCGGTGTGATGCACCGTGGTGACGCGCGCCAGCTTCGGATATTTTACCAGCAGCGGGCCGAGGCGCGCCTCGTCGCCGAAGATATGGAACGTGATCCTCGGAAAACGCTTGCGCGCCAGATGCGCACCTTTGATCACCATGCCCGGCGCATTGTCGCCGCCCATGGCGTCCAGTGCGATGGCAACGGTTTCAGCCACGATGGAATCCGTTGCGGCTGCTGATGTCGTCAGGCGCTCGCGTCGGCGACCTGACGGCCGTCATAATGCCCGCAGGAGCCGCAGACATGGTGGGGCCGCTTCATCTCCCCGCAATTCGGGCACTCGACATAGGTCGACGGCTTCAGCGCGTGATGGGAACGCCGCATGTTGCGGCGCGATTTGGAGACTTTCTTCTTCGGAACTGCCATGGGTCAATCTCTCACTTGCGGGGCGCCGGCCCGTGCCGGAACCCGATTACTAAACAAGGTCAAAGCTTTCAGCAAGACTGCCGCCAGCTCTCATAAAGCCTTATGCGCTAGGCTTTCTTGGCGTTCTCTTGCCAGGACTCAAGGGCCGCGAACGGCCCTTTGCGCCCATCATTTCCCGCGCCGCTGTCCGCCGCCGCTTCAGCCGCCGCCGGCGACCGGGGATAGGGATCGAGCGCGACCGCAAACTGCTGCACCACCGCCTCGCCCAGATCGATGCGGCCATCAACGATCTCGTCAGGCGAGTCGGCATCGTCCAGCGCCACCACGATCTCGCCGGCATCGGCCGCGCCGCCGGGCGCGAAACTCGCCGTGAAATCCTGCTCCAGATGCGCCACCACCGGTTCCAGCGTTACCACGCAGGCCTGCGTCACATCGGCGACGAAGCGGCCGCGCATCTGCACCAAGCCGCCGCGGCCGCGCTTGAGTTGCAGCACCGCCGACAACCGCTCCAGCCCGAGAAGCCCGAACCGCTCAGCCAGCCTGGCGCGCTCCGAAGCGTTGGCGGCGATCTCCCGGGTCGTCTCCTGGACGCCGATCTGGTCGGCTGAGATCTGCCTGGAAAATTCCGCTGCCGGCGAGTCCTGCCCGTTCATCCTCGGCCCCGCTTTCCGCCCGAACCAGGCCACCGGCTGCCTGCCCCACGAAATGCCGACCGGGTCAGAACCCGGCTGTCATCTCGGCTTTCACAGGGCGCCGGAAAATAGTCGCTGGCCCCTGCCCGGTCAATGGCGGGCGGGTGGCGGATCAACGTCGGCAAGCACCGCCGGAAAGCCCGGACGGCCCGTTGAAAAATCAGAAATACTGTAATTTTTCAATACACTAGAACAATTTCTTACATAGGTTTCGGCTGCCGCCAGCGTTTCGGCGCTGGGCCGAGCGGTCCCATAGAGATTGCGGCGCAGCGCGTCTGCCAGATCCCCGCCCGTGGCCAGCCCAGCATCATAGGCGGCGACCCGGCCGTAAAACGCCTCGCCCATTTTCTTAACCCGCTTGCCCACGCCCAAGTCGCCCGCCCCCATCTCCCGCAGGCTGGCATCCAAGTCGTCGAAGATCGTTTCGGCCAAGTCCCGCGCCAGGCCGATCCCGGCCGGATCCGCTTTCAGCCGGTGCATCACCAGGAACCCATGCAGCGCGATCAGCTCGAAGCGTCCATCCAGCGTATCGGGCACGCCGAGCGCGGTGTAAAAGGCCGGCTGCCGCGCCTGCGTGACGATGGTGAGATGAAGCTGCTTTGCGGCTTCATTGGGACGCCGACGCCTGAATAGTTGCAGAATGGACAACCTCTTCCTCCTTGCGGGCCGCATTGACAGGGGCACGATTCCGGTGGAAACCTGCTCCGCCACCGGCTCGGTTCCGGAGCCCTGCTGTCAATCTGCGAACCTTCTCGTTCGAAACTGGGATCGATACAAGCACAGATGCGGATAGTCACCAAACTGCGCGCGCTGCTGCCGCTCACCGCGGCAGCCACCATCCTTGCAGCCTGTTCGCCGGCGATCGACCAGCGCGGAAGTCTGCCGGATACCGATAGCGTGCTCGCGATCCAGCCAGGGCAATCGACAAAGGATGAAGTCCAGCAATTGCTGGGCACCCCCTCCACCATCGCGACCTTCAGCGATCAGACGTGGTACTACATCAGCAAGCGGACCGAGACAGTGGCGTTCTTCACGCCTGATGTCGTCGATCAGCAGGTCCTCATCGTAAAATTCGATGAGAGCGAAGTGGTGGAACAGGTGGCCCTGCTCGGCATGGATGATGCGGTTGAGTTCGACATGGTCGATCGCGAGACGCCGACCTACGGCCAGCGCTTGACCATCCTGCAACAACTGCTCGGCAATATCGGCCGCTTCACGAAGGGCGATGCCGCACCGGGACCGTGACCGGCCGGCATTCGCGTTGTCGAAAAGACAACCCCTGCGCCGGCGCGGCGCAGGGGTTCTTCATTGAGTGGAACAGCTTACGATGCCAGCGCCGCCAGCACCGCGAGAAGCAGGATCGCCACGATGTTGGTGATCTTGATCATCGGGTTCACGGCCGGGCCCGCGGTATCCTTGTAGGGATCGCCGACCGTATCGCCGGTCACCGCGGCCTTGTGGGCATCGGAGCCCTTGCCGCCGTGATGGCCGTCTTCGATGTACTTCTTCGCATTGTCCCAGGCGCCGCCGCCTGAGGTCATCTGGATGGCGACGAACAGGCCGGTGACGATCGTGCCCAGCAGCATCGCGCCGACGGCGACGAAGGCCTGCGCCTGACCGGCAATGGCGGCGATCACGGCATAGAGCACGATCGGCGCCAGCACCGGCAGCAGCGAGGGGATGATCATCTCCTTGATCGCCGCCTTTGTCAGCAGGTCGACGGCGCGGCTGTAGTCGGGCTTGCCGGTGCCTTCCATGATGCCGGCGATCTCCTTGAACTGGCGCCGTACTTCGACGACGACCGAGCCGGCAGCGCGGCCCACCGCCTGCATGCCCATCGCCCCGAACATGAACGGCAGCGCGCCGCCGATGAACAGGCCGATCACCACGAACGGATCCTGCAGGCGGAACTCGATCATGAGGTTCGGGAAATAGTGCTTCAGATCCTCGGTATAGGCTGCGAACAGCACCAGCGCCGCCAGGCCGGCCGACCCGATGGCGTAACCCTTGGTGACCGCCTTGGTGGTGTTGCCGACGGCGTCGAGCGCGTCGGTTGTCTTGCGCACTTCCTTCGGCAGCTCCGACATTTCGGCGATGCCGCCGGCGTTGTCGGTCACCGGGCCGTAGGCGTCGAGCGCCACCACCATGCCGGCGAGCGCCAGCATCGTCGTCGCGGCGAGGCCGATGCCGAACAGGCCGGCCAGCGCATAGGCCGCGATGATGCCGGCGCAGATCACCAGCACCGGCAGGCCGCAGGCCTCCATCGAGACCGCGAGGCCCTGGATGATGTTGGTCGCGTGGCCGGTGGTCGAAGCCTGGGCCACGCTGCGCACCGGACGATAGGCCGTGGAGGTGTAGTACTCGGTGATCCACACCAGCAGGCCGGTGACGATCAGGCCGACCACCGCGCAGAGGAACATGTCCCAGCCGGTGATGGCCAGAGCGCCCGCCATGTAGACGGCGTCAAAGCCGATGAGCGTACCGATCACAATGGCAATGAACACGCCGGAAACCACCCCCGCGGCGATCAGCCCTTTGTACAGAGCGCCCATGATGTTGTTGCTGGCGCCGAGCTTCACGAAGAAAGTGCCGATAATCGAGCCGACGATGCAGACCGCGCCGATGACCAGCGGCAGCAACATCATGGTGTCCTGCTGAACGAGATCGACAAAGAATATCTGCGCCAGCAGCATGGTGGCCACGATGGTCACCGCATAGGTCTCGAACAGGTCGGCGGCCATGCCCGCGCAATCGCCCACATTGTCGCCGACATTGTCGGCGATGACAGCGGGATTGCGGGGATCGTCCTCGGGGATGCCGGCTTCGATTTTCCCGACGAGATCGGCGCCAACGTCGGCGCCCTTGGTGAAGATGCCGCCGCCGAGGCGGGCGAAGATGGAGATCAGCGAGGCGCCGAAGCTGAGGGCGACGAGCGCCTCCAGGATGGAGCGGGTTTCATACGCCGCGTTGCGGAGGATGAAGTAGTAGCCGGCGACGCCCAGCAGCCCCAGGCCAACCACCAGGAAGCCGGTGATGGCGCCGGACTGGAAGGCGATGGCGAGCGCCGGTTTCAAACCCTGCCGCGCCGCTTCGGCGGTGCGCACATTGGCGCGCACGCTGACGTTCATGCCGATATAGCCGGCCGCGCCCGAGAGGATAGCGCCAATGAGATAGCCGATCATCACATGCAGCCCGAGCGTGACCCACAGAATGACTGCGATCACGATCCCGACGAGACCGATCGTGGTGTATTGGCGGTTGAGGTAGGCGCGCGCGCCTTCCTGGATGGCGGCGGCGATCTGCCGCATGCGGTCGGTGCCCGTGGGCGCCGCCATGACCGTGCGCGTGGTGATGATTCCGTAAAGCAGCGCCAGCGCGCCGCAGACAATGACCAGCCAATGCCAAGTAGTCACGTTCGTACCCCGTCTTGTCGAGAAAAGGACGTTGTTCTTGATGCCGATGTCTGAATTGCAGGCCCACGGCCGTCCCCTGTGCCGCAGTGCGAAATCGGCGCGGAAAATGCCAGATGGACCGCCACGGCGCAATGGACTCGGCGCGGTCCGGCGAAGCAGCTACCCGGCGGCGGCGGTCGCCCGGCGGCCGTGCCGAATCAGCCAGCCCGTCGCCAACAAGCTCAAGCCGATCAGGGGTATACCAACGGCATTGATGATACCCCAGCCATAGGTTTGATAGACCCATCCGGACATAAAAGACGAGCAGGCCACGGTGCCGTATACGAAGAAGTCATTGATCCCCTGGACCCGGGAACGCTCCTCGGGCCTATAAGTCTCCGTCAGCAGCGCCGAACCGCCGACGAACAGGAAGTTCCAGCCGACGCCCAGCAGGGCCAGCCCGATCCAGAAGTTCCACAAGGTTGCGCCGGTGAGGTTCGCGACGATCGCTCCCGAAAGCAGCACCGCGCCGGCGATGAGGATCCGCCGCAAGCCGAACCTGTTGATCAGGTTTCCAGTGAAGAAGGCGGGTGCGAACATGCCGAGGGCATGGAGTTGGATGACGCCGGGCGTGGCATCCGGGCCGAAGCCGCAATCCTCCACCGCGAAGGGGGTAGCCACCATGATGAAATTCATCACGCCATAGGCGACCATGCTGGAGAGCGCGGCGACGATGAATTTGGGCTGGGCCATGATCTGCGCCAGCGGCCGGCCGCGGCCCGATGCCGAAACCGCCACGGGTCGCGGAATGCGCAGGAACTGCACCAGCAGGAAGCTGATTGCGAACAGCATCATGATGGCGAGGAAGCTGCCGGCATACAGATACGGACCCAGCAGATCGCGGGTGTGGCGCGCCAGTTCCGGCCCCAGCAGCGCGGCGATGACGCCGCCGGAAACCACCCAGGAAATCGCTTTCGCCCGGAACGCCTCATCCGCCGCATCGGCCGCGGCGAAGCGATAGAACAGCGCAAAACCCATGCACATGCCCACAAGCACGTTGCCGACGCACATCAGCCAGAAGGACAGGAAAATGATCGCCAGCGCGATCAGTGCGCCGCCGGCGATGCCCAGCAGCGTGCCGATGGCAAAGCCCCAGCGCCGGCCGATGCGCTGCATTAGGGTCGATGCCGGAATGGTCGTTAGCCAGGTCGCCAGGTATTGAAACGCCAGCGGCAGAGTCGCGAATGAGTCGTTCTCTGCGAGCATGCGCCCAGTGAGCGCGGCGACGGTGATCATGATCGTCATCGCCGACATCGACAGCGCCTGGCAGGCGGCGAGCAGCAGAACGTTGCGATAAGTATTGGGGGCAACCATGGGGCGCGAAGAATGGAGCCTCGCCATCGGCTTCACAAGCAAAGGCCCTGTAGAATTTTGTCAGCGTACAAGCCGCTTTGAAAATTTTCCCCAAACTTGCCGACATTAGTTTATTTATTTAACTTCAATGGGTTACAGGATTATATTGTTGCATTCCTGCGCGCGGGAGTCCGATACTGACGGTGTTCCGCCTTCGGCGGAACTCACCAAGCGCTGAGCTTGCCAACGTTCCGCCGGGACATTGGCGACTGAGGGAGGGGAACGAAGGCCAAGCCTAGGCGCCGTGCTTCCACACGATCACGACCGAGAAGAGGCTCGACCTGCCCCGGCGCGTCCCCATCGCGCCGGGGCTTTCTTGTCTGACGGCTTCCGACGCAACAACGAGAGCGCGGGACGTTAAGGTAAACCAGCGTTAAGGTAAATCACAGGCCGCAGCGCAGAAATCCACCGCCAATTCGTGATCCCCATCACAGCCGGACCAGTTTTGCTTAGGTCCACAGCGCGGTTGCGGCGATAATGACTTTTTCAATTCCACGCTGCCTGCCCCGCCACAGGTCCCAGTTCCGTTCAGACCAGTGTCCAACCAGGAGGACGACGGTATGGCAAAGTTTGTGGGCAAAGCCGGCAGCGACACGCTTACCGGCACGGCATTCGGCGATCTTATCTTCGGCCTTGCCGGCAATGACTCGCTCAGCGGCGGCGATGGACCGGACACGCTCAATGGCGGCGCGGGACTTGACACGCTCGCCGGCGGTTCCGGCAACGACGCCTACATCGTCGACGCCACGAAAGACATGATCATCGATTCCGGCGGCACCGACGATCGCGCGCTTGGGCTCGTCTCCATCGACCTTACGCAGAGCCGCTTCAGCGGCATCGAGCACGCAACCCTGCTCGGCACCGGCGCGCTGAGAGCCGCCGGCAACGCCGGCAGCAACATGCTCATCGGCAATGGCGGCGCCAATCTGCTGGACGGCGGCCTGGACGTTGCGAACGATACGCTGATCGGCGGCGCCGGCAACGATGGCTATGTCATCCGCACCAGCGGCGACGTGGTGCGGGAATACGCCGCCGGCGGCATCGACAGCGTGACAAGCTTCGTTACCGCCCACACGCTCGCGGCGCAGGTGGAGAATCTGATCCTCGGCGCGGGCGCCCTGTCCGGATTCGGCAACGACCTCGCCAACAAGATCCTCGGCAATGCCGATGACAATGAGCTGCATGGCGGCGGCGGCAACGACACCATCACCGGCGGCGGACTCAATGACAGCCTCTTCGGCGACGACGGTAACGACCGGCTGACGGCCGGCATCCACAAGGACAACCTCGATGGCGGCGTGGGCGCCGACACCATGGCCGGCGGCGGCAGCGACGACGAGTATGTCGTCGATAACATGGGCGACAGGGTCATCGAAAGCGCCGGCGCGGCCAGCGGCTTCGACATCGTGACGAGCACGATCTCCTACGTGCTGGGCGCCAATGTGGAAGGGCTGCGTCTCGGCGGTACCGCCGATCTCTCGGGCACCGGCAATGCAGTGGCCAATTTCATCGAGGGCAACGGCGGCATCAACACGCTGCTGGGCGGCGGCGGCAACGACACAATCGATGGCGGCACGCAGGATGATGTCGTCTTCGGCGGCGCCGGCGATGATGAGATCCATGCCAGTGTCGGCGCCGACACGCTGGTGGGCGGCGCCGGCAAAGATACGTACAAGGCGGAAGCGACGGCCGGTTTCGCCTACGATGACATATTTGATTTCGAAATGGGCGTGGACCAGATCGATCTGACCAAGGCGTTGACCGGCTATACGGGCGGAAACATCGCGGACTACATCAAGACATCGGCGGTGGACGGCAGCACCATCGTCAGCATCGATTTCGACGGTCCCGCCCCCCTGTTTCAGGAAGCTCTCCGCCTCGTCGGCATCGCAACTGATGTGGACGGTCTGCTGGCGCAAGGCAGCCTGGTCCTGGATCCCTTGCCGCCGCCAGGATTCGCCCCGCAGACGGGCACGACCGGAAACGACACGTTGACGGGCTTCCCGCAATCCGAGCTGATGCGCGGTCTCGGCGGCAATGACAGTCTTTTCGGCGATTTCGGCTTCGACACGCTGGAAGGCGGCACCGGCGCCGACACGATGGCCGGCAGCAACGGCAGCGACACCTACGTCGTCGACAACGGCAACGACGTTATCATCGAGTCGAGCGGCGCCGACGACCGCATCCGCGCATCGATCTCCATCGACCTGACGAAGTACACGGGTATCGAGCATGCGACGCTGACGGGCGCCGCCGCTCTGAAGGTCACTGGCGACGGCGCCGCCAACCTCCTCATCGGCAACAGCGGAAACAATACGCTGGACGGCGGCGCCGGCGCCAATACGCTCATCGGCGGTGCCGGCAACGATGTCTATCTTGTCGGGGATTCCATCGACCCTGAACTCGTCGTAGAACTCCTTGGCGAGGGCATCGACACCTTTGTCAGCGGCCTCGACAGCACCACCCTTGTTGACAACGTCGAGAACCTGACGCTGATCTCACGCCCGCTCGGCAATGACCAGACGGGCATCGGCAACGATCTTGCCAACAGAATAACGACGCTGCCCAATGGCACCACGAAAGCCACCGCCAGCAACAACCTGCAAGGCCTCGGCGGCAACGATACGCTGGATGGCGGCGCGCAGGACGACACGCTCATCGGCGGCAGTGGCGCCGACCTGATGCTGGGCGGCGGCGGCGCCGACCAGTACATCGTCGAGGATACCGGCGACAAGATCGTGGAAACCGGCGCCGACCGCGATACGGTCATCAGCTTCATCAGCTACACGCTGGCCGGCAATCTGGAGAACTTGGAGTTGCTGAGCCCGCTTGCGATCAACGGCACAGGCAACGCTGCGGGCAACGAAATGACCGGCGGCGACGGCCGGAATCTGCTGCTGGGACTCGGCGGCAACGACACGCTGGCCGGCGGCGCCGAAGACGATTTCCTGTCGGGTGGTATCGGCGACGATGTGATCTATGCCAGCGCCGGCAGCGATGCCCTTTTGGGCGGCGCGGGCAAGGATGCTTATAAGGCAGATCTCGCGACTTCGGACAATTTTGCCGACGTGATCGCCGATTTCGAGTTCGGCTCGGACAGCATCGACTTGACGACCGGATTGACCGGCTACTCCGGCGCCAATCTGGACAAGTATGTAACCACCACGATCGTCGGCGGCGACACTGTCATCACCATTGATTTCGACGGCGCGGGCGCCGGCGCGGCACGTGCCGTGTTCGCGCTGATCGGCGTGACCACGGATGTGAACGGGCTGCTGGCGAACGGCGCCCTGAAGCTGAACCCGGAGCCGGCGGTTGCCGCGCAGCCCGTCGGAACGGCCGGCGCCGATACCCTGGCCGGCACCGGCGACTCGAACCTTATCCTTGGGCTGGGCGGCAATGACGCCCTCCTCGGCTTCGATGGCAACGACACGCTCGATGGCGGCGCCGGCAACGACCATATGAATGGCGGCAATGGCGACGACACCTATGTCATCAACAGCGCCGGTGACAGCATCAACGACAGCGCGGGCTTGAACGATCGCATCCGCGCCTCCTTTGGGATCGATCTGACGCTCGCCAAGTATGCCGGCATCGAAAATGTGACGCTGACCGGCAGTACAGCGATCGGCGCCAAGGGCGACGAGTTCGGCAACACGCTGATCGGCAACGGTGCCGCCAACAAGCTGGATGGCGGGTTGGGCGCCGACGTTCTGATTGGGGGACTTGGCAACGACCTGTATATCGTCGACAGCGTCGGCGACGCAATCTGGGAACTGCCCGGCGGCGGTACGGATGGCGTGATCAGCACGGCGATCGCCTATACGCTGCTCGACGACATAGAGATTCTGACACTTGCCGCAGGTGCTGGTGACGGCACCGGCAACGGGCTCAACAACAAGATCGCCGGCAACGCGACCGCCAACAAGCTGGCGGGCGCCGGCGGCAACGACAACATCGCCGGCAATGCCGGCAATGACTCGCTATTTGGCGATGACGGGAATGACATTCTGAATGGCGGCACGGAGAACGACTCGCTCGTCGGCGGCGACGGCAACGACATTCTGATCGGCGGCGCCGGCAACGACTCGCTCGACGGCGGCGTTGGCAATGACAGCATGAACGGCGGCAGCGGCAACGATCAGTATCGCGTCGACTCTCTTGCGGACAAGATCGCCGACAGCGGCGGCACGGACCTGGTCCTCAGCAGCCTCGACTCCTATACGCTGGGCAATGGAGTCGAGAACTTGACTCTAGTCGGTACCGCTATCAACGGGACCGGCAACGCCGGCAACAACCAGTTGCGGGGCACTGGCGGCAACAATGTCCTGTCCGGCCTTGCCGGCAATGACATCTTGCTCGACCCCGGCGGCAACGATCTGCTGATGGGCGGGGCCGGCAACGACACGATTCTCAGCAGCAACGACGCCGACACGCTGGTCGGCGGCACTGGTCTGGATTTCTTCGCCATCAGCGGCTCGATCGATGTGGCCGACGTCATCGCCGATTTCCAGATGGGCGCGGGCGGCGATGTGCTCGCGCTCGGTAACAGCATCAGCGGCACCGACGCCGAGCGCGCTGTCATCGCGAACTACGTGCAGACGGTGGAGAGCGGCGGCAATACCATCGTGCGGGTCGATGTCGACGGCCTGGGCGCGGGGTCCACATTCGTCGACGCCTTCATCCTGCAGGGCGTCAATACCGACGTCGAGGGGCTCATCACCGGCGGCAATGTATCGACGCTGCTATTCTAGAAATGCTGGAAGCCCTTCTGAGTCACGGCGATCGCTGAGCCGTCTTCGGCCCGCACCGCAACGCCGGCGCCGCTGACGAGCGTGCCGATGACGGCGACGGGTACGCCGGCGGCGGCGGCGATCTCCATCGCCCGCGCCGCGTCGTGATCGGCGACCGTGAACAGCAGTTCATAGTCGTCGCCGCCGCCAAGTATCTTCTCCCGCAGGTCAGGCTTGAGGCCGAGGGCCGCATGCGCCGCCGCCGACAGCGGCACCTGGCTCCACTGCACTTCGGCCGCAAGTCCCGACTGCTGGCAGATATGGCCGAGATCGGCGATCAGCCCGTCGGAAATGTCCATGCTGGCATGGACGATGCCGCTCTCGACCAAGGCGCGGCCGAGGGCAAGACGCGGCTCCGGCAGCTGATAGCGATCCTGCAGAAACCGGATCGAAGGTGCCGACAAGCCTTCGAGCTGACCGCGCGCGGCGCGCAGGCCCAGGGCGCCGTCGCCAATGGTGCCGGAGACCAGGATGCTGTCGCCCTTCTTCCCATCGCCGCGGCGTGGCGTTCGGCCGCGCGCGGCGGCTCCCACCACGGTCACGGACAGGGTGAGCGGTCCCGGCGTCGCGGTGGTATCGCCGCCCAGCAGCGAGAGGCCATACTGCCACTGATCCTCCGCCAGGCCACCGGCGAAGTCGGCGATCCAGGCCTCCTCCACATCCTGAGGGAAGACCGCCGTCAACAGATAGCCCAGCGGCCGCGCGCCCTTGGCGGCGAGATCGGAGAGGTTGACGCGCAGCAGCTTGCGCGCGATTAGCCGCGCCGGTTCCTGGCCGGTGAAATGGATGCCGGCGACGATGGCGTCGGTCTTCAGGACCAGGTCCTCGCCAGCGGCGACGGAGATCAGCGCGACATCATCGGCCAGCGACGCAGCGCCGGGCGCGCCGGCGGCGAGCGGCGCGAAGTAGCGGGCGATGAGTTCGAATTCAGTCGGCCTTGGTTTCGCCGTCACGGGGCGCTCCAGGCCCGGCGCCGGCGGGCACCAGGCGCTGCAGTATCGCATTGACCAGATGGGTCTCGCGCTCGGCAAAGAAGGCGTCAGCCAGCTGCACGTATTCCGTGATCGTCACCTCCGCCGGCACATCCAGATCCTGCAGCTCATAGGCGCCGGCGCGCAGGATGGCTTTCAGCAGGGCCTCGAACCGGTCGAAGGAAAGATCGCCGCCCAGCACGCTGGACAGCTTCAAGTCGAGGGCATCACGATCGGCGCTGACGCCGCGGACGATGCGGCCGAACAGCGGCTGGTCGGGCTCGGGCATGCCCTCCTCCTGCTCTCCCGCGACCATGCGATGCAGGCGGAACTCGCCGATCACGTGGTCGGTGCTACCGGCGTTCATGTCCATTTGATACAGGGCCTGCACCGCCCGCAGGCGCGCCATCGTCCGCGCGGTCGGCGCCATGCGGATGCGCCGGGCGATGGGTCTGCGCTTGCCGGTGGGAGGAGCGGGATTCATTCGCGGTTCGTCCTAGAGGCCGAGACGGCGCTTGAGGTCGTACATGGCCAGACAAGCCTGCGCCGCCTCGCCGCCTTTGTTCTTGCGATTGACGCGGGCGCGCTCCCAGGCCTGCTCGTCGTTTTCCACCGTCAGGACGCCGAAGCCGAGGGCCAGGTCATGCTCGAGTATCAGCTCCTGCACGCCGCGGGCGCTCTCGTTGCAGACGATGTCGTAGTGGGTGGTCTCGCCGCGGATCACGCAGCCCAGCGCCAGATAGGCGTCGAAAGGCCGGCGCTTGACCTTGATCGCCGCCTGGATCGCCATCTTGATGGCGGCTGGGATCTCCAGCACGCCGGGCACGGCAAAACGCTCATAACTCGCGCCCGCTTGCTCCAGCGCGGCAATCGCCCCCTTCGCCAGTTCATCGGCGATATCGGGATAGAAGCGCGCTTCCACGACCATGACATGCGGCGACGCCGCCATTCTCTTGCTCCCTCTGCTGTGCGCCGCTGCTGCGGCCGGTGACGAACGCTCAGGCCGCCGGATCGATCTGACGCTGACCGATGACCTTCAGGCCGTAGCCTTCCAGGCCGACGATGGTCCGCTTGGTATTGGACAGTAGCACCATCTCATGGACGCCGAGATCGAGCAGGATCTGCGCGCCCACGCCATAGTCGCGCAGCTCCGGCGCCGGCGCCGCCGCCTCGCCTGCCGCCGCGCGCACGCGGTCCGACAGCGAGGTCGGCAGCGGCTCGCGGATCAGCACGATGACGCCGCGGCCCGCCTCGGCGACCATGCGCATGGAGGTGTGCAGCATGCGGTCGCGCCCGCCGCTGACATCGCCGAGCACGTCATCGAGCACGTTCAGGGCATGCATGCGCACGAGAACCGGATCCGCGCCGCTGATATCGCCCTTCACCAGCGCGATATGCTCGGCATAGGCGACGCGGTTGACATAAACCAGCATGCGGAAATCGCCGCCATGCCGGCTGTTGAACGGCACTTCGGTCACGCGCTCGACGATGCGGTCATGGCGGCGGCGATAAGCGATCAGGTCGGCGATGGTCCCGATCTTCAGGCCGTGGCGCTGGGCGAAGGTGATGAGATCGTCGCGCCGGGCCATCGAGCCGTCGTCATTCATGATCTCGCAGATCACGCCGGCGGGGGTCAGGCCGGCCAGTCGCGCGATGTCCACGGCCGCCTCTGTATGGCCAGCACGCACCAGCACGCCGCCTTCGCGCGCCATCAGCGGGAAGACGTGGCCGGGCGTGACGATGTCCTGCGGGCCTTTGCCGGGATCGATGGCCACGGCAATGGTGCGCGCCCGGTCCGAGGCGGAGATGCCGGTGGTGACGCCCTCGCGCGCCTCGATCGACACTGTGAAGGCCGTCTGATGCCGCGTGCCGTTATGCTGCGCCATCAGCGGCAGCTTCAGCTGCTCGACGCGCTCGCCGGTCATCGACAGGCAGATCAGGCCGCGACCGTACTTGGCCATGAAGTTCACGGCCTGGGGCGTCGCCATCTGCGCGGGGATGACCAGGTCGCCTTCGTTCTCGCGGCCTTCATCGTCGACCAGCACGAACATCTGGCCGTTGCGCGCAGCCTCGATGATCTCCGCCGTCGGCGACATCATCTGCGTAAAGGTTACGCGCCAGGGTTCGATATCGGGCTTGCTCATGGTCCGTTCACATGGAGAAGGCGCGCAACGTAGCGCGCCACCGGGTCGATTTCCAGGTTCACCGCGTCGTCGATATGAGTGCCGCCTAGGCTTGTTTCGCGCTGGGTGATGGGAATGATGTTAATGCCGAACCTGGCGCCATCAACTTCGTTGACCGTCAGGGACACGCCATCGACTGCGATGGAGCCCTTCGGCGCGATGAACTTCTCCAGGGCCGCTGGCGCTTCCACCACATAGCGGATGCTGCCGCCATCCTGGCGCCGGTCGACCACGCGGCCCACGCCATCCACATGGCCGGAGACGATATGACCGCCCAGTTCGTCGCCGGCCTTCAAGGCCCGCTCCAGGTTGACCGCCGTGCCGACCTTCCATTTACCCAAGGTGGTGACCGTCATGGTCTCCGCCGAGGCCTCCACGGCGAACCAGCCGGGCGCCTTGTCGACCACGGAGAGGCAAATGCCGTTGCAGCAGATCGAAGCGCCGAGGGCGATGCCATCGGTGTCGTAGGCGGTTGCCACCTCCAGCCGCGTCATGGCGCCGGGCGCAAGGGACCGGACGCGGCCGAGGTCGGTGATGATGCCTGTGAACATGGTCCAACCTAGGCGGCAGGAGCCCAGATTTCCAGTGCGTCCTGGCCGCAGGCGATGCGTTCGCGCAAGCGGAAACGGCACATCCTTTCAAGGTCTTGCAGACCGAGATCGGCGATCGCCGGGCGGCCGTCGCCGCCGATGATGGCGCCGGCACGGAACCAGTAGAGCCGGTCGGCCAGGCCGGCGTGCAGCAGTGCCGCCGCGAGCTTGCCGCCACTTTCCACCAGCAGCCGCGTCAAGCCCCGTCCGCCCAGCTTGGCGACAAGCATGGGAAGATCCAGCTTTCCATCGGCGCCTGTGGCGATCTCCAGGAGTTCGATGCCCTTTTTCCGCAGGCCATCGGCGCGGGCGGTATCCACGCCGGGACCATGGACCAGCCAGGTCGGCGCCGCGCCGTCAAAGACCCGCGCTGCCGGCGGCAGCCGCAGGCTCCGGTCGAGGACGATACGGACCGGCGAACGGTCCTCCAGCCCGGCGAGCCGGCAGGTGAGCTGGGGATCGTCGGCGGCCACGGTGCCGGCGCCAACCAGGATGGCGTCATGGGTGGCCCGCAGCAGGTGGGCGCGCTGCCGGGCCTCGGGGCCGCTGATCCAGCGGCTGGCGCCGCTGGCCAGGGCGATCCGGCCATCCAGCGTGGTGGCCAGCTTCAGTGCAACCATCGGCCGGCCCTGGGTTAGGCGCGTCAGGAAGCCGGCATTGATCTCCCGAGCCTCCGCCGCCCCAGCGCCCGTGGCCACATCAGCGCCAGCAGCCCGCAAAGCCTGAAGGCCACGCCCGCTGACGCGGGGATCGGGATCCTCGATTGCCGCTACCACCCGGCGGACGCCGGCAGCGATCAGCGCTTCGGCGCAGGGCGGGGTCTTGCCATGGTGCGAACAGGGCTCTAGCGTCACATAGGCCGTGGCGCCGCGGGCCAGATCGCCGGCACGCTCCAGCGCCTCTGTCTCCGCGTGAGGACGGCCACCCGGCTGGGTCCAACCGCGGCCGACGACCCGCTGACAGCCGCCGTCGCGCGCCACCAGGACGCAGCCCACGGTCGGATTGGGCCAGACGCGTCCCAGGCCGCGCCGCGCCAGCGAGAGGGCGGCGTCCATATGGGCGGCGTCCTCGGCCAGCGGGGGCCGGTCAGTCGGCTTCGGCGCCGAGCTTGCCAACAAATTCCTCGAAGTCTTTCGCCTCGCGGAAATTGCGATAGACGGAGGCGAAGCGCACATAGGCGACTTGGTCCAGGTTGGCCAGGGCATCCATCACCATCTGCCCGACCAGCGAACTGGGGATCTCGCTCTCGCCGGAGCTTTCCAGCCGCCGGACGATGCTGTTCACCACCCGCTCCACCCGCTCCGGGTCGACCGGCCGCTTGCGCAGCGCGATCTGCATGGAACGGACGATCTTGTCGCGGTCGAACGGTTCGCGCTGGCCGTTCGATTTGACCACCGTCAGCTCGCGCAGCTGCACTCGCTCGAAGGTGGTGAAGCGCGCCCCGCAGTTCGGGCATTGCCGACGGCGGCGGATGGCCGCGTTATCGTCAGTCGGGCGCGAATCCTTCACCTGCGTATCGTCATTGCCGCAGAACGGACAACGCATGACCGGCCTCCCCCGCCGTCTCGTTCAGGTTTCTTAGGCGAGGCCGGGATAAATCGGGAAGCGCCGGCAGAGATCCAGCACATCCTTGCGCACGGCCTGCTCGGCCTTGCTGTTGTCGGCGGGATTGGCCGCCAGACCGTCAAGGACGCGGATGATCATCTGGCCGAGATGGCGGCACTCCCCCGGACCGAAGCCGCGGGTCGTCACCGCGGGCGTGCCCAGGCGCAGGCCAGAGGTCACCATCGGCTTTTCCGGATCGAAGGGGATCGCATTCTTGTTGCAGGTGATGCCGGCATGCTCGAGGCTTTCCGTCGCCGCCTTGCCGGTGAGCTTCTTCGGCCGGAGGTCGACCAGCATCAGATGGTTGTCGGTGCCGCCGGCAACGATGTTCAGCCCGCCCTCGAGCAGCGTCGCCGCCAGCACCTTGGCGTTCTCGACGATGGTCTTCGAGTAGGTCTTGAATTCCGGCCGCAACGCCTCGCCGAAGGCCACGGCCTTTGCGGCGATGACATGCATCAGCGGGCCGCCCTGCAGGCCGGGGAATACAGCGGAATTGATCTTTTTGCCGATCTCCTCGTCGATCGAGAGGATCATGCCGCCGCGCGGGCCGCGCAGGGTCTTGTGCGTGGTGGTGGTCACCACATGGGCATGGGGCAGCGGACTGGGATGCACGCCGCCGGCGACCAGCCCGGCAAAATGCGCCATGTCGACCATGAAATAGGCGCCGACGGAATCGGCGATCTTGCGGAAGCGCTCGAAGTCCCAGAAGCGCGAATAGGCCGAGCCGCCGGCCAGAATCAGCTTCGGCTTGGATTCCTTCGCCAGCCGCTCCACCTCGTCCATGTCGACGCGCTGATCGTTCTGGCGGACATTGTAGGGGATGACCTTGAACCACTTGCCCGACTGATTGACCGGCGAGCCGTGGGTCAGATGGCCGCCGGCGGCGAGATTCAGGCCCATGAAGGCATCGCCCGGCTGTAGCAGCGCGAAGAACACCGCCTGGTTCGCCGGCGCGCCCGAATGGGGCTGCACATTGGCGAAGGCGCAGTTGAACAGCTTCTTCGCCCGCTCGATGGCCAGCGACTCCGCGACATCCACGAACTCGCAGCCATTGTAATAGCGGCGGCCGGGATAGCCTTCGGCATATTTGTTGGTCAGCACCGAGCCCTGGGCTTCCAGCACCGCGGCAGAGACGATGTTCTCCGAGGCGATCAGTTCGATCTGGTCCTGCTGGCGGCGCAGCTCGTCGCCGATCGATTTGAACAGATCCGGGTCGCTGTGCGACAGGCGGTCGGTAAAGAAACCGCCGGACGCCTGGGACTTGGTCGCTGTTTGAGACATGGGCCTGATTTCCTTCCCTATTCCTGCTACCGCTTGGCCGCGGCTAGTTTAGCTTGTCGACCCGGCGCTGATGCCGGCCGCCCGCGAAGGCGGTACTAAAGAACATGCGCACGCAATCCCGCGCCGCCTCCGGCCCGATCAGCCGCGCGCCGAGCGCCAGGACGTTTGCGTCGTTATGCTGCCGCGACAGCCGCGCGCCGGTAGCGTCATGGCAAAGAGCGGCGCGCACATGGCGATGCCGGTTCGCGGCAATGCTGATACCGATGCCGGTGCCGCAAATCAGTACACCCTGGGACGCCTTCTTCTCCGCCAGCGCCGTGGCGACCGCATCGGCGAAATCCGGATAGTCCACGGAGTTCGTCCCCTGCGTGCCCAGGTCGCTCACGGCGAAGCCCATGCCCTCAAGTTCGCCTTTCACCAGCGCCTTCAACTCGACCCCGGCATGATCAGACGCAATGGCGACAACGACCTTGGACATGGTTCACGAATGGTCCCGGACAGGTGTGGATTGCGGGATCAAACACCATTAGTCGCCAGGGGGCAACTCCCGACCCCCAATGCCTCGTTTAATCCGGATATCAGCGGTTTGCCCAGCTGGTGCGCCCGCACTGCGGCTGGCGCCGCCTGGAACTCCGCTTTCCATATCGTGGAAACGCGAATTCTGCGTCTGCAAGACACGTTCAGCTCTGCGGTATATGTTGATCGCATCGGTTCGCTGGCCGCTCGCAACAAGGACTTCGAAGATACTGTTTCGACGAATTACAAAATTGTCACATGCATAAGAAACCAAACACACGAGAAGAATCTTATCCCAATTCGTTTACATCGACAGGAAAAGGCTGAAAACGGCTAATTGAATTGACACTTTTCACATGTTGTGCGATGGCGGGGACCCGCCAAGTGAATAGTTATTCTGAACTTAGAACAGGGGCCAGGAACAATGCCGGATAGCGATAAAGTTTCGGCGGAAGAACTGTTGCGAATGACCACGGATATCGCAGCGGCTTACGTCAGCAACAATGCAATTGCTTCACCGCAATTGCCTGAAGTCATCAAGACAATCCACAGTTCCCTGCTGGCTTTGCAAGGAGCGGCCGCAGGGCCCGAAGGTCTTACGCCGGCGGTGCCGATCAAGAAATCGATCACACCGGATTTCATCATATGTTTGGAAGATGGCAAGAAGCTGAAGATGCTGAAGCGCCATCTTCGTACGGCGTACGATATGACACCTGAGGAATATCGGGCGAAGTGGGGCCTGCCGCCGGACTATCCGATGGTGGCACCGAACTACGCCGAGCAACGCTCCGTCTTCGCCAAGAAGATCGGTCTGGGCAGATCTCCCGGCGCGCGCCGCCGGGGACGCGGACGGAGATAGGCGGCTTTGGGCGACTGCCGCGTTTCGCGGCAGCTTCTGTATGGGCATCGGGAGGCCGACGGCGTTCCCGAAGCAACTTCAAAAGAGAAGAGCCCGGCACCGCGAGGCGCCGGGCTCTCTTATTCAGGCTAGGCTAGCGACAGTTACATGCCGCCGGCTTCGGCGTACTTGCCGTCCTTGAACACGTACCAGACATAAGCCGCCGAGGTCAGGTCGCCCTTGGCATCGAAGCCGAGCTTGCCGATCACGGTGTCCCAGTCGTGGCTGCGCAGGGTTTCCGCAACCTTGGCGGAGTCGGTCGTCCCGGCTTCCGCCACGGCAGCGGCCCAAACCTGCACGGCCGCGTAGGTGCTCAGCGTGTAGCCTTCCGGTTCGAAGCCTTCGGCACGGAACGCCTCAACCACCGCCTTCGCTGAGGGCAGATTGCGCGCTTCGGCCGCGTTGGTGAACATCACACCGTCGGACGAAGCGCCGGCCAGCGTGGCGAACTCCTGGGTATTCAGGGAGTCGCCGGACAGCAGCGGGGCATTCAGACCCTGCTCGCGAGCCTGCTTGACGATGAGGGCCGCCTCGGGGTGATAGCCGCCGAAGTAGATCACATCGATTTTAGCTTCCTTCATCTTGGTCACGAGCGCGGTGTAGTCCTGCTCGCCGGCGGTGATCGCCTCATACATGGCCTCATTCTGGCCGGCGGCATTCATCGCCGCCTTCGTCAGGTCGGCAAGACCCTGGCCGTACTGAGACTTGTCGTGGACGATCGCGACGTTCTTGCCCTTGTATTGTTCGGCAATCCAGGGACCGGCGAAGGAGCCTTGCTGATCGTCACGGCCGCAGGTGCGGAAAGTGAGATTGCTCGGCGCTTCGTCCGTGAACTTCGGATTGGTCGACGCAGGCGTGATCTGCAGGATGCCTTCCTCGGCATAGACGCTGGAAGCCGGGATCGATGAACCGGAACAGAAGTGACCGGCCACGAACACGACGCCCTTGGCGACGAGATCGTTGGCAACGATCGGCGCCTGCTTGGGGTCGCACTGGTCGTCGCCCTTCTCCAACTTGACCTGCTTGCCCATGACGCCGCCGGCCTTGTTGAGATCGGCCACGGCCTTTTCAGCGCCCCGAACCAGCTGCGCACCAAACTCGGCGAGATCGCCGGTGATCGGACCCGCCATGCCTATTGTGATGTCTTCGGCTTTGGCCGTCGTTACGCTCAACGCCGTCGCGAGCGCGGCTGCGGCGAGCAACGGGAATTTGACTTTTTGCATTCAGACTTCTCCCTGATCGATTGAATAGGCGCCGATCGGATGACCGGCCCTGTACTTGGAATTCTCTAGACGTCCTCCAGAGCTGCCCGCAAAACGCGAGTTGCCCTAATACTATCATGCAGCAACAGACGGGCAATTCCTTCGCACACTCGCTTGGCGGAACGGGCGATGTTCAGTGGCGAAACAGCGCGGCCAAATCCCTTCAACTCGTTGTTAAATCAATGTATTTCCCGCCAGCTCAACAGTCCGGCACGTTTGTAAAGCCAGGGATACTGAGCCACCATCTTTTGCGCCCGAGTCATCCGGTAGGTAACCAAGGCAATTCCGGTCAGCACAACCGTATCGATTGCATAATCGAACAAGAAGGTTCTCAGAGAGAACATTCCGCCGCTTGACGCGGGTGCGAAGAAGAAAGCTTTGAACCCTTGGTCTGCCAAACCAAGCAGAAGGCAATACGCGACGCATTGCCAAACAGGGCGCCATGCGTCCGACAAGGCGCGCGCCATTAGAAAAGCGAACAGGTAGAAGATGTGGCCAAAGGCCAACAAGAACACCCATTGGAATGCAGAGATTAAGTGACTCACTATCGACATTGTGTATTCGTCCGACTAATGCCCGCCTTCGAGATATGCGGCGCGAACCTCGGCATTGGCCAACAGTTCGCGGCCCGTGCCCTGCATGGTGATCTGGCCGTTGACCATCACATAGCCGCGATGGGCCAGCCGCAGCGCATGGAAGGCGTTCTGCTCCACCAGGAAAACGGTCACGCCCTGCTGCTCGTTGATGTCGCGGATGACGCCGAAGATCTGCTTCACGATCAGCGGCGCCAAGCCCAGCGATGGCTCGTCCAGCAGCAACAGACGCGGCCGGCTCATCAGCGCCCGGCCGATCGCCAGCATCTGCTGCTCGCCGCCCGACAGGGTGCCGCCGCGCTGGCCCTGGCGCTGCTTCAGGATGGGAAACAGCCCGAAGACCTTGTCGACGTCTTCGCCGAACTTCGTGGAGTCGGCCGTCAGCGCGCCCATCTGCAGATTTTCCATCACGGTCATGCGCGGAAAGATCCGGCGCCCTTCCGGCGATTGGGCGATGCCCATGCGCATGATCTCATAGGTCGGCTTTTGCGTGATCGCCGTTCCTTCGAACTCGATGGCGCCCTGTCGCGCCCGCGGCGAGCCGCAGATGGTCATTAGCAGCGTGGATTTCCCGGCGCCATTGGCGCCGATCAGCGTTACGATCTCGCCCTGCTTGACGTCGAGGTCGACGCCCTTCAGCGCTTGAATCTGGCCGTAGAATGTGTGAACGCCTGAGATCTTCAGCATGGCCGCCGCCTCACGACTTCAGGCCGAGATCGGCGGAGACTTCCGGCGGCAGGTCCTCATCCTCCGCTTCGCCCAGATAGGCGCGGATGACATTGGTGTCGGCACGGATCTGCGCCGGCGTGCCGTCGGCGATTTTGCGGCCGTAGTCGAGCACGACGATATGATCGGAGATCCCCATCACCACGCTCATGTCATGCTCGATCAGCAGGATGCCGATCTTCTGCTCGTCGCGGATGCGGAGCAGGAGTTGATTGAGCGCCGCGGACTCATTGGCATTGAGGCCCGCCGCCGGCTCGTCGAGACATAGAAGCACGGGATCGGTGCACATGGCGCGGGCAATCTCCAGGCGGCGCTGGTCGCCGTAGGGCAGGCTCGAAGCCGGCCAGTCGGCCTTGGCGACCAGGCCGACGCGTTCCAGCCAGTGGCGCGCGATTTCGACGGCATCGCGCTCCGCCTGGCGATAGCTGGACAACCCGAACAAGCCGGCAATGCTATAGGCCGAAGCGCGCATCAGCTTGTTGTGTTGGGCAACGATCAGATTCTCCAGCGTCGACATGCCGCCGAACAGGCGGATATTCTGGAAAGTGCGGGCGACATGGGCCTTCTGCGAGATGCGAAATCCATCAAGCTGTTCCAGCAGGAAACTGCCATGGGCCGCATTCAAGGTGAGGCGGCCGACCGTCGGCTTGTAGAAGCCGGTCAGGCAATTGAACACCGTGGTCTTGCCGGCGCCGTTCGGACCGATCAGCGCGGTGATCAGCCCGGGCGGCGCGTTGAACGACACGTCGTCGATTGCCACCAGGCCGCCGAAGCGCATGGTCAGATGCTCGACGGCCAGCAGCGGTGCGCCATTCATGCGGGAAGCCGTCGTCATTTCTTCTTGTCGTCCGGCGGCGCGCCCGACGGATGCAACCGGATCGTCGGCTCGCGATGCGCCAGCAAACCACCCGGCCGCCAGATCATGATCAGCACCATGCCGATGCCGAAGGCGAGCATGCGGTACTCCGAGAGCTCGCGGAACATCTCCGGCACGCCGATGAGCACCGACGCCGCCAGCACGATTCCGACTTGGCTGCCGAGGCCGCCGAGCACGACGATCGCCAGAATGATCGCCGACTCCAGGAAGACGAAGCTCTCCGGGCTGATGAAGGCGTTGCGCACGGCGAAGAAAGAGCCGGCGAAGCCGCCGAACATGGCGCCGACCGCGAAAGCCGTCAGCTTGGTGTTGGTCGGATTGATGCCGAGCGCACGGCAAGCCGTTTCGTCCTCGCGCAACGCCTCCCAGGCGCGGCCCAGCGGCAGCTTGCGGATGCGCAGGGTGAAGAAGTTCACCACCAACGCCGCCGCCAGCACAAGGTAGTAAAGGAAGATGACGCGGTGATTGGGATTGTATTCGATGCCGAAGAACTTGCTGAAACTGGTTACGCCTTCGGGGACGTTACGCTCCATCGGCAGGCCGAAGAAGCTGGCCCGCGGCACTCGATTGATCCCGTTCGGGCCACCGGTCAATGAACGCCAGTTGACGATGATGATGCGGATCATTTCGCCGAAGCCGAGGGTGACGATCGCCAGATAGTCGCCGCGCAATCGCAGGACTGGAAAACCGAGCAACACGCCGAAGGTTGCCGCCAACAGCCCCGCCAGCGGCAGGCAAACCCAGAAGCTCCATCCGAGATAGACCGAGAGCATGGCATAGGTGTAGGCGCCGACTGCGTAGAAAGCGACATAGCCGAGATCGAGCAGTCCGGCGAGACCAACGACGATGTTCAAACCCCAGCCCAGCATGATGTAGGTCAGGACGATGGTGCAGATGTCGATGATCTTCTTTTCCTGGGTCCGGTCGCCCAGGGGCAGCCACGGCAATGCAATGGCGAGAATGATCATGCCGGCGCCGATCCACGGCATGGCGCGCTGAATCGCTCCGGCTATGTCCCTGCTGACAACGGCTTGGCCGCTCGCCTGCGCACGCAGCTTGCGAACCTCCTGCGTCGAGCGCAGGAAGATCGCCACGGGGATGATCAGCGACCCCCAATTGATGATCATGGAGTTGAAGGGCAGGAATTCCTTCGGGATCAGACCCCGTTCCTGCACGAGTAGCAGCGCCAGCAGCAACGCGGACACCCCGCCAGCGACGGCGACGCCGACCTGCGGCCGTCCCGCCCGCATCTGGCTGATCACCAGGCTGCCGACGAATACGCCGAGCGAGGCGATGAAGACTTCCTTGTAGCGGGTCGTGAAATCCAGCGCGCCGGTGCTGCTGACGGTCTCGATGCCGACGATCAGCGATGCCAGAAGGAAGGTAATCACGCCGACGGCGACGGCCTGCTTCCACATCTCCGGCGTCACCGCCGAGCCTTCCGCCTTCTTCGCCTGCCCGGCATCCTGCATCAGCGCCATCGCCTAGACCTTCTCGATTTCCGGTTTGCCGAGCAGGCCTGTCGGCCGGAAAATCAGAACGAGAACCAGGACGCCGAAAGCCGCCACATCCTTGTAGTCGGCTGCGACATAGCCGGAGAAGAATACCTCGATAAAGCCGAGCAGCAGCCCGCCGAGCATGGCGCCCGGCAGCGAGCCGACGCCGCCCAGCACCGCGGCGCTGAATGCCTTGATGCCGGCGACAAACCCGATGTAGAAATCGATGAAGCCGTAGTAGAGCGTCACCATCAGTCCGGCAACGCAGGCCAAGGCGGCACCAAGTACGAAAGTCAGCGAGATCGTGCGGTCGATGTTGACGCCCAGCAGCGACGCCATCTTCATGTCCTGTTCGCAGGCGCGCTGCTGCCGGCCAAGCGAGGTGTGGCGGATGACCATGGTGAAACCTAACATAAGCGCCACGGTCACCAGGATGATCATGATCTGCTCATGGGTGATCTGCGAGGTAATGCCCTCCGCCTCCGCCAGCATCACTTTGCCGAACTGCTCATCGGTCGCATGGGGCAGCGGCTTGCCGCGCGCGCCCTGCAGCAGCAGCACGTAGTTCTGCAGGATAATCGACATTCCGATGGCGGAGATCAGCGGCGCCAGGCGCGTCGATCCCCGCAACGGTCGATAGGCGATGCGCTCGACGCTCCAGCCATAAAGCGCCGTGAGCGAGACGCCGATGACCAGCACCACCACCAGCGCCAGCGGCACCCAGGTAATGCCGAAAAATCCCAGGACGAGAATGATGATCAGCGAGTGAAAGGCGCCGATCATGTAGATGTCGCCATGGGCGAAATTGATCATGCCTATGATTCCGTAGACCATCGTGTAACCGATGGCGATCAGCCCATAGACGGACCCGAGGGTCAGTCCGTTGATCACTTGCTGCAGGAAAGTTACTGAATCGGCCGTCATTCAGATTTCTCCATGCGGCCGGGCTGCGGGAGCGGCAGCGATAAGTGAACGCGCGAAGTCAGCCTGACGGCGCGGGCGAAGCATTGCCACCGCCTGCGGCAGGACGCGCGTCACGATTAGGACTCCCAAACTTGGCCTCGGTTTATTGGTCGTTCTTCTTGACTTGACCCTATATTATGGGGCGGGGCCGCCTCGCAAGCCGAAAGTGGGTGTTGTCTCCACACAATGGAACCGTTTCAGAAACGGCTCTACGGCCGCTCATCGGCCGTTTGCGACCGCAGCGTCCCCAGCAGACCGGCGGGACGCAGCAAGAGAATCAGCACCAGAAGCGCGAACACGGCGATATCCTTCCATTGCGAGCCGAGAAAGGCCGCCGTGAAGCATTCGACGGCGGCAATGATCAGGGCGCCCAGGAAGGCGCCGGGCAGCGAGCCGATGCCGCCCACCAGCGCCGCGGTCAGCGCCTTGAAGCCCATCAGCGTGCCCATATGAAAGTTGATCACGCCATATTGAAGTCCGGCGAACACCCCGCCGGCGCCGGCCAGGGCGCCGCCCATGACAAAGGTGAGGCCGATGATCCTGTTGACGTCGACGCCGAGCAGCGCCGCCATCCGCGGATCCTGGGCGCTGGCGCGCTGGCTGCGGCCGAAGCTGGTACGGCTGCTCAGCCGCCAGAGCAGAGCGCCGATGAACAGGGTGCCCAGGGCGACCACGAGATGGCCCTTGCTCAGATAAACGTCGAATTCATGTCCGGTGACGATGGGCCAGGTGGTAAGATCTTTCGTCAGGAGATAGCGGGTCTTCGGTCCCTGCAGCAGGCGCACGCTATCTTTCATGGAAATCGACAGGCCGATGGCTGCGATCAATGCAGCCGTCGTCGGCATGCCGCGCATCGGCCGGAAGACGAGCTTGTCCATCGCCCAGCCGGCGGCTCCCATGATCACGCTGGCGCCCGCACCCACCAGCAGCACCGCGGCGATGCCGGCCGATCCGATATAGTAGGCGAACACGATGGAGGCGATGTAGGCGGTAAAGGCGCCGAACATATAGAGATCGCCGAAGGCGAAATTGACCACCCGCGTGATGCCATAGACCAAGGTGAAACCGATGGCGATCAGCGCATAGACGCAGCCGAGATTGATGGCGTTGATCGTCTGCTGCAGCACATAAAGGGCGCGGCCCTTTGCCGTATCCGTTTCCGGATCGAACTCCTGCGGCTGATACTGCAAGAGACGCAGCATCTTGTAGAGTTGCTGGATATCGTAGCGGCGCATCACGCCGAACTCGCTGGAATCCAGTTGCGTCATCTGCCATGCGTCTTCGGCCGACTTGCGCGGCAGGAACCAGCAGATCATCCAGCCTTGCTTGATTTCGGACGTACCGGTCGAGTCTGTTGCCGCAAGCGCGCGCCAATCGAGCCGTACGCCGAAGGGCTGGCCGTGCCCCTGATCCTGCAGCGCGATGGCGACGCCGAGAGGCGCCTTCACGAAGGCCGGCATCAGTTCCTGACAGCGGCGCACGGCTTCTTCATTGCCCGTCGCTGCCGCCTGCGCCATGGGTGGGACGAGCGCGCAGAGGGCGGTCAGCACGGCAAGAGCCAGAAAGCGCCTCGCGCCGCCGGCCATGCCTGACACCGGGCTGAGAACGGCGGACTTGCCTTGGAGTGCAACCATCAATAATAAAATAGATGGTTACCAGTCCCAAGGCAAATGTACCAGCAACCTGAAGCATCGAAGACGCCGAAGAGCCGGGCCGGCAGACTGCATCTGCTCGGCGGCCGGCTCTGTCTCGATTTCGCCAACACCACAAGCGGCCGCGGCGGGCCGCAATGCCTAGAGCATCTCCATGAGTACAAGCATCTCCTGCAGTGGTGCCGGCATGCCGGCCTTCTCTCGGCCATCCAGGCCAGCCGCCTCGCCCATGCCGCCGGGCAAGCGCCGGCCAAAGCGGCCCGCATCCTGCGGCAGGCCAAGCGGCTGCGCGAAGCGATCTATTCCCTCGGCGTTGCCGTCAATAGCGGCCGGTCCCCGGCGGCGGGACTTGCCCGCCTGAATGCCGCCTTGGCCCTCGCCCAAGGGCACCGGCAGATAGCGGCCTCGGCCGGCGGGTTTGTCTGGAAATGGCGGGCCGGGCCGGATGATCTCGGCTGGATGCTCGGGCCGATCGCCCTGTCGGCGGCCGAACTGCTGCTGACGCTGGACCGGCGCCGCCTGAAGCAATGCGCCGGCCAGCATTGCGGCTGGCTTTTCCTGGACGAAACCAGGAGCCGCACCCGGCGTTGGTGCGACATGCGGGTCTGCGGCAGCCGGGCCAAGATCCGCCGCTTCCGCCAACGGCAGCGGGGCCGGGTTGGGTCCGCCGCAAAGTCGTGATAAGACTGCGGCAACCTACAAACCTTCGACCCCGGAGTGATCCATGAGTGCAGCCCAGAGCGCCGGCGCGGCCGTTTCTGCCGCCGGCAAGTCCGCCGCCCCCGCCGGCCGGGCGGAATTCCAATGGGAAGACCCCCTGCTGCTGGAGGATCAGCTCAGCGAGGATGAAAGGCTGATCCGCGACACCGCCCGGCAGTACTGCCAGGACAAGCTGATGCCCCGGATCCTCGAGGCCAACCGGCACGAGAGGTTCGACCGCAGCATCATGAACGAAATGGGCGAGCTCGGCCTGCTCGGCGCAACGATCGAAGGCTATGGCTGCTCGGGCGTGAACTATGTCTGCTATGGGCTCGTGGCCCGCGAGGTCGAACGGGTCGATTCCGGCTACCGCTCGGCGATGAGCGTGCAGTCGAGCCTGGTTATGCACCCGATCCATGCCTATGGCACGGAAGCACAGCGGCAGAAGTACCTGCCGCGCCTCGCCACGGGCGAAATCGTCGGCTGTTTCGGGCTGACCGAGCCCGACGCCGGCTCCGATCCCGCGGGCATGCGGACCCGCGCCCGCAAGGCCGACGGCGGCTATGTGCTGAAGGGATCCAAGATGTGGATCACCAACTCGCCGGTCGCCGACGTCTTCATCGTCTGGGCCAAGGACGATGCCGGCGACATCAGGGGCTTCATCCTGGAAAAGGGCATGAAGGGTCTCTCGGCGCCGAAGATCGAAGGAAAATTCTCCCTGCGCGCGTCGATCACCGGCGAAATCGTCATGGAGGACGTGTTCGTTTCCGAGGATCAGTTATTGCCCAATGTGAAGGGCCTGAAAGGCCCCTTCGGCTGCCTGAACAATGCGCGCTACGGCATCTCCTGGGGCGCGCTGGGTGCCGCCGAGTTCTGCTGGCACCAGGCGCGCAACTACACGCTGAACCGCAAGCAGTTCGGCCGGCCCCTGGCGGCCAACCAGCTGATCCAGAAAAAGCTGGCCGATATGCAGACGGAAATTACTCTCGGACTGCAGGCCTGCCTGCGTCTCGGCCGGCTCAAAGACGAAGGCCGCGCCGCGCCGGAGATGATCTCAATGCTGAAGCGCAACTCCTGCGGCAAGGCCCTGGATATCGCCCGCGCCGCCCGCGACATGCATGGCGGTAATGGCATTTCCGACGAGTTCCACGTCATCCGCCATGTGATGAATCTGGAGGCCGTGAATACCTATGAGGGCACCCATGACGTCCACGCCCTCATCCTCGGCCGGGCGCAGACGGGAATTCAGGCCTTCTCCGCCGCCTGATCGGGGGCGCCCAATGCGGCAAAATTGAATCTTGCAGAACCCGGCCGATTTGGCATGGATTGCGCTTGTCACGGGCGTTGGCGCTGGGAACGTCGGCGCGCCAAGGTAAGGGGCTAGTGAACTTGACTTCGGGAGGCCGCGGGGCGGCTTCCTGAGTGCTGACCGGCGTTTCCTCAGGGACTTGCTTTCAAGGGGCGGCTTCAAATCATGACGACCAAAGTCCGGCGGTTCAGCGCAACCGACATGGCGACCCTGCTTGGGTTGCCGGTGCTCACGGTGCTCGCCTGGGCCTCGGCGGAAGGCAGCTGGAACCTCCTGGGAAATGCCTTTGCGCCGATGGCGGCGCCCTTCTCGCTGACGTCATCGAATTTGCCGCAATGTATCGGCTCCCTGCTCGAACTGCGTGACGGCGCCGTCGGCGGCGCCCGTGTCCTGCGGAATGTCCTGGCGCATCAGGTCGAAGAGACGCTGCAACTGCTGGCCTGCCACCGTCCGGGCGGCTGGCGGCCGGCCACCGAATTGCGCGGCGCCCACAACCTGGTGAGCGCCTTGACCGCAGGGAACGGCGCCGTCCTATGGGTTGCCAACTCCGCCTTCGCCTCGCTGGTCGTCAAAATGGCGCTGCACGATGCTGGCTTCAAAGTGCATCACCTCAGCCATCCCCGCCACGGCTTCTCGCCCACGCAGTTCGGCATGCGGTGGCTAAATCCGATCAGGACCAAGATCGAGGCGAGATATCTCGCCAGCCGCGCCGTGCTGCCGCTCAGCCACAATGCCGGGCCCGTGCTGGCCCGCCTCGTCGACCGGCTCAAGGAAGGCGGCATCGTCTCCGTGACGGCGCAGGCCACGTCGCTGCGGCCCATCGCGGCGCCATTCCTCGGCGGCACACTGAACTTGGCGCCCGGCGCAGCTGGAATTGCCTATCGGTCCGGCGCGGCGCTGCTTCCGGTGTTCACGCGCAGGGACGCCGTCGATCATCACTCCGTCACCATCGAGCCCGCCCTGTCTCTGCCGCGCGGATTGCCGAAAGAGCAGGCCTTCGAGCATGCCGCGCAGGCATTCGCACAGCGGCTTGCGCCACAGGTGCGGCAATGCCCCGGGAGCTGGTTTGGCTGGCAGGATGCGAGCGATGCGCGAGTCAGCGCCGGCGAGCCGGTCAAGTTCGGTGCGGCGGCGCAGTAGCGCCGGTGCGCCAAGCGCGTCCCGGCGGCGCTCGCGCTGCGGAAAATCAAACGGGCGGCACCGATCTGGCGCCGCCCGTTCTTGATTTCACTGCTTCCGGACGCAGGTTAAACCGGAAGCCACCTCAATGAATTTGCGACCCAACGCAGAGAGCAGCGCCTTGGGACAGGCGCTGTCCGAAGTCTAGTGCATCGCCGTGGACAAAACGGCCAAACCAACCAGGAAGAATCCAGCAAAAAGGCCATAAGCAATCGGCATCATACGAGCATTCATATCGTCCCCTCCTCACCTAGTGTCCAGCCCTACACTGGCTGCGGAATTGCTTAATTTCCGGAAAGGATAATAGCCGGTTAAGAAGTAAAACGCAAGCATAATTTCATATCTTGTTAAATATGTTGGATTTTACGCGGTTTATTGCTTGCGTCTACCAGATGAGTATTTTCATTTGCTAAGTATTCACCAAGATGAACGGCGCGACGAATATTCCGCTGTGATTTCAAGCGGCAGCGCCGGCTTCCGCAGGGCGGTTGTCCGATCTCAGCAATTTGTGGAAAATCCTAGGCCGCGCCGAGGACCGCTTCGGCAAGCCGCAGCGCGTCGGCGCGAGCGATCTCGCGAATATTCGCATCCCGCATTGACTTGTTTTCCGGCGCCATCGTCATGTCGGCGAGCCGAGGCGCGTCCGCGGCAGACAATCCGTCCTGGCTCAGGGAGATCACCAGGCCGACCGCGCGCAGGAAACGGTCATAGGCCGGTTGCAGATCGGCGACAACAGCGGCCTCGCTGCGGCCATGGGCCGGAACGCCCATCGCCGCCGCCACTGCGGCATGGCGAGCAGGTCCCGCCTCCGCGTTCCAGGCCAGCGCCACACGCAGGCAGAGCCCGACGGCGCGGCCATGATGCACGTGACCAATGGCGCCCAGCGCGTGGCCCAGGGCGTGGCCGACGCCGGTGCCAGCGTTGTCGATGGCCATGCCGCCGGCGGCGGCGGCGATCTGCATCGCGCCCCGCGCCGCCAGGTCGTCCGGCGCTTCCACCGCGCGCTTCAGATTAGCCACAACCAGCCGGATGGCGTGGAGGCCGATGGCGTCGTTGAGCGGATTGGCGCGGCGGATCGTGCAGGCCTCGATGGCATGGACCAGGGCATCCACGCCCGTGGCCGCCGTCAGATGCGGCGGCAGGCCCACGGTCAGCTTGGGGTCCAATAGCGCCAGGTCGGCGCGCAGTTCATCGCCCCAGGCCCAGACCTTCTCGCCTTTGGCGTTGGTGAAGACGGAGACCCGGGTCGACTCCGAGCCCGTGCCGGCGGTCGTGGGCAGGCAGATCTTCTTCAGCCCCCTGGCCGGCAGCCGGTTCTTGGCGAGCTCATAGTGATCGGCCGGCTGATCCGCCGGCGCGATGGCCGCGGCGAATTTGGCGACGTCGAGGGTCGAGCCGCCGCCCAGGCCGACCACGATTTTAGCGCCAAGGGAGCGGGCGGCGGTCGCCGCGCCATCGACCTGCACGCCCAGGGGATCGCTTCGCACGTCCGAATACAGCGCTACCTTGCAGCCGGCCGTCTTCAACGTTGCCTCGACGGCGTCGGCGATCTTGGGAATTCCGGGATCGGCCACCAGGAGCACCGCGGCACCCTCGCCCACCAGCGCCTTTACGTCCTCGCCCAGCTTTTCGCTGCGGCCGGCGCCGAAGACCACTCGCGTGTTCGGCAGCATCGAAAAGGACACAATGGTCATTCGGCCTCACCTTGTCATCGGCGGATAAGCCGGGATGACATCCTGGCCGGGTTTACATGAAGATCTCGGGCATTTCCATCATCGATCGCCATCGGCCTGAACCTGGCGGTACCCCGAGATTCGGGTGCGCCGACGGGTAAGCTAGCGCCGTCGGACAAGCTCTGCTCTGGCGTCGAATTGGACAAAAATCGGCTGACGGCGGCGTGATTTGCCTAGCGGTACAGCCCAGGAGATGGCATGGGAAGTGACGCGCTGCGGCGGTGGTCACGAGTGTTGTCGCGCCGCACCGCCGCAACGCATCTCCCGAAAGGCGCCCTCCCCCAAGGGCGTTTCAGGCGGCGTTATCGATCGCGCCGGTGGGACGGACCGAGTAATCCATGCTCTGGGACCAGAACCGCTCCAGACGGCGCAGTAGCGCATTCATGCCCTGCAGTTCATCCGGGTTGGCGACGCCCTTGGACAACTCATTGGCGTGGCGCTCATACATGATATTCAACCGCTCGCAGACCTCGAGGCCCTTGGGCGACACGCGCACGTTTACGGCACGGCGGTCATGGGGCGAACGTTCCTGCTGCAGGTACCCGTTCTCCACCATCTTCTTCACGTTGTAGGAGACGTTGGAGCCCAGGTAATAGCCGCGGTTAGTCAGCTCGCCGACCGTCAATTCGTCGGTGCCGATATTGAACAGGATCATCGCCTGAACGTTGTTCAGGTCGCGGATGCCATGGCGGTCCAGATCGGCCCGGATGACTTCCAAGCACTCGCGATGCAGGCGCTCGATTAGGGCGATTGTTTCAAGATATGCGTTCTTCACGAAACGTCTCACAAGTTAGAGTCGTTGACAGGCAGGCATTAAACCACTGGCAGTCTTAACAGTTGGTTTACATGACAAAATTCACCGGCAAATTCCTCACATTCATAAGAAATTTGGTTAATTCGCAAACCGTAACGCCTCGATGGTTGACAAGCCCATGTCATTTATTGGAGATTTTGAGCGGCGCCGATTTGAAGCATCAGCTTGCGGGCGCCTTATAAATGCAGCTAAAGCGACGGCGACCGACCGCCCAGCTTTGCTGCGGCGTTTTTTTTTGCTTTTAGTTAACATTAGGACGTCCTCGGGGCACCAAAAGGCCGATAATCCCCGCCAACCGGAATCGCGGGCTCTTGTAGGACACCGCCCAGTAGACGGCCGATAGGCGGCGGCCAAATTCGAGAGGAAGCCGAGGGAAACATGACAACCAGCAGCAAGAACCCGGAAACGATCGTCCTGCACGGCGGCAGCTATCGCGCCGATCCCACCAGCAATGCGGTCGCGGTGCCGATCTATCAGACCACCTCCTATCAGTTCAAACACACCGAGCACGCCGCGAACCTGTTTGCCCTGAAGGAGCTTGGCAACATCTACACGCGTATCATGAATCCGACGAACGCCGTGCTGGAAGAGCGCCTGGCGCAACTTGAAGGCGGCGTCGCGGCGCTGGGCGTGGCGTCGGGACAGGCGGCCTCGGCCATGTCGATCCAGAATATCGCCCAGGTCGGCGATAACATCGTCAGTTCGACCGATCTTTACGGCGGCACCTGGAACCTGTTTGCCAACACCCTGAAGACCCAGGGCATCGAAACGCGGTTCGTCGACCCGTCCGACCCGGAGAACTTCCGTAAGGCGACCGACGCCAAGACCCGCGCCTACTACGCGGAGACGCTACCCAATCCGAAACTCCATGTCTTCCCGATCAAAGAGGTCGCCGATATCGGCCGCTCGCTCGGCGTGCCGTTGATTATGGACAACACCGCTTGTCCGGTGCTCTGCAAGCCGATCGAGCATGGTGCAGCCATCGTGGTCTATTCCACGACCAAATACATCGGCGGCCATGGCACCTCCATCGGCGGCGTGATCGTCGATGGCGGCAATTTTGATTGGGAGAAGCATGCCGCCCGCTTCCCGCTCCTGAACCAGCCGGATCCCAGCTATCACGGCGCCGTGTGGACCCAAGCCGTGAAGCCGCTTGGTCCGATTGCCTACATCATCAAGGCGCGGGTCACGCTGCAGCGCGACCTCGGCTATGCCATGAGCCCGTTCAATGCCTTCATGTTCATCCAGGGGCTGGAGACGCTGCCGCTGCGGATGCGCGAGCATTGCCGCAACACCCAGGCGGTCACGGACTACCTGAAGAAGCATCCGTCGGTGACCAAGATCATCCATCCCAGCGTGCAGGAGGGCGAGTTCGCCCGCCGCGCCAAGGCCTATCTGAAGGGCGGCCTCGGCGGCCTCGTGGGCTTCGAAATCAAGGGCGGCAAGGAAGCGGGACGGCGCTTCATCGACGCGCTGAAGCTGTTCTATCACGTCGCCAACATCGGCGACGCGCGCAGCCTCGCCATCCATCCGGCCTCGACCACCCACTCGCAGCTCTCGCCGGAAGAGCAGCTGCAGACCGGCGTCTCCGAGAACTATGTCCGCCTGTCCGTGGGCCTCGAGCATATCGACGACATCATCGCCGATCTCGACCAGGCGCTGAAGTCGGCGGGCAGCCTGAAGGCGGCGGCGGAGTAATTCCTGATCGACTCGGCCAATACGATGAGGCGGGTGCTGAACCCGCCTCTTTCGCTTTGCATTCATAATGCACTGCCCGGACCGGCGGACCGGCCAAGCCAACGCGATGTCTCGGGCTGTCGCCACAGTCCGCACAGCAGCGACCGCCGCGTTCAATCGATTCATTGCCGCTGCAAGTTGTGTTGATTAGGGCGCCAGAGAACCGAAGACTGCGGACAATCATGCGGAAGTAACCGTGAATTCGTTGCTTTCCTTGCCACGCCCAAGGCGTTGGGCATGATGCCGCTGCCGGGGATGTGAAGCGCATTTGTCTGTTGCGCCTGCGGCTATCGCGGCGGCTGGGCCAGTTCATCGCTCCGGGGGACGGTGACGACGAACTCGGTGCCGCTCTTCGTACGGTTGTACGACAGGACGCCGCCCAACTGCTGGGTCAGCGCCACGACGATGCGCATCCCGAGACTTCCGGTCGTCTTGACATTGAAATCATCAGGCAGGCCGACGCCTTCGTCCCGCACCCAAATCGCAAAATGATCGCTGCCCGATTCCGCGGTTCTCACATAGATTTTGCCGGCTGACTTCTCGGGATATGCATATTTCGCCGCATTCGAGATCAGTTCATTGACGATCAGCGCCGCTGAGATGGCGCGGTCGGTGGAAATCACTATTCCTTTCTGCGATTCGGAAACTATTTCGCAATGAGAGACGCTCGCGTCTACCTCTTCGCAGATCGACTCGATGTAGGCCCCTATATCCATGCGCTCGATATCGTCGCCGCGGTAAAGCAGCTCGTGCGCCTTCGCCACTGCCGAGACACGCTGCGACGCCTCGTCGAGCTGCAGCTTGAGATTGCCGTCATCACTATCGCTGCCCTGGAGGCGCAGCATGCTGGCGATAATGGACAGGCTGTTCTTAATCCGATGATTCGTCTCCTTGAGAAGAACCTGCTGCCGGTCGAGCGCTGTCTGCAGGTTGCGCTCGTATCGCTGACGTTCGATGGCCATCCCGAGGATGTTGGCGGCGCCTTGCAGAAAGGCTAGATCGTTCTCGACAAATTCGTCTTCGTCGCGGCTGTCCACCTCCAGCACGCCGAAGGGCCGTCCGTCTCCTTGCAGGATGACATTCATCGCCCGGTGAATGCCGTGGCGCCAAAGAATTTCAGGCGTCCGGAAACGCTCCTCATTCTCCAGATGATTGGAGATGACAGGCTTGCCGGTCTTTAGCGCAAAGCCGGCGGGCGACTCCAGATCGGCGCCGATCTTGGAGACGCCGACGACTCCGGCATCCCAGCCGACGCCCGCACGTACCAGCAGGCCGTTCTCGGCAGGTATATACTCGAGGACCTTGCAAAACGGTGTGCGCAAACCCTCGGCGGTTAACCGGGCGGTGTCGTTGAGAAGCTGATCGAACTCCGCACCTTGCAGCGCGGACACGCCGAGCTCAGCAAGTATTTCCTGCTGCCGGATACGTTGGCGCAGATTTCGGTAGGTCAAGTCCTCGGCTTCGCCCGCGGGATTCGGTTCTATAACTGGAGTCTTGCCGCCTGTCGAAGAGGGCATCCGTTTTTTCGTTTCGCGTTGCGCGTCCGTCGGCCGTGTTGCCAAGCTCTTGCGGTCGATGTTACCTGGAATGTCTTCTAATTCCAGCGGCATCGGTTGAGGAGTGTTGCACGGGACAGCCCCAATGGCGGCGTGCCCGGCTGGACGGTATTCGCACTCCCATCGACAGAAGACAAGCCTGGACCGGCTGGTTGCCCCTGAACGACGGTCTTCGTTTGAGGAAAAAGGCGGACCGACCGCCCCGCCTCTTTGCTTTTCAGGCTACGAGATCGCTGCCATCGCGATCTGCCTGCGTGCAGCCCCTATAAATTCGGCTGCGGGAACAGTGGGCCCTTCGGCAACCGGACGCCGAACAAATCACGCAACAGGCGGCTGTACTCGGCCTCATCAGGGACAGCGCGCACGCGCCGGCTGCCGTTGTGGCCGGATTCGATCAGTTTCATCCCGCTCAGGGTCTTGCGACCCGGCGGGGTCGCCAGGGAGCAGACGCGGTTGCGGGTGAAATGGGAGTCCGGCGAGGTCTGATGAAAGCGGCACATGGCCGCAAAGTCGGCCAGCTCGTGCGGCGCCAAGGTGAAGCGGTAGGAGTCCTTCCAGCGCCTTGCCCCGCTCCGTTCCTGGAGTAGATGGAATTCATCCCGGCGCAGGATACGGTAGGCCTTCGGGCCCTGTTCCTGCGCGCCTGCCGCATCCAGGTTGAGCGGCGATTTGAAGTTCTCGCCAAAGCCCACATCGACCAGCCAGCGGCAATCGAGTTCCACCAGCAGCAACAGATGATCGTATTCCGGCCCGTAGCCGCCGCCATCCCGCGCCACGCCCGCAGAGAGCAAGGTGACCCGATAGCCAAGGCGCCGCAGCAGCTCGGCGAACAGCCCGTTCAGCTCATAGCAGAACCCGCCGCGCCGCCGCCGCACGATCTTGTCGTAGAGTACCGCAAGATCGAGCGACACCGGCTCGCCCATATGGATGCTCAGGTTTTCGAACGGCACTGTGAAGAGATGCTGCCGGTGCAGACGCTTCAGGGTGCGCGCATCAGGGCGGAGTGGCCCTGTGACGCCAATACGCCGGAGGTATGCCCGCGGGTTCATGGGACGCGTCGGCAAGCGCCTATACGCTGTCGGTCATCGCCATGACGTCGATCTCCTTGACGCAGGAGGCGTTGGAGAGTCGCATTACGCAGCGGACCAGTTCGATCAGGTCCTGGGGCGGGATCATGTCGCGCGCCTCATGCGGCCGGGCGGCGATCTTGCCGTCCTTGACCGCGATGGTGCCGATATTGCCGGGATTGAGGCAGGTCACCGCGATGCCGTCCTTGCGCACCACTTCCCGCAGCGCATGGGCGACGCCGCGCAGGCCGAACTTCGACGCGGTATAGGCCACTTCCGGCTGGCCGATATTGTCGAGGCCCGACGTGGACCCGATAAGCACGATCTTCGCCGCCTTGGACTTTCGCAAGTTGGGCAGTACCGCCCTCAGGCAAGTTATCGCCGAAGCGAGATTCACCGTCAGGATGTTGTGCGTCTCCGCATCAGGCACCTTGTCGAAGCTGTAGCCGGGACCGAAGGCGCCGCTCTCCCAGATGCCGGCGTTGTAGATAGCAACATCCAAGGCCGCAGAACCTACAGCGTTGCTCACCCGCGCCGCGACATCGGTGGCGCCGAGATCGGCTTCGATCCAATGCCTGCTAACGCCGTCGTCATAACCCAGGTCGGGCCGGCTACGGGAGACTAGCCAGACCACATCGCCCCGCGCCGGAAGCGCCAGATTGAACGCTGCGCCCAAGCCCCGGCTGGCGCCAAAGATGATAGTCGATGTCATGCGCTTGCCCTTTTTCAGTCCTCGAGCGCCACGAACTCCATCGCCTGATGGGCCACGCGGCGGATATGGCGGCGCTTCGGCGGCTCGTGGAGATAGCGGTTCACCGCCGCCAGCAGCGTGCTGGTGGTCACCGGCGGCAGGCCGGCGGCGATTTCCTCCTCGGCGGCCAGGAAGGTTTTCACCAGATGGACGGAGTGGATGTAGTCGGGTTCGCCATGGTCGAAGATCCGGTCGATGGCGCGGCTCGCGAGCGCGGCGATCCCGGGCACGAACCAGCCATCCTGTGGGTCCTCCCGGTCGACGAAGGGCGCGCTGCGGCCGAGGAAGCAGGCCATCTGCAGCAACCCTGCCGGCCAGGCCTCCGGATACCGGGCGCTCAGGCGGCGCAGCGCGTTGGTGAAAGTGATGGGATGGGTGAAATCGAGCCAGCCCACATTCTCCTGCACCTTGTTGTCGGTGCGCCGCTGCACGCGGTTGTCGAAATGCAGCAGCTCCGCCGCCGCAGCCCCCAGCAGCGAGGCGCAGAGGGCGGCTGGTGCCGCGGTCGTTGCGGCTTCGGCGACGAGGTCCAAGGTCTCGTTGACCGGATGATCGCGGAAATGCTCCAGCGGCGGGGCAAGGCCGTTTGCCGGGTGCTGCGGCCAGCGCTCCAGCGCCTTGGCGTAGTGGCGGAACTCGGGGATCAGGTCTTCCCGTGTCGAATTGACCAGCGAGCGGATCAGGGCCAGCACCAGCGGCTCTTCCACTTCCGGCCCCAGCCGAGCCACGAGGCGGCCGACATGGCCGACATAGATGAGCTGATGGCCGAAATCGGCGTAGTGGCGGAGGGCGGCCGCCGTCAAGGCGCGCTCCAGGCCGGCAAAGCCGCTGCCGGCTTCCAGGGCGCCCCGGGCCATGGCGACCGCCTTCGGTTCATCCTGGTCTTCCAGAGCAGCGGCGAACTCGGCGAGATCGAACTTGGCGCGATCGGCGGTGAAGGGCCGCGCCGGTTCGCGCAGGCTGTCAAAGGCCATGAAGGCGATCGGCTCCACCACCGCGACCAGCGCGCGCTCGGGCTCGTCCGGCACCCGGTCATGGAGCCGCAGCCAGCCTTCGGCCGCGGCAAAGGCGTGGGTCATGCCGAACCGCAGCTTGTCATGGGACCAGTGGATGGCGGCCACGATGGCCCGGCCGGGATCGCCGCCGGCCTTGACCAGCCGCGCCACCTCGCGGGCGATGCGGTCATACTCGTGATCGCCAAAGGCGGTACGCAAGTTGTCGATCGCCCGCGTCTGGCGTTCCGCCGGCGGCGGGTCGGTGATCTCCACCATCACCGTGCCGTTCTCGAGGCGCGTGGGGTAGAGGCGCAGCCGGTCGCCCTGAAAGAGATTGTCGCCGGTCTTCAGGTCGAACTTCCAGCCATGCCAGTTGCAGGTGAGCACGCAAGCGCCGCTCACCGTGCCTTCGCGCAAGGGATAGCCTTCGTGGGGGCAGCGGTTGTTGCAGGCGTAGATTTGCCCATCGACATGGAAAAAGGCGATCTGCTTGCCACCGACCTTGGCGATGGCGGCGCCGTCGCGGCGCAGCTTTTCCAGAGGCATTGCCGAGGACCATGTCATCGCCGCTCTCCTGTGCCGATGCAGCCGTTGGTTCCAATTTAGAAACTAACTCTTTCTAAATTCTCGCGCTGCCACGGCAATATGTCAAGCAAGCAGTTATCAAATTATCTTGCCTTCCGATGCCCGTCCGGCGCATGTTTCCGGCATGTCCGACGCTTCCGCCGACCGCATCCTGTTCCTGCTCAAGACCCGCGGGCCGCAGACCGCCACCGCCCTGGCCAAGGCGATGCGCATCACCGCCGTCGCCGTGCGCCAGCAGCTGATGAAACTCCAGGCCGAGTCCCTTGTCGAGCATCGCGACGCCCGCCTGACCGTTGGCCGGCCGAAGCGCCATTGGCGCCTGACCGACGCGGCGCAAAGCCGCTTCCCCGACGCCCATGCGGGCATGACCCTGGAGATCCTGGCGGCGGCGCGCACCGTCTTTGGCGAGGAAGGCGTCGACCGCCTGATCGCCGCCCGCGAGACCGCCTCCAAGGCTACCTATGCCCAGCGCCTGCGGCCGGCCCGCAGTTTGAAGCAGAAGGTGGAACAACTAGCGGCCGCCCGCGCCGACGAAGGCTACATGGCCGAATGCCGCAGCGACAGCGACGGCACCCTCTGGCTGATCGAAAACCACTGCCCGGTCTGCGCCGCCGCGCGGGAGTGCCAGGGCTTCTGCCGCTCGGAACTGGCGATCTTCCAGTCCCTCCTCCCCACCGCCACAGTGGAACGCACCGACCACATCCTCGCCGGCGCCCGCCGCTGTGCGTACCGGATCGTCCCGAACGGCGGCGGCAGGACCGAGCGCTAAGGACCGGGTCGGGCGCGGCAATCCAGCCATCTGGACCGCTTTGCCGCTGAAGCCCTAGAATGCCATCCTGCGATCGCTACAGGCACCGCCGTCCGGGAAACCCCTCATGACCCCTCCGTCGCCGAAAGTCCGCTCACTGCTGCGCCCCCTGGAGACCGCGCCGGAGGTTCGCCCGGCGGGCACGCCCGCGCCCCATGGCCAGTATCCGCGCGTCCGCATGCGGCGGAACCGGGCCGACGGATGGTCGCGGCGGATGGTGGCCGAGAACCGCCTGTCCATCGAGGACCTGATCTGGCCGGTGTTCGTCCATGAGGGCGGCAAGGTAGAGGCCGTGCCATCCATGCCCGGCGTGTCGCGGCAGACCATCGCGGCGGCGGTGGACGCGGTCGGCACGGCCGGCGAGCTCGGCGTTCCCGCCGTCGCCATCTTTCCGGTGATCCCCCTGGACCGGAAGACGCCCGCGGCCGAGGAAGCACTCGACCCCGACAATCTCTGTAACCGTGCCGTCCGCGCTATCAAGAAGGCGGTGCCGGACGTGGGCGTGATCTGCGACGTCGCGCTCGATCCCTATACCAGCCACGGCCATGACGGCGTGATGGAAGGCGACCGCATCCTTAATGACGAGACGGTGGAGATTCTTTGCAAGCAGTCGGTGGCCCAGGCCGAGGCCGGCGTCGATATCTGCGCGCCGTCGGACATGATGGACGGCCGCATCGGCCGCATCCGCGATGCTCTGGACGCCGCCGGGCATGACGCCGTCCGCATCCTCTCCTATGCGGCGAAATACGCGTCGGGCTTCTATGGCCCGTTCCGAGACGCCGTCGGCTCCAAATCCAATCTGGGCCAGGGCGACAAGCGCACCTCTCAGATGGACCCGGCCAACGGCGACGAGGCGATCCGGGAATGCGCCCTCGACGTGGCGGAGGGCGCCGACATGCTGATGGTGAAGCCCGGCATGCCCTATCTGGATGTCCTCTATCGCGTGAAGCAGGCCTTCGCCCTGCCGACCTACGCCTATCAGGTGAGCGGCGAGTATTCGATGCTCAAGGCGGCGGCGGAGCGCGGCTGGCTCGACGGCGAGCGGGTGATGCTGGAATCCCTGCTGGCCTTCAAGCGCGCGGGCGCCGATGGAGTTCTCACCTACTTTGCCATCGATGTGGCGCGCCGGCTGAAAGCCGGCTGATGCCGCCGTCCCAGGGACTAGCGGCCATAGCGAGATTCGGCGGACCTGCTCTGCTGGTCCTGCTGGCCCTCGGCGCCTGTGCCGGGCCGGCGCCCCAAGCCACCACCCAGCCGCCGGCCCCACCGCCTTCGGCAGCCACGACGGATGTCCAGTTGGGTAACCTGCCAGCGCCCAGCCCATCGGTGGTGGAGCAGGACAGCGTAACGCTCATCGCGGCCCGCACCTCCGGGATCGGCGTCGTTCCGCTGCCGCGGACAGCCGGCCGGGGCGAACTCATGCTTCATGGCGGCGGACGCTTCGGCCGCGGCATCGCCGAGGCGATTGTCGCCCGGGCCGGAGCCGATCCGCGCCTCTGCCTGATCGACACCGCCGATATCGAGGGCCAGAATATCGAGCGCCTCTTTGCGCCCTTCGCCGGCGTCGAGATTGCGGTGCTCGACCTCGATACCGACGATATCGCGCGGCCCGACGTGTTGGCGCTGTTGACGGAATGCACGGCCTATTTCTTCGGCGGCGGCGATCCGAAGCGGCTGTCCACCATCCTCCGGCCCGAAGGCCGCGACACGCCGGCCCTCGCCTTCATCCGCCGGCGCTTTGAGCAGGACGGCGTGTTGATCGCCGGATCGAGCGCCGGCGCGATGATCGCCGGGCCGGTCACGCTCTGCGAATGCGCCGCCAACAGCAGCGTTCAGGCGGTGTTGAACGGCCGCCTGTTCAAAGCGCCCGGATTTGAATTCATCTCGGCGCCCGTGCTGATCGACGCACATTTTTTCACCCGCGGCCTGATGGGACGGCATCTGTTCGCCCTGGCGCGCGACAAGCTGCCGGCGGGCGTCGGCATCGATGAAGACGCGGCCGTCCTCATCAGCAGCGACCAGCAAACCTGGCGCGTCATCGGCCGGCGCGGCGCCGCCCTGATCTACACGCCGCCGGACGCAACGATGGCTAAGCTCGAAGGTTTCGGACTGGCGATGCTGGTGCCGGGCGACGAATTCAACCCTGTCACGGGAAAGATCGCTCCCCGCGGCAAGCGCCAGCAATTCAGCGGCAGCAGCCTGCCGGCGGAAATCCGGGAGGCAGGGTTGAAAGTTGGTTCTGAACCGCCGATTACGTATGATTTCGAGATTTTGGACGACACCGTCATTTTGACTGAAAGCGCATCACCCCGTGCGCCCGACTGGCTGTCGGGCGCCGGCGAAGAAAGCGTGCTCAACGCCAGGGTCAGCGTCCGAGCGGCGGAGTAAGGACGGCCGCGGCTAGCCGAGCCGCCGGAAGAATTCGGCTGTGCAGAGGTCGTGCCAGGGAACGCGGCTGCCAAGGCCGTGAAACCCCACATGCCCGCCGCCCCGGGGCAGGAGCGGCGTCAGCTTCGGATTTGTTTTCCAATCGAAGGATAGATAGGCGCCCGGCAGGATCCAGGGATCGTTGCGGGCGTGGATGACCAGCGTCGGTACCTTGATGTCCTTCATAAAGCCTCGGGCCGCGCATCGCGCATAGTAGTCGTCGGCGCCCGCGAACCCGTTTGCGGGGGCGACGAGTTGGTCATCGAAATCATAGACCGTCGAGATGCCGTCGAGGCCGGCACGCTGCTCTGATGTGATCGTGCTGTTCGGCGCGGCGATCTCCTCCTTCATGCGGCCGAGGATGAAGTCGTGATAGGCGCGGTTGCGGCGCTGCATGAGCCGGACCTGCGTTGCCTTCAGGTCGATGGGGGCCGAAACACTGACGGCGCCCAGCACCGGCGCCCGCCGCCCCTGCTCGCCCAGGTACTTCAACAGCATGTTGGCGCCGAGAGAGTAAGCGACCAGCAGGATGCCCCGGGACGCCAGCCGGCCGTCGAGCTGCATCAGGACGTTCCGCAGATCCTCGCTGCGGCCGGCGTGATACTGGAACCCGCAGCGCGGCCGCGACGGCCCGGCGCCCCTCAGGTTGAGTCGCATGACAGGATGGCCGAGACGCAGCAGATGATCGGCTGTTGCCAGCATGTAGTTGCTGTCCTCGCAGCCGCTGAGGCCGTGGATGAGGATCGCCAGCGGCCGCCGGGCGCCATCGGCGGGTGCCGCTGCAGGCCGGTTCAACAGGGCCAGCAGCGTATCGCCGCTGCCGTCGTTCATCGGAAACTCGAGCCGCTCCTGCGGATAGGCGCTGAGATCGACCGGCGCGGGCCGCAGATAGTTGCGCAAGGTCTGTAGATCCCCGCCCCACCAGGGCGGCCGGGCGCGGAAGCGCGGGAAACCGGCGGCCACCGCGCCGCTGCTTGAACTCAACACGGGAATGTCACGTTGTCTGCGCCAGCCACTCGCGGATCGCTGCGATCTGGTCTTCCGTCACCAGGCCCGGCGCATGGCCGGCGCCGCCGCAGTCGATCACCTTGGCCTTGGGCCCACGCTTCTGCATGTCCTTCGCCGTCGCTGCGGTCAAGACATCGGAATTGACCCCGCGCAAAACCAACACCGGACAGGCAATCTTGTCCCAGACGGCCCAGAGATCGACATCTTCTTTCAGACCCGCCATGAAGTTCGCCGCAATGCCGGGATCATAGGCGAGACCGAAGCCGCCATTCTCGCGGCGGCGGTAGCCCTGCAGCGCCAGATGCCGCCAGTCCTGATCGGTCATCGGCCCGAATGGCGCATGGATCTTGCGCAAATACGCCTCGAGCTCGTCGAGCGAGGCGAAATGCGGATCCTTGCCGACATATTCGCCGATGCGCGCCAGCGCCGCCTTGGGAATGAACGGGCCGATATCGTTGAGGATCAGCCGGCGCAGCGGCGATTGCGCCGCAGCGGCAAGCTGCATGCCGATCAGCCCGCCCATGGAGGTGCCCAGCCAATCCACATCGCCCGCGCCGAGGCGCGCGATCAGCACCGTCATGTCGGCCAGATACTGCGGATAGCAGTACTCGGCCGCCGGCAGCCAGTCGCTGCGGCCGCGCCCGGCCACATCCGGGCAGATCACGCGATGGCGCTCCGACAGCGCCGCCGCCAGGCGATCGAAATCGCGGCTGTTACGGGTCAGGCCATGGACGCAGACCAGCGTGCGCGGCGCCGTTGCGGCACCCCACTCGGCGTAGACCAGGCGATGAAAACCGCTCGGTCCCAGACCCATGTAACTCTCGGTCCTCATGGACAGCGCCGGCCTCTGCATGGTACCCACTGCGCTGAACTGTTAGCATCTTCGCGGCGGGAACGGAAACCCAATAGACGCAAAGCCGATAACGCGACAGCGCAGATCATCCCCCGGCCCGCAAGCTCCATGCCAAGTTCATCCGCCATGTCCTCCGCTGCCATCGCCCAGTCTCATCACCGCACCGGCGTGATGCTGGTCGCCGCCGCGGCGCTGATCTGGAGCACCGGCGGATTGTTGGGCCGCATGGTGGAGACGGAACCGGCGACCAAGCTGTTCATGCGCTCGGGTTTCGCATTCATCGCTTTGCTGATCTATGTGGCGATCCGTCATCGGGGTCAAGTGATCAAGGCGTTCCGCGATCTGGGCTGGGCCGGAGTCATCGTCGGCTGCTGCTTTGCCACGGCGTCGAGCTGCTTCATCTTCGCGCTCGACTACACCACCGTCGCCAACATCATGTTCATCCAGGCGGCGGCGCCATTCTTCGCCGGGCTGCTCGGCTGGCTGCTGATGCGCGAGCCCGTGGGCCTGCGCTCCTGGATCTGCATGGCCGCGGTGCTCGGCGGCATCGGCATCATGATGATCGATTCCTTCGGCGGCGGCGGCATGGTGGGCAATCTGCTGTCCATCGTCATGATGATGGGCTTCGCCAGCGCCATCGTCGTTACGCGCCGGCACCGCGAAATCCGCATGGCGCCCGCCACTTGCCTCGGCACCTTCATCGCCGCTTGCGTGGCGTTCCCCATGGCCGACACCTCGGCGCTGTCGGCGCAGGATGTCGGCACCCTGGCGCTGTTCGGCGCCGGGCAGATGGCCTTCGGCCTGGTGATGTTCACCGCGGGCACGCGGCTGATCCCCGCGGCAGAGGCCGGGCTGATCTCCAATCTGGAGCCGGTGCTGGCGCCGGTCTGGGTATGGCTGGTTTTCACGGAGACGCCGTCCGACTACACCATCATCGGCGGCCTGCTGGTGCTCAGCACCCTCGTCGTCTACACGCTGATGGATTGGCGGCAGGAACGCGCCGTGCCGCCGGCGGTCTAGAGCGTTTCACGGATTGAATGAATCGTAGGGGATTCCCCAGGGATCGGATTTGTGATTCAAGATGCTGGCTGGGAAGGAGGCCAGCAAGCGATGACCCGACCTCTTTCGAATGATCTTCGCGA
>JBJXDY010000111.1:0-32950 GCA_046154965.1 Dongiaceae bacterium | reverse complement strand
GGAGTCCTATGCCAATCTCTGCGGCCGCTCCATGGGCGACTATCCCGCGGCCAACGCGGCGCTGCGCCGCGCCCGCCTGCTGCGGCCGGCCGACATCCGCATCGCCGGCCGGCTCTGCGACGCGCTGATGGACAGCCGCTATGAAGAGGAAGGCAAGTTCATCGACGAGGCCCACAGCATCGCCGCGCCCATCGTCGATTCCCAGCAGGTGCCGTTCGAGGTGGTCGACAATCTGCGCGCGGTGTTCCAGCGCACGGCCGATTTCGCGCGCCTCTCCAAGCTCGGCGACCGGCAGGCGCTGATGCGCTATTGGGCGGAGAACGACAATGTCGGCGCGCTGCACAATCAGCTGAGCCGCGTCGAGACCATGGAGGACCGCAAGTTCCTGCTGGAGTGCCATCGCGCCTGGGGCAAGCGCCTGTCGGCGACGGTGCCGGCGCGGGAGCGGCTGAATGTGAAGGCCACGCCGCTGACGGGCCGCAAGCTCAAGGTCGGGCTGATGTCGTCGGACCTGCGCAACCATCCCGTGGCCTATTTCGCGCTGCCGATCTTCGAGCACTACAACCCTGCCAGCGTCGAGCTCTATTGCTATTCCTTCTATCCCGGGCAGCCCGACAAGGCGCAGGCCTACATGGCCGAGCGCAGCACCGCCTACCGCCTGATGCCCTCCACCACCGTGCGCGAAACGGCGGAGCAGATCCGCGCCGATGGGATCGACATCCTGTTCGAACTCGGCGGCACCACCCGCTACAACCGCATCGAGGTGATGATCCGCCGCCCGGCGCCGGTGCAGGTGAGCTGGCTCGGCTATCCCCATTCCGCCGGCCTGGCGGAGATCGACCATATCCTGACCGATCCCTATCTGGAGCCGCCGGAGCCCGGCCTGCTGATGGAGACGCCGTTCCGCATGCCCGAAAGCTGGGTCTGCCTCGGCCGCCTGGGCTTCAGCGACCAGGCGATCGAGCCGGGCACGCCGGAAGAGCGCACGGGTCAGCTCACCTTCGGCACCATGAACAACCCGTACAAGTTCACCGCCGCCACCATCGAGCTCTGGGCCCGGGTGCTGGCGCGGGTGCCGAACTCCCGCTTCCTCCTGGTGCGGCCGGAAGGCGGTGCGGCGGCGTTCCGCAGCAATATCGGCGACATTTTCGAGAAGCATTGCGTCAGCCGCGACCGCATCGCCTTCTTGGCGGTGCGCGGCGTGCATATGCAGCATTACAACAGCATCGACATCGCCCTGGACGCCGTGCCCCATACCGGCGGCACCACCACCTGCGAGGCGCTGTGGATGGGCCTGCCCACCGTGACGCTGATCGGCCCCGCCTTCTTCGAGCGGCTGAGCTACAGCAATCTCACCAATGCCGGCCTCGGCGATCTCTGCGCCAAGACCCGGGACGAGTATGTCGACATTGCCGTCAAGCTTGCCGCCGACCAGGCCCGGCGGCAGACGCTCCGCCGCGACTTGCGCGACCAGGTGCGCGCGAGCCCCCTGGGCCAGACCCAGCGCTGGGTGACGGCGCTGCTGAACAAAGCGACCGAAGCGGTCGACGCCAAGGCCAGCGCATCATGAGGAGACTGCCATGAAAGCCGTGATACTCGCCGGCGGCCGCGGCACCCGGCTGTCCGAGGAGACATCGGTGCGGCCGAAGCCGATGGTGGAGATCGGCGGCCGGCCGATCCTCTGGCACATCATGCAGCTCTACGCCCATCACGGCATCAGCGAGTTCATCGTCTGCGCCGGCTACAAGAGCTATGTGATCAAGGAATACTTCGCCAATCTGATGCTGCATCAGAGCGACGTGCAGTTCGATTTCCGCAAGAAGAGGGTGGAGTACCTGACCAGCCATCCCAACGAGGCCTGGTCGGTCACCGTCGTGGATACCGGCGAGAACACGCAAACCGGCGGCCGCCTGAAGCGCATCGGCAAGCTCCTGGAGCCGGACGAGCCGTTCTGCCTGACTTATGGCGACGGACTGTCCTCCATCGATATCGCTGCCACCATCCGCACCCCCCGGCAGCATGGCAAGCGGGCCACCATGACGGTGGTGCGGCCGCCGGCCCGTTTCGGCGCGGTGAAGCTCGACGGCGATACCGTCGTCGAGTTCCGCGAGAAGCATCCGGCGAGCGAGGGTTTCGTCAATGGCGGCTTCTTCGTGCTGTCGCCGAAGGTGCTGGCCTATATCGACGGCGACGACACCATCTGGGAGGGCGCGCCGCTGGAGCGGCTGGCCGGCGGCGGGCAGCTCATGTGCTTCCGCCATGACGGCTTCTGGCAGGCGATGGACACCCTGCGCGACCGCATGCTGCTGGAGGAGCTCTGGCAAAGCGGCCAGGCGCCGTGGAAGCAATGGGCCTAGAGTTCTGGCGCAGCCGGCGGGTTCTGCTGACGGGCCATACCGGCTTCAAGGGCGCCTGGCTCTGCCTCTGGCTGCAGCGGCTGGGGGCGCGGGTGGCGGGAATCGCACTGCCGCCGAACACGCAGCCGAGCCTGTTTGAGATCCTCGGCCCCTGGCGCGATCTGGAAAACCGGATGCTGGATATCGGCGACCGCGCCGCGACCGTGGCCGCGGTCGAGACCTGCAAGGCCGAGATCCTGATCCACCTCGCGGCGCAGTCGCTGGTGCTGGAGGGCCATCGCGATCCGCCGGCGACGTTTGCGACGAACGTGATGGGTACGGCCCATGTGCTGGAGGGGGCGTTGCGGGCGCCCGACTTGCGCGCGGTATTGGTGGTGACCACCGATAAGGTTTACGCCAATGCGGAACATGGCCGCCCGTTCCGCGAAGGCGATCCCCTGGGCGGCGACGAGCCCTATGGCGCCTCGAAAGCCGCGGCGGAGCTGGTGACCGCCGCTTACCGGCATAAGTTCGCCGCCGCGGGCAAGGCGCTGGCCACGGTGCGCGCCGGCAATGTCATCGGTGGCGGCGACTGGGCGCGGCATCGGCTGATCCCCGATCTGGTGCGGGCGCTGGCGGAGCGGGAGCCGACCGCCATCCGCAATCCCCAGGCGGTGCGGCCCTGGCAGCATGTGCTGGACCCGCTGGCGGGCTATCTGGCTTTCGCCGAGCGGCTGGCGACGGGCGGCAACGGCCTGCCGCCGGCGCTGAACTTCGGGCCGCCGGCAGGGAACAGCCGCACCGTGGCCGAGACGTTGAAACAGTTCCTGGGGCATTTCCCCGAACATCCCGGATATCGCGCCGCCGCGGCGACCGGCGCCCATGAGGCGACGCTGCTGCGGCTGGATTCGGCGCTGGCGCAGCAGAGCCTCGGCTGGCGGCCGCGATTGAACTTCGCCGACGCGGTGGACTGGACCGCCGGCTGGTACCGCGGGCACCGACAGGGCGAGGACATGCGCGCGGCCTCGCTGGACCAGCTCGCCCGCTACGAGGCGCTGCCGTGAGCGCGCTGCCCGCCTGCCGGCTCTGCGGCGCGACGCTGGCGCAGACGCTGGTGGATCTCGGCGCCATGCCCCTGGCCAACCGGCTGCTGACCCGGGAGGAACTGTCGCGGCCCGAACCGCGCTATCCCCTGCATGCCCGCGTTTGCGGCGCCTGCTTCCTGGTGCAGGTGGATGACGTGGCCAGCTCGCAGGACATCTTCGGCGACTACGCCTACTTCTCCTCCTATTCCCAGAGCTGGGTCGCCCATGCTCGCGCCTTCGCCGCCATGGCCCGCGACCGCTTCAAGCTCGGCGAGCAATCGCACGTCATCGAAGTCGCCAGCAACGACGGCTATCTCCTGCGCTATTTCGTCGAGATGAAGATTCCCTGCCTGGGCATCGAGCCGGCGGCCAACGTCGCGAAAGCCGCGGTCGAGGCCGGCGTGCCGACGGAGGTGCGTTTCTTCGGCACGGAGACGGCGCGCGATCTCGCCGCGCGCGGCCTCGCCGCCGATCTCGTCGTCGGCAACAATGTGCTGGCCCATGTGCCCGATCCCAACGATTTCATCGCCGGCCTGGCGCTGGCGGTGAAGCCCGATGGCGTGCTCTCCCTCGAGTTCCCGCACCTGCAGAATCTGCTGCGCGAAGTGCAGTTCGACACCATCTATCACGAGCATTTCTCCTATCTCTCGCTGCATGTGGTGATGCGCGCTTTCCGCAAGCATGGCCTGGAGGTGTTCGATGTGGCGCGGCTGCCGACCCATGGCGGCTCGCTGCGGGTCTTCGCCGCGCCTGCCGCCGCCGGCCGCCCCCGCGACGCCCATGTTGACGACGTGCTCCATGGCGAGATCACCGCGGGCATGGAATCGCTGTCGGCCTATCGCAATTTCAGCGGCAAGGTGAAGGCCGTCCGCGACTCCCTGCGCGCCTTCTTGCTGGATGCCAAGAGCAAGGGCGCCAAGGTCGCCGCCTATGGCGCCGCGGCCAAGGGCGCCACCTTGCTCAATTACAGCAATGTGACGACCGATCTCGTCGTCCTCGTTGCCGACCGCTCGCCCCACAAGCAGCACCGCTTCATGCCCGGCTGCCATCTGCCCATCCTGCCGCCGGAAGCCGTCATCGATCAGATGCCGAATTATCTTCTGATCCTGCCCTGGAACCTGCGGAAGGAGATCATGGGCGAGATGGACATCATCCGGGAATGGGGCGGGCGTTTTGTCACCGCAATTCCCAAACTGGAGGTCGTGCCGTGATCTTCCGCGCCACGAAGATCGCCGGCGTGATGGAGATCGAGCTGGAGCCCCAGGCCGACGATCGCGGCATGTTCGCCCGCGCCTATTGCGAGGCGGAGTTTCGCGCCCAGGGGCTGAAGCCCGTGGGTATCCAATGCAACATCAGCAGGAACAAACAGCGCCACACCTTGCGCGGCCTGCACTACCAGGCCGACCCGGCGCCGGAGGCAAAGCTGGTGCGCTGCGTCGCCGGCCGCGTGTTCGACGTGGCGGTGGATTTGCGCAAGGACTCGCCGACCTTTCTCGCCTGGGTGTCGGTGGAACTCGATGCCGGGCGCGGCAACATGCTCTATGTGGGCGAGGGCTGCGCCCACGGCTTCCTGACGCTCACCGGCGGCGCCACGGTGTTCTATCAGATGGGCGCCGCCTACCAGCCAAAGCTGGCGCGCGGAGTCCGCTGGGACGACCCGCGCTTCGCCATCGCCTGGCCGGCTGAGCCCGCCGCGATCAGCGAGCGCGACGCCGGCTTCCCCGACTTCAGGCCATGAACTGCATCCTGGTCACCGGTGCGTCGGGCTATGTCGGCCGCCAGTGCCTGGGCCATCTGCAGGAGCTGGGATTCGAAGTGCATGGCATCGCCCGCGAGCCGCAGCCAACCCCGGGCGTCGTCATGCATGGGGCGGATATCCTGCGGGGGTCGGACTGGCGATCCCTGTTGAACGAGCTGCGCCCGACCCATCTGCTGCATCTGGCCTGGACCACGGCGCATGGCGCTTTCTGGACCGACCCGGCAAACGACACCTGGCTGGCGTCGTCGCGGCGGCTGGTGGATGCCTTCATCGAGGCGGGCGGGTGGAGAATCATCACCGCCGGCAGTTGCGCCGAGTATGACTGGACCGCGCCGCCGCCATTCTCCGAAGCGGTAACGCCCTGCGCGCCGGCCACGCCCTACGGCCGCGCCAAGCTGGCATTGTACGAACACGCGGCGGCGCGCGCCGCGGCCGCCGGTCTTTCCCATGTTCACGCCCGCCTGTTCTTCAGCTTCGGCCCGGGCGAGCAGGCGGGGCGGCTGGTGCCGGCGGTGATCCTGTCGCTGGCGGCGGGCCGCCCGTTCGAGATCAAGGATGCCGGCGCCCTACGCGATTATCTGGATGTCAGGGAGATCGGCCGGGCGCTGGCGCTGATCGCCGCCGGCGATGCCGCCGGCCCCGTCAATATCGGCATCGGCGCCGGTGTGACCGTCGGCGATCTCGCGGGCCAGATCGCCCGCCTCATGGACCGGCCGTCGCTGCTTCGATTGCAGAACTCAGGCGCCGTCAGCGAGATCGCCGCCGACACGCGCCGGCTGAACATCGAGGTTGGATTCCAGAACCGCATCCCGCTGGCCGAAGGCCTGGCCTTCGCCGTGCAATGGTGGCGCGAGCGGGACTTCACGGCCTAGCCGGTCTTGCCTCGCCGCGGCCGCAGCAGCATCGGCCCGTAGATCGCCAGGAACAGCAGGAAGGCGGCGATCCAGGCAAGCCCGGCGAATTGCAGCAGCAGGTCGTACTGTGCCGGCAGCCACCAGACGGCGAGGCGGGCCAGTGCGGCGATCGTCACGAGAACATAGATGGCGGTCGTGCCCGCGCCGGCAGTCAGCGCATGGCCGGTGTGGCCCAGGGTGGCGCGGGTCATCACCGCCAGGATCATGGTGCCGATGGCGCCAGCCGTGAGGGCATGGAGCGCGGCCGATGCCGGCACCAGATCGGTCAGTTCGCTGGCTCCCAGCAGCACCAGCCCCACGGCGAGCCAGCCATGGCCGAGATGGAGGGCCAGCAGCAGGGGTTCCTTCGCCGTCGCGAGTCCGCGCCAGCGGGCCAGGCGCACCGCCACAGCAATGCCGGCAGCGATCAGCAGCGGCCCGGTGAACATCGGCGGTGCAGCAAAGACCCAACAGACAAGCGACAGCGCCGTGCTTGCCAGAGCAAAGCGGTCAACGACACCGAAAGCCGCCGGCAGTTCCGCGGCATCCTGCTTCGCCAGCCAGTTCCGGGTGAAGCTCGGGATGATCCGGCCGCCGATCAGCGAGATCATCAGCAGCAGCATGGCCACGCCCAGGCGCCGGCCGAAATCGGCCGTGGACGCGATATCCAAGGCCTCCAGGTGGAACAGAAAGTTTGCCGCCAGCAGCAGCGACAGCGCGCCCACCATCGGCAGATTGCGCCAGTTGTGCCCGGCGACGATCTCGCGCCCGATCGCCAGCAAGAGAACAGCGAGAAAGGCGAGGTCGGCGATCGCCGCCGCGGCCGGTCCCGTCCACAGGGACAGCGCGCCGGCGATGCGTCCCGCCAGCCACAGCGACGCCAGGACGACCAGCGGCACGCCCTGCAGCGGCATGCGGCCGGTCCAATTTGGGATCGCCGTCAGCAGGAATCCGGCGACCGCCGCGGCGGCAAAGCCGAACAGCATCTCATGGATATGCCAGTTCAGCGTCCCGAAGGCGGTCGGCAGGTCGAACCAGCCCGCCAGATAGCCGACCCACAGCGCCATCGCCGCCGGCGCCCACAGCCCGGCCGCCAGGAAGAACGGCCGGAACCCCTCGCGGAAGAGCGCCGGCCCGGAGAACGGCCGGTAGCGCGGGATGCCGCCGTTGGCGGCGGGTGGCGACGGCAAGGCCAGGGACTGCACGGGTGAAGTGGGCACGGAGACGCACCTGTCCTGCGGATGACGTTCAGGTAGCGTCTCTTTGAACTTTGCGCGAGTGCGTCGCCTTGACGCCCATCAACGGGCGAAGGGCCGCTGCGGCGATTGGGACTTTCTAACCGCCTCGGTAGGCGGATGTCCGCCCCGACCCCGCGATGATCATCAAGCTGCCGAAGAAAGGCAGGGCGATCAGCAGGCCGCCGTCGAAGAAGAAGCCGTAGATGGACACCAGCATCAGGGTGATGCCGGCCAGGCGGCCGCCGCCGATGAAGCCGCAGCCCGAGGCGGCGAGAATGGCGATGGGCACAAGGCCGATCCCGGTTGCGCCCATGCCGGGTATCTGCGCGGCGCCGTCGCCGATGAGATTGAGCTGGCCGGGACCGATCATCTTAAGGACGCCGCCAAGCAGGCCGAGGCAGATGCCGAGCTTCTTCATGTTGCCGGCTCCGGCGCTTTGCTGGAGTCCGCGGCGGCCTATGAGTAATTGCTGCTCATGGTCACGCGGCCGCCGCCGCCGGCCATGCAAAGGATTCCGCCCAGGAACGGCAGCGCCATGATAAAGCCGCCGCCGGTGAAGAACCCGAACACCGAGGCGACGCAGAGCATCATGCCGGCAAGCCTTCCCGAACTCATGAAGGCAAATGCGGACAGAACCAGGATCATGACGGAAATGCCCATGCCGATCGAACCCATGCCCGATAGAACTTCCGCCGTGGCCGTGTCGACGGTCTCCGCGGATTCGCCGAGAGCATAGACGCCGCCGGACAACACCAGAGCCAAAAGGCCCCCTAATGCGGAAATCAATGCGCCGAAGATCTTCATCGGATTTCCTCCTCGTTGCGGCCCGCGTCATGGTCAGCCGCCCGGCTGCCGACGGATCAGGCGCGCGGCCGGTCTCGCCGGCGCAGTGTCGGCGGCAAGGGTTAGCGAACCGTAAACGGCGGTGAAACTGTTTTCAGGTCAGCCGGTTGCAATCGGTATGGCCGGCGCGGAATGGCGCATTGCTCGTTGCCCGGATGTTACAGAGGCTGTTAGGTTCGGCCGATATCCGCACTCATCTGCGCAGACTCCCATGACCGCACTTACCAATGCCCTCGGCCAGCCGATCGGCTTTCCCGTTCCCGGCTGGCAGGCGCGGCCTTTGCCGCCGCGCTCGTCCATGACAGGGCGGACCTGCGAGGTGGTGCCGCTCGATCCCGATCGCCACGCGCCCGAACTTCATGAAGCGAACCTCGAGAACAAGGACGGCGGCAATTTCACCTATCTGGGCGCGGGGCCGTTCGCCTCGCTGGCCGAGTACCGGCAGTGGATCGATGCCACCTGCCTGGGAAAGGATCCGCTGTTCCACGCAGTCATCGACAAGAAAACCGGCAAGGCCGCCGGCATTGCCAGCTATCTGCGCATCGATGCGGCCAACGGCGTGATCGAGGTCGGCCACATCAGTTATTCGCCGCGGCTGCAGCACAAGATCGCCTCGACCGAAGCGATGTTCCTGATGATGTGCCGCGTGTTCGATGAGCTGGGCTACCGGCGCTACGAATGGAAATGCGATTCCCTGAACGAGCCGTCGAGGCGCGCGGCGCTGCGGCTCGGCTTCACCTACGAGGGCATCTTCCGCCAGGCCGTCATCTACCGCGGCCGCAACCGCGACACCGCCTGGTTCTCCATCATCGACAAGGAATGGCCGGCTCTGAAGCGTGCGTACGAGGCCTGGCTGTCGCCCGGGAATTTCGATGGGGCGGGGAAGCAGAAGGAAAGGCTCGCCGATCTGATCGCCCGTCACCGCGCCCTCTAACCTGCGTCAAATTGACCGACTCAGCCTTGGAATAGAGGCCGTTGCGCGCCGTTGTTCCGCTGTTCGGCATGCACGATCTATCGCCTTGCGCCGCGGCGGGGCCTCTCAACGGAGGAAGAAGAAATGGCACTCATCGCAGGTACCCGGAAGGCAGACAGCCTGGCCGGCACGAATTTGGCCGATCTTATCGTCGCTTTGGACGGCAACGATACGATCGACAGTGGCGCAGGCAACGACGTGATACTGGCCGGTATCGGCAATGACGTAGTCCGGGCGGGCGCGGGCAACGATATCGTCGATGGCGGTGCGGGTAACGACCTTATCGCCGCCGGTGACGGCAACGACGCCGCGGCCGGTGGTCTTGGCAACGACACCATCGAAGGTGGTGCGGGGAATGATCTGCTGCAGGGCGGCGCCGGCGCCGATCAGCTCGATGGCGGCGCCGATGCCGACACTGCGGCGTATTTGCTGTCGCCGGCGGGCGTTACCGTCGATCTGGCGGCGGGAACCGGTAAAGGCGGCGACGCCGAAGGCGATGTTTTGGTCGGCGTCGAGAACGTGATGGGCTCGCGGTTCAACGATGTGCTCGTCGGCGACGCCGGAGAAAACTCGCTCTCCGGCGGCAACGGCAGCGATCGTCTGGCCGGTGGGGCGGGCAGCGATGTCCTTCGCGGCGGTCTCGGCAGCGACAAATTCGTACTCGGCAATGTCGCGGAAGCACTGACGGGTGCCGACGAGATCACCGATTTCAGTGTGCGTGCGCCGATGGCCGGCGGCGATATACTGGACATCAGTCAACTGATCGCCGGTTTCGCCGCGGCCCCGGCAACGCTGCAGGCGCTCGTCGATGAAGGGTTTCTCACCTTCTCGGCGGCGAGCGGCAAAGTGGGCACGGTGATCGGATTCGACGCCGACGGCGCGGCAGGCGCTGGCGGAGCGACCGGAACGGCAGCCCTGCTCGACGGCGTCGCCTTCGTTAGCAGCGCGATATCCGTCGCGGTGCTGGAGGACAACATCGTTCTGGCTGTCGCCTGACGAACCGATGGCCGGGCATGCCGCTGCGGGCGGCGCCCGGCCATTGTCTTTTTGAAGTCCGTAAAGCCGCCGTTCCGCCGGCCGTCGTCAGGACACAATTCCTTAATCTTTCCGGCCGATCTGCCAATAATGTCAAGTGCGGCGGCAATGTTTCGGCCGCATTTTCAGACAAGACAGATCGGAATATCGCATATGGCGCGTCGGGCTGCGTGCCTGATGGCCCCGAAGCCGGCTTCCCTTGCATGGCATCGTTCCCGGAATTCCGCTTTTTCCGGAATTGCGATGCTTGCCGGAATCGCTTTTTGAGTACCGCGGCCGCAACCGCGGCACCGCCTGGTTCTCCGTCACCGACAAGGAATGGCCGGCGCTGAAGCGGGCGCATGAGGCGTGGCTCGCGCCCGGGAATTTCGATGGTGCGGGGAAGCAGAAGGTGTGGCTGGCGGATTTGATCGCGGCGGAGCGGGCGCGGTAAAGCGGTGACAATATTTGTCATCCCGCAAATCTCGCGCAGCGAGATTATGCGGGATCCATGAACACCAAGCGGTTGGGACAGTTATCTGGATGATCCCTATAGCTCGGTCCAATCAAGCTGAATCAGCGCTGCCTAAGATTGTCATCCCCGCGAAAGCGGGGACCCAGGAGAAGCAGAGCTCGATTCGGGATGTTGTCCAACTATGCATCCTGAACCCCTGGGTCCCCGCTTTCGCGGGGATGACAACGATGAGGTCCCGCGTTCTAAGGATAAATTCCTTGATTCTCTCATGGGAACATGATCATATAGTGGACCGCCTTCGGTTGGATCCCGGCGGCCTCGATGTTGGACATTGTATATCGGAATACAGCACGCCGCCGCGGTTGGAGGGCGGGCGTTATCGCTTACTCTTGCGCTAGGGATTCCCTTGTATGGCATCGTTCTGCAAAATCAGGGTTCCTGGGAATTCGCGATTTTCGGAAATTCACTTTCAGCTTCAGAGAGATGGGCGTGCGGAAAATAGCGGAGAATGCCGCGGGAAGATTGCAGCCAATGCGGCACGATGGGACGCCTCTACGAGCCGATCAGCGTCAGCCACTCGTCCTCGGTCAGCGTCTTCACGCCCAGCTCCGCCGCCTTCGTTGCCTTCGATCCGGCATCGGCGCCCACCACAACATAGTCGGTTTTCTTCGATACCGAGCCCGCCACCTTGGCGCCCAGGGACTCCGCCCGCGCCTTGGCCTCGTTGCGGGTCATCTTCTCCAGGGTGCCGGTGAAGACCACGGTCTTGCCGGCGACGGCGGAGCCGCTGGATTTCGGCTGGACGAAGTCCTGGATCTGCAGCTCCCGCGCCAGATCGTCGAGGATCTTCAGGTTATGCTTCTCGCCGAAGAAGGCGAGGATGTCGGCGGCGACCGACGGGCCGATGCCCTCGATGCTGTCCAGCTCCTGGTAGGCGGCGCCTTCGGGATCCTTGGCGGCGGCGGTCATGCCGTCGCGCCAAGCTTCATAAGAGCCATAGTTTCGCGCCAGCAGCCGCGCGGTCGCCTCGCCCACCTGGCGGATGCCGAGCGCGTAGATGAATCGCTCCAGCGGGATTGTGCGGCGGATCTCGATGGCGCGCATCAGGTTGGCCACCGACTGCTCGCCCCAACCCTCGCGTTCCATCAGAGCGTCGCGTTTCTTGGCCAAAAGGAAGATATCGACCGGCGTCTTGATCAGCCCGTCGGCGAACAGCTCCTCGATGCTCTTCCAGCCCAGCCCCTCGATGTCGAAGGCGTTGCGGCTGACGAAGTGGCGCAGCCGCTCCATCGCCTGGGCGGGGCAGATCAGGCCGCCGGTGCAGCGGCGCACGGCCTCGCCCTCCTCGCGCACGGCGTGGCTGTTGCAGATCGGGCAGCGGTCGGGGAATTCGAACTTCTTGCGGCGCTTGTGCGCGGCGTCGTCGATGACGCTGACCACCTGGGGGATCACGTCGCCGGCGCGCTGGATGATCACGGTGTCGCCCACGCGGATGTCCTTGCGGGCCAGCTCGTCCTCGTTGTGCAGCGTGGCGCGGGAGACCACCACGCCACCGACGGTGATCGGCTCCAGCTCCGCCACCGGCGTCAAGGCACCGGTGCGGCCGACCTGGATGGTGATCTCCCGCAGGATGGTCTGCGCCTGCTCGGCGGGGAACTTGTGCGCCACCGCCCAGCGCGGCGCGCGGCTGACGAAGCCCAGCCGCTCTTGCAGGTCGAAGCGGTTCACCTTGTAGACCACGCCGTCGATGTCATAGGGCAGGGTGGCGCGGCGCGCGGCGATGTCGCGGTAGAGATCGAGCGCGGTGTCGATCGTCGGGCAGAGCTTTCGCTCGGGATTCACCTGGAAACCCCAATCATGCAGGCGGTCGAGGAAATCCCAGTGGGTCTTGGCCACGGGCTCGCTCACTTCGCCCCAGGCATAGGCGAAGAAGCGCAGCGGCCGCGCCGCGGTCATCTTGGGATCGATCTGCCGCACCGAGCCGGCGGCGAAGTTGCGCGGATTGGCGAACAGCGGTTCGCCGGCCTTGGCGCGCTCCTCGTTCAGCTTCCGGAAATCGGCGCGGCGCATATAGACCTCGCCGCGCACCTCCAGCACTGCGGGAACGTGCTTGCCGTGGAGCGTTGGCGGCACATCCTTCAGCGTGCGCAGATTGGCGGTGATGTCCTCGCCCACCGTGCCGTCGCCGCGGGTGGCGCCCTGGACGAACTTGCCGTCCTTATAGCGCAGCGAGGCGGAGAGGCCGTCGATCTTCGGCTCGGCGACGAATTCGATCGGCTCGCTCTCCGGCAGGCCGAGGAAGCGGCGGATGCGGGCGACGAATTCCCGGGCGTCGTCCTCGTCGAAGGCGTTGTCGAGGGACAGCATCGGCCGCGCATGGGTGACCTTGGCAAAGCCGGCCGCCGGCGCGGCGCCCACGCGCAGCGAGGGACTGTCGGGACGCCGCAGCGCGGGATAGCGCTTCTCGATCGCCTCGTTGCGCTTCTTCAGCTCGTCATACTCGGCGTCGGAAATCTCCGGCGCGTCCTGCTGATGGTAGAGCTGATCGTGGTGCGCGATTTCCTTCGCCAGCCGCGCCAGCTCCGCCTTGGCCTGGCTCTCCGTCAAATCCTTGACGGCAATCGCGGCGCTATCGGCCTCGCTCATCGCGCCGCCTTACGGTCGCGGGTCGGGGCCATGAGCTGGTCGGCGGCGGCGCGCGCTTCTTCTGTCACGGTGGCGCCGGAGAGCATGCGGGCGATCTCCTCGCGGCGGCCGGCGGCGTCCAGCTCCACCACCCGCGTCGCCGTGGCGCCCTTGGCCCCGCGCGCTGCGCTGCTAGCCTTCTCGACGCGCCAATGCCTGACGGCGCGGGCCGCCACCTGCGGCGAGTGGGTGACGACCAGGACCTGCAGCCGCGAGGCCAGCCGCGCCAGCCGCTCGCCCACGGCAGCCGCCGTGGCGCCGCCGACGCCGCTATCCACCTCGTCGAACACCAGCGTCGGCACCGGATCGGCTTCGGCCAGCACCACCTTCAAGGCCAGCAGGAAGCGCGACAGCTCGCCGCCGGACGCGATCTTCGCCAGCGGCCCGGGCGGCAGGCCGGGATTCGTCGCCACTTCGAAGGCGACGCGGTCGAGCCCCTGCTCGCCCCAGTCGCTCTCCGGCTGGCGCTCGAAGCGGGTGGCAAAGCGCGCCTTGTCCAGCTTCAGCGGCGGCAGCTCGGCGGTGACCGCGGCATCCAGCTTCTTCGCCGCCTTGTGGCGGGCGGCGCTCAGCGCTTCCGCCGCCGACATGTAGGCCTGCCGCGCGATTGCCTCCGCCTGCGTGAGTTTGGCCAGCCGGCCGGTCTGGTCATCCAGCGCCGCCAGCTTTTCGGCCAGTGCCGCGCCATGCTCGGCCAGCAGGTCCGCCGGCACGTTGTACTTGCGCGAGAGATCCCGCAGCGCGAACAGCCGCTCCTCGATCTGCTCCAGCCGCTTGGGCGCCAGGTCGGGATTGCGCAGCAGCCGCTCCAGTGCGGCCACCGCCTCCATCAGCTCGCTGCCGGCGCGGTCCAGGGCGGCGATGACAGGCGCAACCAGATCGCCGGCCTTATCGGCAATGCGGTCAAGCCGCCGCTGCGCGCTGCGCAGCCCGTGGTCGGCGCCATCGCTGCCGGCGAGGTCCTCCAGTGCCGCGGTCAGCGCCTCCAAGAGCTTTTCGCGGTTCATCAGCAGGCGGCGCTGTTCGCTCAGATCCGCTTCCTCGCCCGCCTTGGGTTCGATCGCCGTCAGCTCGCCGACGGCGTGGCGCAGGAATTCTTCATCGCGCCGCGCCTGCAGGATCTGCGCCTCCAGCCCGGCGCGCGCCGTGCCCGCCGCCCGCCAGCCGCGCCAGAGCCGCGCCAGCTCCGCTGCCTTGCCTTTGAGAGCGCCGAAGGAATCCAGGAGCGCCCGATGATGGCCCGCATCGAGCAGGCCCTGCTGCTCGAACTGGCCCTCGATTTCCACCAGGAACTCGCCGCAGCGGCGCAGCAGCGCGACGCTGACCGGCTGGTCGTTGATGAAGGCGCGGCCGCGCCCGTCGGCGGCGATCTGCCGGCGCAGGATCAGCGGCGAGGCCTCGTCGATGCCCTGTTCGCGCAGCAGAGAAAACACGGGATGATCCGCCGCTATGCCAAACTCGGCGGTGACGCCGGCCTGGGCCGCACCGGGCCGCACAAGCCCGCTGTCAGCCCGCCCGCCGAGAGCCAGGCCAAGAGCATCCAGCAGGATGGATTTTCCGGCCCCGGTTTCGCCTGTCAGCGCCGACAGACCGGCGCTGAGATCCAGGTCGAGCCGGTCGATAAGCAGAACGTCACGGATCGACAGGTTCTGCAGCACGGGCGATCAGAAGGCTTCGTTCAGCCAGGAGCCCTTCTTCCTCTCCGGCTCGAGGCGATGCTCCTGCAGCAGATTGTAGCTGTCGTCGTACCAGTCGGTGCCCGGGTAGTTGTAGCCGAGCACGGCGGCGGCGGTCTGCGCCTCGTCATAGACGCCCAGCGCCAGATAGCATTCGGTGAGGCGCAACAGCGCTTCGGGCGTATGGGTCGTCGTCTGGTAGAATTCGATAACGCGGCGGTAGCGGTTGATCGCCGCCAGGAATTGGTCGCGGGTCTGGTAGAAGCGGGCGATCGTCATCTCTTTGCCCGCCAGATGGTCGCGGGTCAGGTCGATCTTCAGCGCCGCATCGCGCGCATAGGCCGTGCCGGGGAACCGCTCCACCACTTCCTGAAGCGTTTCCAGGGCGAGCTCGGTATTGCGCTGATCGCGGCCGACATCGGTGATCTGGTCATAGTAACAGAGCCCCCGCAGGTAATAGGCGTAGGCGATGTCCTTGTAGCCGGGATGCAGCTCGACGAAACGCTCGAGCGCGATGATGGCGTCGTCATACTCGTATTCGAGATAGTGGGCATAGGCGGCCATAAGCTGGGCGCGCGTCGCCCATTCGGAGTAGGGATGCTGGCGTTCCACTTCGTCGAAGGCCTGGGCCGCCTTGTTATTCTCGCCTTCCTGCAGATAGTTGTAGCCGATGGTGTAAAGCTCTTCCGCCGGCCGCTCGATGTATTCGGGCTCGTCGGAGCCGCAAGACGATAGCAGCAGTATGCCGCCCAGCAGCATGAAGAGGCGCACCGGGCGCAGCAGGGTGTGACCAATCATCGGATGCTCTTGTTCTTGGGCTTACCTGATTCCGGGCCGGACTATAGGGCCCGCGCGATGAACCCTCAAGGCGCGGCCGTCAGGCGTAACCGCCTGAAATCAGAAGATGATCCCGAATCGGCAGCTGGACAAGAAAAAGGGCGGCTCCTTGTGGGGAGCCGCCCGGCCGAGTTTAGAGGCCTAGCTCAGGGAAGAACGCCGGCTAATTCGCCTGCCGCCGCAGAAAGGCGGGGATGTCGAGAATCTCATCATCGCCGTTGCGGGGAGCAAGCCGGTCCGCCGGGTCCAGACCGCTCAGTCGCGGCTGCGCCTGCTGCGGCGCCGGCTGTGAGGCCGAACGCTGCGGGGCGGGCTCGCCGGTGGAAACGCGGTTCATCATCGCCGCGGGGGTGGCCGAACGCAGATCCTGGCCGGTCTTCTGCGCCCAGCTGGCCGCCGTGCTGGTCATGCGCGAGAAGATGCCGCCGCTGCGCTTCGGCGCGGAATCGCCGGCCTGCGCCTCCGGCGCTTGCAGGGGCGCCGGCATCTGCGCCTGTGGCGCCGGTTCAGCGTAGTAGGCCGGCTGAGGCGCATACTGAGGCATCGGCTGCGGCGCCGGCACGGTCTGCACCGGGGCCTGCATCTGCGGCTGTGGCGCCGGCTGCGGAGCGGCAAACGGCAGTTCAGCCATCTGCTGCTGCGGCCGTACCTCCATCCGCGGTTGCGGCGCTGGACGGACTTCGGGTGCGGGCTGCGGCGCGTAGCCCGGCTGAGCCATCGGCTGCGGCGCCGGCTGAGCGGCCTGCACCTGGGGCTGCATGCGCGGCTGCATGGCCGGCTGCGGTTGCGGCTGGGCATACATCTGTGGCGCCGGCTGCAGATTGACCGCCGCCTGGGCGGTGTAGGCCGGCATGGACGGAGCCGCATACTCCTGCACCCTCATGTCGCGGCCCTGCATCGCCATGGGCTGCGGCGCCGGCTGGATGGTCTGCGCCTCGGCGACTGACGGCGCGTTCAGCATGCGGCCGCCCTTGGCGACGAGGGTGAGGGACGGGCGCGGCTGCGCCATCGCCTCGGCCTCGATGCCGGTGGCGACGACGGAGATACGCACCCGGCCTTCCAGTTCGCGGTCGAAGGTGGAGCCGAAGATGATGTTCGCCTCGGGGTCCACTTCATCGCGAATGCGGTTGGCCGCCTCATCGACTTCGAACAGGGTCATGTCGAAGCCGCCGGTGATGTTGATGAGCACGCCGTGCGCGCCCTTCATGGAGACATCGTCCAGCAGCGGGTTGGAGATGGCGGCCTCGGCGGCGGCGACGGCGCGATTCTCGCCCTCGGCCTCGCCGGTACCCATCATCGCCTTGCCCATCTCGCTCATGACCGTGCGGATATCCGCGAAGTCGAGGTTGATCAGGCCGGGCATGACCATCAGGTCGGTGACGCCCCGGACGCCGGAATGCAGCACCTGATCTGCCATGGCGAAGGCGTCGGCGAAGGTCGTCTTCTCGTTGGCGATGCGGAACAGATTCTGGTTGGGGATGATGATCAGCGTGTCGACATATTGCTGCAGTTCCGTGATGCCGCTTTCGGCCAGGCGCATGCGGTGCGTGCCTTCGAAGTGGAAGGGCTTGGTCACCACGCCGACCGTCAGGATGCCATGCTCGCGCGCGGCGCGGGCGATGACCGGCGCTGCTCCCGTGCCGGTGCCGCCGCCCATGCCCGCGGTGATGAACACCATGTTGGAGCCCTGCAGTTCGGAGACGATGTGCTCCAGCGCCTCTTCCGCCGCGGCGCGGCCGATATCGGGCCGCGAGCCCGCGCCCAGGCCCTGGGTGATGTTCAGGCCGAGCTGGATCCGCCGGTCGCAGATCGACTGCGCCAACGCTTGGGCGTCGGTGTTCGTCACCATGAACTCGACGCCTTCCAGGTTAGACCGGATCATGTTGTTGACGGCGTTGCCGCCGGCGCCGCCGACGCCGATCACGGTGATGCGTGGCTTGATCTCATTGGTGTTGCGGGGCGTTGAGAGATTTAGCATTTAGACCTCCAATCTATAGGCTTCTAGTCAGTTGCACCGACCGAGGTCGGTTGGTTGGTCGCCCGGACGGCCACCCGCCGCCGGATCGTTGCGGTCAAAAATTCTCACGGAACCAGTGCCCGAGACGCCCGAAGACGCCGTTGGACTCTCCCGTTGAAGTCAAACGCCCCGGCCGGAGCGTTTCGACATCGGCCGCCAGCGCGTAGGCCAGAAGGCCCGCCGCGGTGGCGAAAGCCGGCCCGCCGGTCGCCTCGGCCAGGCCGCCGACGCGGATCGGACGACCCGTGCGGACCTGCTTGTCGAGGACCAGGGCCGCCAGCTCGCGGACGCCCGAGAGCTGGCTGGCGCCGCCGGTCAGAACGACGCGGCGGCCGGCAATCTTGTTGAAACCGCCGGCCTCGAGATGGGAGCGCACGAGCTCGAACGTCTCCTCCATCCGGGGCTGGACGATGCCGACGAGGATCGAGCGCGGGATCGTGGTCGATTGCGCCGGGTCCTCCTCGCCGACCTGCGGCACGGTTATCATGTCGCGCTCGTCGGCGGGCGAGGGGATGCAGTTCCCGTACAATGTCTTCATGCGTTCGGCATGGACCAGCGGCGTCGACAGCCCGCGGGCGATGTCGTTGGTGACATGGCCGCCGCCGATCGGAATGGCGTCGGTGAAGACGGCGTTGCCGTCGAAGAACACGGCGATGGTGGTGGCGCCGCCGCCCATATCGATGACGGTGACGCCCAGCTCCATCTCGTCCTCGACCAGCGTCGCGAGGCCGGCGGCGTAGGGCGACACTACCAGCGCCTGGATGTCCAGATGGCAGCGCTGCACGCATGTCTGCAGGTTGCGCAGCGGCCCGGCGGCAGCGGTGACCAGATGCATGTCCACGCCCAGCTTGTCGCCGAACATGCCGCGGGGATCGCGGATGCCGCGGCTGCCGTCGATGGAGTAGCTGACGGGGATGCTGTGGATCAGCCGCCGGTCCTGCGGCGATTGATAGACGGTGGAGAAGTCCAGCACCTTGCGCAGGTCGCCGTCGCTGACCTCCTGGCCGGCGATCGCCACTTCCACGCCGATGGTCTGGGAGTGGGGATAGCCGCCGGAGACGTTGACGATGACTTCGCGGATGGTCTCGCCGGCCATCTGCTCGGCGGCATGGACGGTCGACAGGATGGCGCGCTCGGCGGCCTCCATGTCGACGATCGTGCCGCCGCGAACGCCATGGGCGATCTGGTGACCGATGCCGGTCACCTGCGGCTGCCCGTTATCGCCGGTGCGGGCGATGAAGCAGCAGATCTTTGTCGTCCCCACGTCGAGAGCGGCAATCAATCCGCCGCGCGGAGCCGGTTTCGGCTTCCTCATATTGAACCACCCATCGTCATCACATGTTCAAGTGTCATTGCCGTCTTCCTTCTCGCGGGTGACGGCGGTCGGCGCCAAACGCACCAGCAGCTGCGCGGGCACGCGCAGATCGATCACGGTCAGGTCGCGTTCGAGGATGCCGAAATCGCGCTCCAGCCGGGCGAGTTCGCTCCAGGCCTCGGCGGCGCGCTCTTCCGGCAGCTTCACATCGGTGCCGTTGGCCAAACGCAGATTCCAGCGGCGCTCGCCGACTCGGATTGCGGCCCGGACCTGAACCTGCAGCTCCGGCTGCGTCGCCAGCATCTCCAGGAGTTCGGCGGTATGCTCGGGCGCGCCGGCCCCGACGACCAGCGGCAGCGCCGTGAAGCGTTGCGGCTGCGGTTCGGCAATCACCTCGCCCTTGCGGCTCAGCAGCCGCAATTGCCGGTCATGCTGCCAGAGCGCCATCGGCTCGGACTCGACGATCCGCAGATAGAGCGTATCGGGGAGGCCGCGCTCGACAGTCACGGACTCGATCCAGGGCAGGGCGGCAACCCGCTTGCGCGCCGCCTCCAGATCGATGCCGAAGATCGGATGGCCGATGCGGACATCGAGGGCGCGAAGAACCTGAGACGACGTCGTCTGCTGGCGGCCGTCGGCCAGGACCTTGTTGACCACGAAGCCGGCATCGGCGCTTACGGATACCAGTTCATCGCCCAATGCCGTCATCTGCCGGCCGACAAAACCACTGGTCGCGATCCAGAATGTCGCGCCCGCAACCGCAGCGATAGCCGACAGACCGCCGCCCCATTGCAGGGCCAAGCGCCAATGGCGCGGCAAGGGCCGCCGCCGCGCCGCCGCCGAGCGATCGTTGCGCTTGCCGGCCCGGGCGACGCGCACCGGCGCCCGCATTTCGCGGTCAGGTCTCGCGCTCAGGGATCGCATTGCGCGTTCTCCACCATCCAGCTCACCAATTCGGGGAATGAAATGCCGACATGCAGGGCCTGTTCCGGCGCCAGCGACAGCGGCGTCATGCCCGGCTGGGTGTTCACTTCCAGCAGATAAAGTTTCTCCGGCCCGCCGCCTTCGGTGTCGTCGTAGCGGAAGTCCGAACGGCTGACGCCGCGGCAGCCCAGCGCTTCATGGGCGCGCTTGGCAGCGCGCAGCGCTTCGTCGAACACCGCCTTCGGAATCTGCGCCGGAACAACGTGATCGGTCTTGCCGCCGGTGTACTTAGCTTCGTAGTCGTAGAAATCGTTGCGGGACTTCAGTTCGGTGACGGTCAGCGGCCGGTCGCCCATGACAGCGACAGTGAGTTCGCGCCCGGGAATGAAACGTTCAACCAGCACCGCGCTGCCGAACTGCCATTGCTCGCGGGTCGGCAGCGGCTTGTTGTCGCCCTTGCGCACGATGCTGACGCCGACGCTGGACCCTTCATGGGTCGGCTTGAACACATAGGGGCGCGGCACGGGGTCGGCGCGGCTCAGGCTGTCGACATCGACCACCTTGCCGTCGGGGCAGCGGATGTTGTTGGCGGCGAAGACGCGCTTGGCCATCGGCTTGTCCATGGCCAGCGCCGAGGCGAGCAATCCCGAATGGGTGTAGGGAATGCCCAGCAGATTGAGGATGCCCTGGACGCAGCCATCTTCGCCGAAACGGCCATGGAGCGCGTTGAAGACCACGTCCGGCCGCGGCTCCAGCGCCTTCACGAGCTCAACCACGTCGCGACTGACATCGAGTTCGCGGACGTCATAGCCGGCCTGCCGCAGACCGTCGGCGCAGGCCTTGCCGCTGACCAGGGACACCTCGCGTTCGGCGGAGGGACCGCCCAGGAGGACGACGACGCGTTTCATGCAGCGCTACCCCTTTTCGCGGGCGCGCCGATACGGCGGATTTCCCATTGCAGGTCGACGCCGCTCTGCGCCTTGACCCGGCGGCGCACTTCCTCGCCCAGAGATTCGATGTCGGCGGCGCTGGCGTCGCCGGTGTTGATCAGGAAGTTGCAGTGCTTCTCCGACACCATCGCGCCGCCGATGCGCAGGCCGCGGCAGCCGGCCGCGTCGATCAGCTCCCAGGCCTTGCGGCCCTGCGCTTCAGGCGCGGTCGGATTTGCGAAGGTGCTGCCGCCGGTGCGGGTGCGGATCGGCTGCGTGCTCTCGCGCTTGTCCTGGATTTCCTTCATGCGTTGGCCGATGGCGGCGGGATCGTCGGCGCCGCCCTGCAGTTCCGCCGACAGGAAGATCCAATCCTCGGCGACGGCGGATTGGCGGTAGGTGAAGCCGAGATCGGCCAGGGTCAGACGATGCATGCGGCCGCGGCCATCGAGCGCTTCGGCACCCACGGTCACGTCCTTCATCTCCTTGCCGTAGGCGCCGCCGTTCATGCGCAGGGCGCCGCCGATGGTGCCGGGGATGCCGCTGAGAAACTCCAGGCCGGCCACGCCGGCATTGCGTGCCGCCAATGCCACGTTGAGATCCAACGCCGCAGCGCCGGCGCGGACTGTCGTGCGGCCGATCTCGACCCCGGCGAAATCGCGGCCGAGGCGGACGACCACGCCGGGCACGCCGCCGTCGCGCACCAACAAATTGGAGCCGACGCCGATCACCGTCACCGGCACGTCGGCGGGCTTGGTCATCAGAAAGGCGGCGAGGTCGTCGCGGTCGGCCGGGCGGAACGACACTTCGGCCGGCCCGCCGACGCGGAACCAGGTGATGCTCGCCAGCGCGGCGTTCTCGGTGTAGCGCCCGCGCACCGCCGGCAACCGTTCGAGCAGGGTTTGCATTTTCTGCGCCGCCATCATCGCGCATTCCCCGCGGCGGCCAGGGGCTTGCCCAGGAGCTTCGACAGTTCTTCCGGAAGCGCTTGGGCCCAGTTGGTGATGCTGCCGGCGCCGAGGCAGACGACGAGATCACCGGGTGCGGCCAGCTCGGCCACCATGCCCGCCAACTGCGCCGGATCGGGCAATGGAACGGCGTGGCGATGGCCGCGGGTGCGCAGGCCCTGGACGAAGGAGTCGCGGTTCACGCCCTCGATCGGCGTCTCACCGGCTGCGTAGACGTCGGCGACGATCACGTGGTCGGCGTCGTTGAAGCAGCCGCAGAACTCTTCGAACAGATTGGCGAGGCGGGTATAGCGGTGCGGCTGCACCACGGCGATCACCTTGCCCTTGGTGCCTGCGCGCGCGGCACGCAGCACGGCTGATATCTCCACGGGATGGTGGCCGTAATCGTCGATGACGGTGATGCCATTGACCTCGCCGGTCTTGGTGAAGCGGCGCTTGACGCCGCCGAAGGCGGCCAGGCCGCGGCGCATCACGTTGTCGTGGATGCCCAGCTCATTGGCGATGGCGATGGCGACCAGGGAGTTCTGGACGTTGTGCGCGCCCATCATCGGCAGGCGGATATTGCCGACGGTGCGGGTCGCGTCATGCTTGCGGTCGGTGATGATGGCGTCAAAGGCGGCGCCACCGGCGCCGATGTTCACATTCACAGCGCGGACATCCGCCTGCGGGCTCATGCCGTAGGTGACGATGCGCCGGTCCGACAGGCACGGGATCATGGCCTGCACGACAGGATGGTCGATGCAGAGCACGGCAAAACCGTAGAACGGGATGTTCTCGACGAACTGTTCATAGGCGCGGTTCATCGCCTCGACGGTGCCATAGTGATCCAGATGCTCCGGATCCATGTTGGTGACGACGGCGATGGTCGCCGGCAGCTTGACGAAGGTGCCGTCGGATTCATCGGCCTCCACCACCATCCAGTCGCCGCGGCCGAGGCGGGCGTTGGTGCCCATGCTGTTGACGATGCCGCCGATGACGATGGTGGGGTCCAGCTTGGCGGTATCGAACAGCGAGGCGACCAGCGAGGTCGTGGTGGTCTTGCCATGGGTGCCGCCGATGGCGACCGACCATTTCAGCCGCATCAGCTCGCCCAGCATTTCCGCGCGGCGCACCACCGGCAGCAGGCGGCTGCGGGCCGCCATGAGCTCAGGGTTGTCGGCCTTCACGGCGGAGGAGATGACGATGACCTCGGCATCCGCGAGATTTTCCTCGCGATGGCCGATCTCAATGGGGATGCCCATGGCGCGCAGGCGCTTGACGTTGGCGTTGTCGGCCAGGTCGCTGCCGCGCACCTTGTAGTTCAGGCTGTGCAGGATTTCGGCGATGCCGCTCATGCCGATGCCGCCGATGCCGACGAAATGGATCGTGCCGATCTTGAAGGGCAGGTCCTTCATGCCGCGGCCTCCTGCTTCATGCCATTGCCGGGCGCAAGCGCCGACACCAGATCGGCCAGCCTTTCGGCCGCGTCGACACGCCCGCAGCCGCGGGCAGATGCGGCGGCGTTGGCAAGATCCACCGGCTTGTCCATCAGATCCGCTAGATGTTTGGCCAGCAGCGCCGGCGTCAGCGCCGCTTCCGGCAGCAGCCACGCGCCGCCGGCCTTGGCGATCACCTGGGCATTGGCCGTCTGGTGATCGTCGGTCGCATGGGGATAGGGGATCAGCAGCGCGGGACGCCCGGACGCGGCCAATTCCGCCACCGTGGAGGCGCCCGAGCGCGCCACCACCAGATGGCAATCGCGCAGCCGCTGAGGAATATCGGCGAAGAACGGCGCCAGCTCGGCGGAGACCTTGAGTTCGCCGTATGTGGCCTTCACGCGGTCGAGGTCCTCGGCGCGGCATTGCTGCACCAGGGCGAGCCGCCGCCGCTTGTCCTCCGGCAGCAGCGCGATGGCCTCCGGCAGCAGACGGCCGAAGGCGCGGGCGCCCTGGCTGCCGCCGGTGACCAGCAGATTGAATTTGCCGTTCGCTTCCGGCGCCGCATAGGGCGCGATCGCCAGCGCGGCGATGGACGGGCGCACCGGATTGCCGGTGACGATGACACGGCCGGCCTCGGCGATGGCGCCGGGGAATGATGCGGCGATCCGCGTGGCGCGCCGCGCCAGCAGGCGGTTGGCGCGGCCGAGGACAGCGTTCTGTTCATGGATCACCGTGGGAACACCGGCGAAGCTGGCGGCCAGGATCGTCGGCACGGAAGCATAGCCGCCGAAGCCGACGGCAACGCTCGGCTTCAGTTGCGCTATCAGGCTGCGGGCCTGGAAGAACCCGAAGCCCAGCTGCACCACGCTCCGGGCGCGGCGCACCAGGCTGCCGCCGGCGACGCCGCCGGCGCTGATGCGGTGTAGTTCGACGGAGGCCATGCGCTCGCCGAAGCCCGTGCCGCGCGGATCGGTGATCAGGACGACGCGATAGCCTCTGCCGATCAGCACAGACGCCAGCGCTTCCGCCGGAAACAAGTGGCCGCCAGTGCCGCCGGCGGCGAGCACGATCGGGGCGTGCGCGGTCACGGCGTGTCTCCCAGGCCGGCGCGGCGGCGGGTCAGCGCCAGCACCAGGCCCATGGACAGCGCCAGGGAAAGCAGCGACGAGCCGCCGTAGCTGATGAAAGGCAGGGTCATGCCCTTGGTCGGCACCAGATGCAGCGCCGACGCCATGTTGACGATCGCCTGCAGGCCGAAGGCGGTGATCAGGCCGCCGGCCGCCAGCAGCACGAACAAATTCTGCTCGCTCATCAGCTTGGACATGCCGCGCAGCACGACGAAGGCGAAGAGCGCCACCAGCAGCAGGCAGAGCAGGACGCCGAATTCCTCGCCGGCGACAGCGAAGATGAAGTCGGCATGGGCATCGGGCAGCACTTCCTTGACCGTGCCTTCGCCGGGGCCGCGGCCGATCAGGCCGCCATTCATGAAGGCCTCCAGGGAACGCTCGACCTGGTAGCGGTCGCCGACGGCCGGATCGAGAAAGCTGTCGACGCGCTCGCGCACATGGGCCAGGGAGAAGTAGGCGCCGATGACTCCGGCGATGCCCCCGCCGACCAGCAGCGCCACCCAGATGATCGGCAGCCCGGCCAGGAAAAACTGCACGAACCAAGTGGCCGAAACGATCACGGTCATGCCCAGATCCGGCTGCAGCAGCAGCAGGGCGGCGACGACGGCGTAGAGCGCCAGGCACAGCAGATTGCCTGGCATGGCCTGCTTGCCATGCTGGGCCGCCAATAGCCAAGCGGCGACGATGGCGAAGGTGGGCTTGAGGAATTCCGAGGGCTGCAGCGAGAAGCCGCCGATGGAAACCCAGCGGGTGGCGCCCTTGATCTCGCTCCCGGCCACCAGGGTCAGCGCGGTCAGGCCGAGGGCGATGACGAAGCCGATGACCGACAGGCGCCGCAGCGTCTTCAGGTTCAGCGTCGAGACGCTGAAGATGATCGTCGCCGCCACCGGCAGCATCACCAGGTGGTGGCGGGCGAGATAGAAGCGGTCGAGGCCGATGCGCTGGGAGACCGCCGGGCTGGCGGCCAGCACCAGAATGGCGCCGCAGAACATCAGCGCAAACAGCGCCAGCATCATCCAGCGGTCGACGGTCCACCACCAGCGGCCCAGCAGACTGGTATCGGTGCGCGCAAAGGTCATCATCGCGCGCCTCCCGCCGCGGTGGCCGAAGGCGATTGCAGGGCCAGGACGGCGCGGCGGAATGCGTCGCCGCGTTCCTCGAAATTGGCGAACTGATCGAACGACGCACAGGCTGGCGACAAGAGCACCACGGCGCCGGGTTTCACCGCGCGGCGGACCATGGCGTGGGCGGCGCTCACGGCGGCGTCGAGGGTGCCGCATCTGGTGAAAGCAACGCGGCCATGGAGTGCGGCGGCGAACCGGTCTGTCGCCTCGCCGATCAGGAAGGCGTGGGCGATGCGCGGATAATAGGGTTCGAGCCCGTCGAGACCCGTCTCCTTGGCGCGGCCGCCGAGGATCCAGTAGATCGGCTGGTAGCAGGCGAGCGCCTTTTCCGTGGCGTCGGCGTTGGTGGCCTTGCTGTCATTGATGTAGGCGACGCCGCCGATGGTGGCGATCAGCTCCTGCCGGTGCGCCAGGCCGGGGAAAGCCTTGATCCCGGCGACGATCTTCTCCACGGCGATGTCGAGCGCGCGGCAGGCAGCATACGCGGCGGCGATGTTCTGCCAGTTATGCGGGCCGGGCAGGCGCGGCGCGTCGGCCAGGGTCATGACGGTGCGGCCATCGCCGGCCATGTCGTCGATCAGCTTGCCGCCCTCGGCATAGATGCCGCCGGCGGCGCAGTTCGCGGCGGAAATCGGGATGACACGCTGTTGTTTGAGGTCGGCGACCTTCTGACGGATCGCGCGGCAATGCTCGTCGTCGATACCGATGATCGCCGCCTGCTTTGAAGTCTGGCGCTCGAAGATGCGCAGCTTGGCAGTGACATAGCCGTCCATGCCGCCATGGCGGTCCAGATGGTCGGGCGTGATGTTGAGCAGCACCGCGACGTCGAAAACCATCGAAGGCATCAGCTCAAGCTGGTAGGACGATGCCTCCAGCACATAGACTCCCCGGGCATCCAGCGGACGCAGATCGAGCGCGGCGGTGCCAAGATTGCCGCCGACCTCCGTGCTGAGGCCGGCCTGCATCAGGATGTGGCCGATCAGGGAGGTAGTCGTGGACTTGCCGTTGGTGCCGGTGATGCCGACGAAGCGGGCGCCGGTATCGGCCCGCGCCAGCAGCTCCATGTCGCCGATGATGGCGCAGTCATGCTGCTTCGCCAGCGCCGCCACCGGATGCGGCTTCGGGTGCGTGTGCGGGATGCCGGGGCTGAGCACCAGTTCGCTCACTTCCGCCCAGTCGCAATGATAGAGATCGACCAGGGGAATGCCGGCCGCCGCCGCCTTGCCATGGGAGGCGTTGCTGTCGTCCCAGGCCCAGACGCGCGCGCCATTGGCGGCGAGCACCTTCGCCGCGGCCATGCCCGAACGCGCCAGGCCGAAAACCGCATAGGTGCGGCCGGCGACGTCGGGAATATGGAATTGCGCGGTGCTCATGCCGGTCCTAGCGCAGCTTCAGGGTGGCGAGTCCGGCCAGCGCCAAGATCGAGGCGATGATCCAGAAGCGGATGACGATGGTGGGCTCGGCCCAGCCCTTCTTCTCGTAATGGTGATGCAGCGGCGCCATGCGGAAGACGCGCTTGCCCGTCAGCTTGTAGGACGCCACCTGGACGATGACCGAGACGGTTTCCAGCACGAACAGCCCGCCGATGATCAGCAGCACCAGCTCATGCTTGGTCACGACGCTGATGGCGCCGAGCGCACCGCCGACGGACAGCGAGCCGGTGTCGCCCATGAAAACCATGGCGGGCGGGGCGTTGAACCAGAGGAAGCCGAGGCCGGCGCCGATGAATGCGCCGCAGAATACGGCCAGTTCGCCGGTGCCTTGGACGTAGGTGATCTGCAGATAATTGGCGAAGACCGCGTTGCCGACCAGGTAGGCGATCAGGGCATAACAGCCGACCGCGATCATGGCGGGCACAATGGCGAGGCCATCCAGCCCGTCGGTGAGATTCACCGCGTTGGAGGCGCCGACCATCACGAACATGGCGACGATGACGAAGAACCATCCAAGCGGCAGCAGCAAGTCCTTGACGAAGGGAATCGCCAGGCCGGTTTCGATACCCGGCGGCGCCAGCCAGACGATGGCGATACCCGCGGCGATACCGATGACGACCTGGGCAAGGAACTTGTCGCGGCTGCGCAGACCGCGGCTGTTACGCTTGGTGAGCTTCAGATAGTCGTCGCCGAAACCGATCAGGCCGTAGGCCAGGGTCACGAAGATGACGACCCAGACATAGCCGTTGCTGAGATCGGCCCAGAGCAGGGTGGAGATCAGCAGCGACATCAGGATCAGCACGCCGCCCATGGTGGGTGTGCCCTGCTTGGTCAGCAGATGGCTCTCCGGCCCATCGCTGCGGATCGGCTGGCCCTCGCGCTGCTTCTTCTTCAGCCAGCGGATGGTACGTGGCCCCATGATGAAGGCGATGATCAGCGCCGTAACTACCGCGCCGCCGCTGCGGAAGGTGATGTAGCGGAAGAGATTGAAAGCCGCATTCTCGTCGGCCAGCGGGGCAAGCAGATTATAGAGCATTCTTGTTCTTCCCTATTGCCCGTTGACCGCCCGTGACAGGCTGCCGGCGTCGAGCGCCCTCAGCGCCTCGACAATCGGTCCCATGCGGCTGCCGAGCGATCCCTTGACCAGCACGATGTCGCCGGGGCGCACGGCTTCGATCACCGCGGGCGACAGGCTGGCCGAGTCGTTGAAATGGGCGCCACGCAGGGCCGCCGGTAGCGCCGCGTTCAGCGACGCCATCAGAGGCCCTGCGGTGAACACGAGGTCCACACCCGCCGCGGAGAGGTCGGCGGCAAGGTCGGCGTGTAGTTTTGCACCCTCGGGGCCCAGTTCGCGCATATCGCCGAGCACGGCGATGCGGCGGGCCCCGCGGGCGGGTTTCGTCAGCGCCAGCACCTGGATGGCCGCGCGCATGGCGGCGGGGCTGGCGTTATAGCTTTCGTCGATGATCTCGAAGCTGCCGCCGGCAAGGGCGACATGGGAGCGCTGGCCGCGGCCCTTCAGGGCCTGCAGCTGCGCCAGCGCGGCGGCGGCGACATCCACATCGACATTGAGGGACATGACGGCGGCCAGCACGGCCAGGCTGTTGATGGCATGGTGCCGGCCGGCTGCGCCGACGGTGTACTCGATATCGCGGCCGAGGATGCGGGCGCGGATGCGGCCGCTATTGCCTTCCGCCACGCAGTCGATCAGGCGCGCCGTCGCTTCGGCATGGGCGCCGAAGCCGATGATCCGGCTGATGCCCTGGCGGCGGGCGTGATCCGCGAGACGGCCGAAATACTCGTTGTCGCGGTTCAGGATGGCGATGCCGTCCTTCGGCAGGCCCTCGAAGATCTCCGCCTTGGCATCGGCGATCGCCTCGACGGAGTCGAAGAATTCCAGATGCGCCGGCGCGACATTGGTGATGATGGCGATTTCCGGCCGAACCTGCTTCGACAGCGGGCCGATCTCGCCCGCATGATTCATGCCGAGCTCGAACACGCCGAAGCGGGATTGGCGCGGCATGTTGGCCAGGCTCAGCGGCACGCCCCATTGATTGTTCAGATTGCCCGTCGTCGCATAGGTGCTGCCGGCCGTGGCCAGGGCGAGGCGCAGCGCTTCCTTGGTGCTGGTCTTGCCGACGCTGCCGGTGACGGCGACGAACTTCGCCTTCGTGCGCGCCCGTGCGGCCCGGCCGAGAGCTTCCAGCGCGGTCATGGTGTCGTTGACCAGCAGCAGCGGCGCGTCGCTCGAGAGATTCTCCGGCATGCGATGGACGACAGCCGCGGATGCTCCGCCTTTCAACGCGCCGGCGATGAAATCATGGCCGTCGAAATGCGGCCCCTTGAGCGCGACGAACAGGTCGCCCGGCTGGGCCGTACGGCTGTCGATGGCCACGCGCCGTGCCGACCAGTCGCTGGTGGCATGGCCGCCCGTGGCCTGCACGGCTTCATCTGTCGTCCAGAGAATATCGGTCGCTGCGGCCATGGCTATTTCGCCGCCTTGCCGGCGGCACCGGCAGCACTGCCGCCGAGAGCGATCGCGGCCTTGCGCGCGACCTCGGCGTCATCGAACGGCAGGGTCTTGTCGCCGACGATCTGATAGGTCTCATGGCCCTTGCCGGCGATGACCAGGATGTCGCCGGCGCTGAGCGCGCCCACGGCGGCGCGGATGGCCTCGGCGCGGTCGCCGATCTCCCGCGCATTCTTGCAGCCGGCCAGGATCTCCGCGCGGATGCGCACCGGATCCTCGCTGCGGGGATTGTCGTCGGTGACGATGACATCGTCGGCCAGCCGCTCGGCGATCTCGCCCATCTGCGGCCGCTTGCCCTTGTCCCGGTCGCCGCCGCAGCCGAACACTACCGACAGGCGGTGATCGGTGTGGGGGCGCAGCGCGCCGAGCACGGCGCTCAGCCCTTCGGGCTTGTGGGAATAGTCGACATAGATGGCAGCACCCGAAGGATGCCGCGCCACAAGCTCCAACCGGCCGCGCACGCCGGTCAGCGTCGTCGCGGCCTGCATCACCTTATCTGCATCTATGTTGCCGCCGCCGATCACCAGGCCGAGCGCCGCCAGCAAATTGAACCCCTGGAACGCGCCGGGAACGGGGAAGGCAATGTCAAAGTTGCGGCCGAAGGCGGCGATGGTCAGATCCTGGCCGTCGGTGCGGGATTGGGCGCTGACGATGCGGAGATCGCCGGCCTTTTGGCCGAAGGAGACGATCTTGAGCTTGCGGCTGCGGCACAGCTCGGCCAGAGGTGCAAATTCCGCCACATCGGCATTGAGCACCGCGAGCCCGCCGTCGCGCAGGATGTCGCTGAACAGCCGGCGTTTGGCGGCGAAGTAGGCTTCGAGCGTGCCGTGATAATCCAGGTGATCGCGGCTGAGATTGGTGAAGGCGGCGGCCTGCACCCGCACGCCGTCGAGGCGGAACTGGTCGAGGCCATGGCTGGAGGCCTCCATCGCCAGATGATCGATGCCGGCATCGGCAAGCTCGGCGAGCTGCTTATGCAGCGCGACCGGATCCGGCGTGGTCAGTGCGCCGTCGATATGGCGGTCCGGCAGCACCACGCCGAGCGTGCCCAAGCTGGCGGCCCGATGACCCAGGCGCGTCCAGAGCTGGCGGGTGAAATCAGCCGTGGAGGTCTTGCCGCTGGTGCCGGTGATGGCGGCGATGGTCTTGGGTTGCCGTGCATAGAAGGCGGCGGCCAGCAGCGCCAGCCGGCGGCGTGCATTCTCGTCGCGCAGGAGGGCGACACCGGCCGGCAGATTGCCGACGGCGGTTCCCGCGGGCGCCAGCACGGCAACGGCGCCGCGCTTCACCGCGTCGGCGACGAACTGGCTGCCGTCGGCGCGGCTGCCGGGCAGGGCGGCGAAGAGATAACCGGCCCGCACCTGGCGCGAGTCCGCGGTCACGCCGCTGATGTCGAGATCGGCGCGTCCCGTGCCTGCCTGCCAGATGTTCGATGCCGTGCCGATAAGTTCCTCCAACCGGGCCATTCTCAGTCCGCGGCGCTCACCGTGACGAAGAGGTCGTTCACTTCTTCAGCGTCCATGTCGGGAACGCGCGGCAGGCCGACCAACGGCGCCACGCGCTCGATGATATTGTGCGCGGCAGGTGCGGCGACCCAGCCGCCGGTCGCATAGCCGTGGGAATGCTCGTTGGGCTTGGGCTCATCCACCATGATGAGGAAGGCGTAGCGCGGATCGTTCATTGGAAAGGCGCCGACGAACGAAGCGACGCGCGAATTCTCGCTATAGCTGCGGCCCTTCTGCTTGTCGGCGGTGCCGGTCTTGCCGCCGACGATATAGCCGGCGACATCGGCGAGCCTGCCGGTGCCACCCTGCACCACCAGCCGCAGGAGCTGCCGCATCTTCTCCGAGGTTTCCTCGCGGATGATGCGGCGCCCGGGCGCGGGGTCGCCGGAATCGCGCTTCATCAGCGTCATCGGCCGCAGCAGGCCGCCATTGACGACGGCGGCGACGCCGCTTACGAGATGCAGCGGCGTCACGGCGATGCCATGGCCATAGGCGATGGTCATCGTGTTGATCGGCTTCCAGTCCGAGGGGTACATCGGCTTGCCGCGCTCGGGCAGCTCCAGCGGCACCTGCTTGAAGAAACCGAGCCGGTTCATGAATAGCTGCTGCCGCTCGGTGCCGGCCTGTTCGGCCATCTTCGCCGAGCCGATGTTCGACGAGTACATGAATATCTCGGGCACGCTGAGCCAGCGGTTCTTCGGCTTGAAATCGGTGATGGTAAAGCCGCCGATGCGGATCGGCTTTCGCGCGTCGAAGCCGTCATTCATGCCGACGATGCCGGCATCCAGCGCCATCGCCGTGTTGAAGATCTTGAAGGTGGAGCCCATCTCGTAGACGCCCAGCGCGTTGCGGTTGAAGCGCGATTCTTCCGAAGCGACACCCGCATCGTTGGGATCGAAATCCGGCAGCGACACCATACCGAGGATCTCGCCGGTGCGGATATCCAGCAGCACGGCGGCGCCGCCGATGGCGGTGAAATCGGCGATCGCCTTGCCCAGCTCTTCGCGCAGGATGTTCTGGATGCGCAGATCGATCGACAGCGTGACCGGGCGGCCGCCCTGGCGCAGCGTCTCGTCGAACGACTGCTCGATGCCCGAGAGGCCGCGATTGTCCACATCGGCGAAGCCGACCACATGGGCGGTCAGGCTGCCCTGGGGATAGACGCGCCGCTCCTCGCGCTGGAAATAGAAGCCCGGCAGGCCGAGGCGGTTGACGGCGTCGTGCTGCCGCGGCGTCAGGCCGCGCTTAACCCAGACGAACGAGCGGTCGCTGGTGAGCTTCTCCAGGAGATCGATCGGGTCCACATCCGGCAATGCCTGGCTGATCTTGGTGGCGGCTTCCTCGATATCGATGACCTGCTGCGGATTGGCGTAGAGCGACGCGGTGACCAGATTGGTGGCGAGGACAACACCGTTCCGGTCGCGGATCTCGCCCCGTTCCGGCTGCGCCCCTTCAGGCGCCAGAACCGTCAGGCGCGGCTCCGCGCCGTCTGACAGCAGCGATACCGTGACCAGCCGTGCAGCAATAACAAAGAACGCCAGCGTGAACATGGCGGCGCCGAACAGCAGGCGCGAGCGGCCGATCTCGATCGCCCGCTTGGCGTTGCCGTCAAGCAGCAGCGTGTCGTCACGGCGCGACGACCTGGAATCGACGATTCCCGGCGTGCGGAATTGCATGGTCTGGGAATGCGCTGCCCTGGTCATTGCGTGGCATTCACTTTCTGCAGGAGATCGCCGATTGGATCGTCGGATTGTTCGGCGGGGACGTCCTGCGCCGTGGCCGCGGCAGGCTTGGCGGCCGGCTGCGGCTCGGCGGTGCTCGCTGCCGGCGCCGGGTCCTCAACGGG
>JBJXDY010000110.1:0-10156 GCA_046154965.1 Dongiaceae bacterium | reverse complement strand
CACATCTCGGCGGTCGAACGTTCGGACCTCGGCACCCTCAGCGAAGGCCAGAAGATCAGCTTCGATCTCGAGCGCGGCCAGCAGGGCAAGGTTTCGGCGGTCAATCTCAAGGCTGCCTAAAGCCACTAGCTAAAGAAGGGCGGGGCGCCGGAAGGCGCTCCGCCCTTTCTGTTTTGGACCGCTTGCGCGCACTGCGCTACGGCCGCGTCCTGCAGCAAATGCAGGACAGCATTCCTTGATTTCCCATCCCCCAATCCCACATCTCGTCTGGCGCCGGCGTTTGCTCGAGCGCCTTGATGTTGGACATCGTGTATCGGTTTTCCGTCCTGGCGCCTTCGGGCGTTCGGCGCGAGGCTGTCCGCTCGTCAGACAGTATTCCTATGAGCCATGCAGCGGGCGCATAGCTCCGCAACTAAATTTCGCGATTTCCGGCTTCCATGGGGTTGAGTTGGTCCAGTTTCGAGCTGTGCACTGCATGCATGGCTCGCAGCGCTGGATCTGCCATTGCCGGCACGTGGCGTTGTCGGCAAGCAAAGTATTTCTCTATTCTGAAGCCATCGAGGATCGCGCGCGGCGCTTCACAGCCGCGGCGGCAGTGTCGACCTCAAGCCACTCGCGGGTGCTGTCATGAAAAGATCGAGCCACTTTACCCGGTTTGCCACCTGGACGGCGGGGGCGGCCGGCCGGCCGATGACTTTTGTCCTGGCCTGCCTGATCATCGTCGTCTGGGGTGCGACCGGGCCGCTGTTCGGCTACTCCGACACCTGGCAGCTGGTGATCAACACCAGCACAACCATCGTCACCTTCCTGATGGTATTCCTGATTCAGAACACCCAGAACCGCGACAGCAAGGCGGTGCAGCTCAAACTGGACGAACTGCTCCGTTCAACCCAGGGAGCACACAATGCCTTGCTGGATCTGGAGGAACTGAACGAGGACGAACTCAATCGCATCCGCCGGCTCTATGCTGCGCTGGCGGCGAAGGCGCGATTGGATATGGACACCGGTTTGCTCGATATCGATATCCCGGACATCGATATCCGCGACAGCGGCCATGACAGCGGCGGCGGCCGCAAGGCGCGCTAGATCGTCATGGCCTTGCCCCGTTCGGCACCGGCCGTTCCCGCAGTTTGCCGCGCTGATGAATCAACCAGCCTGTTGCGGCGTGAGCCTAGCGCGCCGCGAGACTTGGCTCCGCCCGCCGCCGGCCGCGCTCCTTGGTGCGGAAGCCCAGCACGCGGGAGATCTCGTCGGCATGGCGCATGACCAAGGCGCCCAGGCGGCCGGCCTCCGGCCCGAGGATGCGCTGCACCGGGCCGGGTACGCTGATGGCGGCGATGGCGATGCCTCTGGCGTCGCGGATGGGGGCGGCGATGCAGCCGGTGCCTGCCTCGAACTCCTCGCGCTCGGTGGCATAGCCCCGCTGGCGCACTTGGTCCAGGTCGGTGCGCAGATCCGCCGCTGACGTGATGGTCTCCGGCGTGAAGCGCTGGAACGGCGCGTTCTCCAGGATGGCGTTGAGCATGGTTTCGTCCGCCTGGAAAGCCAGGATCGCTTTGGCCGATCCCGAACTGTGGGCCGGAAACGTGCTGCCGATGCGGCTGGACATGCGCACGGCCCGGGCGCCCGGCACCTGGTCCAGATAGACGGCGCGGACATCGTCCAGCACCACCAGGTTGGTGGTCTCGCCGGTCTCCGCGACGATCTTCTCGAGTTGTGGCTTCGCCAGCGCCCGCAGATAGGCCGTGCGGCGCTCCACCGAGGCGGCAATGCCGGCAGTGCGGTGGCCGGGGACATAGAAACCGGAATCCCGGTCCTTGATGGCGAAGCCGTCCTGGATCAATGTTGCCAGCAGCCGGTGGGTCGTGCTTACCGACAGGCTCGTGCGGCCGGCCAGCTCGGACAGGGTGGCGCCGCGGCCCTGGCTGTCGGCCATGGCATCCAGCAGGGCCAGCCCGCGGCGCAGTGATTGAACGGTTTCGGATTTGCCCATGGGTCTCCCGAAGGCTACGGCTGTATCGTTTCGGTCACTCCGGACGACAACGTATGCAGTATACCATTTGTCCCGCAGCATGGGATCACAACTCCGATAGCCGGGAATTGCATGCGGGCATACGGCATATCGCGTTCCCTCGGATGGTCGAGGATCGAAGCGAGAGATTGCCAGACTGACAGTATCTTAGCGGCAGGAAAGACAGCACCATGATCGCAAATCCGGTTCCCTGGCCCAATGGCGCCCGCTGCGCTGTGGCCTTCACCTTCGATATGGACGCGGACAGCTTCCTGCATCTGGCCCGGCCGAAGGATGCCCACCGCCGCATCGCCGCCATCTCCCAGCTCCGCTACGGGCCGCAGATCGGCGTGCCGCGCATCCTCGAGATGTACCGGCGCTATGGCCTGAAGCAGACTTTCTTCGTGCCGGCCTGGTGCATTGAGCAATATCCAAAGGCGGTGGAGGCGATGGTCGCCGGCGGCCATGAAGTCGCCCATCACGGCTATATCCACGAGCATCCCAACGAGATGCCCCGGGAGGAGGAGCGCTACTGGCTCCGCCGGTCCATCGAGGTGATCCAGAAGCACACCGGCCAACGTCCCCGCGGCTTCCGGGCGCCGCTCTATAACTTCTCCGAGAACACCCTGGACCTGCTGCTGGAGGAGGGCTTCGCCTACGACGCCTCGTTGATGGGCGACGATGTTCCCTATCTCATTCGCTCGAAGCGCGGCGATCTGGTGGAGCTGCCGAGCCATTGGGGCCTGGATGACTGGCCGCCCTATGTCCACATGGCCGACATCAATTACGAGATGCCGATCCGCGCGCCGGCCGAAGCGGTCGCCAATTTCCGCGAGGAGTTCGATGCGGCCTGGGACCATGGCGGCCTCTGGATCGCCGTCTGGCATCCCTTCGTCTCCGGCCGCCTGGCGCGGCTGCGCGCGGTGGCGCAGCTGATCGAATACATGCAGAAGAAGGGCAAGGTCTGGTTCGCCCCCATGGAGGACATCGCCGCCCATATGCGCAGTGTCGTCGCCAGCGGCCAACACAAGCCCCATGTGGACGATCTGCCCTACTATCCAGGCCCGGTCATCGTGGACAAGAAGGCGGCGGAGTAGGCGTCAGTCGCAGCAGGTATCGATCTCGACCGTCACATGGGACAGGCTGCCCAGCGCCCGCAGCCGCTCGCGATAGTGCGACGGGCGCTCCGGCTTGTGCGTTACCAGCGAGACGATGGCGCTGTAGTGGCCGGGGCCAACGCGCCAGAGATGCAGGTCGGCGACGCGGTCGCCATCCACCTCGAGGATCGAGCGGATTTTCCGGGCGAGACCGGGATCCGGCGACATGTCCAGCAGCACCGCGCCGGTATCGCGGATGAGCTGATAGGACCAGCGGGCAATGACCGCGCCGCCGAGGATGCCCATCATCGCATCCATCCAGATCCAGCCGAGCAGCAGGCCCGCGGCCAGACCGGCGATCGCCAGCACCGACGTCAGCGCATCCGCCAGCACATGGAGATAGGCCGAACGGATGTTGTGGTCGGCATGGGCGTGATAAGTCGTCCCGTCGTCGTGAGTGTGGGCCTGCCCATGGTCGTGGCGCAGCAGCCAGGCGCTCAACAGATTGACCGCAAGGCCCACCACCGCAACCAGCAGCGACTCGGCAAAGGAGATCGACACCGGATTGGCCATCCGCCGCACCGACTCCACCACCAGCCACAGCGCCACCAGCGACAGGATGATGGCGCTGGCGAAGCCCGCGAGATCGCCCACCTTGCCGGTGCCGAAGGCGAAGCGCGAGTCCGACGCCCGCCGCCGCGCATAGACATAAGCCGCGGCCGAGATGGCCAGCGCGCCGGCATGGGTGGCCATGTGCCAGCCATCGGCCATCAGCGCCATGGAGCCGAAGGCGAAGCCGGCGGCGATCTCGATGACCGTCATCGCGGCGGTCATCGCGATCACCAGCTTCAGCTTGCGCTCATGCTCGCCATGGGCAAGGCCGAGATAGACATGCTCATGGCGCCACTTGTCGAGGGAGTCGGTATGCATGGCCGGTCCTGGTTATCCCCAGGCAATATACAGGACGCAGCCGCCGGAATGAAACCGCCGACCTCGCTGCGAATCAGCTCTGCGGCTGTCGCAGATTGCGCACCATCCGGGACGCGGCGTTGTCCGGCGGGGATTTTGGCGGCGGCGGCACCGGTGCGGCCGCGGCCGCTGCCGGCGCTGGTACAGGCGCCGCCGGATGCAAGGGTTGCACAGTCGCGGGCGATCGCTCGACTTCCGGCTCTGGCTTAGGCACCGCTTTCAGATGCGCTGGCGGCTCGTTCGGCGAGACGGAGGGGTCGAGAACCTCAAGCGTCAATTCATAGACCGGCCGCGGCACGAAGCGGCCCCGGTCCAGATGCCTCACGCGGATCGCTTCGGAATTGCTGATGCCGATGGTATGGCCATGGTCGACCACCGGCCCATTCGCCAGCAGGTAATGCGCCGTGCCGATGACACGCTGGGCAACAACGGATGGATGCAGTTCCGCCGGCGGAAACTCGATTTCCCGGCCGACAAAGGGCATCAGGCCGGTGGTCATCATTCCCACGCCGGGCCTGCCATTCTCCAAGGTTCCCCTGAAGAGGCGCAGCTGCAGCCAGTTGTCCACCGGCGGCGTACCGTTCGAAGAACCCAACGCGCCTTCCTGAAAATGCTCCGGCTTGGTAACGACATCGCCGTTGCACCAGTAGACGCCGAGCGCCGGCGCGATATCGCAAAGCGCCGCCGTCACGATCGTCAGGTCGCCCGCCTGGCCGGTGACCTTGGCGAAGCCTTCGGCAGCGTCCATCACGGCGACGATGATGTGAGCCTTATGCGTCTCCAGTTTCACGCGGGCGTCGGGCCAGACGAGCTCCGCTGCCGCAATAGAGCTATTGAGATGTCCCGGCGGCATGGGCGCGTCGATCGACATCAGCACCAGGCGCGAATTGCCGATGAGCATCATATGAGTGTTGCCGCTGGCCTCGTCGGGGCCATCGCCGCCGACCGGCATGATGCCGCCCTTGAAGCCGGGAAAGCGGCGCTTGATCGCCGCCGTCAGCATCTGCATCGAGATCGGAGTCGGCCGCGCCAATGCGATCATCGCCATGAATTTTTCCGGCCCGGAATTCTCGGTGGCGCTTTGACCGGCGGGCAATCCATCGGGTGGCGGCGTAACCGAATCGGCAGCCGATTTCGGCGGTAGCGGTGTCTCGCCGAACGCATCCGGCGGCAGATTTCCTGCCGCATCCGGCTTGACCAGCCTTGTCTCGAAGATGGGAATTCCCTGCCGCTGACCTTCGTGCCTGAATCGCACGCAAGCTACGTCGCCGTCCTTCAGCTTGACGCTGTCGCCCTCGTCAAAGCCGGACCCGCGCTGCAGGTTAAAGCGCAGCAACTGATGAACGGCCTCAAGGAGCTTGCTCCGCTCGCGCGCCACCGGCTGGATTTCAATCTCGCGGCCCACAAGCATGCGCAAGCCATTGGTCATCGCGGCCAGGCGCCGCAGCCCCTTGTCGGCGGGCGCATCGGCGATGATCGTCTGCACCCACGCCTCGACCGGCGGCTCGCCGGTCAGCATCTTCGCCGCCAGTTCGCGAAGCCGGCGGACCGGCGTCAGCGCGTTGCCGCTTGGGCAGAACACGCCGACCGCCGGCACCAGATTGCAGAGGCAGGCGGAAATCAGCGTCAGGCAGATGGCATTGCGGATGGGATTGTCTCTACCGTCCTGCCGGTGCAGGGCAATCACCGCGACATGGGCGCGGCAGCGCTGCAGCTCCTCGCGCGCCTCCGGCCAATGGGGGTTCGTGGCATAGGCGAAGGTCAGCATGTCCGGCGGTATCGGTGTCGGCATCATCATTACATCGATGCCGGCCTCGGCATTGTTGCCGAGGATGATCCGGATTGGTGCGCTCGGCGCCTGCGGCTCGATTGCCTCGATCGGCAGCTTCTCCTGATAGCCGGGAAACAGCTTCTTGTATTGATCGGCAATGGCTTTGCCGGTCACCGGCAGGTGACTTGATATTGCGATCTGCGTGATGAGTTGAATGCCGTCCTGCGCCATGTCTCGTTTTCCGACTATCTGTTTGACGGCATAGACTTAAATCAAGGCCCTTTACGTTCCGTTAAGCGCGATTTTCGTTGAGAAATCATGGGCGAAAGCCTGTTGATCGCCTATTCTGCGGCAATGAAAACCGGGGCAACAACGAGAAAGCCCAATGAGTGTGATTTACGACGCGATCGTGATCGGCGGCGGCCATAACGGGCTGACCGCCGCGGCCTATCTGGGCAAGGCGGGACAGAAGGTCCTGGTGCTGGAGCGGCGCGCCGTGCTGGGCGGCGCGGCGGTGACAGAGGAATTCCATCCCGGCTACCGCAATTCTGTCGCCTCCTACACCGTGAGCCTCTTGCGGCCGGAGGTGATCGAGGAGCTGGAGCTGAAGCGCCACGGCTATCAGCCGGTGCGCATGAAGGCCCATCTCAGCATCCTCCAGGACGGGCGCGCGCTGCTGATGACCGGCGACGATGCCCATGACCGCGCCGCCGTCGGCCGCTTCTCCAACCGGGATTACGACAATCTGCATCGCTTCCATGCGGCTGTCGATCGCGTGGGCCAGGTGATCCGCGCCCAATGGCTGAAGCCGCCGCCCGATCTCGGCGGCGGGATCATGGATCTGCTGACGCTGCTGCCGGCCGGGCGCGAGTTCCGCGGCCTGTCGCTCGACGACCGTCATCTGCTGATGCAGCTTCTGACATCGCCGGCGAATGAGATCGCCGAACGCTGGTTCGAGAGCGAGCCGATCCGCAACATTACCGCCGGCCATTGCGTCTCCGGCAATTTCGCCAGCCTGGATGCGCCGGGTTCGGCGATCCCCTATTTCCATCACGCGCTCGGCGAATTCGAGGGCGAGCGCGGCGCCTGGGGCCATTCCCGCGGCGGCATGGGCGCGATCACCCAGGCGATGGCGTCTTCGGGCCGCGCCCATGGCGTCGAGTATCGCACCGCCGCGGCGGTGGAACGCATCATCCTGGAGGGCGGCCGCGCCGCCGGGGTGCGGCTGGAGGGCGGCGAGGAGTTCCGCGCGAGGCGGGTGCTGGCCAACACCGATCCCAAGCGCACCTTCCTGAAATTCGTCGGCCGGGAGAATCTGCCGGAAGGATTTGCCGACGGCATCGAGCGGCTGCGCATGGGCCACGCGACGCTGCGGATGAATCTCGCGCTCTCGGGCGCGCCGGAGTTCGCGGCACTGTCGGGGGCGGAGGCCGATATCGCCCGCGGCGCCTCCATCACCATCTTCCCCGAACGCGCCACCATCGAGGCCAACTACCGCGCCGCGCTGGCGGGGCAGATCATCGACGAGCCCTATCTGGATATCCGCATCCCCTCGGCCATCGACGACACGCTGGCGCCGCCGGGGCATCATGTGATGAGCCTGATCGGCAAGTACTATCCCTACCGCCTGGCCGACGGGCAGAGCTGGGACCAGGTCGGCCCCCCCGTCGCCGACCGCATCCTGACCAAGCTGGAAAAGCACATGCCGAACCTGCGGCGCCTGATCGTCGGCCGGCAGTTCCTGACGCCGCTGGATCTGGAGCGGGTATTCGGCCTGACCGAGGGCGACATCTTCCACGGCCGCCACGATCTCGATCAGATCTTCGGCCTGCGCCCCCATCCGAAATCGGCACAGTTCGCCACACCCATCCCCGGCCTCTATCTCTGCGGCTCCGGCGCCCACCCCGGCGGTGCCGTCTCCGGAGCGCCGGGGCGCAACGCGGCGATGCGGGTGATCGGGGATACGAAGCGGAGGAGGTGACGGCCGGGACAAACATCCAGCAAAACCTGGGACCTGTGCGATAATCCCCATGCCAAGCGAGGATGTGCTGAGAGGCGGCCTCTCGAACACATAGCCGTGCATGTTGCGAACACCGGCGCGAGGCCCGCTCCCTACCCCCGGACTAGATCCGGGGGTAGGGAGCGGGCATGGCTCGGTCTGAGAGCCTCCGCCGCTAGATGATCCAGCGGCACAGTGAATCCGTTCGATGGACCCCATGCCAAGCGAGGAAACGCCTTGGGGCGATCGTAAGGCGGATCGCAAAACGATCCTGCCGAGGCCGCCCCTGCCGGCATCGCACCGGCGGCGAGAGGGGCGAACGCCGCTCGCCTCTACGGATCGGCGACACGTAAAAAGCGTGACATTTTTCTGTATTTCCCAGCATCGTAAACCGCGGGCGGCATTGGCTTTTTCGCCAGAATCCGCAATTCCGAGGGACCCTGATTCTGAGGATCGATGCCATGCAAGGGAATCCCCGGCGATGGCGAGAGCGGCGCTCAAGACGGCAGCATAGCTGAGCTTCCGGACAGTCTTTCCTATGCCCCGCAGCGCTGCGGCCAGCGCCGGCGAGGCCTGCGCCCCGGCCGCCGCATTCCGGATTCCACATTCTTCGCTCAAGCCCAGATTCCTTTGACTCATACACGTATTATACGGTATCGATACGTAAATTACAACAGATGGGGTATGACTTGGGGGCGACCCCGTCGGGTGGACAGCCGCCGCCAAGGCTGCTACCGACGCCGATCCTCGCCTTCGTCCTTCGCACTGCATGATCCTTCTCTTCACCGATTTCGGCCTCGAGGGCCCCTACACCGGCCAGATGAAGGCCGTGCTGCGGCAGCGGGCGCCGGAGGAGCCGGTGATCGATCTCTTTGCCGACGCGCCGATGCAGAATCCGAAAGCGGCGGCGTACCTGCTCGCGGCTTATGCGGTGTGGTTCCCGGCCGGCAGCGTGTTCCTCTGCGTAGTCGATCCCGGCGTGGGCGGGGAGCGGCCGCCGGTCATGGTGAAGGCCGATGGCCGCTGGCTCGTCGGACCGGGCAACGGCCTGTTCGAAATCGTCATGCGCCGCGCGCAGGCGGCGGAAGCCTGGGAAATCGCCTGGCAACCGGAAAAACTGTCCGCCAGTTTTCACGGCCGCGATTTATTTGCCCCTGTAGCGGCGATGATCGCGAAGGGCGAGGCGGTACCGAGCCAGCCGATCGAGCCTGCGCGATTTCGCCGGCGCGACTGGCCGGACGATTTGTTCGAAATCGTCTATGTGGATCATTACGGCAACGCCATGACCGGCGCGCGGGCTTCAGCGGTGCGAGGGGAAGACTCGCTGTCCGTGAACGGCAAATACGTTCCGCCCGCGCGCACATTCAGCGACCGCCCCAAGGGCGCCGCCTTCTGGTACGAGAACTCAAACGGCCTGCTGGAGGTCGCCGTGAACCAGGGGCGGGCGGACGAGGCGCTGGGCGCGGGGATCGGGACGGCGGTGACAATCTGCTGAGCGGTCCGGCGGTGCCGCGGCGCATCATCGCTGCGATGTTGCGTGTTTGGGAATCATGCTAGTGGTTCGATGCCAACGGATGGTTCCCATCCGTTGGCTGAATCGAACCACCAGCTATTTGATCTGGTGGGCTGATTCACGCAACGTTTGGGAACCAAACGTTGCGATCAGACCACTAGGTGGGCCCATCTGCCACCGCCGCGGGGACCGTCATGCCCAAGATCGACATTGCCGCCGTGCCCAAGCGGACAGGCGCCGGCTATCCGCCGCCCTTCGATGCGCCCTGCGCCGGCCGCGTGCGGCAGCGGCTAGGCGATGCCGGCGGGCTCGCCGATTTCGGCGTCAATCTCATGCGCCTGCCGCCGGGCAACTGGTCGAGCCAGCGCCATTGGCATTCGCATGAAGACGAGTTCGTCTATGTGCTCGAAGGCGAGGTCACGCTGGTCGAGGACGGCGGCGAGACCGTGCTGCGAGCGGGCGATTGCGCGGCCTTTCCGAAGGGCTCCGCCAACGGGCATCACCTGATCAACAATTCCGGCGCGATGGCGGTCTATCTCGAAGTCGGTTCGCGCGCTGCCGATGACCTTACTACTTGCTCCGAAATCGACATGATGAGCGCCAATGCCGACGGCCGGTTCGTGCATAAGGACCGCACGCCCTATGCGGAATCCTGACTCGCTCGGTCAGCGCAGCCCCGGCTGCGCGAACGGCTTCAGCACGGACATGGCCAGGCTGGAGCGGGTGTCCTTCACGCCGGGCATGCGGAGGAGGGCCTTCAGGGCGAACTCGCTGTACTCCTCCAGGTCCGCCACCA
>JBJXDY010000109.1:0-17247 GCA_046154965.1 Dongiaceae bacterium | reverse complement strand
ATGCGCGGGGGTGGGGGGACGGCTCGGTGTCGGCAACTCCACCTGGCCTCGCATCAGAGTTCACCGGCAGCGCCCGGCTTTGAGATACCCCCCTTCTGTCTCTTTGCGCTGACGCGCCATGAGACATCTTCCCCCTCAAGGGGGGAAGATCGCAGATTCAGGCGAGAACGAAGTCCTACCAGGGCAACGTCATGACTTCCCTCCCCCGCAATCCCAGCCCGAAGAAGCTGGGCCTGGTCATCGACCTAGATACCTGCGTCGGCTGCCATGCCTGCGCGGTGAACTGCAAGGAGTGGAACAGCGGCGGCCAGATGGCGCCGCTGACCGACCGGGATCCCTATGGCGCGAAGCCATCAGGCGTCTGGTTCAACCGGGTGCATAGCTTCGAAGCAGGCGACGGGCCTTCCAGCCGCACCGTGCATTTCCCCCGCTCCTGCCTCCATTGCGAGCAGCCGGCCTGCGTCGAGGTCTGCCCCACAGGCGCCTCCTACAAGCGCGCCGAAGACGGCATCGTGCTGGTGAACGAGGATATTTGCATCGGCTGCAAGCTCTGTTCCTGGGCCTGTCCCTATGGCGCGCGGGAGTATGACGAAGACGTGGGCGTGATGAAAAAATGCACGCTCTGCATCGACAAGATCTACAACGAGAACCTCGAGGAGATCGACCGCGTGCCCGCTTGCGTCGCCACCTGCCCGGTGAACGCGCGGCATTATGGCGATCTCGGCGATCCCCAGTCGGCGGTGTCGCGTCTGGTCGCCGAGCGCGGCGGCTACGATCTGATGCCGGAGCTTGGCTATGAGCCGGTCAACAAATATCTGCCGCCGCGGCCGCGCCAGGAAAGCGCGGGATGCACCGGCGCGAAGGCAGAGCTCGATCCGCCCGCCAATGGCGATATCGCCAATCCGTTCCTGCGGTGGGTCGACCGCATCCTGTCGCGCTAGAGCGGCGATTTGGGTTGCGGATTCAGATTTGATGTCGACCCTCTCAAAGCCTGTCATTGCCGGGCTTGACCCGGCAATCCACGGTGCGCCGGCACGATGGATGCCCGGCTCGAGGCCGGGCATGACACAATTGGGGAGTCAGATTTTGCAGCCAAAACTCTAACTCCATGCATCCAGCCCTGTCCGTCATCCTGTTCACGGTCATCTCCGGCGCCGGCTATGGCATGCTGTGTTTGCTGGGAGTCGGCGCCGCCACAGGATGGCTGACCGCGGACCGCCGGCTCGGAGCCGCCGCCTTCGGAATCGCGTTCGCCGCGATCATCTTCGGGCTGCTGTCGTCAACCAAGCATCTCGGTCATCCCGAAAGGGCCTGGCGCGCGCTGTCGCAATGGCGCTCCTCCTGGCTGTCGCGCGAGGGCGTCGCGAGCCTGATCACGTTCATTCCCGCCGGCATTTTCGCACTGGGCTGGATCTTCGGCGCCGACATGAGCCGCAGTGTTGGATTTTTCGGCGTCCTGACGGCGGTCTGGGCGGGAATCACCGTTTACTGCACAGCCATGATCTATGCGACGCTGAAACCGATCGCGGCCTGGAATAATGGCTATGTCGTGCCTTGCTATCTGTTGCTGGGATTGGCGACGGGCGCATCCTGGCTCGCGGCCTTGCTGTTCGCGTTCGGCTTCGGCGGCATCTGGACATCGGCGATCCTGGCGCTGATCCAGTCGATCGCCTGGCTGACGAAACTGGCCTATTGGCGGCATATCGACCTCGTGCGCAGCGAGAGTTCGGCGGAGACGGCGACCGGCCTCGGTCACCTGGGCAAGGTGCGGCTTCTCGACGCGCCCCACACCGAGGAGAACTACCTGATGCGCGAGATGGGCTTCCGCGTGGCGCGCAAGCACGCCCTGCAATTGCGGATCATCGCAACTCTGTTGGCCTTCCTGCTGCCGCTGATGCTGACCGTGCTGGCCGGCGCGGCAATTCTTAACGGCTTAGAAGCGCTGGCGATAACCTTGACGATTACCGCCGCAGCGGCGACAACAGCGGGAATACTGACGGAACGCTGGCTGTTTTTCGCCGAAGCCAGGCACACGGTTACGCTCTACTATGGCGCCAGCCGGGCCTGACGCGCCTGATACACAACAAGGTACGATACAGATGCGGCAATTCTCCGTAGCTGCGGCAGTTTCAGCGGGTCTATTGCTTGCTTCCTGCGCCGGCCAGCAAAGCAAGCCGGCCGGCAGGGCGGATGAAATGACGCCGGGAACCGTGGCGCGGGAAGCGCAGTTCGGCCGGCCCGCGGCGGCGCTGCTGGCTTGTGCGGCGGTGAAGGCCAACAAGGGCAGCAACATGGTGCTCGGCGATCTCGGTCTGGTGACGGAAAGCTATCCGAAGATCGAGCTTCCGCCGGCCGCCGGCGGCAAGGTCTTTGTCGCCATGGAGATGGCGAACAAAGCGGACCTCGTGCCGCTCTGGGTGATGACCGGACGCGAACTCACCGCCGCGTCATCCTATGTCGAGCTGCGCATGGGTTATTCGCCCAAGGCGGGCAAGGCGCGCGCGGCCGAACTCTGGCAATTGCTGGAAACCTGCAGCGAACAGAAGTTGTAGGCGCCGGACAGGGCGGCGGCGCGCGGTCGCGCAATTACCACCGCGGCGTCACGCCAACGTCACGACTCGCGTGCAAAGTCCCGATAACGAGCGGCGCCCTCAAGGGAACTGGCGAAGCGATCGCCCTTCCCACCGGGCCCCGGCACCTCCTACGAAAACATGGAAGGACGGTTCGCCATGACACGGGAAGACATCGTGCAACTGCTGAATCATACCGCCGCTTCGCTGCTGGCGGCGGCGCCCGGCATCCCCAACAAGGCTAAAGATCTCCGCTGCATCGCCGCGCGGCTGCAGATTGTCTCCATGGATATCGAGGATATGGAGGACAATCGCGGCATGGTGCTGCAGTTCGCGGCGCGGCGATAGCCATAACCCGGCCAGGGTTGCCAGAGGCATCCCGGGGCCGCTAGCCTCTCACCCGGATGGGGCGGGAGGCAATTTGAGCGCGAACAGTCTTTTTCGGGGCGACTGGCACCCGGTCGTTCCCGTGCGTTTCGGCCCCGGCCGGCTCGCGGAATTGCCGGCAAGTTGCCGGGCGCTGGGCATCGCGCGGCCGCTGCTGATCACCGACAGCGGCCTGGGCAACAGCGCCATCGTCCAGCGGGCGATCGAGATCAACCGGGAGCGCGGCATCGCCACCGGCCTCTATGCGGGCGTGCGCAGCAACCCGGTCAGCCGCAATGTGGAGGACGGCGTGGCGGCCTATCTTGCCGGCGGCCATGACGGCGTCATCACCTTTGGCGGCGGCAGCGCGCTGGATGCGGGCAAATGCGTGGCGCTGATGGCACCGCAGCCGCAACGGGCCCTGTGGGATTTTATCTGGGGCCGGCCCCAGCCCAAAGGAGAGGTGAAAGCGGCGCCGATCATCGCCATCCCCACCACCGCGGGCACCGGTTCGGAAATGGATGGCGGCGCGATCATCACCAACGAGGCAACCAAGGTGAAGGAGATCCTCGCCCACGGGAAGATGCGGGCGCGGGCGGTTATTGGCGATCCCGAGCTCACCATCGGCTTGCCGCGCAATCTCACGGCCTGGACCGGCATGGACGCGCTGTCCCACGCGCTGGAGGCCTATTGCGTGCCCGACTATGACCCGATGGCCGACGGCATGGCGCTGGAGAGCATGCGGCTGGTGGCGGAATGGCTGCCGGTGGCGGTCGCCGACGGAACCAACATCGAGGCGCGGTCGCAGATGCTGTCGGCGGCGATGATGGGTGCCGCCGCCTTCCGCAAAGGGTTGGGCGCGATGCATGCCCTGAGCCATCCGATCGGCGCCATGTACGACACCCATCACGGCCTGACCAATGCCGTCCTGATGCCCTATGTGCTGAAGTTCAACGAAGCCGCGCTGCAGCCGAAGATGCGCCGGCTGGCGCATTATCTGGAGCTGCCGACATCGTCGTTCGGCGCCGTGCTCGACTGGGTCCTGCAGCTTCGCGCGCAGCTCGACATCCCCGAAACGCTGGAAGATCTGAACGTGCCGGCGCATGAAGTGGAAATCGTGGCGGCCAAGGCGGCGGCCGATGGTTGCGCACCGACAAATCCGGTGCCGGCGGGCCATGGGGAGATGGTCAAAATTTTCCAGGCCGCCTATGACGGCGCCTTGTAGCTCGTAACAAAGAAAGACTGGATAGCGGCGATGCGATGGCTGGTGGGTGGCAATGTATTCGATGTGGCGAAGGGCAGTTTCCAACGCGCCGATATCGGTATCGAAGGCGAGCGGATCGCTGTCATCACGGCCCAGGCCAAGCCCGACCGCAAGGACGACATCTATGAAATGCCCGGCGCCTGGCTGCTGCCGGGGCTGATCGATTGCCATGTGCATCTCACCATACCGACGGAGCTCGCCGATCCCGCCGCCGGCGCCAATCGGACGGATGCCGCGGTCGCGCTCTATACGGCGAAGGCGGCGGAGCGGACGCTGCAGGCCGGCGTGACGACGGCGCGGGATGTGGGCGGCTGGAACTATGTGGAGATGGCGGTGCGCGACGCCATCAACCAGGGGCTCGCGACCGGGCCGCGGCTATTCCTCGCCGGCCGGCTGCTGTCGATCACCACGCAAACCGTGGACTACTATCCCGGCATGTATGAGGTCGCCGACGGACCGGATGCGGTGAAGCAGGCGGCGCGCAAGCAGCTGGCCAAGGGCGCCGATCTGATCAAGGTCATGGCCACCGGCGCGATGCTCTCGTCCGAGAACGAGGATGCGCGGGCTATCCAGTTTACCCTGGAGGAGCTGAAGGCGGCGGTCGAGATCGCCCATGACAACTTCAAGCATGTCGCCGCCCACGCCCACGCCTGCCGCGGCATCGAGAACTGCATCGAGGCCGGCGTCGACAGCATCGAGCATTGCACCTTCGCCGACGAGGCGGCGCTGAAGCGCATTGCCGAGAAAGGCATCTATATCGTGCCGACGATCTGCGCCGGCGAACTGCTGATCCGCGACAACAGCATGGTGCAGTCGATGCCCGAACACCTGCGAAAGCGCATGCTGGAGTTCAACGACATCCATATCGAGACGATCAAGCGCGCCCACAAGATGGGCGCGCGCATCGCCATGGGCACCGATGCCGGCACGCCGGGCAATCACCACGGCATGAATGCCTCGGAATGCGTGTTCATGGTGCGGGATGCCGGCATGACGCCGGCGGAGAGCATCCATGCGGCAACAATCAACCCGGCGCGCCTGCTGCGGCAGGAGAAAAATCTTGGCGGCCTGGAGGCCGGGAAGTTCGCCGATATCATCGCCTGCCGCGGCAATCCGCTTGATGATATCGAGGAACTGACCCGCATCGCCCTCGTCATGAAGGGTGGGCAAGTCTATAAGAACGAACTCTGGCGCGAATGACTGATGGCGCTCTCATGAACACGGGAACCACGCAGGACCAGTTCATCGAGCAGTTCCCGACGCTGGTGCTGCACCGCCGCAGCCCCGGAAACGGCCCTCTGAATGGCGAACTCGCCGCGCTGGTGCGAAAGCTGCGGGACACCACGCCGAACGCCGCGCCGGGAAGCTCGACCCATGGCGGCTTCCAGACCGACAGCAATTTTCTCTATATGGACCACCCGGCGGTCAAGACGCTGCAGCAACAGATCCACGCGACCGTGCAGGCCTATCTGCCCCGCTACTTCCGTATCGAGCTGACTTCGGCGCCGAAGAATGTCGATGCCCGGCTTTGGGGCTGGGCGGTGCTGATGAGCGAGGGCGACTACAACTCGCCCCATGTCCATCCGGAGGCCCATGTCAGCGGCGTCTACTATGTCGAGGTGCCGCCGGGGATCGGCCAAACAACGGAACCGGGGCCGGGCGGCAGCATCACCTTTTACGACCCGCGGCCGGGCGCGGAGATGTATCAGATCCGCCGCCGCCGCATGCAGCATAATGTCATCCCGCAATCGGGCGATATCGTCGTGTTTCCCAGCTATCTCCGCCACGCCGTGTTTCCCTATCGCGGCGGCGGCGAACGGATTTCCGTCGCCTTCAATGCCCGCCTGACCGTGGAATGAAGCGAGAAGAATAAACCAACCCAGCGTTCAGAGAGGGTCCATGCGCGTCGTCGAGAGCTTTCCCCGCAAGGTGCGGGAGATCGTCAATACCTTCATTCCGATGTCCGACGGCGCGAAGCTCGCGGCGCGCATCTGGCTGCCGGAGGACGCGGAGAGGAATCCCGTGCCGGCCGTTCTCGAATACTTGCCGTACCGGAAACGGGATGGCGATGGGACCGCGGCGCGGGATGCGCTGACCCATCCCTATTTCGCCGGCCACGGCTATGCCGGCGTGCGGGTCGATCTGCGCGGCTTCGGCGAGTCCGATGGCATTTCCCTGGACGAATACACCAAGCAGGAACATGACGACTGCCTGGAGGTGCTCAAATGGCTGGCGGCGCAACCCTGGTGCACCGGCGCCTGCGGCATGATCGGCATCTCCTGGGGCGGTTTCAACGGGTTGCAAGTGGCGGCGCGGCGGCCGCCGGAACTGAAGGCGGTGATCACGCTCTGCTCCACCGACGACCGCTATGCCGACGACATCCACGCCATGGGCGGCTGCATGCTGGTGGACAATCTGGCCTGGGCCTCGGCGATGTTCGCCATCCAGGGCCACCCGCCCGATCCGGCGCTGGTGGGCGAGCGCTGGCGCGAGATGTGGCTCCATCGCCTGGAGAACCAGCCGCTGCTGGTCGCCAATTGGCTGCAGCATCAGCGGCGCGACGCCTTCTGGAAGCATGGTTCGGTCCGCGAAAACTATGACGACATCCAATGCCCTATCTATGCCGTGGGCGGCTGGGCCGATGGTTACTCCAATGCGATCCCGCGGCTGCTGGCGGGGCTGAAAGCACCGCGCAAGGGTCTGGTCGGCCCCTGGGCACACCGCTATGCCCATTTTGCCGAGCCTGGACCGCGCATCGGCTTCCTGCAGGAGTGCCTGCGCTGGTGGGATCAATGGCTGAAGGGCCGGGACACCGGCATCATGGCGGAACCGATGTACCGGGTCTGGATGCAGGATACGGCGCCGGCGCGGACCTATTACAAGGAGCGGCCGGGTCGCTGGGTGGCGGAACCATCCTGGCCCAGTCCGAACATCAGGGCGCGGCGGCTGTGTCTCAATGCGGAAGGGCTCGGTGAGAAAGCCGGCGCGGAGACCCCCCTCACCTTGCGTTCGCCCCTCAGCATCGGGCATCTGGCGGGCCATTGGTGTTCCTATGGCCACGCGCCAGATCAGCCCGACGATCAGCGCGAGGATGACGGCAAATCGCTTTGCTTCGACAGCGCTGCCTTGAGCGAACGCGTCGAGATCCTGGGCGCGCCCGTCGTGACCCTCGATGTTGCCGCCGACAAGCCGCAAGCGCAGGTCTGCGTCCGGCTCTGCGACGTGGCGCCCGATGGCGAGTCCGTGCGGGTCAGCTACGGCCTGCTGAATCTAAATCACCGCGACAGCCACGAATTTCCCACGGCGCTGGAACCGGGCAAGCGCTATCGGGTGCTGGTGCAGCTTTGCGACGCCGCGCACTCCTTCGCGCCCGGCCATCGCATCCGCGTCGCGGTGTCCAGTTCCTACTGGCCGATCGCCTGGCCGGCGCCGGAGCCGGTGACGCTGACGCTGCGGGCCGGCGCCAGCTCTCTGGAGCTGCCTGTACGAGCGCCGCGCGACGAGGACGGCAAGCTGACGCCGTTCGCACCGGCGGAAACCGCGCGGCCGCAGAAACCGACCGTGCTGCGCCCGGCGAAGACGGAGGAATCCGTCATCCGCGACCTGGTCGCCGGCGAGACGACGTTGCACAGCCGGGAGGATGGCGGGCACAGCATCGCCGAAGGCTCCGCCCTGGAGTATGACGCCATGAAGGAGGAAGTGTTCCGCATCGGCGATCACGATCCGGCGACCGCCCGCTGCGACATCAGGAATAGCCGCAAGGTCGGCCGCGGCAGTTGGCAGACGCGGGTAGACACCCATACCCGGATGAGCTGCACGTCCCAAGAGTACATTCTTGACGCGACCCTGGACGCCTTCGAGGGGGAAAATCGCATACTCACGCGGAGTTGGCAGCGGCGCATCCCCCGGGATTTTTCCTAATCCGGAAGACCGCCCACGGCATCCCGGGGCGCATTTGGGCGGCTGCCGGCCGCCCAGCCGCGATCAATCCGCCCAATGGTTCGCGGCCGTGGCGCCCTTGGCGGTCAGCCAAGTCCCTTGTGGCCCGCGGCCCTTCGTCGCTAGAATTGTTAATGAATGAAGGCTTGGGCCTGGGCGCCAAGTGACAAATCAGGGAGAGAGGGCATGACAAAATACAATATCGGCCGCCGCAAATTCGTGGCCAGCGCTGCGACGGTAAGTGCGGCGATTGCCATGGGCATCAAGCCCGGGAATATCCTGGCGCAAGAAGGCGACATCCTGAAGGTCCGCATGGAGGCCGACATCCAGGTTCTGGATCCCGGTTACATGATCGGCGGCGCCGAGACGACCGTTCAATTCGGCACCATGCCGCGGCTGGCGGTGCCGGTGCAGGATGCGAACGGCACCTGGGGCTGGGCGCCATCCGACTATGTGGAGTCGGTGCAACAGACAGACGATCCCCTGCGTATTTCCTTCAAGTTGAAGCCGGGCTTCATGTGGAGCGGCGACTATGGCGAGGTCACCGCCGAGGATGTGAAGTATTCTTTCGAGCGCATGACCAAGTCCGACTGGAGCGGCCGCTGGCCGACGTTGGACAGGGTCGATGTCGCCGACAAATACAGTGGCACGATCGTCCTGAAGGAATCATTCGCGCCCTTGTGGCTGGTCGCGATCTCGTCGGAATCCGGCACCATCCTGTGCAAGGCCGCGGTTGAAAAGCTGCCGGAGAAGAAGTTCACGACTGAAATACCGGCGGAGTGCGGGCCGTATACGCTTGCGGAGTGGCAGCCGAAGCAGAAGGCCGTTCTCAAATCCAATCCGAACTGGCAGGGCACGAAGCCGGCGTTCAGCGAAGTGCACATCATCGATGTCGAGGAGAACAAGGCGGCCGAACTGGCTTTCGAAGCCGGCGAGATTCACGGCACGAACGTGACGCCGGATACCGCCGCCCGCTACAAGCAGAGCCCGCTGCCGGATTCCACCATCTTCGAGGTTGCCGGCCCGTTAAGTACTTGGATGGGCATGAATTGCGAGCATGAGAAGCTGAAGGATATTCGCGTGCGCAAGGCGATCCAGCGCGCCGTCGACGTCGATTCGATCCTGCAGGCGGCCTATGCCGGCGTTTCGCCGAAGGCCAACGGCGTCGTGCCGATCGGCATACTCGGCGCCCGCCCGGCATCGGGTTACAAGTACGATCCGGACGAGGCCCGGGCGCTGCTGGCGGAAGCCGGCGTCACCGATCTGTCGCTCGAGTTGAAGACGCTCAACCTGCAGGACCGCCTCGTCGCGTCCCAGATCATTCAGACGAATCTGGCCGACGTCGGCATTAAGGTGGAAATCATCCCCTTGGATTCCGGCCCGTTCTGGAATCTCGGCCTGGAGTCCCAGGGCGAGGAGTGGAAGACGCTGCAGCTCTGGATCATGCGCTACCGCACGTCGCCCGATCCCGCCGACATGATCCAATGGTTCGTGAAGAGCCAGGTGGGCATCTGGAACTGGGAGCGTTGGTCCGATCCGGAATTCGAGGATCTGTGGACCAAGGGCCTCACCGAGCAGGACATGGCCAAGCGTGCGGAAGGTTACGTCCGCATGCAGGAGATCATGGAGGACACCGGCGCCTATCTTTGGATCACCCATGAGCCCGTGAACTACATTCACAAGAACAGCATCAAGCCGGCTTTCGATGCCGGCGCCGAGTTGCTGGTGGAACGCTTCACCAAGGCCTAGGTGCCGCGGCTTCAGCAGACCGGAGACACCCATGGATCGAAACTGCGGTTATGGGTGTCCCCGGCTCTGGCGCCGCCGCCTCGTCCGGCCTGCCGGCCGAAGCGGCGCATGAACTTGGCCGGAACCTAGGTCTCGCTCGAAGATGCTGGCCTACGCCCTGCAGCGAATTGCCCTGGCCCTGCTGATCTGTACTGTCGCCATCACGGCGCTGATCAGCCTCATCCATGTGATCCCCGGCGACCCCGTCGTCATCATGCTGGGGCCGCGCGCCACGCCGGAAATGCGCGAAGCCAAGTACCGGGAAATGGGCTTGGACCGGCCGGTGCCGGTGCAGATTGCCATATTTCTTGGAAAGGCCATGGTCGGCGACCTCGGCAGGGACATGTGGAGCAAGCGGCCGGTGGCTGCCGTCGTTGCAGAGACGCTGCCCTACACCCTCACGCTGGTCGCCGCCGGGCTGGGTTGGGCCGTCATTCTGGGCATTCCGCTCGGCTGCTTTTCCGCCGTGCGGCGCAACAGCGCCATCGACAAGCTGACCGGCGTCATATCGGTCGGCACGATTTCCATTCCGTCTTTCGTGGTCGCTGTTTATGCAATGCTCATATTCGCCGTGAAGCTGAACTGGTTCCCGGCCATCGGCGCCGGCGAGCGCGGCGATCTCGCCGATCAGCTCCATCATCTGGTGATGCCGGCGTTCGCGCTGGGCCTCGGCTGGGTCGGCTATCTCGCGCGCCTGGTCCGTGCGTCGATGCTGGAGGTCATGGGCGAGCATCATGTGCGCACCGCCCGCGCCTTCGGCCTGCGGGAGCGGTCCATCGTCTTCAGCTACGCCCTGCGGATCGCCATCCTGCCGACGATCACGCTGATCAGCCTCGCATTCGGAACCCTGCTGTCCAGCGCGGTCTTCATCGAGTTCATCTTCGCCCGTCCGGGCATCGGCAAGCTCGTGGTCGACGCCGTGAATTTCCGCAACTACCCGGTGGTGATGGGCGCGGTCTTCATCACGGTGACCCTGTTCTCCATCGGCACCATGCTGGCCGATATCGTCATCGCAAGGTTGGATCCCCGTGTCCGCGCAAGCCTCTGATATCGCGCCTGCCGCTGATGCCGCGCTCGCCGACGGCCCGCCCTCGATGCTGCGGACGGTTGTCCGGCGGTTCCTGCATGAGCCGCTGGGACTTCTGGGCCTGGCGCTCGTCGCCCTGCTGCTGTTCACCGGCATCTTCGCGGATTTCGTCGCTCCGTTCGACCCGAACAAGATGAACATTCCGGACCGGATGCAGGCATTCTCCCTGACCCATCTCGCCGGCACCGATCAGATGGGCCGCGACATCTTCAGCCGCATCATCAAGGGCAGCCAGATCGCGCTCATCGTCGGTGTCAGTTCCATAGCCATTTCGCTGGTTCTCGGCCTGGCCCTCGGCATGCTGGCGGGTTACGGCCCGCGCTGGCTGGACAATGCGCTGCTGTTGCTGTTCGACACGATCTACTCCTTTCCCACGGTGATGCTGGCGCTGACGGTCGTCACGCTGTTGGGCCCGAGCCTGAAAACCATCATGCTGGTCGTGGTCGTTGCCACGACTCCGGTCTATGCGCGGCTGGTCCGCACACAGACTCTTTCGTTGAAGAGTTCCGAATTCATCCTGGCGGAGCGCTCACTGGGCGCCGGTCCCATACGCGTCATGCTGCGCCACCTCCTGCCCAATGTCGTCGGACCCCTGCTGATCATCGCCAGCATGGATATCCCCTCCGTCATCACGCTGGAGGCCGGCCTGAGTTTCCTCGGGCTCGGCGTGCCGCCGCCGGCGGCAAGCTGGGGCCGGACGCTCAACGAAGGCTACAACCTGATCCGCGAGGCGCCCTGGATCGTGGTCGCGGCCGGCATCCCGCTGATCCTGACCACGCTGGGCTTCACCTTCCTCGGCGAGTGCCTGCGCGACATGCTGGATCCCAAGCTGAGGCGCATCGTCTGATGGCCGCCGCCGCGCCGCTGCTCCAGATCGAGAATCTCTCCATCGAATTCCAGTCCGCGCGCGGACCGGTCCATGCGCTGCGCCATGTCAGCCTCGCCGTCCCGCGCGGCAGCATCGTCGGCGTCGTCGGCGAGAGCGGTTCGGGAAAGTCGACCCTGGCTCTGGCGACCATGGGCCTGTTGCAAAACAATGCCGTAATCTCGGGCGGGCGGATCAACTTCGACGGCCGCGACCTGCTGAAGCTGAACGATGGCGAACTGCGCGACCTGCGCGGGCGCCGTATCTCCATGGTGTTCCAGGACCCGATGACGGCGCTGAATCCCGTGCTGTCGATCGGCCGGCAAATGATCGATATCCAGTATCGCGATTCCGGCAGCACGGCAGACAAGCGGCGCAAGGCATCGGCGCTGTTGCATCGCGTCGGCATTCCCGACGCCGAACAGCGGCTGGATCAGTTCCCCAACGAATTCTCCGGCGGCATGCGGCAGCGGATCGCCATCGCTATGGGCCTGCTGGGCAATCCGGAGCTGCTGATCGCCGACGAGCCGACGACGGCGCTGGACGTCACCATGGAGGCGCAGATCGTCCATCTGCTGCGGCAGCTGCAGCGGGATTTCAAGGGCTCGATCCTCTTCATCTCCCATAATCTCGGATTGATCGCCGAGCTTTGCGACTATGTGGTGATCCTTTATGCCGGCGAAGTGGTCGAGCAAGGCACGGTGGAGGATGTATTCCACCGGCCGCGCCATCCCTATACCGAGGCGCTGCTGGTCTGCGATCCCGCGCGGATCGAGGAGACCCGGCGCGAACTGCCGACGATCAGCGGCGATGTGCCGAACCTGCTCAACTATCCCAAAGGCTGCGTATTCGCGCCCCGCTGTCCGCGGGTTTTCGAGCCCTGCCGGGACAAGCCGCCCGAGGATACGGCGCTGAGCGAAACGCAATCCGCCCGCTGCCATCTGCTGAACGGCAGGGCCCATGGCTGAAATCGCAGCAAACGGCGCGCTGTTGCACGTCGGCCAATTGCACGTGCGCTACCAGGTCATGGGGCCGGTCAAGGCACTGATGACGGGAATACGTAACCGGTTCGTCGACGCCGTCATCGATGTCACCTTCGACGTCAAACCCGGAACCACCTTCGCTTTGGTCGGCGAGAGCGGATCGGGGAAAAGCTCGCTCGGCCGCGCCATCATCGGCCTGACGCCGATCCAACGCGGCCGTGTCACCTTCGACGGCGCGGAACCTCTGATGGGCGGTGCCGCGGCGATTCAGGCCTACCGGCGCAATGTCGCGATGATGTTCCAGGATCCGGTCGCCAGCCTCAGTCCGCGCCTCTCGGTGCAGACACTGATCACCGAACCCTTCCTGATCCACGGCATGGGGCAGCGCGACCTGCCGGCGGAGGCGCGGCGCCTGCTGGGTCTGGTGGGGCTGCCGCCCGATTTCGCCAGCCGCTATCCGCATCAGCTCTCCGGCGGCCAGGCGCGGCGCGTCGGCGTGGCGCGGGCCTTGGCGCTGTCGCCGAAGCTGATCATCGCCGACGAGCCCACGGCCGGCCTCGACGTCTCGGTGCAGGGCGACATCCTCAACCTGTTGTCGCGGCTGCAGCGTGAACTCGGCCTGACCTACATCGTCATCACCCACAATCTCGCGGTCGTCCGCCATGTCAGCGACGAGATGGCGATCATGTATATGGGCCGCTTTGTCGAGCGCGGCCCGACGGGCGAGATATTCCGCCATCCCGGCCATCCCTATACCCACGGCCTGCTGGCGGCCCAGCCAGTGCCCGATCCTCACCGGCGGCGGGAGAATGTAGAGCTGCAGGGCGAAGTGCCGAGCCTGACGCGCCGGCCCGCGGGCTGCGAGTTCCATACCCGCTGCCCGCACCAGCGGGAGAATTGCCGCATCGACCGCCCCGGGCCCCGGTCGCTCGCCGGACGGCGGGAATTGCTCTGCCACTATCCGCTGTCCGACTGAGGCGGCGGCCCTATTTGATCTCCGGATATCCTGCAGAGATTGCCGCGGTTTCGAAGGCATCGATCGCCGCGTAGGCATTGCTCTGCAATACCTGGATCCCAACGATCAGGAGCTCCATGCGGGCTTCCCGCGCCAGCGGGTCCTGCAAGGCCGCGCCGATGCTGTTGCGCAGCTTGCGGACTGTTTGCTTGTCGGCTCTGTGGGACATCACATAGGGCAGACCAGGGGCCAATGGCGACGACGCCAGGACGCGCACGGCCTTGCGCATTTCCGGCCGATAGCGCGCCAGAAGCGCCAGGGTCACGCCGTCGATCGCCGCCACATCGGCAGCATTATCAATTACCAATTGCAGGCTGGCGGCATGCCCGCCGCTGACCTTCACCTCGCTGAAGAACGGACCGCCCGCCGCCAGGGGTGCCAGCATCGCCCGCAGGATGTTGTAACCGGAATGGGAATGGGTACCGTTGATGGCGCAGCGGCGGCCGCGGAGATCTTGCAGGGACTGCGCGGGATCGCCGCCGCGCACGATCACGAAGCTGCGGTAGTTTGCGCCGTCGCAGCCATCGGCGAGATAGACTGGTGTCGCCAGGTACTTGAGGGAATTCCGAAAATCGTGGGTGAAGGGATAGCCGCAGGCCTGGCTGAACAAGAGATCGGGTTTGTCCCAGGGGCCCATGTGGTCATTGCCCCGGGTGAGTGTGTCGGGCATATCCGCAATGCCTTCACGCTGCATCGCCCTGGCGATCGCCTGCCACCACGCATCCGTCGCCGCCGTGAGCTCCGGCAGATCGTACATCGGCAGGCTGGCGATCTTCATGCGGAGAGCCAGTCAGTTCAACCGGCGGCGGCAGACATCGTGCCGGGGAAACGATCGAGCCGGTCGCTGATCTTGTAGTAATCGCCGCAGTGATCGACGAAGATGTGGCCGACGGTTTTCAACCGGGTCGGCGCATCGAGCGTGCCGGCGGCAATGCTGATGCCATCACCCTTGAAACGCTGCCAGAACAGGCTGGAACCGCATTTCCCGCAGAACCCGCGGCGCGCCGCCTTGGACGAAACGTACCATTTCAAGTAGGTGCGTCCGACGATGGCGATGTCCTTGTTCTTCGCATTTGTGTAAGCGCCGAAATGGCCATGGAACTTCCGGCATTGGCCGCAATGGCAATTCCAGATCGGCCGCAGCTCCCCTTTCACTTCGTACTTCACCGCGCCGCACAAACACCCACCGGTCGCCCGGATCCGGGCGGGCTTTGCCGCCCTTGTCTCACGCTTGGCCATGATGCTTGGACTTCCCCCCTGATTTCTTGCTCTTACCGCTCAACTCATCGAGCAGCTTTTGCAACAGCTTCGGCATGTCCGGGGGTTGTACCACAGCATGGCGGATGAGGTTGTCGAAATGAGCGGCCAACACACGGATATGCTCCGTGCTATTGAACACGAGATACATGTGTCCGCAATAGATGGCTGCGCGGATCGGTCCGAACACGGTTAACGGCACGGAGTAGAGCTGGGCGCCGTCGAACAGGAACCAACGCAGTGTAGGATAGAGTTCTTCCACCAGCCGGATCATGGCTTCGAGCTGACGCTGCCGCGCTTCCAGGGGAAAATCCCGCCAGATGCCCTCGCCGCGCGCAAAGCTCTCGACGCTCTGCAGCGGGCAGCACACCTCGAGATCGGTCTCCGGCCGGCGCTGGTTTTCCAACCGGGCGGTGTAGGCTTCGATGCGCGACTCCGGCACCGGGCCGCGATAGTCGCGGTACTCGTAGCGGATCAGCTCTTCGGTCTTCAACAGGTCCGGCAGGCTCGATGGGACATAGCGCACCTTGTAGCCGGCGGCTTCGGCATGCCAGCGGGTGAGCCGCTCGTCGGCCGGCGACTGGCCGCCCGGCGCGATCTCGAAGGGCTGGTCGATGATGGCCGCCGACAGCGCCCCTTCCTGGCTCAGGCCGAGCAGCCAGTCGATGCTGACCTGCTGGTCCGCCGCCACCGCCGCCAGGGTTTCGGCCCGCGGCAGCCGGTTATTCGCCGGCGACAGGATCTGCGCCAGGGTCGAGCGGTCGATGCCCAGCCGCTTGGCGAAGGCGGCCCGGCTCAGGCCCGATTTTTCGATCACTTCGTCCAGCCGCTCGCGGAACGCTTGCGCCGTGTCCTGCCGCTTCATGTCCGCCTCGCCGCGTGCCCAGGGAAGTATGTGGTGAAAATACACCGATCTTAGCGAATTATCAACAAACGTAGTAAATGATGATAATCCGTTACGATTTGTGCGCAATCCCTCATATGCCGCCGGCGGCGGGCGTGCGATGATAGGAATATGGGCCAGTATGCGGACTTCTCAGCACCGCTGACGGAGAACGATCCGCCGGCGGCGAAGCGTCGCCCGGCGGTCGATTGGCCGACCCTGGCCGTGGGTATCGCCACCTATGGGGCGTTCCTGCTGTTGACCTGGAATCACGACCGCCTGCCCTGGTGGAGCCTGCCGATCCTCGGCGGCTACATCGTGGCCCTGCATGGCTCGCTGCAGCATGAGGCGGTGCATGGCATGCCGTTCCGCCGCCGCTGGATGAACACGGCTTTCGTGTTCCCGTCGCTGTGGTTGTGGCTGCCCTACAGCCTCTACCGGGAAACCCACCTCGCCCATCACCGCAATGAGTATCTGACCTCGCCGCTGGACGATCCGGAGTCCAACTACCTGTCGCCGTCGCAGCTCGCGGCGATGGCCTGGCCGCACCGCCTCGTGCGCCAGGCGATGCGCACGCTGGCGGGCCGCATGATCCTGGGACCGGCCTACTACATGGTGCAGGCCTGGGGCGAGATGATCCAGCGGGCCAAGGAAGGCGACCGGCACCATGTCCGCCACTGGCTGATCCAGATCCCGGCGGCCGCGATCGTCGTCGTCTGGGCGGTTGTGGTATGCGATGTGCCGCTCTGGCAGTACTGCCTGCTGATCGCCTATCCCGGCGTTTCCCTGACGGTCATGCGCTCCTATCTGGAGCATCGCGCAGCCGCGGAGAGCGAGCACCGCTCGGCCCTGGTGGAATCGGGCGTCATCTTCAGCCTGCTTTACCTCAACAACAACCTCCACCTGTTGCATCACGCCTATCCGGCGGAGCCCTGGCACAAGCGGCGAGCCCGCTACCTTGCCGACCGCGAAGGCTGGATCAAGCGCAACAACGGCTATGTCTACAAGGGATACCGCCAGATCATCCTGCGGCATCTGTTCAAGCCGAAGGAGCCGCTGATCCACCCCCTGGGCAAGATCTAGCCGGCAACGCCTATCCGCCGCCTAGAGCGTTTCACGGATTGAATGAATCGTAGGGGATTCCCCAGGGATCGGATTTGTGATTCAAGATGCTGGCTGGGAAGGAGGCCAGCAAGCGATGACCCGACCTCTTTCGAATGATCTTCGCGA
>JBJXDY010000108.1:0-30149 GCA_046154965.1 Dongiaceae bacterium | reverse complement strand
GGATCTGCTTGATGGCGCTGACCACGCCCGGCATCATCGGGCAAAGCATGATCGCATCGGGCTCCTGCGGCAGGCTCTTGATGCGGGTGATCTGGGCGGCGATCGACGCATCCTCGTTCTTGAAGGTATCTTCGCCGATCAGCTTGGCGTCCGCCAGGCGCGGCATCATCCAGTCGAAGCCGTCGCAAATACCCTTGTTTCTGTATCGACAGTGTTTCTGTATCGACTGCCGCCTTTGATTCGAATCAAGGCCTTACCTGTTTTGTCCTGTATATGAATTTCGAGATGTGGCGCAATCTCTGAGGGCTCGGTTGAGGACACTGAACCGGACGTTGGCGCCGCCAGCGGCGCCGACGTTATTGCTGCCGTTGTCGCCGGCGATGACTAGCGTTCGAGCCTCACGACACCGGACGAGCAATTGCCGCTCGAATCCACAAGCTACTAATCCCAAGCCACAATACAGCCTATGTTGATCGTGATCATGGAGCGGGACTCTCAAACGCATGTTATCGAATTCCTCGCCGAGCCCGCCAACCATGGCGGGAATGCGGTACAAAGAATCAACACACATGCCTCCATCGTCTTTCTCGCCGGCGATACCGCCTACAAGCTAAAACGCGCAGTCCGCTACTCCTATCTCGACTACTCGACTGTGGAAGCGAGGAGGCGCGCTTGCGAGGCGGAGGTCAGCCTCAATCGGCGGACCGCCCCGGAGATTTACCTGCGGGCATCGCCGATCTGCCGGAATGCCCGAGGTTCCCTGCAGTTCGACGGCGATGGAACTGCTGTCGACTGGGTCGTCGTGATGCGACGTTTCGACGACGATCTGTTGTTCGACAGGCTGGCACAGCGGCAAATGCTGACCCTTAACCAAATGCTTGATTTGACCGAAGAAATAGTGCGCTTCCACCAAATGGCGGAAGTGGACAAGACGGCCGGCGGCGCGGACGCGGTTGCCAGTGTCATCGCCGGAAACCTGGCGAACCTCTCAATCCACTCCCCCGCCATATTCGGTCGCGCGCCAATCGAGCGCCTCAAGGACCTTTCAGAGAAATCATTGGCGAAGGTCGGGGATCTGCTGAACCGGCGCCGCACGCAAGGGCATGTGCGCCTCTGCCATGGCGATTTGCATCTGCGCAACGTATGCCTGATCGGCGGCCGGCCGGTTCTGTTCGACTGCATAGAGTTCAGCCGAGAACTTGCCTGCATCGATGTGCTTTATGATCTCGCCTTTCTGCTGATGGACCTCGAGGAACGGCAACTGCGGCCACTGGCGAACGCCGTCTTCAACCGCTACCTCGATTTAGCGGATGAGAGAGCCGGACTTCCGGCCATTCCGCTGTTTCTTTCCATGCGAGCCACCGTGAGAGCCCACGTGACGGCGGCGGCTGCCAAGCTCGAAACCGATTCGGATGTACAGCGCCGCATGGCCGACGAGGCAAGGCAGTATCTGCGGCACGCAATCGCGTTCGTCCAACCTGTCAAGCCAATCTTGATCGCTATCGGCGGCCTTAGCGGTACAGGTAAGACGACATTGGCTTATGAGCTCGCCCCCCGAATCGGCGCTTCGCCCGGCGCCCGCGTTCTCCGCACCGATGTGCTGCGCAAGCGATTGGCCGGGCAGCCTCTCACGGCGAGGCTACCTGCCGCGGCATATGGCGAGCAGATGACGCAGCGCGTCTATGACGCTCTGTTCGCCGAGGCTGAGGCGATGCTTGCCAGCGGCCATGGTGCCATTGTCGACGCGGTTTTCGCGCGTGAACCTGAACGAACTTTCATTGAAGGCATCGCTGCGCGGCACAATGTCCCCTTCATCGGCTTGTGGCTCGAAGCGCCACTGCCGATCATGGAACGGCGTGTAGAGGAGCGCCAGGCAGACGCGTCCGATGCCACTGTCGAGGTGGTCCACCGGCAGCAGACATATGACATCGGGCGGATGAGTTGGTCGCGCGTGGACGCCAGCGGGGCCGCGAGCGACGTTTGCGAAAGAGGTTGGGCGGCTATTCGCCCTTTGCTGGCACGCCACTGACCAATGGCACAAAGGCGACCGGCAGGACCGGCCGATCCCGCACTTCGCCGGTCGCGGACTTCGTCACCAGCGTCAACTCCTGGTAACGCGCGGTGTTGCCCAAAGGGATCACCATACGCCCGCCAGGCTTCAGCTGTTCCACGAGAGCAGGCGGCAGTTCGGTTGCCGCCGCCGTTACGACAATGCCATCATAGGGCGCGTGCTCCGGCCATCCGGCGGCGCCATCGCCTGCCTTGACGCAAACGTTCTGATAGCCGAGCCGGTGCAATTTGCTCCGGGCCAGGTCGGCAAGATCGGGAATCACTTCGATGCTGTACACGCTATGTACCAGCCGGGACAGCACAGCCGCCTGATAGCCAGACCCGGTGCCAACCTCCAGCACTTCATGCTCGAGCGCCGGATCCAACAGATCCGTCATTAGCGCGACGATGAAGGGCTGAGAGATCGTCTGGCCGCAGCCGATCGGTAAGGCGGTATTGTAGTAGGCGTACAGCGTTTCTGCCTCGGTCACGAATTCATGGCGGGGCACTTCGGCAATGGTTCTTGCGACTCTTTCACTGAGAGCACTGCGGCCAGTTAAGTCGGCGGTTGCAACCATGTCCTCGGCGATTTCCGCGAGTAGCTGCTTCCGCTGCTTGGCGTATTCGTCGAGGTTCATGGCTGCCGCTCCTTCGCTCTTGACGCGGCTAAACCGGCGAGTTCCCGCGAAAGCCGAGGCAGTCCTGCGAGCTCCTCGTCGACGATACGGCGTATGTGCGCCGCCGGAGTCGGCTGGCCATCGAACCATACATGGACAAGCTGCGGATCGTCGATCGGCGCACCAATACGGCTGACCAGAAGGCAACCAACCCCACCAAGATCGGGATAGGCGTCATGGACTGCCCGGGCCATGCGGTTTGCCGCAATATTGTAGATCTTGCCCACGTGACTGACCGGGTTCTTGCCGGCGACCGCCTCCATCGTCATCGGCCGGTAGGGCGTAATCAGACCGTTAGCGCGGTTTCCGCGCCCTACCTCGCCGTCATCACCGGCCTCGGCTGAGGTGCCGGTCACCGTGAGATAGACCGACCGGCGCGCCAGGTCGTCCGCGGCATTGACTGCGATATCCATTGCGGTACCGCCAGCACCCACCGCAGCGGCGACGCGGTCATTGACCGTCTGCTTCGCCGCCATATAGCCGTCAAGATCGGCTAGCGCCCGGTCAATCATGGCGGCCGCAATTGTCAACACCAACCGCTCATCCAACCGCACCGCCATGATCTTGATATCCTCGCCGAGGGCCGGACAGGCGCCATGCGCCGCCGCTCCGGTCAGCGCCTGATCGATCCGCAGCACCGTTTGCTCGGCGGCCGTCAGCGGCCAAAAGCCGACACCGCAGGACGTATCGTTCGCTCTCGGCGTTTCCCGCTCGTATCGGCGCATGAAAAGTTCGGTGAGGTCTGCCGAGCCGGGCCGGACCAGACATTTGATCCTTAGATGGCGATCGACGTCGACGGCCCGCATGTTTTCACGGAACCAGCTTCGGCAGGCTTCAATGATCAGCGCCTCCACGGGAACCTGTACGCCGCCATAGACTGCTGTCGCTCGGCCGCCGAAATAGATCTCAATCGGCTCCGTCACCTCGCCGCCGCCGAAAGCAGGCCGTGCCGCCCCGCCCCTCAGGAGCACCTTGTCGAGATTATGATGCAGTACCTGACCGAAGCGGTCCGAATACCACCGGCAAAGCGCCAAGCTGGCCGCCTCGGCAATCGAATCGCAGATCGAATCGGGATGGCCCGCACCCTTGCGCTCGACAACCTCCGCCCGCCGCTGCAATCCCACTCCAGCCGCAGGCTCGATGATCAGGTCCATGGCAAGTGAATTCGCGCCCGCCCGGCGGCTGTCACCGCACCGTCAGCACCGGGCAATCGGCGAGGCTCACTACCTTGGCGGACACGCTGCCCATCAACAAGCCTTCGATTGCACCCAACCCACGGCGGCCCATGACGATCAGATCCGCCTTGGAACGCGCTGCATAGGCCAGGATCGCGCGCGCAGGATGGCCGATCCCCGATTCGGTCTTCACCGTCTTGATACCCTTCTTGCGCGCATGCTTCTCAACGTCAGCCAGTATCTGCAATGCCGCTTCAGAGACGACTTCCTCCGGGGACCCGGCGATGTGTTCGACTTCCAAATAATGCCGCAACTCTTCCGGTAACTTCGTTGGCACCGGCCGCATCACCGTCAGGAAATGCAGCGTCGAGCCATAGGCCTTGGCAATATCCGTTGCCATGACGGCCGCGCGTTGCGCTTCGCGAGAGCCATCGACCGGTACAAGTACTGTCCTGAACATGATGCTGATCCTCACGTGAATTCGGATTTGAGACGGATGTCCGCCCGCTGAAGCATTGTCATTGTTGCGATCCAGGCGGGCGCAGCCGCACATGCCCGCTCGTCGGATGCACCGTCGACGCCCGCAGTCCCGCGCCCGAGCCATCGGATGCCATGACATAGCGGACCTTGTCGCCGGGTTTAAGCCGATGGAAGGCACCGCCGACCACGCTGTTGGCGTGAAAGTAGACGCTGTCGCCATAGGGCGTTTCGATGATGCCGTAGGACTCCTCCGGTCGAATGAGCTTTACCGCCCCGTGGGGTTGAGCCTCATGATGCTTGATGCGCCCGCTGAGCCGGCGGCTCTTGTCCTCCAGTTGACGCGCAGCGGCGGCAAACGCGTCGCGAAGCGCGGCGTAGATATTGGTATGGCGTTCGTCGCGCTGGCTGCCGCGCCCGACATCCAGATTACCGCGCGGCAGCGTTAGATGAACTCGGACGTCGTAGAACAGCTTGCGGTGATGCTTGCCTTCGGGCGCGGCGACGACGACCCGGCAATTCATCAGGCGGGGATGAAAGCGCATCAGCCGCTGTCCATACTCATTGGCACGCGCCTGGATAACGGATGACGGCGCCATGTCGCGGAAAATCACTTGCACCGGCAGTTCGCGTTCTGCAGTCATGCGACCCTCATCGGGATGTCCGTGAATCTTTAAGGCCAGGAATTTGCTACCGCTCCGGTGACGAAAGCTCATGCTCCGTCTGCAGTTCCTGCAGGATCTGGAGTACTCGTTCGCCGGCAGGCGACAGTTTGATCGGACCGACACCCGCGACATAGGAGCCCGCTTGCATACAGGCGATGGCATCAGCAAGATCAGCGGCCGACGCACCAGTGGCAACGACCCGGGCGATATCATGGTCCTCGATCGATCCGATGATGCGTTCAACGTCCGCTGGAGTCAGGTTGGCCACTTCAGCCCCCTTTGCTTAAGATTATAAGTTGAAAGATTGCCGCTTTGCGGGCCCGTGTGCGTTGACGCAGATCATAATGCTGCGCCGCAAGGATATCGCGGCCATTGGCTGGCTACATGGTCCGCGCCAGGAGCGGCCGGAGACGCTGCAGCGAGCGGCAATTGAGGATATCGGCCTTCTCCAACCATCCGCGGCGAGCCTGGAGAACTCCAAATTCGAGGAAATCGAGCTGAGCCGTGCTGTGGGCATCCGACCCGATGCTCATCAGCACGCCCGCTGCCTTGGCCGTCTTGCAGTAGATGTCAGCCAGATCAAGCCGGTCCGGCTGGCTATTGATTTCCAGAAAGCAGCCCCGATCCTTGGCGGCGCCGATGACACGATCGATATCGAACCGCGACATTTCCCGCTGCCGCAACAGACGTCCCGTCGGATGCGCCAGGATCGAGAAATGTTTGTGATCCATGGCACGCAGAAGGCGAGCCGTCTGCTTGGGCGCGGGCAACTCAAAATGGCTATGCACGGCGCCAACGACGAGGTCCAGCTGCTCAAGAGCCGAATCGGGCAAGTCGAGCCGGCCATCCTCCAGGATGTCCACCTCGATGCCCTTGAGGAGCGTACAACCGCCCTGCTTCTCGTTCAGGCGGTCGATTGCGTCACAAAGACGTCCCAGTCGGCGGCTGTCCAGGCCGTGGGTCACCGTCAACCGGCGGGTATGCTCGGTGATCGCCAGATACTCCAGCCCCTTGGCTCGTCCTGCCGCAGCCATGTCGTTCAGACTGTCCTGACCGTCGCTGGCGGTCGTGTGGGCATGAAGGTCGCCTCGCAGGTCGCTCCGGCGGACCAGCGCCGGCAGCGGCCCTTTCTCGGCGGCATCGATCTCGCCGCGATCTTCCCGCAGTTCCGGCGGTATGTAGGGCAATCCGACAGCGGCTAAGACACTCTCTTCCGTTTCGCCGGCGACACGCCGGGCGCCTTTAAAGACGCCGTATTCGTTGATCTTCAAGCCACGCCGCTGCGCCCGCTGGCGAACGGCGATGTTATGCGCCTTGCTGCCGGTGAAGTAGTACAGCGCCGCGCCATATGACTCCGGCGCAACCACCCGCAGATCGGCCTGAACGCCGCCGCGCAGCATCACCGTCGCCCGGGTCGATCCCTGCGCAGTCACCTCTGCCACGTCGGGAAAGGCCACAAAAGCCGCGATCGCCTGAGGGGCGTTTTCCGCTGTGGCCACGAGATCGATATCGCCGATCGTTTCGCGCCCGCGCCGGTAGCTGCCAGCAACGTCGACTTTCCCGACTCCTCGAACCGCCCGCATATGGCGCAGCAGACCGCGCACGTAGGGCGCCGCCTCAAGCAGAGTTAAGCGCTTGCCGGTTTCCTGCTGCTGTTTCAGGCCGGCGCGGAGCCGCTCAACCGTTTTCGGCCCGAGGCCCTTGAGCTGCCTCAGGCGGCCGCTCGCCGCCGCCTTTTGCAGATCGGCCAAACCGGTGATGCCAAGCTCGTCATGGAGCAGCTTGGCGCGCTTTGGCCCCAGCCCCGGAATTCGCAGCAACTCAACCAGCCCGGCCGGGAGTTCGCGGCGCAGCCGCCGCAGGATTTCCACACTTCCGGTATCAACGATCTCCCGTATCTTGCCCGCCAGATCGGCGCCAATCCCCGGCAATTCGCTGAGATCCCGTCCTGCCTTAATCAGGTTGGCGGCTTCATCCTTCAGGCCGCGGAGAAGCCGGCCCGCATTGCGATAGGCACGTATGCGGAACGGGTTTTCGCCCTGGATGTCCAGCAGATCGGCGACTTCATCGAAGATCGCCGCGATCTGCTGGTTATTGGCGGCCATGACTGTGCTCTGCCGGCCGTGCCGAACAGTGACGCCGTCAATGCGACATCAACACAGGCACGGTCATGACCTGAAGCAACTTCCGCGTCACGCCCCCGAGGACGAATTCCTGGAGACGCGAGTGCCCGTAGGCGCCCATCACCAACATGTCCTGCCCATTGTCGCCGATTTCGGCGAGGATCGCATCGCCGACGCTGATGTCGCGGGCAACCGCGCGCTCCGCTTCGACTTTCACGCCGTGCCGCGCCAAATGCAGGGCGATATCCGCGCCGGGCTCGCGGCGGCTCTCCATGCCGTTCTTATCGGGATTTACCGTCAACACCGTAACTGCCTTGGCCTTGACGAGAAAGGGCAGCGAATCATTCACCGCCCGGGCCGACTCTCGGCTGGCATTCCAGGCGACAAGGATGCGCTCACCCAGCCTCGCCCGCGCGCCTATGTAGGGCACAATCAGTGCCGGCCGTCCGGCCGCCATGATCACATCGCTACAGAATGACGGTCCGCCTGGAACTATCTCGTCCGGCGACGTCTGTCCCAAGACGACGAGATCGCTGTGCCGTGCATGCAGCGCGACGGTCTCGGCGGCGTCCATGGACAGCACGGTGACGGTCCGGCAATCGGCCGACAAGCCGGCCTTTGTCACCGTCTCACGAAATGCCGCCGCGACCGCTTCCGCGGCTTTTGCGGCTTCATCGTAAACAAACTCCGGCAAGACAACCGGCACAAGCCCCGGAACGGCGATTGGCGCCATGGGCTCCAGCGAGAGCAGCAGCCCGGTGACATGGGCGTCGAAGCTCTCGGCAAGGCCGATCGCGGCATCGATACGGCCCGCCGACGATTTGCCGCTGTCAATATGAACCAGAATATCCTTGATCACAGCCATTTCTCCATTATTCCACTCGAATTTATACTTGGCGCGCCACGGTTCATTCATGACCTGTATCAAGGTGAGCAATGGCAGTGACAGCTTATGGTGCTGCACATTCGATAATCGTCGTGGCCGCCGCGGAACGGCCAGATTTTCGCCGGCGGGGCCGGCACGGCATTCCGCAATCCTGAGATGGATGATCATGGCAGCCAATGATGTCGATTTCGGCGCCGAAGCGAGAGACGATCTGCTCCGCGGCGTCGATCAACTGGCGAATGCAGTGAAGGTGACGCTCGGCCCACGCGGCCGCAACGTCCTGATCCAGAAAGCCTATGGCGCACCGCGGGTCTGCGCAGACGGCGTCACCGTCGCCAAGTCGATCCAGCTTCCGAACAGCCGCGAAAACATGGGCGCGCAGATGGTCCGCGAAGTGGCCAGCAAGACCGGCGAGCTTGTCGGCGATGGCACAACAACGGCGACGGTCCTGGCGCAGACTATTGCCCGCGAGGGCATCAAGGCCGTCGCCGCCGGACTCAATCCGATGGACCTGAAGCGTGGCATCGATGCGGCGGTCGATGCCGCCATCGCCCACATGAAGCAGCGGTCGAAACCAATCTCGACCCGTGAAGAGATCGCCCAGGTCGGCACGATATCCGCCAACGGTCAGCGGGACGTGGGCGACATGATGGCCGACGCCATGGAGAAGGTCGGCAAGGAAGGCGCCATCGTGATCGAAGAAGCAAAGGCGATGGAGACGGAGCTGGAAGTCGTCGAAGGCATGCAATTCGATCGCGGGTATCTTTCGCCTTACTTCATCACCAACGGCGAGAAGATGATTTGCGAATTCGAAGACCCTTACATCTTCCTCTATGACCGCAAGCTTGCGAATTTGCAGCCGATCGTGCCGCTTCTAGAAGCGGTGGTGCAGTCCGGACGGCCGCTTGTGGTCATTGCCGACGACGTCGAAGGCGATGTGCTCGCAACTTTTGTCGTCAACCGGCTGCGCGGCGGGCTGAAGATCGCCGCGGTCAAGGCGCCGGGATTTGGCGACCGCCGCAAGGCGATGCTGGAAGACATCGCTATTCTTACCGGCGGTCAGGTTTTGAGCGAAGAACTGGGAATCAAGCTTGAAAACGTGCGGCTTGAATCGTTGTGCACAGCCAAAAAAGTTACGATCACCAAGGACGATACCACCATCGTCCATGGCGGCGGCAAGAAGGCGGATATCGATGCTCGCTGCGAGCAGATTCGCCGGCAGATCGAAGACACGACCTCGGATTATGACCGTGACAAGCTGAAGGAGCGGCTGGCAAAGCTGTCGGGTGGCGTCGCCGTGGTGCGCGTCGGCGGCGCCACCGAAATCGACGTCAGGGAACGCAAGGATCGGGTCGAAGACGCCATGTTCGCCACCCGCGCGGCCGTCGAGGAAGGGATCATTGCCGGTGGCGGCGTCGCCCTGCTCTACGCCACCAGCGCGTTGGACGGGCTGAAACCGGCGAATCATGACGTGAAGGTCGGGATCGACATCGTACGCCGGGCGCTGCAGTCGCCGGTGCGCGAGATCGTGCACAATGCCGGGGGTGACGGCTCTGTCATTGTCGGCCGCTTGCTGGAATCCAACGATTTCAATATCGGCTATGACGCGCAGCGCGAGACATACTGCGACATGATAAAGGCCGGCATTGTAGACCCGACAAAGGTCATGCGCCTGGCCCTGCAGAATGCCGCGGCAGTTGCAGGCCTCTTGATTACTACCGAAGTAGTGATCACCGATCGTCCCGAGCCGCGCGCCATGGGCGGCATGCCGGCGGCTGAAATGTGACCGCGACGCCTCCGTCGTCTCCGCGCGAGCCCCGTGCGCCGAACGCCCATTGGGAGCATTTCCCGCATCAGGCGGATGTCGGCGTTCGCGGCTTCGGTCCGACGCCGGATGCGGCCTTTGAGCAGGCGGCGTTGGCCATGACAGCGGCGATATGCGATCCGCGCAGGATCGTGCCGGCTGTACGCGTCGATATCGAGTGCGAGGCTCAGGATCTTGAAATGCTGCTGCCCGCCTGGTTGAACGACATCGTATTCGAAATGGCCCGGCACCGGATGCTGTTCAGCCGCTTTCGCGCCGCCATCACCGGGACTCGGCTTGCGGGCGAAGCATGGGGTGAATCGGCCGATCAGGTCCGCCATCAACCGGCTGTTGAAGTAAAAGGGGCGACTGTGACGGAACTTCGTGTGCGCCAGGAGCCGACCGGAGAATGGGTCGCCCAGTGCGTGATAGACGTCTAGCGACGGGCGACCGCCATGGATATGAGCCATTGGAGCAAAGTGTCGGAATTCGAATGGCGGGTCGAGCCCTTCGGCGCCATGCGCGTGCCGGCCATTCTGTACGCGACGGCAGGTCTCATTGCCGAGATGGACGAGAAGGTTTTCGAGCAGATTACGAACGTTGCCGCTTTGCCGGGAATTGTCGCCGGTTCTTTCGCCATGCCCGATGCCCATTGGGGCTATGGGTTCCCGATCGGCGGGGTGGCGGCCTTTTCGGCCGCCGAGGGCGGCGTGGTCTCGGCCGGCGGTGTCGGCTTCGACATTTCCTGCGGCGTCAGGTTGCTTACGACCGGAATGAGGCTATCTGCGGTGGAGGCCGCAAAGGAAAAGTTAGCCAACAAACTGGCGCGAGAGATCCCCGCGGGGATCGGCAGCAGGGGCCGTATCCATCTCGACGATCCGGAGATGGATGCCATGCTGGCCGGAGGCGCCGCCTGGGCAGTTGCACGAGGTTACGGAACAGAAGCCGACCTCAAGCGGACGGAGGAAACCGGGCGCATGCCAGGAGCCCGGCCGGAGCAGGTCTCCCGCAAAGCGCGGGAACGCCAGCGCGAAGAAACCGGCACGCTCGGATCGGGCAATCACTATCTGGAGGTGCAACGCATCGCTGAAATCTTCGATCCAGCAGCGGCTTTAGCCTTCGGTCTGGCGATCGATCATGTTGTCGTCAGCATTCATTGCGGCTCCCGGGGGCTGGGTCATCAGATCGGCACGGAGTTTCTTGCCCGGATGGTGCCGGCCGCTGCGGAGTATGGCATCAGGCTCCCCGATCGCGAGCTTGCTTGCGCGCCGATTGACTCTCCGCTCGGAGAATCCTATCTCGGTGCCATGCGCGCCGCTGTGAATTGTGCGCTCGCAAACCGTCAAATACTGACACATCTGACACGGCAGGTTTTCGCGGAAATCCTGCCGGCCGCGCAGTTGGCGGTACTTTACGACGTCTCGCATAACACCTGCAAAGTAGAGCAGCACAATGTCGACGGCATTGACCGCAAGCTATTCGTTCACCGCAAAGGGGCAACGCGCGCTTTCGGCCCCGATCATCCCGATCTGCCGGAGGAGTTCCGCGAGACCGGCCAACCCGTCCTGATCGGGGGCAGCATGGGAACTGAATCATATGTCCTCGCCGGCGCCGGCAAGAGAGGGCATGAACTTGCATTCGCCTCGGCCTGTCACGGCGCCGGCCGGCGGATGAGTCGCCATCAGGCGCTGCGGCAATGGAAGGGCCGTGAAGTTGTCAAATCCCTCGCGGCCAGGGGCATCCTCGTGCGCAGCCCCTCTATGCGAGGCATCGCCGAAGAGGCGCCGGATGCCTACAAGGATGTGAGCGCCGTCGTGAATACCGCCGATTCGGCGGGACTTGCACGCAAGGTCGCGCGGCTGGAGCCCCTGATCTGTATCAAGGGCTGATATCTTTGTTCCTCGTATTTTTTATAAATTACCGCCTTTGTCCCGCGATTCCCTGCTGAAATTGACCGGGCCGCACTATGGATCCCTGCCATTCGCCGCTGCTGACCGACCTCTATCAGCTGAACATGCTTCAGGCCTATCTGGAGCGCGGCTTCACCGGGATCGCCGTTTTCGAGTTCTTTGTCCGCAAGTTGCCGCCGCGGCGCGCCTTCCTGATTGCCGCGGGACTCGAGCAGGTCCTGCAATTCCTGGAGGGGCTGCGTTTCTCCGCCGAAGAGTTGGATTGGTTGAAGCAGAGCGGCCGCTTCAAGCCCAGCCTTCTCGACTATGCAGCCGCTTTGCGTTTTGGCGGCGATGTCCATGCGATGCCGGAGGGCACGATCTTCTTTGCCAATGAACCAGTTCTTAGGATCACGGCGCCTCTGCCGGTCGCCCAGCTTGTGGAAACGAGGCTGATCAATCTGCTGCATTTCGAAACCCTGATCGCCAGCAAGGCCGCGCGGTTCGTGCTCGCCGCACCGGGACGGCAGCTGATCGATTTCGGCCTGCGGCGCGCCCATGGCGCCGAAGCCGGCCTGCTGGCGGCCCGAGCCAGCTACCTCGCTGGATTCTCCGGCACGGCAACGATCTTGGCCGGGATGCTCTTCGGAATTCCCATTCACGGCACGATGGCACACTCCTTCATCCAGGCTCATGACAGCGAGGAAGAAGCGTTCATCAGTTTTGGCCGCTCCCGTCCGGAGAACCTGGTGCTGCTCATCGATACCTACGATACCGAGGCCGCAGCCCAAAAGGTCGTCGCGGCTGCGCCGCGTTTGGCTCGCGAGGGTATCGCCATTCGCGGCGTGCGGCTCGACAGCGGCGACCTGCCCGTCTTGGCGCTTAAGGTTCGGCGCATCCTTGACGCCGGCGGGCTCAAGGATGTGAAAATACTCGCCAGCGGCGGCCTCGATGAGGATCAGATTCAGCGGATCGTCGACGGCAGCGCGCCGATCGACGGGTTCGGCGTCGGTACGAACCTGACCACCTCAGCGGACGCGCCTGCGCTCGATTGCGCCTACAAGCTGCAGGAGTATGCCGGAATCGCCCGCCGGAAGCGGTCCACGGGAAAGGCCACCTGGCCGGGCCGCAAGCAGGTTTGGCGGCGTTTAGACGAGGATGGTCGCTTCACCGGAGATACGCTCGGCTTGGCGGACGACCGCGACGTTGCCGGCACCCCGCTCATTGTTGAGGTCATGCGCAGCGGCCGCAGAGTGTCGCCAGCCGACGGATTGCCGGAGATTCGCCGGCGTACCGCCGATGGGCTGTCACGCCTTCCGGCGCCGCTGCGCCGCCTCGATATGGACGTCAGCTATGACGTCGCGGTCGCGCCATCCTTGCAACGCCTCGCCGCCGAGGTGGATAAGCGCCGGCAAGGCGACACGATTGCCGTGCCAGCGAGAGCCGCTGGTCGATAGGAGGGAGCCCATGCTCAAGATCAGCCCCGAGAAGGTCTGTTACATTATCGTGAAAGCGCGGGAGTTCGACGGGAAAGTCGAGATCGACGATCCCGAGCCGGCCTCCAACCCATCCGACGACAAGAACATCGATGTACTCGAGGATCTGCCTGACGATCCAACGCTGGATGAGCTGATCGGGGCGATCCAAATTCTCAACGACGACGAGACGCTGGACCTGGTCGCGCTCAATTGGATCGGCCGCGGCGATTACACAGCAAAGGAACTGGCGGAAGCGCGGCGGCAGGCACGGGAGATTCCGATGAACGACCGGGCTCGCTATCTGGTTGGCACGCCGCAGCTGGGCGACTATCTCGAAGAGGGTCTTTCGGCATTCGGACATTCCTGCGAGGAGTATGAAATAGGACGGCTCTAGCACCTTTTTTCGCCGGGAATCACTCCATCCCGCATCAGGACGGTGAGCGCGGCACGCGCACTGCCAATCGTCTCGCGCGCGCCGGCGAGAATTGCTTCCCGATCGATCCGCCGCTCCGCAAGACCCTGCGTCTGTGCGGCCATCCCGACTGCCGCCGCGACCCGCACGGCAACGTCTTCATTGTCCATCGCCGGAAGAATGTGACGCTCGTCAAGACCGGCCGCCTCTCTGCAGGAGGCAAGCTCACGCGCGGCGGAGAGCGCCATCTGATCGGTAATGCGTTTGGCCCGTACATCGAGCACGCCACGGAAGAGGCCCGGAAACACTAGCGAGTTGTTGACCTGGTTCGGGAAGTCGCCGCGGCCGGTCGCTACGATGCGTGCTCCCGCAGCCAAGGCTGCCTCCGGCCAAATTTCCGGCACCGGATTGGCGCAGGCGAACACAATCGAACCCCTTGCCATTGCCCGCACCCACTCGGCCTTAATGATTCCAGGTCCAGACCGGGTGAATGCGATGCACACATCGGCGCCGCGCATCGCTTCCGCGATGCCGCCCTTGATCCGCTCGCTATTGCTCTCCTGCGCGATTTGCCATTTATCAGGGAAGATGGTCCGCGCCGCGGCAAGGTCCCCGCGATCCGGATGCAGCGTCCCCTTGCTGTCGCAGCCAACGATGGCCGCCGCATCTGCGCCGGCCGTCTTCAACAGGCGATAGGTCGCAACGTTCGCCGCGCCCATGCCTATCATGGCGATGCGCAGTTGGGTCAGATTCTTGCCGACCACCTTGAGCGCATTCAAGAGCCCCGCAAGCACCGCCGTCGCGGAGCCTTGCTGATCATCATGCCAAACGGGAACTGCCAGGGACTCCTGCAAACTCTCCAACACACGGAAGCATTTCGGCTGCTCGATATCCTCCAAGTTGATCCCGCCGAAGGAGGGTTCGAGCAGTTGAACCGCGTGAACGATATCGGCGGCGCTCTTGCTTGCAAGACAAAGCGGCACGGCATCGACGCCCCCGAGAAACTTGAACAACAGCGCCTTGCCTTCCATGACCGGCAAGCCCGCTTCGGGTCCGATGTCGCCAAGCCCAAGTACCCGCGTGCCATCGGAGATGATCGCTACCGTATTGCCCCTGTTGGTGAGGTCGAAGATGCATCCGGGATCGTCCCTAATGGCCAAGCAGGGCGCCGCGACTCCCGGTGTGTACCAGATGGAGAAGTCGCGCAGGCTGCGAATTGGCACCTTCGGCATGGACTGGATCTTGCCTCGGTACTGCCTGTGCATCCGCAGCGACTCGGCAGACCAGTCTCCGGGCCGCTCCGGCATTGCCAATTTCCCTTTGTCAGAAGCTAAGTCACTAATCTTTAAGCAACTTAATGCCCTGCACCGAGATCCCATTGATTTGCGTCATGGCGGAAGGGGCTTCCGCGCCTTCTTTTTACAACTAGATATCGATGTACGTGTTTAGCTGTGCGCGGGAACCATCCATTGCAGGCACCTGATATGGACGACGCCGGCATTTCGCGCCGGCGGTATGAGCGGATCCTAAAGCCGGCTGCGGCAGCGCTCGCGGTGGCGCCCAACCTTGTGGACTATGAGGCGCTGTGCCGGCGGTTCCAATGGTCCGACGCGCGCGCCATGCTCGACGGATTGCCGCAAGGCCGCGGCCTGAACATTGCCCATGAAGCGGTCGACCGCCACGCTGCCGGCCCGCGTGCCGGCCGAGCGGCGCTCCGCTGGCTCGGCCGCAAGGGCCAGATCCGCGTGCTCACCTACCGCGAGCTTGCCGAGGAGACCAACCGCTTCGCCAATGCACTTCGCGGGCTCGGGGTGCAGCCGGGCGAGCGCGTGTTCCTCCTGCTCGGCCGCATTCCCGAACTCTATGTCGCCGCCCTTGGCGCCTTGAAGACTCGCTGCGTCGTTTCACCGTTGTTTTCCGCCTTCGGCCCGGAGCCGCTGGCGACGCGCCTGCAAATCGGCGACGGGCGCGTGCTGGTCACGACTGAGGCGCTCTACCGTCGCAAGGTTGAAGCCCTGCGGACCCGTCTGCCGGGCCTTGCGCATGTGATACTCGTCGGCGAGGACGGCGCCATGACCGCTGTACCGGGCACAATCGACTGGGACCGCCATGTCACGGCCGCAAGTCCGGCCTTTGAGATTCCGCCAACTTCGCCCGGCGATCATGCGCTTCTTCATTTCACCAGCGGCACGACGGGCCGGCCTAAAGGGGCGATCCATGTCCATGAGGCGGTGGTCACGCATCATGTCACCGGTCGTTATGCGCTCGATCTGCATGATGGCGACGTCTTCTGGTGCACGTCCGATCCCGGCTGGGTCACCGGCACGAGCTACGGCATCATCGCACCGCTTACCAACGGCGTGACCGACCTGGTGGTCGAAGCCGAGTTCGATGCGGCGTTATGGTATGGCGTGCTCGAGCGCGAGCGCGTCAATGTCTGGTACACCGCGCCGACCGCCATCCGCATGATGATGAAACTCGGCGCCGACGCCGTGAAGGGCCGCGATATCTCCGCGCTGCGCTTCCTGGCGAGTGTCGGCGAGCCGCTCAACCCGGAGGCGGTCGTCTGGGGCCGCCAGGCGTTCGGGATGCCGTTTCATGACAATTGGTGGCAGACCGAGACCGGCGGCATCATGATCGCCAATTTCGCCTCGATGGACGTCAAGCCGGGATCCATGGGCCGGCCGCTTCCGGGGATTGAAGCGGCGATCGTCCGGAGAGGCGCCGAGGGGCAGTACGACATCATTGATACGCCAATGGTCGAAGGCGAACTCGCCCTGAAGGCCGGCTGGCCTTCGATGATGCGCGGCTACCTCAATGAAGAGGAACGGTATCGCAAATGCTTCGCCGGCGAGTGGTACCTGACCGGCGATCTCGCCATGCGCGACGCTGAGGGCTATTATTGGTTCGTCGGCCGTGCCGACGACGTCATCAAGTCCTCCGGTCACCTGATCGGTCCCTTCGAGGTGGAAAGCGCGCTGATGGAACATCCGGCGGTGGCCGAGGCCGGCGTCATCGGCAAGCCCGATCCGATGGCCGGCGAAGTCGTAAAGGCCTTCATTTCGCTGAAATCCGGATATGAGCCGGGCGAAGCGCTGCGCAAGGAGATCCTCGGCCACGCCCGCAAGCGCCTCGGCGCCGCTGTCGCACCAAAGGAAATCGAGTTCCAGGCGACGCTGCCGCGCACGCGCAGCGGCAAGATCATGCGTCGTTTGTTGAAAGCGCGCGAACTGGGCTTGCCCGAGGGCGACCTCTCCACGCTCGAAAGCACCGGCCAATGATCGCCAAGGTTCATCTCGACCGCGCACATATCCGGCATCTGCTCAAGCAGATGCTGCGCATCCGGCGCTTCGAGGAGAAATGCGCCGAGCTGTATCAGCAGCAGAAGATCAGAGGCTTCCTCCATCTCTATGACGGCGAGGAAGCGGTCTCAGTCGGTGTTATGCAGGCATTGTCACCGGACGACTCCGTTGTCGCGACCTATCGCGAGCACGGTCAGGCGCTCGCCCGCGGAATTGCCATGAACCCGCTGATGGCCGAGATGTACGGAAAACTGGAGGGCTGCTCTCGCGGCCGCGGCGGCTCGATGCACATCTTCGACCGTGCGGCGCGTTTCTATGGCGGCAATGCGATCGTTGGCGGCGGGTTGCCGCTCGCGGTCGGTGTTGCGCTCGCCGACCTGATGCAAGGCCGGAAGGCGGTTACCGCCTGTTTCTTCGGCGAGGGCGCGGTCGACGAGGGTGCTTTCCATGAAAGCCTGAACCTTGCGTCGCTTTGGAAACTGCCGGCACTGTTTGTGTGCGAGAACAACCTCTATTCGATGGGCACGCCGGTCGCGATTGCCGAAGCGGAGGCTGACGTGTTCAAGAAGGCGGCCAGCTACCGGTTGGCCGGTGAGGCGGTCGACGGCATGGATGTAGTCGCGGTCGAGAGGGCGGCACGGCGCGCGATCGAAGCGATCAAGGCAGGCGACGGTCCGCACCTTCTCGAATGCCGCACCTATCGCTTTCGGGCGCATTCGATGTTCGATGCGCAACTCTATCGTCCGAAGGACGAGATCGAGATGTGGCGCAAGCGCGGCCCTATCGTGCGCTTTCAGGGCTGGCTTGAGGCGAACAATCTGCTTCATCCCGGCGAGATCGAAGCCATCGAGGCGGAAGTCAACGCGGAGGTCGCGGGTGCCGTCGCCTTTGCGGAGGCCGGTGGTTTCGAACCGGTCGAAGAAATCGAGCGCTTCCTGGTGATGGACAAGGCGCCGGCATGAATGGCGAACCGGCGCTCAAGGCCATGCGCCTGACCTATCGCGAGGCATGCAAGCAGGCGATCCGCGCCGCGATCCAGGCCGACCCGCGGGTCTTCCTGATGGGCGAAGATGTCGGGCGCTATGGCGGCTGCTATGCCGTTACCAAAGGGTTGATGGAAGAACTCGGCGAAGACCGCATCCGCGACACGCCGCTCTCCGAAGTCGGCTTCGTCGGCGCGGGCATCGGCGCCGCCATGGCCGGCATGCGGCCGATCGTGGAGATCATGACGGTCAATTTCAGCCTGCTGGCGCTGGACCAGATCATCAACAACGCCGCGACGATTCCCCACATGTCGGGCGGCCAGTTCGCCGTGCCGCTCGTCATCCGCATGGCGACGGGCGCCGGCCGCCAACTGGCCGCGCAGCATTCCCACAGCCTCGAGGGCTGGTATGCCCATATCCCCGGCCTCAGGATTCTGGCGCCGGCGACTATCGAGGACGCGCGCTACATGCTGCAGGCCGCGCTCAAGGACCCCAATCCTGTACTCATCTTCGAGCACGTCATGCTCTACAACATGGAGGGGGAGCTCGATCCGGCGGTCAGCAATGTCGATATCGAGCGCGCCAAGGTGCGTCGCCCGGGCCGCGACGTGACCCTGGTGACTTATGGCGGCAGCCTGTTCAAGACGCTCGCCGCCGCCGAAGCGCTCGCCAAGGAGGGCATCGAAGCCGAGGTGATTGATCTGCGCGTCCTGCGCCCGCTCGACATGGCGACGGTGACCGCCTCGGTGGCAGGAACCCGGCGCGCGGTGATCGTCGATGAAGGCTGGCGTTCGGGATCGCTCGCGGCCGAGATCGGCATGCGGCTTGCCGAAAACTCCTTCTTCGAGCTCGATGCGCCGCTCCGCCGCGTCTGTTCGCGCGAGGTGCCAATGCCTTACGCCGCCCACCTCGAACAGGCGGTATTGCCCCAGGCGGAGACGATCGCCGCCGCCGCGCGCGGACTGGCGAGGCCGGCATGAGCGATTTCCTGATGCCCTCGCTCGGCGCCGACATGGATGTCGGCACCCTTGTCGAGTGGCTGGTCAAGCCGGGCCAGAAGGTGAAGCGGGGCGATGTCGTCGCTGTCGTCGAAACCGAGAAAGGCGCGATCGAGATCGAGATCTTCGAGCCCGGCGAGATCTCCGAACTCATCGTGCCGGTCGGCGCGAAGGTTCCGGTCGGCACCCTGCTCGCCCGGCTCGGCGGACTGGCGGCGCCGGCTCCTGGGCCGATTGCGGTCGTTGCCACCGCCGCACCTCTCAAGCTGCCCACGACAGTCATCGCAGCGCCGTCGCCCGCCGCGTCGAGGATTCCGGTCGCGCCCGCAGCCGAATCTCGCCCGCGCGTGACGCCCGCGGCCCGCCGACGCGCCGCAGAACTCGGTGTTCCACTCGCCGGCCTCAAGGGGAGCGGCGTCGAGGGCGCGGTCGCAATTGCCGATATCGAAGCTGCTGCCGCGGCGTCATCCGCTCCATCGGCCGTTGCCGAGCCCGCCGCTCGGCGCCGCAGCTTCGACCCCGCCGCCATGCGCAAGGCGATCGCGGCGGCCATGGCGCGCTCGAAGCGGGAAATCCCGCACTACTATCTGGGCAGCACGGTGAATCTCGGCCCCGCGCTCGCTTGGCTTGAGGCCGTCAACCGCGAGCGCACGCCGGGCGCGCGGCTGTTGCTTGCCGTCATGTTCCTGAAGGCGACGGCGCGGGCCATCGCCAAGTCGCCGGAACTCAACGGCTTTTGGGAGGACGGCGGTTTCCGCGCCGGTAACGGCGTCCATGTCGGCTGGGCGATCGCCCTGCGGGGCGGCGGGCTGATCGCGCCGGGGATCCTCGATGCCGGCGAGCGCACGCTCGACGAACTGATGGCCGCGCTCCGCGAACTGGTTCAGCGCGCACGCAACGGCGGCCTCAGGAGCTCTGAACTCAGCCTGCCCACCGTAACGGTGACAAGTCTCGGCGAGCGCGGCGCCGAGTCCGTGCTGCCGGTGATCTACCCGCCGCAAGTCGCCAGTGTCGGCTTCGGCCGCATCGCGATGCGGCCTTGGGTCGTCGCCGGGGCAGTCGCGGTGCGCCCCCTGGTCACAATCACGCTGGCGGGCGACCATCGCGCCAGCGACGGACACCGCGGCGGGCTGCTGCTTTCCGAGATCGACCGTTTGCTGCAAGAACCGGAGGCACTTTGAACGAGGCGGAGCTGAAGAACTTGATCCTCGAGCTGCTGAGCAGCATCGCGCCCGAGGCCGACTATTCGTCGCTTGCCGGCGACGCCAATCTCCGGGAGACGCTCGATCTTGATTCGATGGATTTCCTCAACTTCGTGACCGCGCTGCATCAGCGCACCGGCAAGAACATTCCGGAGTCGGACTATCCGGAGCTCATAACGCTCGACAAGGCAATCAACTACCTGAGACGCTGAGACGCTGAGACGCTGAGACGCTGAGACGCTGAGACGCTGAGATGCGCGAGTTGTTTGAGGCAGCGGAGTTGCGGAAGAATTGAGAAATGCGTTTGCTGTTGCCAATACTCCTGTGTCTGTACATTGCGCTGCCGGAACAAAGCCGGAAGTGTGCAGCCGAAACCTTGCCGACTGCAGTACCGGCGCCCTCCGCAAGTGAGGCCGTGCCTGCGCAACGCCTGGCGATGGAGGCGCTCCGGACGCTGCTCCTGTCCCGGCCATTCCCGCTGCCGCAGATCGCCGGTGAGAGCCTGTCGCATCTGAAGGGATTCTACGCCTCGCAAGCCTCCGCTCCCTTGTGGGTCGGTCCGACCGGTCTCGGTCCAAAGGGGAGGACGCTTCTCACGCGCCTCAGAATCGTGGCCGCAGCTGGGGCGCCGGCTTTGGGGCCGCTTTTGACTGAAGCTGAGAACCGGGTCCTGGCCAGCAGCGGCCAGCCATTAGCCGAGCTGGAATTGCTGCTCAGCGCCGCGTTTCTGGAGGCAGCGATTGATCCGAACGATCCGGCCGCGACCGCGAGAACGCCGGCGGGCCTTCTCCAAGCCGCAGAGAGTCCGATCATTCTGCTGTCACTGCGGAACTATCTGCCGGCCGACCCCGCCTTCTGGCGGCTTCGTGGCGCGATCATGAGCTATCGCCTGCTCGAAGCCGGCGGCGGCTGGCCGGTCATACCTCCGGGACCGAAGCTCGAGCTTGGCGCCATCGGCCCGACGGTCGAATCTCTGCGGCGGCGATTGCTGACGACCGGCGACCTCATCGAGCCCAGCCCCAAGCCGAACGAATTCGACATCGCGCTCCACGCCGCCGTAAGCCACTTTCAAGCGCGACACGGCCTTCAGGTGGACGGGGTCGTCGGCAAGAACACGCTTGAGGCGCTGAACATGCCGATCGCGGCGAGAATTGACACGCTGGAGCTCAATCTCCGGCGGCTGCAGCGGCAGCAGCGGGAATGGGGCCAGCGATATGTCGTGGTCAATACCGCGGCGGCGAGCTACCGCCTGATCGACGGTGGACAGCAGCTCTTCGAACGTGTCGCCATTGTCGGCCGGCGCGACTGGCCGACGCCGCAGCTCGACGGAGTCATCGATCGCCTCGAATTCAATCCCTATTGGGTCGTGCCGTCGCGGATCGCTAGACTTGAGGTCCTTCCCAAGATCCGGCGCGATCCGGATTACATGGCCGCCAACGATTTTCACTGGGTCGATGGGCAGATCCGGCAAGACCCGGGCCCGAAGAATCCATTGGGCAAGGTCAAGTTTCTCTTTCCCAATCCGTATGACGTCTATCTCCACGATACCAATTCACACAAGCTCTTCGACCGCTGGGATCGACATCTGAGCCACGGCTGCATGCGCATTCCCAACGCTCTGGATCTTGCGATGTACCTGCTGAAGGACGATCCTCGATGGCCGCCGCAACGGATCGACGACATCCTGCAATCCGGACAAGTTGTTCGGGTCACTCTGTCCGCGCCGATCCCCGTTCATGTCGTCTACGATACGGCCTGGGTCGACGACGCCGGCATCGTGAATTTTCGGCGGGATATCTATGGCCGAGACGACTTTGCCGAATGAGAGAAGCGCCGCCGCTCTGACGGCCTGATCAGAATCGCCGACGGCGTCCCGCGTCACCGGTTGAGATTCCGACAGCGGCTAAAGGTGGTAGCGGAGGAGCGCTACGGTCGCAAACACAAGAGCGGATCGACACGGATTTTCGTCTGAATGCCAATTGGTTGATGAATACTCTCCGCGGCCTCGGACGACCATCGATGTGTGTGCCTCAAGTCTAACAAGGTAGGATGCGGGGGCGAAGGAGTCGCCAATAGGAGCCCGGACAGAGCGGCACCGGCGCCGGTAGCTGTATTGTCGCATCTGTTGCATAGGCATAAGCCCTCGATTTGCCTCAGTAAATTGCGGAATGCGGCGATTCCCGAGACCCTGCATTCAAGGGGCTTTCCCATGCAGGAGTATCACTCTGGCAAAGGCCGTGCCGGGTTCGGGCCGGCGCGGTGCCGCCACGGCGGTTGCCGAGGGCACTGTATTGGAAGTCCGATAGACGATGTCCATCTGACCTGAGATCGAACTCTCATCCAGGAATGAATGGAGTCTCGACACTTGTTGAGCCGACCCGGCTCGGTGTTGCAACGCGACGAGGCACGAGACCCGCCAAAGAGCGCAGCGTACAGTCCCATTGCATCCCGGGGGCGCCGCGTCGATGTATGTCGCCGACGGGACGTTGCCGGTCCCGCTGTTCGGCTTGGCGGTGCTGTAGTCGTTTTTCCGCTAGGCCAACACTGCACCGGCGCGCACGGGCGACGTGAAGGTCGTCTCGCTCAGGCATTCGCCGCGCAGCCGGCAGATGAAGGATGCGGCGACGGCATGCGTCGCATGGCCGGACGGCCGTCGTGTCGATCTGGAGGCGCCTTGGCTAGAGACCGAGGCGGATATGAATCATCGGGTCCTTGTCGAGACCGGAGGCCTGAAACAACGAGGGGTAGTTCTCGACTACCGCGTCGTGTTGCGAGGGCGTGGTAATCAGCCCACGACGCCGGAAGTCGGCGAAGGTGCGGCTGACCGTTTCGATGGTAAGTCCCAGATGATCGCCGATATCGCCGCGGGACATCGGCAGCGGAACACGCATAGACGCTGTTGACTGCGGGCCGCTCTTCTTGTCCCGCGCCGCCATCATTAAGAGGAATGCCGCGAGCCGTTCCTCCGCGTTCTTTCGGCCCAAAAGCGTAATATGTTCGTTCTGCGCTTCGATCTCATCCGTAGCGACAAACAGAAAGGCATAGTTCAGATCGGGGTACTTACGCAGGAGTTCGAGGAACTCTTTGCGCCTGAAGCCACAGCACTCGACATCTGTCAGCGCCTCCGCGGTGCAACTCGCCGCTGCGGAGCGCTTCACACCACCGAGGATGTCGCCGGGTGCCAGGAATCCGACGATTTGTCGCCGGGCGTCCATCAGCAGTTTGTACAGCTTGACGTGACCGTGCGTGACGATCAGGACCTGATCGAAAGGTTGATCCTGTTCAAAAAGAAGCGAGCCGCGCGAAAAATTGTGCGTCGAAGCGATCTGCCTCATCGCCGCGACGCCTTCGTCGTCGAGTTGTCGGCACAATGACAGCTGTCGGCCGGCGCAGCTACCACAGGCCTCAAACTTGACGGTCAGAGGGCAGATCGAATCGTTCCTTAAGGCCATACAGCGACCAACCAACCACCACGCCTGCAGCCCGCTAATGCATTGTTCACACCATGCCCCCAACTCAACGATCAACCTGACTATGTTATAGGCTTATCCGAGACAACCTATAATAACAACGACCGTCGCGGCTCTTTATTCCGTTAAGCTTGGGAAATCTGCACCGGGCCAACTCGTGCTGATTGCAGTGAGCCCGACAATGACTGGTTTCCTTGGGGAAACCATTCGAATTCTGGGCTTCTGTACTCTTTTCCGGAAACAATACAATTAAGCCCTGCCGGCGAGAGTGAGTGCGCTGCAGCGCCACGCCCAAAAAGCACACCGCGTGCTCGCTGCGGCAGATATCGCCATGCGAGATTCATTTCCTGAAGCCCGATTTATTGTGGGTAACCACTTAGCAATCCGCAAGCGTTGGGGCGCATGCCTGTCGCCGGTGGAGTCGATTCTTTTGATCTATCGCAAAATGAACCGCGCCCTGATCTACCGCAAATCAAGCGCGCCGTGATGCCTGCAGCGAGCAAGAAATACGGCGATCTGCGCCCGCAAGGTCTTGTCCTTTTTCATGGCTGCGGTATGAAGTGAGCGAGCGGCGCAGTCCGTTGCAAATTGAAGAGGCAGCGCTGAACGATCAAGTGGATTCGCTGTTTCCGAGAGGTCGCGCGGTGAGGGCGATCGAGGTCAACAAGATACTCGGAGCGATTCTTGTCGCGGCGCTGGCTTTGCGAGGAGCCGGAGTCGTTGCCGACAAGTTGTTTCAACAGGAAGAGTTGATTCACGCGGGCGCGCAAATCGCTCCGGCACCAGCCGAAACGCAAAGTGAGCAACTGAATAGCGAAGCGCCAGTGGCCACGACAAAAACCGGAACTGCGACGACCGATCAGGCGGCTCGCGGGTCCGGTCTGGCCACATTGCTGCAAACAGCAGATCCCGCGGCCGGAAAACAGGTGGCCAAGAGATGTGCAGCCTGCCATGACTTCACAAAAGGTGGTCCCAACAAGATTGGCCCCAATCTCTACGACATCGTAGATGCAAAGCCGGCGCACGCAATGCAGTTCGCCTATTCGGACGCTATCAAGGGGTTAACTTCCGAATGGAACTATGAGGCGCTCGATGCGTTCCTGGCGGCCCCAAAGGAATACGCTCCGGGAACCAAGATGAGTTTTCCCGGCCTAAGGAAGGCTGAGGATCGCGCCGCCGTCATCGTCTTCCTGCGTCAGTTGAGCGATTCACCGAGGCCGTTGTCTGAAGCGCCTACTGCGGCCGACCCCGCGGTCATCACACCGGGGGAACCCTTGGCGCCGGCCGGCGATGCGGCTGCCGCTCCTACAGAACCCACGGCATCCAATGCCGACGCAGCCGCGAAGACCGAAGCGCTGTCGGCGGTGCCGCCCGACACCGCCGCCGCCGCCGGCGACGCCAACGCGACGGCGGTTGCGACCGAAGCGCCGGCAGTGATTTCAGCCCCCGTGGGCGCCAACACGACAGAGAGCGGCGGAACTCAGGTCGCGGCCACAACACCTGCCGCGCTGTTTCCTCCATTACCGGAAGCGCAGTCGCTGGCGGGTTGGCTTTCGATCGCGAACCTGGAGCGCGGCGCAAGAATCAGCAGGCAATGTGCGATCTGCCACAGCTTCGATGCCGGCGGCCCGGTCAAGATCGGACCGCCGCTATGGAACATCATCGGTGCAAAGAAGGCCAGTCAGGCCGGCTTTGTCTACACAGAAGCACTCCGCGCCATAGGCGGCGAGTGGTCCTACGAGGATCTCGACAAGTTCCTCACCGCGCCCGGCAGTTACGCGCCAGGATCCAAGATGACCTTCCCCGGCATGGCGCGACCTGCCGACCGCGCCGCAGTGATCCTGTGGTTGAGGACGCGGGGCGACGCCGCGCCGCTTCTGCCGGAGGTACCGGCGGCGGAGGCCAAAAGGCTGGCGGTCACGGCGACAGCGCGTCCCACAGTGCCGCCTACGCCTATTGTCGCTGTTGACACCACCGCCCGCGCGGTTGTTCAGCGCGAGAGCGCCGCCGCGCCCGCAGCGGCCGAGTCTCAAACGCCGCTAACAGCGCAGACTGCCGAGACTGCTGCTGTAGTCCCGCCCGATACCGACCAATCGACAACCGAGGCAGCTGCTCCTGCCAGCGCGTCGCTTGCCGATCTGTTGCGCTCGGCCGACCCCTCAGCTGGAGAGAAGCTCGCCAAGAAATGCGCTGCGTGCCACAGCTTCGACAAGGGCGGCCCTAAGAAAGTGGGTCCAAATCTGTGGAACATCGTCGGTGCCAAGCAGGCCGCTCGAGAAGATTTCGCGTACTCTGATGCACTCAAGGCGCTGGGCAAGGAGTGGACGTTCGGGGAGCTGGACCAGTTCCTGATGTCGCCGAAGACCTACGCCGCCGGAACAAAGATGTCCTTTCCAGGGCTGAAGACGGTAGAGGAAAGGGCGGCGCTGATCGTGTGGCTGCGCACCCTTAGTGACTCGCCCGCGGCACTGCCATGAGCTTGCGCCGTGCGCCTATATGTATGGTGGATGGGGAGCTGAGGCGGGAGAGGTTGTGACGCATGATCGTGGAGATTGGTCATTTTGCCCTGATTCTGGCTTGCGGCGTAGCGCTGATCCAGATGGTCTTGCCGCTGTGGGGCGCGCGGCGCGGTGTTGTCTCCCTGATGGCGATCGCCGCGCCGGCGGCATGCCTGCAGTTTCTGCTGGTGCTGGCGGCCTTCCTGGCCCTGGTGCAGGCCTTTGTAACGTCAGATTTCTCGGTGTCTGTGGTGGCGGAGAATTCGCATTCGCTGAAACCGCTCCTCTACAAGATCACGGGTGTGTGGGGGAACCACGAGGGCTCCATGGTGCTGTGGGTCCTGATCCTGACTTTGTTCGGTGCGCTGGTCGCGCTGTTCGGCACGAATCTGCCGGCCGGCCTGAAGGCGCGGACCTTGTCGGTACAGGCGATGATCGCCTGCGGATTCCTGGTGTTTATCATCGCCACGTCGAACCCATTCACCCGGGTCGTGCCGCCGCCTGCCGACGGCAACGATCTGAACCCGTTGCTGCAGGATCCTGGCTTGGCCTTTCATCCGCCGTTTCTCTATCTCGGTTATGTCGGGTTCTCGATCGTGTTCTCCTTTGCGGTAGCGGCTCTGATCGAGGGCCGTGTCGATCCGGCGTGGGCGCGATGGGTGCGGCCCTGGACGCTAGTGGCGTGGTGCGCATTGACCTTCGGCATCACCATGGGCAGCTGGTGGGCCTATTACGAGCTGGGCTGGGGCGGGTTCTGGTTCTGGGACCCGGTGGAAAATGCCTCGCTTATGCCGTGGCTTGCTGGCACAGCGCTTCTGCATTCGGCGATCGTAGTGGAGAAGCGCGACAGCCTGAAGAGCTGGACCATCCTGCTGGCCATCATCGCCTTCTCGCTCAGCCTGATCGGGACGTTCCTGGTGCGATCGGGCGTCCTAACATCGGTGCATGCGTTTGCGGTCGATCCGGCGCGCGGCGTATTCATCCTGCTGTTGTTGGCGGTCACCGTCGGCGGATCGCTGGCTCTCTTTGCGCTGCGCGCGCCGGTGCTCCGCGACGGCGGAATTTTTGCACCGGTCAGCCGCGAAGGGGCTCTGATCCTAAACAACCTGCTTCTAGCGGTGTCGGCGGGTGTGGTGCTGTTCGGAACGTTGTTTCCGCTAATCACTGCCGCATTCGGCTATTCGGTTTCCGTCGGTGCGCCATTCTTCAATCTGGTGATCGGGATCCTGATGGCGCCGCTGCTCTGCGTCATTCCGATCGGGCCCTTGCTGGCCTGGAAGCGGGCGGATCTGCTGGGTGCCCTGCAGCGGCTGTGGGCGGCCGGGTTGGGTGCACTGACAGTTTTTGCGATCCTGCTCGCTCTCAATCACGGCGGAAAGACGCTGGCCGTTCTCGGGCTGGCAGCGGCGGCGTGGCTGATTGTCGGCGCCGTTGCCGAGCTGACTGATCGATTGAAGCTGTTCGCTGTGCCGCTAGCCACCAGTTGGAATCGGGCGATCAATCTGCCCCGCGCGACCTACGGCATGACGCTGGCCCATGCCGGTGTGGGCATTGTTCTGGCGGGCATTATCGCCAGCACCATCTGGCGGGAGGAGCGGATCCTGCGGATGAATCCTGGCGATATAGTGACGATCGCCGGATACGAACTGCGGTTCGCCGCCATCTCGCCTGTTCAAGGGCCGAACTACCTGGCCGACCAGGCGGAGTTCGTCGTCATGCGCGATGGCGAGGAGCTGGCGTGGCTCCGCCCGGAACAGCGCTTCTATCCGGTTCAGCGCCAGCAGACCACAGAAGCGGCAATCCGCACCACCGGTCTCGGCGACATGTATGTAGTGCTGGGCGAGGACGAGAGCAGCGCCGGGCGGACGGTGCGCATCTACCACAATCCGCTGGCGCCGTGGCTCTGGGGCGGCGGCGTCCTCATGGTCATCGGCGGCCTGTTGTCGCTGAGCGACCGCCGATATCGCATCGGCGTGCCGGCGCGGCGCGCGTCACGCACCCCGCCGCCGGCGGCCGCGCTGGGCCCCGCGGAATGAGCGGCGGCCCGATGCCTCTGCTGCGCGGATGTTGCCGGGTCGCCGCCGTGCTGGCGACGGGTTTGCTATTGTCGTGGGCCGCGACCGCGATCGCGGTTCAGCCCGACGAGACGCTATCCGATCCGGCACTTGAGGGACGCGCTCGAGCGCTCAGCAAGGAGCTGCGCTGTCTCGTTTGCCAGAACCAGTCGATCGACGATTCAAACGCCGAGCTGGCGCGGGACCTGCGGATCATCGTGCGCGAGCGCCTGACGGCCGGCGACGGCGATGAGGAAGTGCTCAAGTACATCGTCGACCGCTATGGCGACTTCGTGCTGCTGCGGCCACCCCTCAAGCCGGCGACCTATGCGCTGTGGATCGCGCCGTTGTTCCTGTTGGTGGCCGGGCTCCTGTTCATCAGGGCCTATCTGCGCCGGCATCGATATGCCGGGCCGGCGCCGGTGTCGCCGCTGACGGCCGAAGAGCGAGTCCAACTGGATCGGCTGTTGGCCACGGAAGAAGAAACGCCATGATCTGGGCCGTCTGTGCCGCAATCACCCTGATCGTCATTGCCGTGCTGCTGCGGCCGCTGTTCGGCCATGGCGCGGCAACCGCCTTGCGTCAGACGAAGGAAGTCGTCATCTTTCGCGATCAGCTGGCGGAGTTGGACCGCGAGATCGAAGCGAATCTTGTGTCTGCCGACGAGGCGGGTGCCGCCAGAGTGGAACTCGAACGGAAAATCCTGGCGGCGGCACGGCAGGACAGCGTCGAAGCGCCCTCCGCCGCCGGACCATGGCTGCGCCGGACTTCCGCGGCCTTGATCGCCGGGGTGGCGCCGCTGGGCGCATTTGCGGTCTATCTGTTGACCGGCGCGCCGAACGAGCCGGCCCATCCGTTTGCGGCGCGAACGCCCGCCGCTTCAGAGACCGGCGAGCATGGCGTCGCCGAGATCGAGAGCATGGTGCAGCAGCTGGCGGCACGGCTGGAGCGGGAGCCCGGCAACCTGGAGGGCTGGGTGCTGCTGGCGCGGTCCTACGCCGCGCTCCGGCGTCATGGCGAGGCCGCGAAGGCCTATGGAAAGGCTCTTGAGCTGGCACCGGCGAACATGGTCCTGGCAGCCGATTTCGCGGAGTCCCTGACCTACGCGGCTGGCGGCATCGTTCCGCCCCGCGCCCTGCAGCACTTCGAACAGGCCAACAAGGCGGATCCGAGCGCGCCTAAGCCACAGTTCTATCTCGCTCTTGGCCTTGCCCAGGCCGGTAAGTCGCGCGATGCGATCGACCGGCTGAAGTCCCTGGAAAAGGATTCGCCGGCCGATGCACCGTGGCTACCCGGCGTGCGTGAGCTGATCGCCTCCATTGCCCAGGAGGCGGGCATCGATGCCGCGGGCATCGAGGGCGGGACAGCCGCGCCGGACGGGGCCGTGCCCGCCCCGAGCGACGAGGACGTGGCCGCGGCGCAGCAGATGACCCCGGAACAGCAGCAGGACATGATCCAAGGCATGGTCGAGGCTTTGGCGCAGCGCCTGCAGGCGAACCCCGATGACCTCGAGGGATGGAAACGGCTGGGCCGCTCCTATCTGGTGCTGAACGAGCCGGCGCGCGCTCGCGACGCCTATGGCCGGGCCGTGGCGCTGGCGCCGGCCGATTCCACCCTGCTCGCGGACTACGCCGCCACGCTGCTGGCCGCTCCGGATGCCGCGCCGCTGCTGCCAGAGGCATCGGTGGCGGCCTTGCGCGAGCTCTTATCCAAGGAACCCGACAACGGCGCCGCCCTCTGGCTGCTCGGCTTTGCCGAGCGCGCCGGCAGGAAGGACAAGCAGGCCAGAGAGCTCTGGGTCCGGCTGCTCCAGCAGCTCGATCCCGCCTCCGCCGAACATGCCGCCGTCAAAGCCCAGCTCGATACACTCCCGGCGCAGAACTAGAGCGTTTCACGGATTGAATGAATCGTAGGGGATTCCCCAGGGATCGGATTTGTGATTCAAGATGCTGGCTGGGAAGGAGGCCAGCAAGCGATGACCCGACCTCTTTCGAATGATCTTCGCGA